>NZ_CP025682.1:1290204-1935307 GCF_002872475.1 Pseudazoarcus pumilus
GCTTTCCATGTCGTACGCGAACTGGGCATGACGGCCGAGGGCGAACTGCTCTCGCACGAGGCGCTCACCGCGATCCACTGGATGCATCGCATCGGTGCGTTGGTGGCCGGGGTGGCGTTGTTCGCGCTGGGACTTAGCTTGCGCAGGGAGTCGGGCGCGCGTTCGCTCGGCAATGCGCTGCTGGCGGCGCTCGCGCTGCAGGTCGCGCTGGGCATCGCCAACGTGTTGCTGAGCCTGCCGTTGCTGCTCGCTGCCGCACACAACGCCGGGGCGGCCCTGCTGGTGGTCATCATGGTCGGCATCAATTATCGTGTCCGCAGTACCGCGGCCACGATGGAGAAAGGGAGAGGAGAAGATGAGCGTGCATCACACGAGAACTCTTACGCCTGACCGTCTTGCGGCCGGCCGGAGGCTGCGCGCCTTCTATGTGCTCACCAAGCCGCGGGTCAATACGCTGATCGTATTCTGTGCGATTATCGGCATGTTCCTGGCCGTACCCTACGGCCTGCCTGATCCCGCGGTGGTGCTGGCCGCAACGGTCGGCATCGCCGGCGTCGCCGGCGCGGCAGCGGCGATGAATTGCCTGATCGAGGCGCGCATCGACGCCAGCATGTCGCGCACGCGCGCACGTGCCACCTCGACCGGCGAGATCTCCTGCGCGGAAACCGCGGCCTTCGCGAGCGTGCTCGGTGGCGCCGGCCTGCTGATTCTGCATCAGTGGGTCAATCCGCTGACGATGTGGCTGACGCTGGCGACCTTCGTCGGCTATGCCGTGATCTACACAGTCATGCTCAAGCCGCGCACGCCGCAGAACATCGTGATCGGCGGTGCCTCCGGCGCGATGCCACCGGTGCTCGGCTGGGCCGCGGTGACCGGGGAAGTCACCGCCGACGCGCTGATCCTGTTCCTCATCATCTTCGCGTGGACACCGCCGCACTTCTGGGCGCTGGCGCTGTACCGTACCGAAGATTACGCTCGTGCCGGGCTGCCGATGCTGCCGGTCACCCACGGCTCCGAATACACGCGACTGTCGGTGCTGCTGTATACGCTGATCCTGTTCGGCGTGACGCTGCTGCCGTTCGCCACGCGCATGAGCGGCTTGATCTATCTCGTATCGGCCATCGTGCTGGGCGGTGTCTTCATCGCCTACTCCTGGCGGCTGTATGCGAACTACAGCGACGCGCTCGCGCGTCGTACCTTCCGCTTCTCCATCCTCTACCTGTTCCTGCTGTTCGCTGCATTGCTGGTAGATCACTACCTGCGATTCTGAAATGTCCCGACGCCTGTTTCAAACACTCACCGTCGCTGCCGCCGCGCTCGTTCTCGCGGCATGCAGCGGCGAGCAGCCGCCGCAGTTCCGCAACACCGACATCACCGGTGCCGACTACGGCAAGGGGTTCGAACTGACCGACCACACCGGTACGGAGCGCAGCCTCGAGGACTTCCGCGGCAAGGTCGTGACGGTCTTCTTCGGTTTCACGCAGTGCCCCGACGTGTGCCCCAGTTCTCTGGCTACGATGAGCGACGTAATGCGCGAGCTGGGTGCGGATGCCGAGCGCGTGCAGGTCTTGTTCATCACCGTGGACCCCGAGCGCGACACACAGGAACTGCTCGCGAACTACGTGCCGAACTTCGACGAGCGCTTCCTCGGTCTGCGCGGCGACGCCGAGCAGACGGGCACCGTGGCGAAGGAGTTCAAGGTCTTCTACCAGAAGAGCGGCGACACCAGCGGCATGAACTACACCATCGACCACTCCGCCGGCACTTACGTCTTCGACCCGGAAGGGCGCTTGCGTCTGTACGTTCGTCACGCCGAATCGGCCGAGAACATCGCCGCCGACCTGAAGCTGTTGCTCGCTGGCAACTGATCGAGCACGCGATTGCCAAAAAAAGAACCCCGGCCGTTCGGCCGGGGTTCGGTGTTGGTGGAGCCGGGGGGAATTGAACCCCCGTCCGCAAGCCCTCCACAGACAGATCTACATACTTAGCCGACCTATTTTCATTTGACTCTCGCCTTGGCCGGTCGGCAGGCCGGTCGGGAGCGAGTCACCTTACCTTTAGCTGCAGGGCCAAGCGACCCGACCCTGCTCGCGAGTCTCTGTAAATGACACTGCGAGGACTCAGCTTACGCTAAGCCCACCCGGCCCAGAGACCTGCCGGTGCAGCGCCCGCCGGGTTTAAGCGGCGAGAGCGAAACGCTCGTCGTTGGCGTTTATTTGCGGTCCAGCTGGATTTACGAGGTGTCCTGGCCCTCGGTATGCACTGCACTGCTTTGCGACCCACGTCGAAGCCAAGTCGGCCCCAGTGAATCTGTTCCGGTACATGGCGCCGGATACGCCCATTTCAAGTGCGCATGCTAACACGTAGTACGCAAGCTCAGAGCCCGACCAGCGGTCGAAGTTCCGCAGGGGTACCAATAACGTGGTCTGCCTGCCAGGCGGTGACAGGGCCTTCGTCGCCGAGATATCCCCAGGCGGCGGCCACGGTCGGCATGCCGGCGGCGCGACCGGCGTCGATGTCGCGCAGATCGTCGCCGACGTAGAGGGTGCGTGCCGGATCGAGATGCGCTTGGGTACAGGCGTGCAGCAACGGGTCCGGTGCGGGCTTTGGGCGTGCTGTGGTGTCGCCGGAGACCACGCAGCAGGCTCGCGTGTCGAGCCCGAGCGCGGCGACCAGTGGCAGGGTGAAGCGCGCCTGCTTGTTGGTGACGATGCCCCAAGGAATCGCGTTGGCATCGAGCGTATCGAGCAGTTCGGCCATGCCGTCGAACAAGCGCGTGTGCACGCACAGTGCGCTGGCGTAGTGGACGAGGAAGCGGGCCACCATGTCGGGATAGGCATCGCCCTCGGGATGCAGGTCGAAGGCGGCGCGCAGCATGCCACGCGCACCCGAGGACGTATGCGTGCGAAGAGCTTCGGGCGGCAGCGGCGGCAGATCGTGCTCGGCGCGCAGGCGGTTGGCGGCTGCGGCCAGATCGGGCGCAGTGTCGGCCAGCGTGCCATCGAGGTCGAACAGGATTGCGTCAGCCATCGCGGCGTGTATGTACGAGGTAATTGACGTCGGTGTCACGCCCCAGCGCATAGACCTTCGTGAACGGGTTGTAGCTCATTCCGGTGAGATCGAGGACATCGAGACCGGCGTCGCGGCATGCGCGCGACAGTTCCGACGGCTTGATGAAGCGGGCGTATTCATGTGTGCCGCGTGGCAGCAGCCGGAGCACGTATTCGGCGCCGATGATTGCGAACAGGTAGGACTTGGGGTTTCGGTTCAGCGTCGAGAAATACACCTCGCCCCCCGGGCGCACCAGCTTTGCGCAGGCTGCGATGGTGCTGGCCGGGTCCGGTACGTGCTCGAGCATTTCGAGACAGGTGACGATGTCGAACTGACCGGCGTGGCGTTCGGCGTACTCTTCGGCGGCCGCCAGTTCGTAGTTCACCTTCAGGCCGCTTTCGAGCAGGTGCAGGCGGGCCACGCCGAGCGCCTTGTCCGACAGGTCGATGCCGGTGACGGTGGCCCCCGCCGCGGCCATGCTCTCCGACAGGATGCCGCCGCCGCAACCGACGTCGATGACGCGCTTGCCGGCGAGCGGGCTGCTCGCGTCGATCCAGTTCAGGCGCAGCGGATTGATGTCGTGCAGCGGCTTGAATTCCGAGGTCGGGTCCCACCAGCGGTGGGCCAACTCGCTGAATTTGTGCAGTTCCGCGGGGTCCGCGTTGGCATTCATGAGGCGTCTCCCTGTCATCGGGGGTCATGCAAACAAAAGGCCCTGCCGAAGCAGGGCCTTTGATGGTCGCTCTATCGCGACGTTTCGGCTTACTTCGTGCCGATGACTTCGACCTCGACACGACGGTCCGGTTGCAGGCAGGAGATCAGGGCGCTGCGCTCGTTGACGTTGTCGCAGGACGTGCCGGTCACCGGCTGGCTCTCGCCCTTGCCTTCGGTGTAGATGCGCTTGGCGTCGATGCCCTTGGACACCAGGTAGTTCTTCACCGAGGTCGCACGACGCTCGGACAGGGCCTTGTTGTAGCTGTCCGAGCCGATGCGGTCGGTGTGGCCGACCGCGAGGATGACTTCGAGGTTGACGTTGGCAGCCTTGGCGGCCAGGTCGTTCAGCGCCATCTTGCCTTCCTGGCGCAGCATGGCGCTGTCGAAGTCGAACAGGGCGTCAGCCGAGAGCTTGATCTTCTCGGTCGTCGGCTGCGGGGCAGCCTTGGCACCGCCGGTCTGGTCCACGACTTCACACTTGTCGGCAGGGATGATGTCGGGATCGCAGCTGCAGCCGACCGGGAACTGACCGGCGACCGCAGTCTCGATCACGGCCGGGCTCCAGAAGCCGGTGCGCCAGCACAGACCGGTGCCGCTCGTCGCGACCGCCTTGCGGTTGTCGATGACGTAGGGCACGACACCCCGATCGTCATACGTATAGGTGATCACGACGTCCTTGGACTGGGCCGGAGCCGCAGCGATGCCGAGGGCAGCGACAGCCGCCAGTGCAAGCATCTTGTTCTTGAGGTTTTTGCTCATGTTTTGTTCGTCCATCAAATGGGATGTCTGTGGCAAATCTGTCATTTTCCGAGCCGGTCTGGACGCGGCTCCATGCCTGTCCGTTCCTCGGTCACGACTCTATTCTAGTCTGCCACAAGCTTGCAGTTGCGATCAATTCGCTGTTGTCTAAATGCAACTGCAGTACGCCGCCTTCAACGCGGGCTTCACCGCCGACCCAGACGTGCGAGACCTGTTGTCTGCCTGCAACATAGACCAGATGCGAAACCGGATCGTAGCATGGTTGCATGTCCGCCCCTCCGAGGTCCACCGCGCACAGGTCGGCAAGCTTGCCCGGTTCGATCGTACCGATGCGCCCGCCCAGCCCGATGGCCTCGGCAGCGTCGCGTGTGGCCATGCGCAGTGCGCTGCGGGCGGGCAGGACGGACGCGTCGCCGCCCGCCACCTTGGCCAGCAGTGCCGCCTGTCGCATTTCCTCGAAGAGGTCGAGCCGGTTGTTGCTTGCGCTGCCGTCGGTGCCCAGGCCGATGCGCAGCCCCGCTTCATGCATCGCGGCGATTGGCGCGATGCCGCTCGCGAGTTTCATGTTGGAAGTGGGGCAGTGGGCGATCGAGCAGCCGTGGTGTGCCAGCAGCGCGATGTCATGGTCGTCGACGTGCACGACGTGTACGCCGAGAAAGCCCGGCCCGAGCAGGCCCAGCGAGGCCAGGCGCGCGAGCGGACGCACACCATGGCGCGCGAGTGATTCCTCGACTTCGTGGGCGGTTTCGTGCACATGCATGTGGATCGTGCAGTCGAGCTCGGCGGCGAGACTCGCGACGCGCTCGAGCGACGCGTCGGACACCGTGTAGGGGGCGTGCGGCGCGATCGAGAATTCGAACAGCGGGTGGCCGCGCCAGCGATCGCGCGCTTCGAGTCCCTTGCGCAAATAGTCGTCCGCATCGGCTGCGTACGGAGTGGGGAAGTCGATCACCGTCACGCCCAGCACCGCGCGCATGCCCATCCGTTCGAAGGCCTGGGCCGCGGCGTCTGGAAAAAAATACATTTCATTACAGGTCGTGACCCCGCCGCGCAGCATCTCGGCCGCGGCGAGCAGCGTCCCGTCACGCACGAAGGCGTCGCTCACGTGCCGGCTTTCGGCCGGCCAGATCGCCTCCTGCAGCCAGCGCATCAGCGGCAGATCGTCGGCGATGCCGCGCAACAGCGCCATCGCCGCGTGCGTGTGTGCGTTCACCAGCCCGGGGATGAGCACATGGTCGCGCAGCTCGACCGTGCGGCGCGCGCTGATCGAGGTGCGCGCCTCGTGTTGTGGCAGCACCGCATGGATGCGACCGTCGCATACCGCGACGGCATGGTGTTCGAGCACCGATTCGGCGTCATCTACCGGCACGACCCAGCGGGCATTGATCAGCAGGTCGACGGCTTCGGTCATCGTGTCGGGCTCCGGTGCGTGAAGGCGGGGCGCACATCATAGCGTGCCTGCGGCGGCCATCCGAAGGGCGCTGCAAGCGGCGCGAGCGACCGTGCGCCCATGGTAAGATTGCGTGTTTTTTTCAACGCGCCGATGGGCGCCGTCAAGCCGAGCCGAGATGACCACGTTCGCCAAAGAAACCCTGCCGATCAGTCTCGAAGAGGAGATGCGTCACTCCTACCTCGACTATGCGATGAGCGTCATCGTCGGCCGCGCGCTTCCGGATGCCCGCGACGGGCTCAAGCCCGTGCATCGGCGCGTGCTGTTCGCGATGCACGAACTGTCGAACGACTGGAACAAGCCTTACAAGAAGTCGGCGCGTATCGTCGGCGACGTCATCGGCAAGTACCACCCGCATGGCGATTCGGCGGTGTACGACACCATCGTGCGCATGGCGCAGGACTTTTCGCTGCGCTACATGCTGGTCGACGGCCAGGGCAACTTCGGTTCGGTCGACGGCGACAACGCCGCGGCGATGCGATACACCGAAATCCGCATGGCGCGCATCGGCCACGACCTGCTGGCCGACATCGAGAAGGAAACCGTCGATTTCGGGCCCAACTACGATGGCTCCGAGCGCGAGCCGCTGATCCTGCCCTCGCGCATCCCCAACCTGCTGATCAACGGCTCGTCGGGCATCGCGGTGGGCATGGCGACCAACATCCCGCCGCACAACCTGACCGAAGTCGTCGATGCCTGCCTGCATCTGCTGGCCAATCCCGATGCCACCATCGAGGATCTGATCGAGATCATCCCGGCGCCGGACTTCCCGACCGCCGGCCTGATCTACGGCCTGTCCGGCGTGCACGACGGCTATCGCACCGGCCGCGGGCGCTGCGTGATGCGCGCGCGTACCCACTTCGAGGATCTGGAAAAGGGCAGTCGTCAGGCGATCATCGTCGACGAACTGCCCTACCAGGTGAACAAGCGCACGCTGCTCGAGCGCATTGCCGACCTGGTCAACGAAAAGAAGATCGACGGCATCAGCGAGATTCGCGACGAGTCGGACAAGTCCGGCATGCGCGTGGTCATCGAGCTCAAGCGCGGCGAGATGCCCGAGGTGGTGCTCAACAAGCTCTACAAGCAGACGCAGCTGCAGGACAGCTTCGGCATGAACATGGTGGCGCTGGTCGACGGCAAGCCGCGCACGCTCAACCTGCGCGAGATGCTCGACTGCTTCCTGTCGCACCGCCGTGAGGTGGTCACGCGTCGCACCATCTTCGAACTGCGCAAGGCGCGCGAGCGCGGCCACACGCTGGAAGGTCTGGCGGTTGCGCTGTCGAACGTCGACGAAGTGATCGCCCTGATCAAGGCCGCATCAACACCGGCCGACGCCAAGCGCGACCTGCTCGCGCGTCGCTGGCGCAGCCCGCTGGTCGAGGAAATGCTCGCGCGCGCCGCGGCCGACAACTACCGTCCGGAAGGCCTGGCGCCGGAGTTCGGCCTGTCGGAGCAGGGCTACCGATTGTCCGATTCGCAGGCCCAGGCCATTCTCGAACTGCGCCTGCAGCGCCTGACTGGCCTGGAGCAGGACAAGATCGTCGGCGAATACCGCGAGGTCATGGAGCTGATCGCCGACCTGCTCGACATCCTGGCGCGCCCGGAGCGCATCTCGACGATCATCGGCGAGGAACTGGCGGCGGTGAAGAACCAGTACGGTGACCCGCGTCGCTCCGAGCTCGTGTTCAACACCTCCGAGATCAGCATCGAGGATCTGATCGCGCCCGAGGACATGGTGGTGACGCTCTCGCATGGCGGCTACGTCAAGCGCCAGCCGCTCACCGACTACCGTTCGCAGCGGCGCGGCGGGCGCGGCAAACAGGCCACCGGCATGAAGGACGACGACTTCATCGACCGGCTGTTCGTCGCCAACACCCACGATTACATCCTGTGTTTCTCGAGCCGCGGCCGTGTCTATTGGCTCAAGGTCTACGAGGTGCCCGAGGGTGCGCGCAACGCGCGTGGCAAGCCCATCGTCAACCTCTTCCCGTTGATGGAAAACGAGAAGATCACCGCCGTGCTGCCGGTGCAGACCTTCGACGACGATCATTTCGTGTTCATGGCCACCGCCCAGGGCACGGTCAAGAAGACCGCGCTCACGGCCTTCGCCAATCCGCGCAAGGCCGGCATCATCGCCGTTGGTCTGGATGACGGCGACCATCTGGTCGGCGTGGACATCACCAATGGTAAGTCTGACGTGATGCTGTTCTCGGACGCCGGCAAGGCGGTGCGTTTCCCCGAAAGCGACGTGCGCCCGATGGGGCGCGAGGCGCGCGGTGTGCGCGGCATGAACATCGAGGACAGCCAGCGCGTGATCGCCATGCTGGTCACAGAAGACGACGCGCGCTGTGTGCTCACCGCCACCGAGAACGGCTACGGCAAGCGCACGCCGGTGGCCGAGTACACCCGTCACGGGCGCGGCACCAAGGGCATGATCGCGATCCAGACTTCCGAGCGTAACGGCCGTCTGGTCGGTGCCTGCCTGGTCGAGCCCAGCGACGAAGTCATGCTGATCTCGACCGGCGGCGTGCTGATCCGCACGCGCGTGGCCGACATCCGCGAACTGGGCCGCGCGACCCAGGGCGTGACCCTGATCAATCTGGACGAGGGCACGTATCTGGCCGGCATCGAACAGGTGGTCGAGTCCGACCCTGACGAGCTCGTCGCAGGTGACGAGTTGGCCGAGGATTGATGGGCGGGAGAGGGGCATGAGCCGGGTGTTCAATTTCAGCGCGGGGCCGGCGGCCCTGCCCGAAAAAGTGCTGCGACAGGCCGCCGACGAGATGCTCGACTGGCACGGCGCGGGCTGTGGCGTGATGGAGATGAGCCATCGCGGTCAGCATTTCACCGGCATCATCGAGCGCGCCGAGGCCGACCTGCGCGAGCTGCTCGCCGTGCCTGACAATTACCGCGTGCTGTTCCTGCAGGGTGGCGCGACGCAGCACTTCGCACAGATTCCGATGAACCTGCTCGGCGGCGCGTCGGCAGACTATGTCGTGACCGGCGGCTGGTCGCAAAAGGCCTTCGAGATGGGCAGCGCGCTCGCGCCGCACATCGGTGCTCGCGTGCGTCTGGCCGCGACGTCGGCCGAGGACGGCTTCCGCGATGTGCCTCGCGCCTTCGATTGCGACGATGCGGCGGCCTACCTGCATCTGTGCACCAACGAGACCGTGCACGGCGTCGAGTTTCTCGACCCGGCGCAACTGCCAGACACGCCCGCGCCGCTGGTCGCGGACATGTCCTCGCACATCCTGTCGCGTCCGATGGACGTCACGCGCTTCGGCATGATCTACGCCGGAGCGCAGAAGAACATCGGCCCGTCGGGCCTGGTGGTCGTGATCGTGCGTGAGGACTTGCTCGACCGCGCCTGGGCTGGCACGCCGGCGGTCATGAGCTATCGCACGATGGCCGACAACGGCTCGATGCTCAATACGCCGGCGACCTATTCGATCTACATCGCCGGTCTGGTGTTCCAGTGGTTGCTGGGCGAGGGCGGGCTGGCTGCGATCGAACGGCGCAATATCGACAAGGCGCAGCGCCTGTATGCGTACATCGACGCCTCGGGCTTTTACCGCAACGAAGTCGAGCCGGCTGCGCGCTCGCGCATGAACGTGCCGTTCCTGCTCGCCGACACGCGGCTCGAGGGCGACTTCCTGGCCGGTGCCCAAGCCGCCGGACTGGCCCAACTCAAGGGGCACAAGTCGGTCGGAGGCATGCGCGCGTCGATCTACAACGCGATGCCGGTCGCCGGCGTGGATGCGCTGATCGAATACATGCGCGAATTCGCGCGCACGCGGGGATGATTTTCGGGGAGCGCCGATGAGCGACGAACTGCAGAGGATTCGCGACCGGATCGACCGGCTCGATGCCGATATTCTCGAGCGCCTGTCCGAGCGCGCGCGCTGCGCGCAGCGCGTGGGCGAGATCAAGCAGGGCAACCTGTATCGCCCCGACCGCGAGGCCCAGGTGCTGCGCCGCCTCGCCGACGAGAATCCGGGGCCGCTGCCCGATCATGCCGTGCAGCGCATCTTCCGCGAGATCATGTCCGCCTGTCTGGCGCTCGAGCAGCCGCTGCGCGTGGCCTATCTCGGTCCTGCCGGTACCTTCACCGAGAGCGCGGCGCGCAAGCATTTCGGTGCGGCGCCGGCCTTCAGCGCGCTGGCGGCGATCGACGACGTGTTCCGTGCGGTCGAGGCGGGCAATGCCGATTACGGCATCGTGCCGGTGGAGAACTCGACCGAGGGGGTGATCGGTCGCACGCTGGATCTGCTGCTCGCCTCGCCGCTCAAGATCTGCGGCGAAGTCAGGCTACGCATCCACCAGAACCTGATGTCGCGTGCCCCCGAGCTGGGTGCGGTGACCAAGGTGTATTCGCATGCGCAGTCGCTGGCGCAGTGTCACGAGTGGCTCGACCGCAATCTGCGTACCGTGCCGCGTGTGGCGGTGGCGAGCAACGCCGAGGCGGCGCGGCTGGCCTCCGACGAGGACGGCGCGGCGGCAATCGGTGCCGAAGCCGCAGCCGGGCTGTACGATTTGCGCATACTTGCCGCCAATATCGAGGACGAGCCCCGCAACACCACGCGCTTCGTCGTGATCGCGCAGCATGATTCGGGCGTTTCCGGCCAGGACCGCACTTCGCTGGTGTGCTCGGCGCCGAACCGGCCCGGCGCGGTGCATGGGCTGCTCGAGCCGTTCGCGCGTCATGGCGTGAGCATGAGCAAGCTGCAGTCGCGCCCGGCGCGCGGCGGCATGTGGGAATACGTCTTCTACGTCGATCTGGAAGGTCACCAGGCCGATCCTCCGGTGGCCGCGGCGCTCGCCGAACTGACCGAGCGTGCGTCCTTCGTCAAGATTCTCGGCTCCTATCCCGTCGCGGCGATCTGAGCCTCATCGCAAATCCGAGGTGAATCGAATGCCCCCTCAGGACATTCACGGCGAGCACGGCATCGTCGTGCAGGCCCCCGACAATATCCGCGCGATTTCTCCCTATCAGCCGGGCAAGCCGATCTCCGAACTCGCCCGCGAGATGGCGCTGGCCGAGCGCGACATCGTCAAGCTCGCTTCGAACGAGAACCCGTTGGGCATGAGCCCGGCCGCGCGCGACGCGGCGAGCGCCGCGCTGGTCGAGGTCGCGCGCTACCCGGACGGCAATGGCTTCGCGCTCAAGGCCGCGCTGTCGAGTCGCCTGGGTGTCGGCGCCGAGCGCATCGTACTCGGCAACGGTTCGAACGACGTGCTCGAACTGGCCGCGCGCGCGCTGCTCGCGCCGGGACGCACGGCGGTCTATTCGCAATACGGCTTCGCGGTCTACGCGCTCGCCACGCGTGCGGCCGGCGCCACCGGGATCGAGGTCGGCGCGCGCGACTACGGCCACGATCTGGATGCCATGGGTGGCGCGATCCGGCCCGACACGCGGGTGCTCTTCATCGCCAACCCGAACAATCCCACCGGCACCTTCATCGATGGCGATGTGATCGAATCCTTCGTCGCGCGCGTGCCTCAGGATGTGCTGGTGGTACTCGACGAGGCCTATACCGAATACCTGGAGCCGGCGCGGCGCTATGACAGCATCGCGTGGACGGCCAGATACCCGAACCTTCTGGTGACGCGTACCTTTTCCAAGGCCTATGGTCTGGCGGGGCTGCGCGTCGGCTACGGCATCGGCCACCCGGCGGTGATCGATCTCCTCAACCGCGTGCGACAACCCTTCAATGTGGGCAGCGTGTCGCTTGCCGCGGCCGAAGCCGCGCTGGGCGACGAGGAGTTTCTTGCGCGCAGCGCCGAGCTCAATGATCGCGGCATGCGGCAGCTGACCGAGGCGTTCGCTCGACTCGGCCTCGAATGGATTCCGTCGGCGGGCAACTTCGTCGCGCTGCGGGTGGGGGACGCAGCGGCGGTCAATCTCGGCCTGCTGCGCCGGGGTGTGATCGTGCGCCCCATCGGCGGATATGGCATGCCCGAATGGTTGCGCGTATCCGTCGGCCTGCCCGAAGAGAATGCACGCTTCATCGAGGCGCTGTCGCCCGCGCTGCAAGGGAGAACGGCTCAATGACAATGATCGACAAGCTGGTGGTGTGTGGTGTCGGGCTGATCGGTGGCTCGTTCGCACTCGCGCTGCGCGAAGCAGGGTTGGTGCGTCGTGTGGTCGGCATCGGCCGCACGCGCGCGGCGCTCGATCGCGCGCAGGCGCTGGGCGTGATCGACGAGGTTGCCGGCGGCTGGGCCGACGCGCTCGACGGCGCGGACTTCGTGCTGCTCGCGGCACCGGTCGGCCAGATGGACGCCATCATGCAGGCGATGGCGCCCTATCTGGGCGACGATACGGTGGTCACAGACGCCGGCAGCACCAAGCGCGACGTCATCGAGGCGATCTACCGCAATTTCGGAGATCGCCTGGCCAACGTGGTGCCCGCACATCCGATCGCCGGGGCGGAGAAGACCGGGGCGGAGGCAGCATTCGCCTCGCTCTATCGCGAACGCAAGGTAGTGCTCACGCCGCTGCCGGAGAACGAACCCTCGGCGGTGTTGCGCGTGCGCGAGGTGTGGGAAGCCTGCGGCGCGGCCGTGCAGGAGGTGCCGCCGCACGACCACGACCGCATCTTCGCCGCGGTCAGCCACCTGCCGCATCTGCTTGCCTTCGGGTTGGTCCATGATCTGGCCGAACGCGCCAATGCCGAGCAACTGTTCGGGTTCGCCGCCAGCGGTTTTCGCGACTTCACGCGCATTGCCGGCAGCAGCCCGGAGATGTGGCGTGACATCTGCATCGCCAACCGTCAGCCGTTGTTGGCCGAGCTTGACCAGTACCTGGCCGAACTGGCCTATCTGCGCGCCTTGTTGCTTTCGGCAGACGGTGAGCAACTCGAACGGCTCTTCGCCGAAGCGCGCGATGCGCGCCTGGTCTGGGGCGAGCGTTTCCGCAGCGATCCGGGTTCAGTGCAATGAGCATGGATTTTCTCGATCTGCCGCCACTGCTGGGCGCCCGCGGGACGCTGCGTCTGCCCGGTTCCAAGAGCATTTCCAACCGCTCCCTGCTGCTCGCGGCGCTGGCCGAGGGCGAGACCGTGATCCGCGATCTGCTCGATTCGGACGACGTCGATCGCATGCTCGAGGCGCTGGCCGCGCTCGGCGTCGAGTGCGCGCGTGAGGCCGACGGCACGTGCCGCGTGCGCGGCGTGGCCGGGCCCTTTCCGGTCAAGCAGGCGGACCTGTTCCTGGGCAACGCCGGCACGGCCTTCCGGCCGCTGACCGCCGCGCTGGCACTTTCCGGCGGCGAGTACCGCCTGTCGGGCGTGGCGCGCATGCACGAGCGGCCCATCGGCGACCTCGTCGACGGCCTGCTCGAAATCGGTGCCGATATCGAGTATCTGGGCAATGAGGGCTACCCGCCGCTGGCGATCCATCCGGGCCAGGCCGCGGGCGCTTTGGTGCGCGTGCGCGGCGACGTCTCCAGCCAGTTCCTGACCGCGCTGCTGATGGCATTGCCGCTGAGCGGGCGCGAGACCGTCATCGAGGTCGTCGGTGAGCTGATTTCCCGCCCTTATGTCGCGATCACGCTGGATCTGATGGCACGCTTCGGCGTCGAAGTCGCGCGCGAAGGCTGGCGCCGCTTCACCATCCCTGCCGGCGCGCGCTACATGAGCCCGGGCGAGCTCTTCGTCGAGGGCGATGCCTCGTCGGCGTCATATTTTCTCGCCGCCGGCGCGATGGGCGGCGGCCCGGTGCGTGTCGAAGGGGTGGGGCGCCACAGCATCCAGGGCGACGTTCGCTTCGCCGAGGCGCTTGCGCAACTGGGTGCGTGCATCGACATGGGCGACAACTGGATCGAGGCGAGCGCCCCCGAGGGCGGGCGTCTCAAGGCCTTCGATCTGGATCTGAACCATATTCCCGATGCGGCAATGACGCTCGCCGTGGCCGCGCTGTTCGCCGACGGCCCGTGTCGCTTGCGCAACATCGCGAGCTGGCGCGTCAAGGAAACCGACCGTCTCGCGGCGATGGCAATCGAACTGCGCAAGGTTGGTGCGACGGTCGAGGAGGGTGCCGACTATCTGTACATCGTGCCGCCCGCACGGCTGCGTCCGGCAGCGATCGACACCTACGACGATCACCGCATGGCGATGTGCTTCTCGCTGGTTACGCTGGGCGACTGTCGCGTGCGCATCAACGATCCAAAATGCGTGAACAAGACCTTCCCAGAGTATTTCCGCGTGTTCGCTTCGATCGCGCAGCCGGTACCGGTGATCGCGATCGACGGTCCCTCGGCCTCGGGCAAGGGCACGGTCGCCGCGCGCGTAGCGGCCGAACTGGGCTGGCATTATCTGGACAGTGGTGCGCTCTACCGACTGGTGGCGCTGGCGGCGATCGGCGAGGACGTGTCCTTCGACGACGAGACCGAAGTGGAGGCGCTGGCGCGTGAATTGCCGGTGCGCTTCGAGCACGCGCGCATCCTGCTCGGCGACGAGGACGTGACCGACCGCATCCGCGAGGAGGACTGCTCCATCGGCGCCTCGCGCGTGGCCGTGCTGCCCTCGGTGCGCGCCGCGTTGTTCGACCGCCAGCGTGACTTTCGGCGCGCCCCCGGGCTGGTCGCCGAAGGGCGTGACATGGGCTCTGTGGTGTTCGTCGATGCCGCGTACAAGTTCTTCCTTACCGCGTCGGTGGAGGCGCGCGCGCAGCGTCGCCATAAGCAGTTGATGGACAAAGGGATCGCTGCTACACTCCACGACCTTCGGAACGATCTTCAATCGCGTGACGAGCGCGATGCGGCACGCGTTGTCGCTCCGCTGCGGCAGCTTGCCGATGCGGTGCTCGTCGAAACTACGTCGATGACGGTCGAAGAGGCCGTTTCCTTCGTTCTGGAGAACGTGCGCGCCCGTCAGGCGCGCGAGGTCGGCTGAGGCGTTCTTGCGCCCGGCCCTATTTTGCCAACTTACAGGTTGTCGTGCGCTTGGCGTGCGGCATGTGGATCCTCAACTTTTATGAATACTGCCAACCCCGTTTCCGAATCGATGGAAAGTTTTGCCGATCTGTTCGAAGAGAGCCTTGCCCGCCAGGAGATGCGCGCCGGCGAGGTGATCACCGCTGAAGTGGCCGCCATCGATCACAACTTCGTGGTCGTCAATGCCGGTCTGAAGTCCGAGAGCTACGTCCCCATCGACGAATTCCGCAACGACCGCGGTGAGCTCGAGGTCGAAGTCGGTGACTTCGTGCATGTCGCCATCGACGCGCTCGAAGACGGGTATGGCGAAACCCGCCTGTCGCGCGAGAAGGCCAAGCGCATCGCCGCCTGGAACGATCTCGAGAAGGCGCTCAACGAGGGTTTGCTGGTCAAGGGTGTGGTCTCCGGCCGCGTCAAGGGTGGCCTGACCGTGATGACCAACAGCATCCGCGCGTTCCTGCCGGGCTCGCTGGTCGACATGCGTCCGGTCAAGGACACCACGCCGTACGAAGGCAAGGAATTCGAATTCAAGGTCATCAAGCTCGACCGCAAGCGCAACAACGTGGTCGTTTCGCGCCGCGCCGTGCTCGAAGAGACCATGGGCGAAGAGCGCGAGAAGCTGCTCGCGACGCTGCAGGAAGGCTCGGTCATCAAGGGCATCGTCAAGAACATCACCGACTACGGTGCGTTCGTCGACCTCGGTGGTATCGACGGCCTGCTGCACATCACTGACCTGGCCTGGCGCCGCGTGCGTCACCCGACCGAAGTGCTCAACGTCGGTGACGAGATCGAAGCCAAGGTCCTCAAGTTCGACCAGGAGCGCCAACGCGTCTCGCTCGGCCTCAAGCAGCTCGGTGATGACCCGTGGGTCGGCATTTCGCGCCGCTATCCTCAGGGCACGCGTCTGTTCGGCAAGGTCACCAACATCACCGACTACGGTGCTTTCGTCGAGGTCGAGCAGGGTATCGAGGGTCTGGTTCACGTGTCCGAGATGGACTGGACCAACAAGAACATCCATCCGACCAAGGTCGTGCAGCTGGGCGACGAGGTCGAGGTGATGATTCTCGAGATCGACGAAGACCGTCGCCGCATCTCGCTGGGCATGAAGCAGTGCATGTCCAACCCGTGGGACGATTTCGCGCTCAACCACAAGAAGGGCGACAAGGTCAGCGGCCAGATCAAGTCGATCACCGACTTTGGCGTGTTCATCGGCCTGGAAGGCGGCATCGACGGTCTGGTGCATCTGTCCGACCTGTCGTGGAGCGATGCGGGCGAGGAAGCGGTGCGCCGCTTCAAGAAGGGCGACGATGTCGAGGCGGTGGTGCTGGCCATCGACGTGGAGCGCGAACGCATCTCGCTGGGCGTCAAGCAGCTCGAGGGCGATCCGTACACGAACTTCATCGCCACGCACGAGAAGAACACCCTCGTCACCGGTACCGTGAAGAGTGTCGACGCTCGCGGCGCGGTGATCCAGCTCAACGAGGAAGTCGAAGGCTATCTGCGCGCCTCCGAAGCAGCACCGCACCGGGTCGATGACCTGACCACGGTCCTCAAGGAAGGCGATCAGGTCGAGGCGCTGATCATCAACGTCGATCGCAAGACGCGCTCGATCAACCTGTCGATCCGTGCCAAGGACCAGGTCGAGACCAGCGAGGCGATGACCAAGCTGTCGGCCGATGCGGCGAGCGGGACTACCAACCTTGGTGCGTTGCTCAAGGCGAAGCTCAACGAGCACAAGCAGTAAGCCGCGGCCACCGATGACCAAATCGGAACTCATCGCGAAGCTGGCGGGCCGTTTCCCCCAGCTGGTCGCGAAGGATGCCGATTGCGCGGTCAAGATGATGCTCGATGCGATGACCGAGGCGCTATCGCGCGGCGATCGCATCGAGATCCGCGGTTTCGGCAGCTTTGCGCTGAACTATCGCCCGCCCCGTGTGGGTCGCAACCCCAAGTCCGGAGAGCGCGTGCAGGTACCCGAGAAGTACGTGCCGCATTTCAAGGCCGGCAAGGAGTTGCGCGAGCGGGTTGATATCGTCGGCTGAGCATGCAAGCATCGCCGGGGTGCACGCTGACACGCCCCGGCCGACTTGATCCCTGAAAAGGCGGCTCCGGCCGCCTTTTTCTTGAACTGGAGGAAGACCCTTCCATGCGCATCCTGATCTGGGTTCTGAGAATCCTGCTGTTCTTCCTCTTGTTCGGTTTCGCGGTCAAGAACGACCAGCTCGTCGATCTGCATTTCTTCTTCGGCAGCCAGTGGAGTCTGCCGCTGGTGTTCGTGATCCTCGCCGCGTTCGCGGCCGGGGCGGTGCTCGGGGTGACCGCGACGTTCGCATCGCTGCTGGGCAAGCGTCGCGAGATCTCGCGCCTGCGCCGTGACCTGGCGCGTGCCGAGCGCGACCGCGACGCTGCTGCAGGTAAGGCCGTCTGAGCTGATGGAGATCGAATTCTGGTGGCTGCTGGCCCTGCCGCTGTTCTTCGGACTGGGCTGGCTGGCTGCGCGCATCGATATCCGGCAGGTCGTACGCGAGTCGCGCGCGTTGCCGCGCACCTATCTGAACGGCCTGAATTTCCTCGTCAACGAGCAGCAGGACAAGGCCGTCGACGCCTTCACCGAGGCGATGCGCATCGATCCCGACACGATCGAACTGCATTTCGCGCTCGGCGCGCTGTTCCGGCGCCGCGGCGAGACCGAACGTGCGATCCGCATTCACCAGAATCTGGTCGACCGCGAGGACATCGCCGAGGATCAGCGCCTCGACGCGCTAGCCGCACTCGGCGAGGACTACCTGCGCGCCGGCTTGCTCGATCGCGCCGAGTCGATCTTCACGCGATTGCGCGGCACGCGTCACAACGAGTCGGCGACACGCTATCTGCTCGAGCTCTACCAGCAGGAGCGTGAATGGCTCAAGGCGGTCGAGATCGCACGCACCCTCTCGGGGCACGAGGGTGTGCAGTGGCGCCGTGAGATCGCGAACTTCTACTGCGAGCTGGCGGCCGATGCACTCGCGAGTTCGCGCCTGGACGAGGCGCGGGCCTACGTCGACGAGGCCTTCGCGACCAATCGTGGCTGCGTGCGGGCGAGCATCGTCCTCGGCGATCTGCTGCTCGCCGAAGGACGGGCGGAGGAGGCCATCGAGGCCTGGAAGCGCGTCGAGAAGCAGGATCCGGTGTATCTGTCGCTGGTCGCCGAGCGTGTGCTCGACGCGCATGGCCGGCTCGATCGCGTCGAGCAGGGGCAGACGCTGCTGCGCGCCTGGCTGGAGCGCAACCCCTCGCTGGACTTGCTCGACGAGGTCTATCGTCGCGAACTCGACGTCGGCGGCCCGCGTGCGGCCTATGCGCTGGTGCGTGAGCAGTTGCGGCGCAATCCGACGCTGCAGGGGCTGGAGAAGCTCCTCGACGCGGCGTCGCGCGAGGCCGACGGCGAGCGGCGCGAGGATGCCGAGCTGATGCGCCAGCTCATTCACGACCACACGCGGCGCGTCGCACGCTATCGTTGTGCGAGCTGCGGATTCAAGTCGCGCCATTTCCAGTGGCGCTGTCCGGCCTGTGGCGGCTGGGAAACCTATCCGCCGCGCCGCACCGAGGAGTTCGATCTCGCACCCTGAGCGGCGGGCGCGAGGCATGATGTTGTGCCGCATGCCCGCTTCAAAGCGCCCGGTCACGGGCGTACACTGCATTTCCGTTCGGACCATCGATCGCCATGGATTACAAGACGCTCGAAGACTATGTTGGCCACACGCCGCTGGTGCGCCTCAAGCGCATCAATGCAGGCCACGGCAACGTCATTCTCGCCAAGCTCGAGGGCAACAACCCGGCTGGCTCGGTCAAGGACCGGCCCGCGCTGTCGATGATCGTGCGCGCAGAGGCGCGCGGCGACATCCAGCCCGGCGATACGCTGATCGAGGCCACCAGCGGCAACACCGGCATCGCCCTGGCGATGGCCGCGGCGATGCGCGGCTACCGCATGATTCTCGTGATGCCGGAGAATCAGAGCGTGGAGCGCCGCCAGAGCATGCGTGCCTTCGGCGCCGAGCTGGTGCTCACCGGCAAGCAGGGCGGCATGGAGATGGCGCGCGACGTCGCCGAGCGCATGCGCGACGAGGGGCGGGGCATCATCCTCGACCAGTTCGCCAACCCCGACAACCCGCTCTCGCACTATGAAGGTACCGGCCCGGAGATCTGGGAGCAGACGGACGGGCGCATCACGCACTTCATCAGCAGCATGGGTACTACCGGCACTATCATGGGCTGCTCGCGTTTCTTCCGCGAGAAGAATCCGGACATCCGCATCATCGGTTGCCAGCCGGAGGAAGGGTCGCAGATCCCGGGCATTCGCAAGTGGCCGGACGCCTACCTGCCGCGCATCTACGACAAGAGCGCGGTCGACGCCCTCGAGTATGTCGGGCAGGCCGACGCCGAGGAGATGACCCGGCGCCTGGCGCGCGAGGAGGGCATCTTCGCGGGTATCTCTTCAGGGGGCGCGATGCATGTCGCCCTGCGCATCGCCGCGCAGGTCGAAAATGCGGTGATCGTCTCCATCGTCTGCGATCGCGGCGACCGTTATCTGTCTACGGGCGTTTTCCCCGGCTGAGCCCGATGCGACGCCTCGCGCTCGCGTGTGTGGTCGTCGCCTGCTGCGGACACGCTGCGGCAGCGGCGTTGAAGGTCGAGCTGGGTTCGATCTCGCATCCCGCCTTTGAAGTCCAAGAGCTGGTGTTCGAACTGGCCGATGACGCGGCGTCGGCGAGCGTGTCGATGCGCCGCCTGGAAGCAGGTGGCCAGCGTTTCGACAACGTTCGCTTTCGCTGCACCGAAGTTCGGATCGCTCTGCCGCGGCTGGCCTGTCGCGACGGCGAGCTGGTGGGCGAGGGGCTCGGCGAGCGCCTGAGCATCGATGTCGAGTACGCGCCGTTCGAGCGATCCGGTCGGTTGCGGCTCGCATCCTCGGCGGGAGATCGGCTGGACCTCGATCTGTCGGCTGACGGCAGCCTCGCCGGCAAAGTCGCCGACTTCGATCTGGAGCGCATTGCGCGCTGGATGCCGAAATCCGATTTCGTGCTCTCCGGACGCTTCGACGGTCGCGTCGCGGGCCGGCTTGTGGCCGACGGTCCGGTGACGATGCGTCTGGACGGACGCGTATCCGCGGCGACGTTCTCCAGTGCGGACGGCCTGCAGGCCGCCGAGGGCGTGGGCGCCGAACTGGCCGCCACGCTCGAGCGCGTAGGCCGGGACTGGGCGTTCTCGGTCGAAGCCGATTGGACCGACGGCGAGGCCTACGTCCATCCCATCTACACGACGGCCGGCATCCGCGCCCTGCTGCGCGGGACGGTGAGCGAGGCCTTCATCGAGTTCTCGCGCGCTTCGCTGGTCATCGACGGGGTCGACGGCATCGAGGCGCGCGCGCGCTTCACGCGCCCGGATCTGTCGATCGATCGTCTCGCGGCAACGATTGCCCGGGCCGACCTGGCCGTGGTCGGGCCGCAGTTCGTTGCCCCGCTGATCGCGCCGGGGCGTCCCGGGTCGCTGAGTTTCGACGGGCGCGTGAGCGCCGGCGTGGTGATCGAGGGCGGGCGCATGCATGGGATCGACGTCGCGCTCGATGGCGTCCGCTACGCCGACGCGGACACGACACTGGCGGTCGGGCCGCTCTCCGGTGTGGTGCCGTGGCGCGAGAACGAGGCCACCGAGGCCGAACTGGTTCTCCAGGGCGGGCGCTGGGAGAAGCTCGAACTGGGCGCGTTCGAGGTTTCGGCAAACCTGCACGGTCCTGCAGTGGACATCGCCACGCTCGCGATTCCGCTGCTCGACGGTCGGGTCGTGCTCAGCGATCTGGCCTTGCGTCGCGGCAGCAAAGGCTGGTCGGGCAGTGGCGCGGCGGTCATCGAGCCGATCTCGATGCCGCTCTTGACTGCTGCCCTCGGCCTGCCCGAGATGGCCGGTGTGCTGTCGGCCTCGATGCCCGGACTGACGGTGTCGCCGGGCGAGATTGCGCTCGACGGTGCGCTGGTGGTCTCGGTCTTCGACGGCTATCTGCGCGTGACCGAGTTGCGCGCGTATGAACCTTACGGGGTCTCTTCGCGGCTGTATTCCAACGTCGAGGCGCGCAATCTCGATCTGGAACAACTCACCAGCACCTTCGAGTTCGGCAGCATCACCGGCTTCATCGACGCCGACGTACACGCGCTGGAACTGGTGCACTGGCGCCCGGTGGCTTTCGATGCGCGTATCCATAGCAGTCCGGGCCGCTACCGCAAGCGCATCAGCCAGCGTGCGGTACAGAACATCGGCGCACTCGCCGGACCCGGCGCAGGCGCGGCGCTGCAGCGCGGTATCCTGGGGTTTTTCGACAGCTTCGGCTATCGCGAGATCGGCCTGTCGTGCCGCCTCGAGGGCGGTGTGTGCATCATGGGCGGCATCGGCGACGAGACCACAGGCAGCTTCGACATCGTGCGCGGGGGCGGAATCCCGGCGCTCAACGTGATCGGCTACAATCGTCGCGTGGACTGGAACGAGCTGAGCGATCGCCTGCAGCGCGTGATCGCATCGAACACGGCCCCGGTCATACGCTGAAACAGCGACGAGGAGCGAAAATGAGCACAATCCACCGGGTGGCCCTGACCGCGGCGCTCGCCGTCGTCGCGAGTGGCTGCGTCACGATCAACATCTATTTCCCTGCGGCTGCCGCCGAAAAAGCCGCCGACCGCATCATCGACGAGGTCTGGCAGGAGCGCGAGCGCGCCGCCAAGCCCGCCCCGGCGCCTGCGCAAGGAGGTACGCAATGATTCCGTCCCGCTTCTTCCACCTCCTCTTCGCGCTCCTCTTGCTGGGTCTGGCGAGCATCGTCGCAGCGCAGGGCGATCTCGATATCGACACGCCGGCGATCAGCGCGCTCAAAAAATCGATGCAGCAACGTCATGCCGAGCTGGCCCCGCTGTACGACTCCGGCGCGGTCGGATTCGGCAGTGACGGCACGGTCAAGCTGCGCGATGCCTCTGCCGTGCCGCTGCCCCAGCGGGGCCGAGCCAATGCGCTGATCGCCGCCGAGAACGATGATCGTGCCGCGCTGTATCGCGAGATCGCGCGCGCCAACGGGCATCCCGAATGGGAGTCGGACATCCGTTCGACCTTCGCGCAGCGCTTCGCCGACCGCGCCAAGGCCGGCTGGTGGGTCGAGACACAGGACGGCTGGAAGCGCAAGTGACACCGGTTCTCGTCTTCGACATCGAGACGGTCCCCGACGTCGCAGGCATTCGCTCCCTCAACGAGTTGCCGGCAGGGCTCGATGACGCCGAGGTCGCGGAGTTCGCGTTCCAGCAGCGCCGTGCCGCGACCGGTAACGACTTCCTGCCGCTGCATCTGCAACGCGTTGTGGCGATTTCCTGCGTGTTGCGTGACGCGCAGAATTTTCGGGTGTTCTCGCTGGCCGAGCCCGATTGCGGCGAGGGCGAGATCATCCAGCGCTTCTTCGACGGCATCGAGCGCTACACGCCGCAGATCGTCTCGTGGAACGGCAACGGCTTCGACATGCCGGTGTTGCATTATCGCGGCCTGATCCACGGCGTGTCGGCGCCGCGCTACTGGGACCAGGGCGAGGGCGATTATCACGACTCGCGCGAATTCAAGTGGAACAGCTACATCAGCCGCTACCACGCGCGTCATCTCGATCTGATGGACCTGCTCGCGCTGTACCAGCCGCGCGCGGCCGTGCGTCTGGACGAACTGGCCAAGCTGATGGGGTGCCCGGGCAAGCTCGGCATGGACGGCTCGGCCGTGTGGCAGGCTTGGCAGGAGGGTCGTCAGGCGGACATCCGCGACTACTGCGAGACCGACGTGGTCAACACTTACCTGGTGCTGCTGGGCTTTCAGCGCATGCGCGGCGAGCGCAGTGCCGAGGACCACGCCGCGGAGCTGACCTTCGTGCGCGAGCAGCTGGCAGCGCTGGACGCGCCGCACTGGAGCGCCTTCCTCGAAGCCTGGCCGAGCGAAAAACTTTGACAAGCCGAATCGGGCCGCTATAATTCGCCGCTCTTAGCAGGCGCGTAGCTCAGTTGGTTAGAGCACCACCTTGACATGGTGGGGGTCGTTGGTTCGAATCCAATCGCGCCTACCAACACCCCGGAGCCATGTCGATGTCCCGAACTACGATCACCTTCCAGGTCAATGCATAGGTCGGGCGCAGCAGGGTTCCGTTGAAGAAAGTGCGGCGCGTCCGCACTTTTTTTTCGTCCGCGTTTTCCAATCGAATCACCCCGCCAGAGGTCAGACAGCGATGCCCAACATCACTCTTCCCGACGGTTCCGTTCGCAGCTTCGATCACCCGGTAACGGTGGCAGAGGTGGCGACCTCGATCGGGCCGGGGCTTGCCAAGGCAGCGCTCGCCGGCAAGGTGGGCGGGCGCGAGGTCGACCTGTCGCACCGCATCGAGGACGATGCCGAACTGGCGATCATCACCGACAAGAGCGAGGAAGGCCTCGAGATCATCCGCCACTCGACCGCGCATCTGCTCGCGCACGCGGTCAAGCAGCTCTTCCCGGAGGCGCAGGTCACGATCGGTCCGGTCATCGACAACGGCTTCTACTACGATTTTGCGTACAAGCGCGCGTTCACGCCCGAGGATCTGGAGAAGATCGAGCAGCGCATGGGCGAACTTGCGAAGGCCGCCATCCCCGTGCATCGCGAGGTCTGGGAGCGCGACGCCGCAGTCGATTTCTTCAAGCAGCAAGGCGAGTTGTACAAGGCCGAGATCATCGCCTCGATCCCGACGAACGAGGACGTGTCGCTGTACCGCCAGGACGACTTCATCGACCTGTGCCGCGGACCGCACGTGCCCTCCACGGGCCACCTCAAGGTCTTCAAGCTGACCAAGGTGGCCGGCGCCTACTGGCGCGGGGATTCGAAGAACGAGATGCTGCAGCGCATCTACGGCACGGCCTGGCGCAGCAAGGACGATCTGGCCGCCTACCTGCACATGCTCGAAGAGGCGGAGAAGCGCGACCACCGCAAGCTCGGCCGCCAGCTCGATCTCTTCCACATGCAGGAGGAGGCGCCGGGCATGGTGTTCTGGCATGCCAAGGGCTGGACGCTGTGGCAGCAGGTCGAACAGTACCTGCGTCGCACCATCGGCGCGCGCGGCTATCACGAGGTCAAGACGCCGCAGATCGTCGATCGCAGCCTGTGGGAGAAGTCCGGCCACTGGGGCATGTATGCCGACCTGATGTTCACGACGCAGTCGGAGAAGCGCGACTACGCGATCAAGCCGATGAACTGCCCGTGCCACATCGAGATCTTCAACCAGGGTCTGAAGAGCTACCGCGACCTGCCGCTGCGCATGGCCGAATTCGGTTCCTGCCACCGCAACGAGCCTTCGGGATCGCTGCACGGCATCATGCGCGTGCGCAACTTCGTGCAGGACGACGCCCACATCTTCTGCACCGAGGATCAGGTGCAGGAGGAGTCGGCCGAGTTCATCCGCCTGTTGCAGAAGGTCTATGCCGACTTCGGCTTCACCGATGTCGAGGTCAAGCTGTCCACGCGGCCGGAAAAGCGCGTCGGCACCGACGAGCAGTGGGAAAAGGCCGAGGTGGCACTCGCTGCCGCGCTCGACGCGCAGCAGCTGGCCTACGAGTTGCAGCCGGGTGAGGGCGCCTTCTACGGTCCCAAGATCGAGTTCTCGCTGCGCGACTGCATCGGTCGCGTATGGCAGTGCGGCACGCTGCAGCTGGACTTCAACCTGCCGGTGCGCCTTGGCGCCGAGTACGTCGCCGAGGACAACAGCAAGAAGCATCCGGTCATGCTGCACCGCGCGATCCTGGGTTCCATGGAGCGCTTCATCGGCATCCTCATCGAGCATCACGCCGGCGCCATGCCGATGTGGCTCGCGCCGCTGCAGGCGGTCGTGCTCAACATCTCCGAAGGACAGTCGGAATATGCCGCGGATGTGGCGCGACGCCTTGTGGATGCAGGCTTTCGGGTCGAAGCGGATTTGCGCAACGAAAAGATTAACTATAAAATCCGCGAACACAGCGTACATAAGCTCCCCTACCAGATCGTCATTGGCGAGAAGGAAAAGGCGGCGGGGCTTGTCACTGTGCGCGCCAGAGGTGGCCGGGATCTCGGCCAGATGTCCCTGGAATCGTTGATCGAGAGTTGGCGGCGTGAAGTCGACGCCAAGGCCGGCGCGGTCTGATATTGAATTTTCGGAGAACTGAACCATCGCTCAAGACAAGAAGCAGCGCGTCAACAACGAAATCAACGCGCCCGAAATCCGGCTCGTTTCGGATGACGGAGAGCAGCTCGGTATCGTTTCGCTGGAAAGCGCCCTGCAGCAGGCCGAGGAGGCCGGTCTGGACCTGGTGGAGATTGCACCCATGGCGCAGCCGCCAGTGTGCAAGATCATGGACTACGGCAAGTTCAAGTATCAGGAGCAGAAGAAGGCTCACGAGGCGCGCCTGAAGCAGAAGCAGGTACAGATCAAGGAAGTCAAGATCCGCCCGGGTACCGACGAGAACGACTACCAGATCAAGCTGCGCAACCTCGTGCGTTTTCTCAACGAGGGCGACAAGGTCAAGGTGACGCTGCGCTTTCGCGGTCGCGAGATGGCGCATCAGGAAATCGGCATGCGCCAGCTCGAACGCATCCGCGCCGATGTCGACGAGCTCGGTCAGGTCGAGCAGATGCCCAAGATGGAAGGGCGTCAGATGATCATGGTGATCGCTCCGCGCAAGCCGAGCTGATCACGGCAGGATTTCCCGTCGCGCATGACTTGCGGCGGGAAACGACGGCCGGAAACGGCCGGACGACAAGTGGTGCCGGGTCTCAAACGTCCTTGCGGGCTACCCGGTGGCATCCAATAACAGGAGTTGCAGCAATGCCCAAGATGAAAACCAAGAGCGGTGCCGCCAAGCGGTTCAAGATCCGCGCCAGTGGCGGGATCAAGCGGTCGCAGGCCTTCAAGCGTCACATCCTGACCAAGAAGACCACCAAGAACAAGCGCCAGCTGCGCGGCATGACGGCTGTTCATGACGCCGACACCAAGCTGATCCGCGCAATGCTTCCGTACGCTTGATAGGAGAACACCATGCCCCGAGTTAAACGTGGTGTAACCGCCCGCGCCCGTCACAAGAAGGTCCTCGCCCTCGCCAAGGGCTACCGTGGCCGTCGCAAGAACGTATACCGCATCGCCAAACAGGCGGTGATGAAGGCCGGACAATACGCCTACCGCGACCGTCGTCAGCGCAAGCGTCAGTTCCGTGTGCTGTGGATCGCGCGTATCAACGCCGCCGCGCGCGAACTGGGTCTGACCTACAGCACCTTCATGCACGGCCTGAAGAAAGCCGAAGTGGAAGTGGACCGCAAGGTACTGGCCGATCTGGCCGTGTTCGACAAGCCCGCATTTGCGGCGCTCGCGGAGCAGGCCCGGTCCCGACTCGCCGCCTGACACAGCGCGGCGCAAAAAAAGGAGGCCTGGCCTCCTTTTTTTTCTGCAATCGACGAAGATCCGCACATGGAAAATCTGGATACCCTGGTCGAGCAGGCTATTGCCCAATTCGCGCAGGCCGATGACGCCAATGCGCTGGAGCAGGCCAAGGCGCGTTATCTGGGCAAGACCGGATCGCTCACCGGACTGCTCAAGACGCTGGGCAAGCTGCCGCCCGAGGAGCGGCGCACGGCCGGTGCGCAGATCAATCGCGCCAAGCAGGCCGTCGAGGCCGCGCTCGAGGCGCGACGCGACGCGCTGCGCGACGCGCGCCTGGCCGGGCAACTGGCGGCCGAGGCGCTCGATGTGACCCTGCCCGGGCGCGGTTCGGGGACGGGCGGCCTGCATCCGGTCAGCCGCACGCTCGAGCGCGTCGAGAACCTGTTCGGTTCGATCGGCTTCGTCGTTGCCGACGGCCCCGAGATCGAGACCGACTGGCACAATTTCACCGCGCTGAACACGCCCGACAACCATCCTGCGCGCTCGATGCACGACACCTTCTACATCGAAGGGCGCGACGACGTGCTGCTGCGCACGCACACCAGCCCGGTGCAGATTCGCGCCATGCTCGCCCACGTCGAGCGTCACGGCGGCGCGGCGGCCATGCCGGACCTGCGCGTGATCGCGCCCGGGCGCGTGTATCGCGTCGATTCGGACGCCACGCATTCGCCGATGTTCCATCAGGTCGAGGGGCTGTGGGTGGGTGAGAACGTCAGTTTCGCGGATCTGAAAGGCGTGATCGCGGACTTCCTGCGCAACTTCTTCGAGACGGATGATCTGCAGGTGCGCTTTCGCCCGTCCTTCTTCCCGTTTACCGAGCCCAGCGCCGAGATCGACGTCGCCTTCATGAGTGGCGCGCTCGACGGACGTTGGCTGGAGATCGCCGGCTGCGGCATGGTGCACCCCGAAGTGCTCGGTTGCGGTGGCATCGACGCGGAGACGCACACCGGATTCGCTTTCGGCATGGGGCTGGACCGGCTGACCATGCTGCGCTACGGCGTCAACGATCTGCGCCTGTTCTTCGACAACGATCTGCGTTTCCTGGGTCAGTTCCGCTAATCCTTTTCGCGCATCAATTACCGACATGCAATTTTCCGAACACTGGCTGCGCGAGTTCGTCGATCCGCAACTCGACACCGAGGCGCTCGGTCATCTGCTGACGATGGCCGGCCTCGAGGTCGAGGAGTGCGATCCGGTCGCCGCCGATTTCCAGGGTGTGGTCGTCGCGCGCATCGTCGACACCGCAGCGCATCCGGACGCCGACAAGCTCAAGGTGTGCGAGGTCGACGACGGCAGTGGCGAGATGCTGCAGATCGTGTGCGGCGCGCCCAATGCGGCCGCCGGCATGTTCGCGCCGCTGGCGCGTATCGGGGCGGAACTGGGTGATTTCAAGATCAAGAAGGCGAAGCTGCGCGGGGTGGAGTCGTCCGGCATGCTTTGCTCGGCACGCGAGCTGGGCATCTCCGATGCGCACGAGGGGCTGCTCGCGCTGCCCGCGGACGCGCCCGTTGGCGCAGACGTGCGCGCGGTGCTGGGGCTCGATGACCATTCGTTCACGATCAAGCTCACGCCCAATCGTGCCGACTGTCTGAGCCTGGCCGGCGTCGCGCGCGAGGTCTCCGCGCTCACCGGGGCACCGCTGTCGCTGCCGGATACTTCGGCAGTGCCGGCGAGCATCGCAGACGTGCGCGAGATCGTGCTCGACGCGCCGGCCGCCTGCCCGCGCTATTGCGGTCGCATCGTGCGCGGCGTAGACGCGCGCGCCGCCACGCCCGAATGGATGGTGAGGCGGCTCGAGCGCAGCGGCGTCCGCTCGATCAGCGTGCTCGTCGACATCACCAACTACGTGATGCTCGAACTCGGCCAGCCGCTGCATGCCTTCGACGACGCCAGGCTCGAGGGCGCCATCCATGTGCGCCTGCCGCGCGCGGGCGAGGAATTGCTGCTGCTGAACGAGCAGACCGTGAAGCCGGCCGCCGACACCCTGCTGATTGCCGATGATTCGCGCGCACTCGCGCTGGCCGGCATCATGGGCGGCGAGGACAGCGGCATCACGCTCGACACCGCCGACCTGTTCCTCGAGAGCGCCTTCTTCGCACCCGATGCCATCGCCGGGCGCGCGCGCCAGTACAACTTCGGCTCGGACGCCTCGCACCGCTTCGAGCGTGGTGTGGACTTCGAACTGCCGCGCCGTACCATCGAACGCGCCACGCGCCTGATCCTCGATCTGTGCGGCGGCGCCGCCGGCCCGGTGGTCGAAGCCGTGTCCGAGGCCCACTTGCCGGTGCGCGCGCCGGTCGCCCTGCGTCCGCAACGCGCGCGTCGCGTGCTGGGTCTGGAGATCGACGACAACGCGATGGCCGAGTTGCTCGAGCGCGTGCATCTCGAAGTGCGTCGCGACGGCGAATGCCTGTCCGTCGTGCCGCCGAGCTGGCGTTTCGACATCGCCATCGAGGCCGACCTGATCGAGGAGATCGTGCGTCTGCATGGCTACGACGACATTCCCGCGCGCACCCCGGTCGGTCCCATGGCCATGCTGGCGCAGGACGAGGGCGTGCGCACGGTGTGGTCGCTGCGCCGGCAGCTGGCCGCGCGCGACTTTCAGGAAGTGATCAACTACGCATTCGTCGATGTGGCCTGGGAGCGTGACTTCTGCGGCGTCGTGGCCCCGGTCAAGCTCGCCAACCCGATCGCCAGCCAGATGGGCGTGATGCGCACCAGCCTGATCGGTGGTCTGGTCGACAACCTGATCGCCAACCGCAATCGTCAGCTCGTGCGCGTGCGCGTGTTCGAAACCGGGCGTTGCTTTGTGCCGGTAGCCGACGGTGGGCCCGTTGCGGGCTTCGAGCAGCCTCTGCGCATCGCCGCGCTGGCGGCCGGCCCGGCACTGCCGGAGCAATGGGGCACGGCTACGCGACGCGTCGATTTCTTCGATCTCAAGGCCGATCTCGAGGCGTTGATCGCGCCGCGCGTGGCCGAATTCCGCCCGCTCGAGCATCCTGCGCTGCATCCCGGGCGTGCGGCGGAGGTGTCGGTGGATGGGGTGCTGATCGGCGTGATCGGCGAACTGCATCCGAAATGGGTCGAGGCTTACGATCTGGGCGCCGCGCCCGTGATGTTCGAACTCGATCTGCCCGCTGCGCTGGCCAGCGGGGTTCCGGCCTATCGCGAACTGTCGCGATTCCCGGCCGTGTCGCGTGATATCGCGCTGATCGTCGATTCCGCGGTGGCTGCGGCCGAGCTGATGGCCGCCTTGCGCCGTGCCGCACCGCCCATCGTGCAGGCGGTGGAGCTGTTCGACGTGTATCAGGGCAAGGGCGTGGCCGATGGGAAAAAGAGTCTTGCATTCAGGGTGTTGATGCAAGATACTCAGCGGACACTTGAAGATTCGGAAGTGGAGTCAGCCATTTCGGCCATCGTGCGCGAGGCGGACGCTTCCTTTGGCGCGACGCTGCGCGGATAAGGGAAATGAGCGCGACATTGACCAAGGCCGAACTGGCCGAACTGCTTTTTGAACGGGTGGGGCTGAACAAGCGCGAGGCCAAGGACATGGTCGAGGGTTTCTTCGAGGAGATTCGCGCGGCCCTGGAGCGTGGCGAAGCCGTCAAGCTCTCCGGCTTCGGCAACTTCCAGCTCCGCGACAAGCCCCAGCGTCCGGGGCGCAACCCCAAGACCGGCGAGGAAATCCCGATCTCGGCGCGTCGCGTCGTCACCTTCCACGCCAGCCAGAAGCTCAAGGCCGCCGTGGAGCAACTCACGCATGCACAACCCCGCCACTGAACCCGATCAGGAGCCGCTGCCGCCGATCCCGGCCAAGCGCTACTTCACGATCGGCGAGGTCGCCGACCTGTGCCGCGTAAAGCCGCATGTGCTGCGCTACTGGGAACAGGAATTCACGCAGCTCAAACCGGTCAAGCGTCGCGGCAACCGACGCTATTACCAGCACCACGAGGTGCTGCTGATTCGCCGCATCCGCGAACTGCTCTACCGTGAAGGCTTCACCATCTCCGGCGCGCGCAACCGTCTGGGCGAGTCCGCCATCCACGAGCAGGAAGAGGCGGAGGAGGCCAATCGCTTGCGTGGCGTGCTGGCCGAAGTGCGTGGTGAAGTCGAAGAATTGCTCGTCTTCTTGCGTGAGTGATGTGGCGCTGGCAAAGCGCCCGCAGGCTGCTATAATGCGCGGCTGTGTCGGGGCGTAGCGCAGCCTGGTAGCGCACTTGCATGGGGTGCAAGGGGTCGCGAGTTCGAATCCCGCCGCCCCGACCAATGGAACACCTGCCGAGGGCCGGCCCGCAAGGGTCGGCCCTTCGCATTTGCGCTTCCCTGCAAGGCCGCTCGGGGCTTCGCGATCTGGCAATTAGACGTTACAGTCTTGGCGTCACAGCGAGTCGCTGCGACGTCGGCGCGTGCGATCTGTCGGGGAGGGAGTGTGTTGCGGGTAGCAGTATTCGGAAGCTTCTATCGTGGCTACCACGTGCTGCACGAACTGCTTCATGGCGATCTGGCCGGGCGCGTCTGCGTGGTTGGGGTGGCCACCGATGATCCGACACAGTCCTTCGTGAGCCCGACCAAACGTGTGTGGCAGTATCCGCACGAGCCGTCCGAGCGCACGATGGTTGCGCGACTGGCTGCCGAGCACGGAATCGAGTGCTGGAGCGGCCGGGTCAAGACGCCTGCCTTTTACGCGCGATTCGAGCAGCACTGGCGCCCGGACGTGGCCATCATGGCGACCTTCGGGCAGAGGATCGACGCACGGCTGTACAGTTTTCCGCGCCTGGGATTCTTCAATCTGCATCCGTGCAAGGACGACGACTGGCCCTCGCATTATGTGGGCGGCAACCCGTTCCAGCGGCTGATCGATGACGGTTCCGACTACTGCGTGATCGCGATGCACCAGGTCGATGACGGTTTCGACACGGGGGCGCTGCGCGCCTTCTCCGAGCGCATTCCAATCCCGGCCGGCGCGGGCGTGGTGGAAATGCACAAGTGCTCCTCGCCGATCGCCGCGCGTCTGGCAGCGCGCGAACTGGCCACGATGACCGGACCGGCATGATCGGCGCAGGGGGCATGGCGCGGGGCGCTCGCGCATTGCTCTCGTGCGCGATCGCGGTGTTCTGTGCCGCGGCCGCTGCGCAGTTCGAACCCAGTCCGGTACTCGAACGCATCCGCTCGGCCGGAGAGATTCGCATCGGCGTCAAGACCGATTTCCCGCCCTTCGGCATGCTCGACAGCGGTGGGCGGCCGATCGGCTTCGAGGTGGATCTGGCGCGCCGCCTCGCCGAGGAGATGGGCGTGGAGGCCGTGCCGGTCGGGGTGAGTACCGAGAACCGCTTCCAGCGTCTGGAGCAGGGCGCGGTGGACCTGATCATCGCCACCGCAGCCGATACCGCCGAACGTCGCCAGCTGGCCACCGTGATCGAACCCAACTACTACGGTGGCGGGGTCGGCGTGTTTCTCCGGCCGGGCATCTTCCATGACGACTGGAAGGCGCTGCGCGGCGTCGAGCTGTGCGCGCTGCAGGGCAGCTATTTCAACAAGCCGATCATGCAGCGCTATCTGGTCAAGCTGCAGATGTACCGCAGCGTGCGCGACGCGCAACTAGCGCTGCGCGACGGGCGCTGCACCGGCTTCCTGTACACCGATGTCGCGATCCAGCAGTACCTCAAGGATCCGCAGTGGACGGGTTACACCGCGCCGCTGCCGTCGGCGCTGATCATTCCGTGGGCGATCAGCATCCCGCGCTCGGAGGCGGGTACCGAGTTCGAGCGGGTGGTCGGCGACATCGTCGCGCAGTGGCATCGCGAGGGCACGCTGATCGAGCTCGAGGCTGCCTGGGACATTCAGCCCAATCGCTTCCTGCAGGACGCCAACCGGCTGTGGAACGAGCGCAAGGCGGACGGCGGTTGGCTGTGCGAGCGCGATGCCGCTGGGCAATGGCCCGCGGCCTGTCGCAACGCGGCCTTCGTCACCTCGGCCGATGTCGGTGGTCTGGAGGGGATTGGCCTGTGGGTGCGCGAGACCTTCGGGATGGACTTTTCGTTCATCTACGACCCCTTCGATCGTGAGCGCTATCTCGTCGGCATCCTGTGGACCCTGGTGTTGTGTGCGAGCACCATCGTCGCGAGCCTGGCGTTCGCTTTCGGCGGCGCGGCGATGATCTTCGCGCGCATCCCGCTGCTCAGCCGGCTGGTCGCGGCCCTGGGCAACTTCGGTCGCATGACGCCGGTGCTGCTGCAGATGTATCTGGTGTTCTTCTGGCTCTCCAGCCTGGCCTGGTCGAGCCTGGGCGTCAGCGTGCCGCCGGTACTCATCGCCATCGCCTGTCTGGCGCTGTATCACGGCTCGATCATCACGTTCGCCTTCCTCGACGCGGCCGAGCATCTGCAGCATTCGCGGCCGGATTTCCGCTTCACGCCCGACCACCTGCCCGAGCTGCTCGGCGCCGCTTCGGTGGGGGTGCGCAATACGCTGACCAACCTGGTCAAGTCCAGCTCCATCGCCTCGGCGATCGCGGTGCCGGAACTGCTCTCGGCGACCATCGCGATCATCGCCGATCGCGGCAACGTATTCCTGATGATGAACGCGCTGCTGGTCGTGTTCTACCTGATGACCGCCTTCTGGATTCATGTGTTTGGGCGCTTCGAACGGCGGCTGCAACGGGCGGGTCTGGCATGATCGGCGATTCCCTGGAAGTGCTGTGGACGTGGACGCCGTTCCTGCTCGAGGGACTGTACTGGAACGTCGTCATCACCCTCCTCGCGACGATGCTCGGGACCTGCGTCGGCGGGGTACTGGCGGTGCTGCATCTGTCGCCGTCGCGCTTCATCGCGCGTGGCGTCGGCTTCGTCGTGTCGGTCTTTCGCAACGTGCCGAGTCTGGTGTTGCTGTTCTACGCCGCGACGCTGATTCCGAACCAGATCGACCTCGGTGGCACCATCGTCAATATCCCGGACTGGCTCAAGGCCTCGATCGCGCTGGCCGCCTCGCCCACCGGATTCACCGCGCTGAACCTGCACACCTCCATCCTGTACTGGCGGCAGGGGCAGCGGCGCGCGGCGATGCTGTTCATTCCCAATTGGCTCGGTGGCCTGATGATCACGCTGCTCGCCTCGAGCACCGCGTCGCTGGTGGGTGTCAGCGAGCTGGTGGGGCAATGCAACACCGTGATCGCTGCGACGGGGACGACCTACCTCGTTCCGATTTATGTTTACGCCCTGTGCCTGTTCTTTGCCTTGTGCTATCCGCTGAGTCTCGCCCTGGGCGGGCTCAAGCGCCACATGGCTGCGAAGTACGCGTGAGTGCCCACCTCTCAGGTGTTTGTCGATGAAACGAACCAGCCCGAAGGTTGAAAAGTATTTCCTCAAGAGCGCCAAGGACGAGTTCCTCGCGTTGCTGCTGTTCTGCCGCCACCAGTGGTACGTGGTGGTGGCGATCGTGCTGGCCGTGGGGCTGGCGTTGTACTACGTGTCGCCTTTTCCGCCGTCGACGATCCGTGTGGCCTCGGGCCAGCCCAACTCGACGCTGGAGAAGATCGCCGCACGTTACGGTGAATACTTCGATGCGCACGGTGTGCGTGTGGAGTTCTTCACCACGCGTGGCGCGGCCGAGAATCTACAGGCCTTGCGCGACGGCAAGGTAGACGTGGCCTTCTCGCAGGGCGGGCTGGCGCTCTCGCGCGACGAGTCCATCGTCTCGCTCGGCAGCATCGGCTACCAACCGCTGTGGTTCTTCTACCGCGGCGAGCGCTTCAAAGGGGAGGACTTCGTCGCCTTCCTTGAAGGGCGACGCATCTCCATCGCGCTGCCGGGCAGCGGTACGCGCCCGGTGGTCGATGCCTTGTTCGGCGTCCTGCCCGAGGTGGCTGTCAATCGCATGCGCAAGTACGAAATGCCGGCGGGCGAGAGCATCGACGCGCTGCTCGCCGGCGAGATCGACGGCATGTTCCTGCTCGCCGGCATCGAGTCGGGGAACGCCCAGCGTCTGCTGCGCCGTTCCGACGTGCGTCTGCTCGACTTTCCGGTGGCCGAGGCGCTCACGCGCCATCTGCAATACACCGAAGTGGTAACACTGCCGAAGGGGGCACTGGAGGTCACGCCGCCGCGCCCCGAGGCCGACGTGCACATGATTGCCACGACCACGACGATTCTTGCGCGCGAATCGTTGCACCCGGCGCTGCAGTATCTGTTCATGCGCGCGAGCACCGAGCTGTACCAGTCCGAAGAGGTGTTCTTCGAGCGCGCCGGCGGCTTTCCGGCCTTCACCGAGCGCCACATCCCGCGCAGCGAGGTGGCCCAGCGCTACAACACGCACGGCCCACCGATGCTCGAAGACTATGCGCCGTACTGGGTGGCGAGCTTCTTCGACACGGCCTGGGTGGGCATTCTGGCGCTGATCGCGGTGCTCTATCCGCTGCTGCGCATGGTGCCCAGCTACCGCAAGACCATGTTCAACATCGGCGCGAGCTTCAAGTACGACCAGATCTTCACGTTGGCGCGCGAATCCGAGACGGTAGGCTCGCTGCGTGAGCTCGATGCGCTCGAACGCACCCATCGCCAGTTGACGCAGGAGGTCGAGGAAACCTGGGTGCCCAAGGGGTGCAACCAGTCGTACTACTTTCTGGTGGGCTCGCTGGAGTTGGCGCGCGAGAGGCTGGATCTGGCGCGCTCACGTCTGGTGCCCGGCACGCCCGTGCCCGAACGCGGACGTTCGACGCAGGCACTGGGTGCAAAAACCGGTAGCATGTAGCGCGCCGCATTCACCTGTTCCACGGCCCCAATCCCCAATCGGGCCGCTTCGTGTGTTTCTTCCTGAGGATCGCCATCATGAAACGTTTCGCCGCACTGCTGTGTCTTCTGCTCGCTGCCGTGGGCGTCCACGCCGAAGTCATCAAGGTCGCCGTCTCGCCGGCCTCGCCGCCCAACCTGTACGAGGAGGGCGGCCAGACCAAGGGGCTGGACCTGGACATCTTCGAGGGCTATTGCAAGGCGCGCGGCTGCACGCTCGAGATCACCGCTTACGACTGGCAGGGCATGCTCGGCGCGGTCGTCAGCAAGCAGGCCGACGTCGCCTTCTCGGGCATCTCGATCACCGAGCAGCGCCAGCGCGTGATGGATTTCTCCAAGCCCTACATGGAGAACACCTGGAACCTGGTGAGCATGAAAGAGCGCGACATCGAGTTCATGAACGACCTCGACCAGCTCAAGAAGTACTCCGTCGGCTATCCGCGCGGCATGGCCTATACCGATTTCATCAAGCGCGATCTCGAACCCAAGGGCGTGTATTCGCTCGACAAGGTCAAGCTCTATCCGACCTACAACGAGGTGCTCTCCGACCTGCGCAACGGCAACCTCGACCTGGCCTTCCTCGACGGCACCGTGGCCTCGGTGTATCGCAAGACCATGCCGATCCAGGACGCCTACGTGTTCTCCGGCTTCGACCGCTTCGGTTTCGCCTTCCCCAAGGGCTCGGCGCTGCGCGCGGACTTCGACAAGTATCTGGACGAGCTGGGTGAAGAAGGGCTGCAGGCCATCATCGACAAGTGGATGAATTAAGCCAGTACGGCGGCGCAGTCCGATGACCTTCCTCGACATCCTGAGCCTGCTCGCCGCCGGCGCCGGCTACACCGTTCTCGTCACCTTCTCGTGCATCGCCACCGGGCTCGTCGTCGGCCTCGCGGTGGCGATGGCGACGCGCTTGCACATCGGTGCGCTGGATGTCGTGCTGTCGGTGTTTACCTACGTTTTTCGCGGCATTCCGGTGCTGGTCCTGCTGTTCATCGTGTTCTTCGGTCTGCCGGCATTCGGGATGAGCGTTCCCCCGCTGGTGTCGATGATGCTCAGCCTCGGCCTGATCGCCGGCGCCTATCTGGCGGAAGTCTTTCGCGGCGCGCTCGAGTCGGTCGACGCCAACGAGATCGTCGCGGCCGAGGCCATGGGCATGAGTCGCTGGCAGATCCTGGTTTCCATCGAACTGCCGCAGATGCTGCGCTTCGCGGTGCCGGGCATGATCAACGAGTTCACGACGGTGCTCAAATACTCGCCGTTCGCCTACACGGTGGGCATTCCCGAGATCATGAAACACGCCATGGTGCTGGCCTCGACCACGCTGCGCGGGGTCGAGATCTATTTCGCCATCGGCCTGCTGTACTTCGCCATCTACAAGCTGATGCTCGCCGGCGTGCGTGCGATCGAGCGCCATTACGCCATCCCCGGCTTTCACCGTGACTGAAGCATGACGCAAACCTCCGAAAACTCCGTGCTGCTCGAGGTGCGCGGGCTGATCAAGCGTTTCGACGACAAGCCGGTGCTCAACGGCGTGGACCTCGTGCTGCCGGAAGGGCAGATCAAGATGGTGATGGGCCCGTCGGGTTGCGGCAAATCGACCCTGCTGCGTTGCATCAACCGCCTCATCGACCCCTGCGCCGGACAGGTCATCTTCCGTGGCGAGGATGTCACGCGCGCCGATACCGATGTGCGTCTGTTGCGCCAGCGCATCGGCTTCGTGTTCCAGCATTTCGCGCTGTATCGCCATCTGTCCGCACTCGACAACGTCACGCTGGGCCTGCGCAAGCTGCGTGGCATGAGCCGTGCCGACGCCGTCGACAAGGCCATGGCGGAACTGGCGCGCATGAACATGGCCGAGCATGCCGCCAAGTACCCGTCGCAACTGTCGGGTGGGCAGAAACAGCGCGTCGCGATCGCGCGCGCACTGGCGATGGACCCGGCGGTGCTGTTCTTCGACGAGCCGACCTCGGCGCTGGATCCGCTGATGTCGCGCGAGATCGTTGGCGTCATCGACCAGTTGTGCGCCGACAACGTGACCATGCTGTGCGTCACCCACGACGTCGATCTGGCTCGCGCCATCGAAGGTAACGTGGTTTTCCTCGACGAGGGCATGGTGCGTGCCGAAGGCGGCGCGAACGCGCTCTTCGAGGATCACGACGACCCGCGCATCCGCGCCTTCTTTTCGCGTGACAGGCGGTCCTGATGGGCGACTGGTCCTTCTTCATCGCCGAGGTGCTCGATTACTGGCCGCAGATTCTCGATGGCCTGGGCAATACCTTGCTGCTGGCCGGCACGATCACGGTCACCGGCATGCTGTGGGGCATCGTGGTGTTCCACTTCGCGCTCAGCGAACGCCGCCTGGTGCGTCGTGTCACCAACGGCTACATCTCGTTCTTCATCGGCACGCCGCTGATCGTGCTGCTGTTCCTGATGTACTACGGTCTGCCCCAATGGGGCGTGAGGATGTCGCCGTTCACGGTCGCGGTGATCGGCTTCACGATGAACGTGGCCGCCTACAATGCGCGCTACCTGATGACGGCCTACAACGGGCTGGATCAGGCCGAGCTCGAAGCCGCCCGCGCGCAGGGCTTTTCCGGCCTGCAGGTGTTCCGCCTCATTACCCTGCCGCAGGCGCTGCGCCTGGCCATTCCGGGGCTCACCAACCAGGCCATCCTCAATCTCAAGGACAGTTCGGTGGCCTTTCTGATCCAGTACACCGAGTTCTTCGCCCAGGTGCAGGAACTGGCCACGCGCAGTTTCGAGTATTTCAAGGCCTACCTGGCCGCTGGCCTGGTGTACCTGCTCATGGTCTCGGTGATCGTGCTCTTCGCGCGCTGGCTGGAACGGCGCTACATGCTGCCCGGCGTGCGCCGATGAATGGAGAAATCCCGCGATGTCGATGACCTACGAGGAACATCTGGACGAAGTCACCACCCTGATCACCGAAAAGTACGACGTCAGCGACGAAGATGCCATCGCGATGGTGATGTGCGCGCAGGCCGATGAGTTCTTCTGCGGGCACGACGAAGATCCGTCCCTGCGCACGCTGGAGCGTGCGCATGCCGACGCGCGCACGGTGTTTGGGAAGTACGGCAAGGTCTGAACGGGGTTCCGCGCCCTCAGGCGGGCGTGAGCCGAGCCAGTTGCCTATCGTGCAGGCCCGAGAGCAGCACTTGCGCCGTGACCGCGCCGCACAGCGCGAGGAACATGTCCCATTGCGCGTCCCAGACGTCTCCCTGCGTGCCGAGAAACGCCACCGAGCCGTCCGCCCACCAGACCGCCGCCTGCCATTCGATGATCTCGTAGGCTGCACTGATACCCAGGCAGGACAGCGTGACGACGACGAACAGCCATTTGCCGGCACGCAGCGGCGAGGTGCGCAGCAGCAGTTCGCGCGCGACGATGGCCGGTGTGGCGCCCTGGAAGAAGTGGCCGATACGGTCGTAGGGATTGCGCGCCAGGTCGAACCAGTCCTGCAGCGCGAAGCCCAGCGGTACGCGCGCATAGGTGTAGGTGCCGCCGAGGATCAGGATCAACGCGAAGAGCGCGATCATCACATAGGTGACAGCAGTCAGTGGAAAGCGGTGCGCCGTGAGCACCAGCAACGGCAAGACCACCAGTACGGGGAAGACCTCGGCGAACCAGATGGCGCGATCGTGGGGCGCGATGGCCGACGCGGCCAGCGCGGCGAGCACGATGACGAGCAGGGCGATGCGCATGACGCCTCCGATGCCGGACTTATGCAATCGCGATTATAGCGCCGGCGCGGCGGCGGCTCGGCCTGGCCGCTGCGCGCCGCCCCGTGTAGCATCGGCCGTCCCGGGCCGCCTTGCGGCGACCGTTCGCCCACCGATGGAGCCTGTCCGCCGATGTCCCGTGTCACCGCCTGCGTACTCTTCACCAGTCTGTTGTCCTGTATTCCCGTGTCCGCGTCCGAAGCGGCCGACCCGTCTGGCGAGGGCGCCGGCCGGCTGGTGCTGGGGCTGGACCGTATCGCGCGCGAATACCGCGAGTTCCAGGCCACGCCGGAGGCCGGCGAGGACACGCGCTTTCGCAGTCAGAGCGTGCCGGGCATGGTCGGCGATTGGGCTTTCGTCGATGCGGTCGCCCGCGCAAAGGATCCTTCGGCGCTGATCGCCGACCTGGAGGTGATCGGTGCCGAGATCGTCGCCGTGTCGGGTCGTAACGTGTCGATCCGCATTCCGCTGGCCGCGCTCGACGAACTCGCGGTGTTGGAGACGCTGCTTTCGGCGCGCCCGGTGCTGGCCCGGCGCAACGTCGGCGCCGTGACCAGTCAGGGGGACGTGGCGCAGCGTTCGGACGTGGCGCGTTTCGACTTCGGCGTGGATGGGGCGGGCTCCGCCGTCGGCGTGCTCTCCGACAGTTTCGACTGCCTGGGCGGATATGCGGCCGACGTGGCCGGCGGCGACCTGCCGCCCGATGTCGTCGTGATCGACGACTATGACCTGGACAACTGCTCGGACGAAGGGCGTGCGATGGCACAGATCGTCCACGACGTGGCTCCCGGTGCGCGGCTGCTGTTCCACACCGCGTTCAAGGGCGAGGCGGCCTTTGCCCAGGGGGTACGGGCGCTGGCGCGGGCCGGCGCGACGGTGATCGTCGATGACGTGGGCTACTTCGCCGCTCCGATGTTCCAGGACGGGTTGGTCGCGCAAGCGGTCGATGAGGTGGTCGCGCAGGGCGTGGCCTACTTCTCCTCGTCGGGCAACAGCGGGCGCAATGCCTATCGCTCGCGATTTCGCGACGCCGGCGTGATCGGGTCGCTGGGCGGCATGCTGCACGACTTCGATCCAGGACCGGGCGTCGACACCATGCTCGAACTCGACGCGCACCGCGCGGGGACCATGATCCTGCACTGGAGCGAGCCGTACTTGTCGGTCAGCGGTGCGCCCGGAACGCGCTCCGACCTGGACGTATGCCTGTGGTCGGCGCCTGTGCCGAGCGAGGAAGCGGTGATCAGTTGTGGCGACGACGCGAACATCGCCGGTCCCGACGGTGGTAGCGGCGACCCGGTGGAACTGGCAGCCACCTTTGGCGAAGGGCGCCTGTGGGTGTCGATCGAACGCCGCGAGGGCGAGGCGCCGCGATGGGTCTCGCTTTCGCCGACCTTCGATGCGGATTTCGTCGACGCCTACGAAGGCGTGCACGCACCCACCAGCTACGGCCATCCGAATGCCGCCGGCGCGAACGCGGTCGGCGCCTCGGCCTACTTCATGTCGCCGGCCTTTGGCCTGGATCGCCCCTTGCTCAATGGTTTTTCCTCGGCGGGCGGCATCCCGATCCTGTTCGACATCGACGGGCGTCCGATCTTCGAATTGCGCCGCAAGCCCGAATTCACTGCGCCCGATGGTGCCAACACCACCTTCTTCGTCGAGGGCCGCGACATCGAGCCCGATGGCTGGCCCAATTTCTACGGCACTTCGGCCGCCGCGCCGCACGCAGCCGGGGTCGCTGCGCTGATGCGCGCGCGCAATCCCTTCCTGTCGCCGGCGGCGATCACGGCGCTGCTGCAGGTCACGGCCGTCGACATTCTCGAGCGCAGCGACGGCGTCGCGGTCGACGACGCGCGCAGTTTCATCGGCGCGGGCTTCGACTTCGACAGCGGGGCCGGGCTGATCGATGCGCTTGCGGCGGTCGCGGCGGTGCAGCCCGGCTGGGGCTGGCGCCGTCCATTCACATCGCCGTGGTTTCTGCCGCGTTTGCGCTGAGGCTCGATGCGACGACGCCGGCGCAAGGCCGGCGTCGAGGAGAAATGGTGCCGCTTGTCGGATTCGAACTGACGACCTACCGCTTACAAGGCGGTTGCTCTACCAACTGAGCTAAAGCGGCGCGGGGCGGATTATAGCGCAAGGCTTCGCGCCTGCCCGTACGGCTCAGGCGATGGCCACCGGAATGCCGGCGATCTTCGCCGCCCATTCCTTCGGGCCGGTCTCGTGCACGCTGGTGCCCTGCGCGTCTACGGCCACCGTCACCGGCATGTCGACCACGTCGAATTCGTAGATCGCCTCCATGCCCAGGTCTTCGAAACCCACCACCCTGGCGGTCTTGATGGCCTTGGAAACCAGATAGGCCGCGCCGCCCACCGCCATCAGATAGGCGGACTGATTGTCGCGGATGGCCTCGATGGCAGCCGGGCCGCGCTCGGCCTTGCCGACCATGGCGATCAGTCCGGTCTGCTCCAGCATCATGCGCGTGAACTTGTCCATGCGCGTGGCGGTGGTGGGGCCTGCCGGGCCGACCGCTTCCTCGCGCACCGGGTCGACCGGGCCGACGTAGTAGATGATGCGGTTGGTGAAGTCCACCGGCAGCTTCTCGCCCCTGGCGAGCATGTCGCCGATGCGCTTGTGGGCGGCGTCGCGGCCGGTGAGCATCTTGCCGTTGAGCAGCAACACCTGGCCGGGCTTCCACGAGGCCACTTCCTCCTTGGTCAGCGTGTCCAGGTTCACGCGCGTGGCGACTTCGGTGTCGGCCTGCCAGGTCACGGCCGGCCAGTCTTCGAGCTTGGGGGTTTCCAGATGCGCCGGGCCGGAGCCGTCCAGATGGAAATGCACGTGACGCGTGGCCGCGCAGTTGGGGATCATCGCCACCGGCAGGCTGGCGGCGTGGGTGGGGTAGTCGAGGATCTTGACGTCGAGCACGGTGGTGAGCCCGCCCAGACCCTGCGCGCCGATGCCCAGCGCATTGACCTTGTCCATCAGTTCCAGACGCAGTGCCTCGACGCGCGAGAGCTCGGCGCCGCTGGCGGCCTTGTCGCGCAGCACGTGGATGTCGCACGGCGCCATCAGCGATTCCTTGGCCATGAGCATGGCCTTTTCGGGCGTGCCGCCGATGCCGATGCCGAGAATGCCCGGCGGGCACCAGCCCGCGCCCATGGTCGGCAGGGTCTTGAGCACCCAGTCCACGATGGAGTCGGACGGGTTGAGCATGGCGAGCTTGGACTTGTTCTCCGAGCCGCCGCCCTTGGCCGCACAGGTCACTTCCAGGCCGTCGCCCGGCACCATCTCGACGTGCACCACGGCCGGGGTGTTGTCCTTGGAGTTGCGGCGCGCGCCGGCCGGGTCGAGCAGCACCGAGGCGCGCAGCTTGTTGTCCGGGTGGTTGTAGGCGCGGCGCACGCCCTCGTCGACCATCTCCTGCAGGCTCAGCGTGGCGTCCCAGCGCAGGTTCATGCCGATCTTGAGGAACACCACGGCGATGCCCGTATCCTGACAGATCGGCCGGTGGCCCTCGGCGCACATGCGCGAGTTGGTCAGGATCTGCGCGATGGCGTCCTTCGCGGCCGGGCTTTCCTCGCGTTCCCAAGCCTTGCCGAGTGCCTGGATGTAGTCGAGCGGGTGGTAGTAGCTGATGTACTGGAAGGCGTCGGCGACGGACTGGATCAGGTCGTCCTGGCGGATGACGGTCATGGTGCTTCTCCCGGGGAAATGCGGCGGCCTGCGGGATTCTACCAGCGCGGTTGCCGGGGGTATCATGTGCTCAGGGCAGGGTGCCGTCGGACTAGGCCGTAAGTCGTATGTAAGACACATCTTCTTAAATGAAGGCCAGTCTGCCGATCGGCATCCGCGCCGGTTCCGGCCCGCGACGGGCCGGTGTCAGAGCCAGAACAAGCAAGGAGACCACAAGATGTCGAGCGAACAGCAAGCCCGTGTGTATCAGCCTTCGGCAGAGGCGGTCTCGCGCGCGAGGGTGTCGGGAATGGACGCCTACGAGGCGCTGTGCGCGGAGGCCGATCGTGACTACGAAGGCTTCTGGGCGCGCCATGCGCGCGAGCTGCTCGAATGGCAGACGCCCTTCACCCAGGTGCTGGACGAGAGCGAAGCGCCGTTCTTCAAGTGGTTCGCCGACGGCACGCTCAACGTTTCGTACAACTGCCTGGACCGCAACGTAAAGCGCGGCGACGGCAACAAGACCGCGATCATCTTCGAGTCCGACGACGGCAAGGTCGCCCGTGTCAGCTACGCCGACTTGCTGGTGCGCGTATGCCGTTTCGCCAACGCGCTGCGCGACATGGGCGTGAAGAAGGGTGACCGGGTCATCATCTACCTGCCGATGTCGGTCGAGGGCGTGATTGCGATGCAGGCCTGCGCGCGCATCGGCGCCACCCATTCGGTAGTGTTCGGCGGTTTCTCGGCGCACGCGCTGCGCGATCGCATCGAAGATGCCGGCGCGGTCGCGCTGATCACCTCCGACGGGCAGTTTCGCGGTGGCAAGATGCTGCCGCTCAAGTCCATCGCAGACGAGGCGCTCGATTCGGATGCGGCCAAGTCGTGCAAGAACGTCATCGTACTGCGGCGCACCGGCGCCGACGTCAACATGGTCGAAGGGCGCGACCACTGGATGCACGAGGTCGTCGACGGCCAGCCCGACACCTGCGAACCGGAGTGGGTCGGCGCCGAGCATCCGCTGTTCATCCTGTACACATCCGGCTCCACCGGCAAGCCCAAGGGTGTGCAGCACTCGTCGGGCGGCTATCTGCTGCAGGCGGCGATGTCCATGCGCTACACCTTCGACATCCAGCCTGACGACGTCTTCTGGTGTACGGCCGACATCGGCTGGGTCACCGGCCACACCTACGTCGCCTATGGGCCGCTGGCCTGCGGTTCCACCCAGATCGTCTTCGAGGGGGTGCCGACCTATCCGAATCCGGGACGCTTCTGGCGCATGGTGCAGGACCACAAGGTCAGCATCTTCTATACCGCGCCGACCGCGATCCGCTCGCTGATCAAGGCCTCCGAGAACAACCCCGATTGCGCGCCGACGCAGTACGACCTGTCCAGCCTGCGCATCCTCGGCACCGTCGGCGAGCCCATCAACCCGGCCGCCTGGGAGTGGTACTACGAAAACGTCGGCGGTGGCCGCTGCCCCATCGTCGACACCTGGTGGCAGACCGAGACCGGTGCACACATGATCACGCCGTTGCCCGGCGCCACGCCGATGGTGCCGGGTTCGTGCACGCTGCCGTTCCCGGGCATCCAGGCGGCGATCGTCGACGAGACCGGTGCCGACGTACCCAACGGCCACGGCGGCATCCTCGTCGTCAAGCGCCCGTGGCCGTCGATGATCCGTACCATCTGGGGGGATCCGGATCGCTTCCGCAAGACCTACTTCCCGGATGACTTCAAGGGCAAGCTGTATCTGGCGGGCGATGGCGCGGTGCGCGACAAGGACACGGCGTACTTCACGATCACCGGGCGCATCGACGACGTGCTCAACGTCTCGGGCCACCGCATGGGCACGATGGAGATCGAATCGGCCCTGGTCGCCCACGACGAAGTCGCCGAGGCGGCCGTGGTCGGTCGCCCCGACGAATTGACCGGCGAGGCGATCGTGGCCTTCGTGGTGCTCAAGGGTGCACGCCCGACCGGCGAGGCCGCCAGCCAGAAGGTCAAGGAACTGCAGCAGTGGGTCGGCAAGGAGATCGGCCCGATCGCGCGTCCCAAGGACATCCGCTTCGGTGAAAACCTGCCCAAGACGCGTTCGGGCAAGATCATGCGTCGCCTGCTGCGTCAGCTTGCGAAGGGCGAGGAAATCACGCAGGATACGAGTACGCTTGAAAATCCGGCGATTCTCGACCAGCTCAAGGGTAACGGCTGAGTTCCCGGGGCAACGATTTACAGGAGGAGGCTGGGCACAAAGGCGCGAGATGAAGGGCCGTTCCGAGGCAAACCGACGTCGTCCCGAGACGATGGCCGTTTGCCGAGGTCGGACACCGACACACAGGCGTCCGCCCAGACAGGGGGGAAAGCGCGCGAAAGCGCGCTTTTTTTTTGTCTGCCCGGTCCTTCGCGCGACAATAGCGGCTGATCAGGGAGAGCGCATGTCCGCGATGCATTGGTTTTCCGTGCCGACATTCCGGTTTGTCGGCGTCGCTTCGGCGCGGCGCGGCGCGTACTTGTGCCACCGCGCTGGCGGGAGGCCTCGCGCATGATGCGCAGGGCGGGGGCGGCGCTGTTCGCGAGTGCACTCGTCGCGCTGATGCTCGCGCCGCTCGCGCTGGTGTTCGGCCTTTTTTGGCAGCTGGGCGGCGAATCGGTGCGCGCGCATCTGATCGAGGCCGTGCACGGGCGACTCGGTGTCGTGCTGTTTGCGCTGGTATTGCTGCTGAGCGTCGGCGCGATGCTGGCGTGCCGGCTGCATCGTGCTCATGTGCGTCAGGCCTTCACCCTCGCCGAGGAGATCGAATTGATCGCCGGCGCGGGCGAGCAACTGCGCATCCGCGAGCATGGCCCGGCTTCGCTTCGCGCCATCGAGCGCGCCGTCAATGTGCTCGCGGCGCGGCGCGAGGCCTTGCGCGCCGATGTCGCCGAGCAGGTCGCGCAGGCGCAGCGCTCCATCGAGGCCGAGCGCAATCGCCTGGCCGCGCTGATGGGCGAACTCGCGCAAAGTGTCGTGGTGTGCAATCTGGACGGGCGCATCCTGCTCTACAACGCGCGCGCGAGGGAGCAGTTCCGCGGCCTGTCGGCGAGTCCGCAACTGGCCGACGGGAGCGAACTGATCGGGCTGGGACGCTCCATCCACGCGGTGTTCGAGCGCGACGTGATCGCGCACGGCCTGGAGACCGTGCGCCGGCGCCTGGCGCGCGGCGACGACCCGGCCGTGGCGAACTTCGTTCTGGGCTGCGGCCAGGGCCATCTGTTGCGCGTGCGCATGTCGCCCGTGCTCGCCGAGGGCAGTCGCGAACCCGACGGTTTCATTCTGCTGTTCGACGACATCACCAGCCAGTTTGTCAGCGAGGCCCGGCGTGATCGCCTGATGCAGTCGCTGACCGACGACAATCGCGCCTCGCTCGCCACCTTGTGTGCGGCCGCCGAGCAACTCGCCAGGGAAGGGGGTGATGCATCGCAGCGCGCGCGCCGGATCGCCGAGGTCCGCAGCGAGGCGACACGCATGGGCGAGCGTTTCGACACCGCCGCGGCGGAACTGGCCGAGGCGCGACGCGCGCGCTGGCCGCTCGAGGAAATGCACGCGACCGATCTGGTCGATGCCGTGCGTGTGCGTATCGCGGCCGCCACGGGTGTCGCAGTCGAGGTCGAACAGGTCGACGATGTGTGGCTCGAGGCCGACAGTTTCTCGCTGTTGCAGGCCGTGGCCTTCCTCGCCTGGAGAATCCGCGAGGCGTCCGAAGCGTACACCCTGTCGCTCCGCCTGTTGCGGGTCGCGGACAAGGTGTGTCTGGGTCTGGGATGGAGCGGGCATCCGGTTTCCGAAGAGACGGTCGCCGCCTGGGAGATCGAATCCATGCGCGCCGCAGATCGTGTTCTGCCGACGACGGTGCGCGAGGTCATCGAGCGTCACGGTGGCGAAATGCGCTTCGAGCGCGAGCGCGCACGTGGCCGCATCTGGCTGGGCATGATGCTGCGCGAAGCGGTGGCACGGCCGGACGAGGCCGGCGCGCGCGGTGTGCCCCTCGCCGACGGGCGACCGGAGTTCTACGACTTCGATATCTTCGACTGGGCGGAGGATGCGCGCGTGCTCGACGACACGCCGCTGTCCGCGCTCAACTACACCGCCTTCGATACGGAGACCACCGGTCTGGATCCTTCGGGCGGCGACGAGATCATCCAGATCGGCGCCACGCGCATCGTCAATGCCAAGCTGCTGCGCGGCGAGTCCTTCGAACAACTGATCGACCCGCGTCGCGCGCTGCGCCCCGAATCGATTGCGGTGCACGGCATCGTGCCCGAGCTGCTGGCCGGCCAGCCGACCATCGACGCGGTGCTGCCCGCGTTCCGTGCCTTCGTCGCCGACACCGTGCTGGTGGCCCACAACGCCGCCTTCGACATGCGCTTCCTGCAGCTCAAGGAGGCGAGTACCGATGTCGTGTTCGACCGGCCGGTGCTCGATACGCTGCTGATCTCGGCGTTGCTGCATCCGAACCAGGAATCGCATCGGCTGGAGTCCATCGCCGAGCGCCTGGGGGTGACGGTGAGCGCGCGCCACACGGCGCTGGGGGACGCCATCGTCACCGCCGAAGTGTTCATCCGCATGCTGCCGCTGCTCGCCGAGCGCGGCATCCGTACGCTCGGGGAACTGCGCGAGGCGAGCGAGCGCACCTTCTACGCGCGGATACGCTACTGATGGCGGGGCGGGACGGCTTCGCGCGAAGGCTGCTGCGCAACTACCTGATCTACGCGGTGGTCTTCGTCGCGTTGCTGGTGGCGCTGGCCGTGGGCGAGCGCCACGGCCTGTCGGAGGCCACCATCGGCATGGTGTTCCTGTTCGGCACGGTGGGCATCTATGCCGGCATCGGCGTGGCCAGCCGCACATCCGACCTGAACGAGTACTACGTCGCCGGGCGGCGTGTGCCGGCGGTGTTCAACGGCATGGCGACCGCCGCCGACTGGATGAGCGCGGCGTCCTTCATCGGGCTGGCCGGTTCGCTTTACTTCTCGGGTTTCGAGGGGCTGGCCTTCGTCACCGGATGGACCGGCGGTTTCGTGCTGGTGGCGCTGCTGCTCGCCCCCTATCTGCGACGCTTCGGGCAGTACACGATTCCGGATTTCCTCGGCGCGCGCTACGAAGGGCATGTGGTGCGCATCGTCGGCCTGGCTGCCGCGGTGCTCGCGAGCTTCGTGTATCTGGTCGCGCAGATCTATGGCGTGGGCCTGGTCACCAGCCGCTTCGTCAGTGTCGAATTCGAGATCGGCTTGTTCATCGGTCTGGCGGGCATCCTGGTGTGTTCCTTCCTGGGCGGCATGCGCGCGATCACCTGGACCCAGGTCGCGCAGTACCTGGTGCTGATCGTCGCCTATCTGGTGCCGGTGACCATGCTCGCCTACAAGAGTACCGGCGTACCCGTGCCGCAGCTGATGTACGGCCCGGTCATGGAAAAACTGTCCGAACGAGAAGGCGAGCTGATCTGGGACTGGCGCGAGGCCGAGGCGCGCGAGCTGTACCGTCAGCGTGCTGAAGACTACGTGCAGCGCATTGCGGGGTTGCCCGAGTCGCTCGAAACAGAACGGCGCGAGCGCGCGGCCGAGCTCAAGGCCTTGCTCGCACGCGACGCGCCGGCGCGCGAGATCGTGCAGCTCGAACGCGCGCTGCGCGACATCCCGCCCACGCCCGAGGCGGCGCGCGAGGCCTGGAGCGAGGCGCGCGACGAGGCCCTGCGACGCGCCGAGGTGCCCAACCGCTTCGCCCAGGCCCATCCGGGCGTATTGCCCGAACAGGAGGCCGAGTCGCGCAACAACTTCATCGCGCTGGTGTTCGTGCTGATGATCGGCACCGCTGCATTGCCTCACATCCTCGCGCGCTACTACACCACGCCGGGCGTGACGCAGACGCGAAGTTCGGTGTTCTGGACGCTGTTCTTCATCCTCATGCTCTATCTGGCGGCCCCGGCCTATGCGGTCTTCGCCAAGTGGGAGGTCTACAGCAACGTGGTCGGCACCGAGATCTCGGCGCTGCCCTCGTGGGTGGCCTCGTGGGGCAAGGTCGGCATGGTGCGCTTCGAGGACATCAACGGTGACGGCATCCTTCAGCTCGCCGAGCTGTGGCTCAACACCGACGCCATCGTACTGGCCACACCGGAAATCGCAGGGCTGCCCTATGTGGTCGCCGGGCTTGTAGCCGCCGGCGGGCTGGCCGCGGCCTTGTCGACCGCCGACGGACTGCTGCTGACGATCTCCAATTCGCTCTCGCACGACCTGTACTTTCGCGTGATGCGGCCGTCGGCCCCGTCCCATCGCCGGCTGCTGATGTCCAAGTCCGCGTTGCTGCTGGTCGCCATCGCCGCTGCATGGGTGGCCTCGCTGCGACCGGACAACATCCTGTTCCTGGTCGGCCTGGCCTTCTCGCTGGCGGCATCGGCCTTCTTCCCGGCGCTGGTGCTGGGCATCTTCTGGCAGCGCGCCAACCGCGCCGGCGCGATCGCCGGCATGCTCTCGGGGCTGGCGCTGACGATGTTCTACGTGATGCGCACGCATCCCTTCTTCGGTGGCGATGCGGCCAATGCCTGGTTCGGCATCCGTCCCATTTCGGCCGGCGCCTTCGGCGTGGTGCTGGGTTTCGCCGTGATCGTCGTGGTCAGCCTGCTCACGCCCGCGCCATCGCCGGCCGCCACATCCTTCGTGCGCCGCGTGCGCTCGCCCGAGTCCGACGAGCCCGACGACGCCTCGTTGCACTGAGATCGGGGTTCCGTGCGGCGAGAGTTCTGCTAGAATGCCGCGCTCGGCGTGGAGAGGTGGATGAGTGGTTTAAATCGCACGCCTGGAAAGCGTGTTCAGGGTAATCCCCTGACGCGGGTTCGAATCCCGCCCTCTCCGCCACGACCTTAGAAAAGCCCTGATTGTTCAGGGCTTTTTCTTTTCTCTCCGGTTGGTGTGCTTGTCTGATGTGCGATCGGCCGTCATAGCAGAAGCACGCTGGCGAGGCCGAGGAAGGCGAAGAAGCCGACGACGTCGGTCACCGTGGTGAGAATGGCGCTGCCGGCGAGCGCGGGGTCGATGCCCATGCGCTCGAGTACGAGCGGAATGGCGAGGCCGGCCAGGGCGGCGCACAGCAGGTTGATGAGGATCGCCACGGCAATGACACCGCCGATGCCCCAGTCGCCGAACCACACGACCGCCAGCGCCGCGACCACCAGGGCCCACAGCAGGCCGTTGAGTACCGAAATGCCCACCTCGCGATTTAGCAGCACGCGGATGTTGCCCCGTTGTACCTGCTTGAGGGCGAGGCCGCGGATGACCAGGGTCAGGGTCTGGCTGCCGGCAATGCCGCCCATGCTGGCGACGATGGGCATGAGCACGGCCAGTGCGACCAGTTGTTCGAGCGTGGCCTGAAAGCGGCCGATCACCCAGGCGGCGAGAAAGGCGGCGACGAGGTTGATGCCCAGCCATACCGCACGCCGTCTGGAGCTGACCAGAACCGGTGCGAACATGTCGGCTTCGTCGTCGAGGCCGGCCATCTGCATGACGGTTCGGTCCGATTCCTCGCGGATCAGATCGACCACGTCATCGACGGTGATGCGACCGAGCAGTCGCTGCCGATCGTCGACCACCGGTGCCGAGAGCAGATCGAGGTCCTGGAACAGGAGCGCCACATCGCGACTCGCGGTGTCGACCGGGATGCCCACGACGTCGGTGTGCATCAGTTCCGCCACGGTCGCATCGAGGTTGGCCGTCACCAGCGCCGACAGGCGCAATGCGCCCTGATATCGTCCCGAACGGTCGACCACCATGAGCATGTCGGTCTGCGGTGGCAGGGTCTCGAGCAGGCGCAGATAGCGCAGCACGGTGCCGGCCTGGACGTCGGCGCGGACTTCGATCACGTCCGCGTTCATCAGGCCGCCGGCGGATTCCTCCGGGTAGGACAGCATCGACTCGAGTTGCTCGCGCCGCGCGCCCGCGGTGGCGTGCACCAGCCGGCTGCCGAGTTCGTGGGGGAGGGTCTGGATGAGGTCGACGAGGTCGTCGAGCTCCAGGTGTTCGACCGCACTGATGAGGTCTTCGAGATCGAGTTGCTGCGCCAGCGCGGCGCTGATCTCGTCGTGAAGATAGGCGAGCACGCGGCCGGCGCGTTCGGTCTCGACCATGCTCCAGGCTTCGTTGCGTTCGGCCGGCGGCAATGCCTCGAGCAGGCCGGCGACCTTGGCCGGATGCATGTGGTGCAGCAGCTTGCCGACGCGCTTGAGCTTGCCCTGCTCGAGGGCGTGGCGCACCGCTTCGAGCTGGCTGATGCCGTCGCCGGACCCGTGCTCTGGCGCCGCGGCCTCGTCGGCGTGTGCGTCATGCGCCTCACCGGCCAGGGAGCGGCGCAAGTCACCCTTGAGGTGGGCTAGAATGCGCCCCTCGCGCGAAGCTTCCACCTGTTGCCAAAGCGCGCTGCGCTGGCCGGCATCGAGGCGCTCGAGCAGCGCCGCGATCATGGCTGGATGCATGCGGTGGAGCAGCTTGCGCACACGCTTGTTGCGCCCTTGCGCCAAGGCCTGGGTGATCTGCCCGCTCTGGCTCGGCGGGTGCTCGTCGGGTCTGGATGTCATCGTCTTCTTCTCGTCGTTCGCTTTGTCCGGAGCGCGCTCCGCGGGCCCGATCCGGCCGCCCCGGCGCAGCATTGCATCGCGGAGCCCTTCTTGCCAGCCGGGGAACTGCAAGCCCCTCGGGAAAGCCCGGCAGCCGGACCGAACCCGGGGCCGCGCGAGTCATGCATTCAAGTTTGCCGCCAAGCAAACGTTATTGGCTAATAGAGTCCCCGAAGGGATCGTGAAACCCGTAATCGCAGGACAAGCATACCGATGCGCAACAATCAGCCGGTGACCGGCACCGAAAGAGTCCTTCGTGACGACATCGCGATCATCTCGCACACCGATTCGCGAGGCATGATCGAGTTCTGCAACGACGACTTCCTCGAGGCCAGCAGCTACACGCGCGAGGAACTCATCGGGCAGCCGCACAACATCCTGCGCCATCCGGACATGCCGGCCGAGGCCTTCCGTGACCTGTGGGCCACGGTGCAGAGCGGGCGTCCGTGGATGGGCATCGTCAAGAACCGCTGCAAGAACGGCGACCACTACTGGGTGAGGGCGACCGTCACGCCGCAGCCTGCGGGCGGCTTCACCTCGGTGCGCATCAAGGCCACGCGAGAGGAGGTGGCCGGCGCGGACGCGCTCTACCGCGACATGAACCGCAGTCGCTCGATCCGGCTCCACGAGGGGCGGGTGGTGCGCGGCGGGCTTGCCGGCATCGGCGGCCGGCTGCTGCGCATGCTCGACGACCTGCGCTTCGGCGCCAAGCTGTTCCTGGTGCTGGCGCTCGCCGCATTGCCGCAGATCGGCGCACTGGGCTGGATGATGACCGGCACGGGCTTGCCGGAGCAGCGTACGTCGGCAGCGCTGGCGATCTCGGTTGCGGGCTTCGCCATCGCCCTGGTGTTGACGCTGCTCATGGCCGCGCGCACGCGACGTCGCTCCGACGAAACTCTGAGCATCCTGCGCGGCATCGCTGCGGGCGAGCTCAAGGCGCGCGTGCCGACCGGCGCGCGCGACGAGATCGGCGATTGTCTGACTTCCGGCGCGGTGCTGCGCAACGCGCTGCACGAGGCCATCGCACTGATCCACCAGAGTTCGCAGAAGCTCACCGGCGCGAGTGGCGATCTGGAGGGCGCGGCGGGGCGTTCGGTCGATGCCTCGGAGAGCCAGTCCGAGGCCGTGGCCTCGATGGCTGCGGCGATCGAGCAGTTGAGCGTGTCGGTCGATCATGTCGGCGACAACGCTGGCGTCGCGGTGGAGGCCGGGCGTGAATCGAGCGCGGCTGCGGACGAGAGCGAGCGCGCCGTGCATCGGGCCGCCGTGAGCATCGACGAGGCGGCCGCGGCGGTGGCCGCGACCGAGGCGACCATGACGGAGCTGGCCACCAAGACCGGCGAGATCTCCAAGGTCGTCAACCTGATCGGGGAGGTCGCCGAGCAGACCAATCTGCTCGCGCTCAACGCCGCCATCGAGGCGGCGCGCGCGGGCGAGTCGGGGCGCGGTTTCGCGGTGGTTGCCGACGAGGTGCGCAAGCTCGCCGAACGCACTTCGCAGTCGACCGAGACCATCGCCCGCAGCATCGAAGGCATTCAGTCGATCGCCGGGGCAGTGTCGCGCGAGGTCGCGGCCAACAGCGAAAAGGTGCGCGCGGGTGCGCGCGAGGCGCACGCGGCCGGCGACGTCGTGGGCCGCATCCGCGACCTCGCCACGCGCGCCGACGACGCCATCGCGCAGATCCGCGATGCGCTGCTCGAACAGGGCAATGCGGCGCGCGAACTGGCGCGCAACGTCGAGCATGTTTCGTCGATGTCGCAGACCAGCGTCGATGAGGCACGCGTGTCGGCCAAGGTGTCGCGACAGGTGTCGGGTTACGCCGAACAACTCGGTTCGGTGTCCTCGCGCTTCCGGCTCTAGCAGCCGATCTGCGCGCGACTGTGCATTCTTTCCGGTGCGCCGCACGATTGTCGTGATCAATCCGTATCGCCGCGCGGTGTGAATTTTGTAACATCCGCTCAGTGTCCCGTCTTGACGGCGCGGGGCGACGCCGTTCCGGTGCGCTGCCGGGGTCTCCGACCGTGTGGCACGGGGGAACCATGGACGAGCAAACGAGGCCCGCTCGCGAAGCTGCGCGCATCGCCATCGGCTATCTGGTGCTGAGTCTGCTGTGGGTGTTCGTCTCGGATCGTCTGACCGTCGGCCTGGCGGGCGCCGACGCCGAACTGATGGCCACGTTGCAGACATGGAAGGGCGCCTTCTACATGCTCGTCATGGCGGTGCTGCTGTACTTCATCGTACGCCGCACGCTCGAGCGCCAACTCGGCTCGGAGCTTGCGCTCAACGCCCTCAACGTGGACCTCGAACATCGCGTGGGCGAGCGCACCACCCAGCTCGAGATGGCCAACCGCGAACTCGAGTCCTTTTCGTATTCCGTTTCGCATGACCTCAAGGCGCCGCTGCGCGGCGTCGACGGCTACAGCCAGATCCTGCTGCTCGATCACGCCGACCAGTTCGACGACGAAGGTCGCGAGCTGATCGGCAATATCCGCGACGGCGTGGCGCAGATGCACATGCTGATCGAGGACATGCTGGCCTATTCACGCATGGAGCGGCGCGCGCTCGACGCGCGCGTGATGCCGCTCGAGCCCATCGTGCGCAGCATCGTCGACCAGCGCGAGACGGCCTCGGTCGGCGACGATCCGGCCGCCCAGATCGAGATCGTTCACGATGTGGGCACCGACCTGGCCGCGCGTATCGATCGCGACGGCTTCGCGCTGGCGCTGCGCAATCTGCTCGAGAACGCCATCAAGTTCAGCCGCACGAGCGCCGCCCCGCGCATCGAGATCGGTGCGCGCGCGAGCGACGGCCGGGTTCTGCTGTGGGTGCGTGACAACGGCATCGGATTCGACATGCAGTACCATGACCGCATCTTCGACATTTTCCAGCGCCTGCATCGTGCCGAGGACTATCCGGGCACCGGCGTCGGGCTCGCCCTGGTGCGAAAGGCCGTCTCGCGAATGGGCGGCCGGGTGTGGGCCGAGAGCGAAGTCGGCCGGGGTGCGACCTTCTTCCTGGAGCTTCCGCGATGACGACCGAAAGCCTGCCGCAGCCGATCCTGCTGGTCGAGGACAATCCGGTCGATCTGGACCTGACGATGCGCGCCTTCCGTCGTCGGCGCTTCGGCAATCCGGTGGAGGTTGCGCGTGACGGCGAGGAGGCCATCGCCTGGATGGATCGCTGGGAGCAGGGCGAGGCCTTGCCGGCGGTGATCCTGCTCGACATCAAGTTGCCGCGCGTCAACGGGCTCGAGGTGCTGCGCCGGCTCAAGGCACACGAGCGCTTCCGCCTCATTCCGGTGGTCATGCTGACTTCCTCGGCCGAAAATGGCGACCTGCAGGCGGCCTACGACCTGGGCGCCAATTCCTACATCGTCAAACCGGTCGATTTCGGCAAGTTCATGGAAGTGGCCGAACAGATCGAACTGTTCTGGTGCGTGCTCAACCGCGCCCCGAGGTGACGGCTCGATGCGCGCTCTCTACGTCGAGGATTCCGCCGCAGATGCCGATCTGGCGCGACGCGCGCTGCGCCGCTCGGCGCCGACGCTGGAACTCGACGTCGCGACCACGCTGTCGGCGGCGCGCGCGCTGCTCGACGAACACGCCTACGACGTCGTGCTGCTCGATCTGGGTCTGCCCGACGGCAGCGGCTTCGACTTTCTCGCCGAGCTCGGCGAGGCGGTGGTCTCGCCGGCGGTGGTGGTGCTCACCGGTTCGGGCGAGCAGGACGTCGCCCTGTCCGCGCTCAAGGCCGGCGCGGATGACTACGTCACCAAGCGCGACGACTATCTCGCGCAACTGCCCGCCGCGCTGACCTCGGCCATCGAGCGCCACCATGAGCATGCCCAGCGGCGCAGCCGGCGCATGCGCGTGCTCTACGCCGAGCCAAATGCCTTCGACGTCGACCTCACGCGCCGCCATTTCGCCCGCCATGCGCCCCACATCCGGCTGGATCTGGTCGCGCTGGCCGACGAGGTGCTCACCATCTTCGATGGCGCCACGGGCTATGACGCGGTCGTGCTCGACTACCGCCTGCCGGGCATCGACGGGCTCGAGCTGGTGCGTATCCTGCGCCGCCAGCGCGGCCTGGACGTGCCGATCGTGCTGCTCACCGGCCACGGCAGCGGCGAAATCGCGGCCAAGGCCCTGCGCCTGGGGGTCGACGACTACCTGCCCAAGCGCGAAGGCTATCTGTTCGAGCTGGCGGTCACGCTGGAGAAATTGCAAAGTCAGGCCGAGTTGCGCCGCGAACGCGCCGAACTGACCGAGAGCGAGAAGCGCTTTCGCAACCTGTTCGAGCACACGCCCGCGATCGCCGTGCAGGGCTACGACCGCAACTGCCGCGTGCTCTACTGGAACCGCGCCAGTGAGTCGCTGTATGGCTACACCGCGGAGCAGGCCATGGGTCGCGATCTGGTCGATCTGATCGTGCCCGAGCCGCAGCGCGAGGCGATGCGCGCGCTGGCCCAGCGTTGGACCGACAGCGGAGCCCCGGTTCCCGCTACCGAGCTTGCTCTGCAGCGCCAGGACGGCACGCCGGTGCATGTGCTCACGAGTGTCGTCACCTTCACCACCGCGCATGGCGAGAAGGAGATCTACAGCGTCGACGTGGACCTGAGCGAACGTGTGGCCTCGCGCCGCCTGCAGCAGGCCCGCACCGAAGTGCTCAACGGCATCGCTGCCGATGCGCCCCTCGACACCGTACTGGGCACCATCGTCGCCGAGGTGGAGTCGCTGCTGACGCACTCGCAGCGGGTGGACGTGCTGTTCTTCGAACCTGGCGGCAAGGTGTTGGCCGACGTGCGTCGTCATCGTCTGGCGCTGCTCGATGACGCGTTGGCGCAGCGCTGCGTCGCCGCCGGTTCGCAGGGCATGTTCGTGGATCTGGATTCGGTCGGCGACGATCACGCCGCGGCCCTGTGGTCGGCCCCACTGCGTGACGAGGCGGGCACGGTGATCGGGGCGCTGGCCGTGTCGTGCCAGCGACCTGGCGAACCGGCCGCGGGCGAGCGCGAGATCCTCGCCGAGTTCGCGAGCCTGGCCAGCCTGGCCGTGCAGAAGCGCCGTGTCGCCGATGCCGTGCGCCAGCGCGAGGACGCGCTCGAGATGGCCGCGCGAGCGGCGCTGGAGCTGCTGCGCGAGGACGATCTGGACCTCGGCCTGCGCACCGTGCTCGAAGCGGTAGGACGGCATGTGGGCGGCGACTCGACCTATGTGTTCGAGGTTCATCCGCATCCCGACGACGGCCGTCCGGCGGCGAGCATTCGTCATCGCTGGGAAACCGAGGGGCTGCTCCATCATGTACCCGATGCCGAGGTCACCGACCTGCCCATCGAGGATGTCGGCCTGGGTCGCTGGCTGGAGTGCCTGGGCCGGGGTGACTCCTTCGTCGCGGATATCGATGAACTTCCCGAGGCCGAGCGCCGCTTCTTCGATGACAAGACCGTGGCGAGCATCATGCTCCTGCCGCTGTTCTGCAACGGCAGCCTGTGGGGCTGTGTCGGCATCGAGACGGAAGTGCGGCGCCAGCACTGGAGTGCGTCCGACGAGAGCGTGCTGCGCATTGTCGCGGCCGGCATCTCGGCCGCGATCGAGCGCAAGCTGGCCCTCGACAGCCTGCGGCGCGCGGCGGCGGTGTTCGAGAGCACGCGCGACGGTATCGTCATCACCGACCTGCACGGCTTCATCGTTGCGATCAATCGCGCCTATACCGAGATCACCGGCTTCACCGAGGCCGAGGCGCTGGGGCGCAAATCCAGCCTGCTGCGCTCTGAACGGCAGGGCGAGCGCTTCTATCGCGAACTGTGGCAGAGCCTGCGCGAGCGGGGCCACTGGCAGGGGGAGGTCTGGAACCGGCGCAAGGACGGCGAGGTCGGCCCGACCTGGCTGTCGATCTCGACGGTGCGCGATGCGCACGGCAATGCCACGCAGTATGTCGGCGTGATGACCGACATCAGCCAGCTGAAGAACTCCGAAGCCGAACTGCAGCGTCTCGCCCATTTCGACCCGCTCACCGGCCTGCCCAACCGCGTGCTCGTCAACCTGCGCCTGGAGCATGCCATCGACCATGCGGCGCGGCACGGGCACGCGATCGCGGTGTTGTTCATCGATCTGGACCGTTTCAAGGATGTCAACGACAGCTTCGGTCACCCCGTCGGCGACGAACTGCTGGTGCAGATCGGCCTGCGCCTCAGAAGCCGCGTGCGTGCCGACGATACGCTCGCGCGCCTGGGTGGCGACGAGTTCCTGATGGTCATGGAACGGCTCGACGAGCCCGAAGAGGCCGCACGTGTGGCGATGACGCTGATCCGGCTACTCGACGACCCCTTCGTGCTGTCCGGAGGGCAGGAGGTCTATGTGGGTTCGAGCGTGGGCATCAGCATCTACCCGCAGGATGGTGCCGACCCGACCGAGCTGATCCAGCATGCGGACGCAGCGCTCTACCAGGCCAAGGCCGAGGGGCGCAGCACCTTCCGTTTCTACACGGCCGAACTGAGCCGCGCCGCGCAACAGCGCGTGGAACTGGAGACGCGCATGCGGCGCGCGCTCGAACGCGACGAGTTCGAACTGCATTACCAGCCGCAGATCGATGTCCCCAGCGGGCGCATCGTCGGCTGCGAGGCCTTGCTGCGCTGGCGCGATCCGGAACGCGGCCTGATTTCCCCGGGCGAGTTCATCCCCATCGCGGAGGGCAACGGCCTGATCGTGCCGCTGGGCGAGTGGACGTTGCGCGCGGCCTGCGAACAGGCACGACGATGGACCGATGCGGGCCTGGCGCCGATGACGATGGCAGTCAATCTGTCCGGTCGGCAGCTGTGGCATTCGGATCTGCCGCAACGCATCGCGCTCATCATCGAGGAGACCGGCATCGACCCTGCACGACTTGAGCTGGAACTGACCGAGAGCACCATCATGGGTCACGAGGAACTGGCCGGCGAGCGCCTGCGAGAACTCAAGGCATTGGGCGTGACGCTGGCCATCGACGACTTCGGCACGGGATATTCCTCACTCGCCTACCTCAAGCGCTTTCCCATCGACGTGCTGAAGATCGACCGCGAGTTCGTGCGCGACGTGCCGCACGATGTGGGCGACATGGAGATCGCCTCGGCCATCGTCGCGATGGCGCGCACGCTGCGCATGCGCGTGGTGGCCGAAGGGGTAGAGACGGGCGATCAGCTCGAGTTTCTGAAAGGACAGTCCTGCGATCTGTACCAGGGCTTTCTGTTCAGCCCGGCGGTGCTGCCCGATGCCTTCGTGCGTCTGCTCGGTGCCCCGGTGGCGACATGAGATGCCCGTGATGCGGTTCGCGATGGCGCTCGTCCTGCTGCTGCTCGCGCCGCTCGCGCTGGCCGACGCGCGGGCCCGCCCCGAAGGCGCCAGCGGGTTCGCCGCGAAGCCGGCGGTGCGCAGCGAGGCGGCGATGGTGGTCACCGCCAATCCCCACGCCACGCGCATCGCCGCCCATGTGTTGCGCGACGGTGGCACGGCGGCCGACGCGGCGATCGCAGCGGCTTTCGCGCTGAATGTCGTCGAGCCACAGTCGTCGGGCATCGGCGGCGGTGGTTTCCTGCTGCACTACGATGCGGCGTCGTCGCACGTGATCGCCTGGGACGGGCGCGAGAGCGCGCCGGCGGCCGTCGACGAGAACCTGTTCCGGCCCGAAGGACAGAGCATGGCTTTCTTCGATGCCGTGGTCGGTGGCCGCTCGGTGGGCGTGCCCGGCCTGGCGCGCATGCTCGAAGCCGTACATGGCGAACACGGGCGTCTGTCGTGGGCGCGCCTGTTACAGCCGGCGATCGACCTGGCCGAGGGCGGCTTCGATGTCTCGCCACGCCTGCATGCGTTGCTCGCGCGTGACCGCTTCCTGGCCGACGATGCGGCCGCGCGCGCGCTCTACTACGACGCGGCGGGACGGCCGCTGGGGGTCGGCACGCGCGTGCGCAATGCGGCGCTGGCACGCGTTTTTCGCGCCATTGCGCGTGACGGCGCGGACGTACTCCACCATGGTCCGATCGCGCACGACATCGTCGCCGCGGTGCGCGCCGCGCCCAATCCGGGCCTGCTGTCAGAATCCGATCTGGCCACCTATCGGCCGGTTCGGCGCGAGGCCTTGTGCGCGCCCTACCGCGTGATGCGCGTATGCGGCATGCCGCCGCCGAGCGCCGGGGGCGGGGCGGTGCTGGCGCTGCTGGGTGTGCTCGAGCGCTTCGATCTGGCTGCGCTGGATGCGGATTCGGCCTTCGTCGCCCATCTGTTCGCCGAGGCCGGACGTCTGGCCTTCGCCGATCGCGACGCCTGGTACGGCGACCCGCAGGCGATGCCGCTGAGTGCCGCGGCGCTGATCGATCCCGGGTATCTCGCCCGACGCGCCGCGCTGATCTCCCTGAGCGACACGATGGGGCGGGCTCGGCCGGGGCGCCCGGATACGACCAAACTGCCGCGTGCGGCGGTTTCGCCGGAACGCGCCGCCACCAGCCACGTATCCATCGTCGATGCGGAAAGCAACGCGGTGTCGCTGACCGCCTCGATCGAGAACGCCTTCGGCAGCCGGCGCATGGTGCACGGCTTTCTGCTCAACAATCAGCTCACGGATTTTTCATTCGAGCCGCGCCAGGCCGATGGCACGCCGCACCCGAATCGTGTCGCGCCGGGGCGCCGGCCGCGCAGTTCGATGGCGCCGACGCTGGTATTCGACGGGGCGGGGCGGCTGTTCGCGGTCAGTGGCGCGCCGGGTGGCAGTCGCATCATCAATTACGTGGCGGCGAGCATCGTCGCGGTCGTGGACTGGGCGCTGGCGCCGGACGTGACGCTGGCGCGAGCACATGCAGGCAGCCGCAACGGCCCGACCGAAGTCGAGGACACACCCGCCGGTCGCCGCCTGGCGCGTCGGCTGGAAGCGGCGTTCGGGCATGAAGTGACGCTCGCGGACATGACCAGCGGACTTGCGCTGATCGTGCGCGACGGCGATGGCTGGGTGGGCGCGGCCGATCCCCGGCGTGAAGGCGTGGCCGAGGCGGTCAGCCCCTGAGCCGCGGATTGAGCGTAAAGGTGCCGGTGATCGAAGCTTCTGCCAGGATGTGGCCGGCGATCGCCTGACGCACGTCGTTGCCGTCGAAGCGTCCTTCGACATCGCAGCGTTCGACGTCGAGCGCGTAGAGCGTGAACACGTAGCGATGCACCAGGGTGTCGTTCCACGGCGGGCAGGGGCCGTCGTAGCCGTGGTAATCGCCGGCCATGCTCTCGTCGCCGGCGAACCACGCGGTGTAATCGTTGACGCCGTGGCGCGCGCCGCCGGGGGCCTGCGGGGCGCTCTTGCCACCCGGCGTGACTTCGGACGAATGGCTGCCCGCGGCGATTTCGCGGGCATCGGCGGGGAGGTCGACCAGCACCCAGTGGAAGAAATCCACGCGCCAAAGGTCGGCTGGCACTTCACGGTCTTCCTTGTTGACGTCGTCGCCCCGACTGGGCACGTCGGGGTCGTGGCAGATCAACACGAAGGACTTCGTGCCGTCGGGCACTTCGCTCCAGGCCAGATGCGGGTTGCGATTCGCGCCGGGGCAGACGTGGCCCTCGACGGCCGGATTGCAGAAGGCATATTCGTCCGGGATCGGCGCGTCGGCGGACAGGCTGTCGCTGCGCAGTTTCATGGGAATCTCCTGTGGGTCCGGTGAGCACGGATCGCGATTTTCGCAGGACTGGCTGCGATGCGCGAGTCGCGATACGACCGGCGGTCGTGGAAATGCGGCGGGGCGCCCGAGCGCCCCGCCATGTTGCATCGTTTCGCTGCGCCTTCAGCGCTTGCGTGGCGCGGGCAGGTCGGTGCAGCTGCCGTGGGCGACTTCGGCCGCCAGCCCGATGGACTCGCCCAGCGTCGGGTGCGGGTGGATGGTCTTGCCGATGTCCACCGCGTCCGCGCCCATCTCGATGGCCAGACACACCTCGCCGATGAGGTCGCCCGCGTGGGTGCCGACGATGCCGCCACCGACGATGCGGTGCGTCTCTGCGTCGAAGAGCAGCTTGGTGAAGCCCTCGTCGCGGCCGTTGGCGATCGCGCGGCCCGAGGCGGCCCACGGGAACACGGCCTTCTCGATCTTGAGACCCCTCTCCCTGGCCTCGATCTCGGTCAGGCCGGCCCATGCCACTTCCGGGTCGGTATAGGCCACCGACGGGATCTGCAGCGCGTCGAAGCTGGACTTCTGGCCGGCGGCCACTTCGGCCGCGACATGGCCCTCATGCACCGCCTTGTGCGCGAGCATGGGCTGGCCGACGATGTCGCCGATGGCGAAGATGTGGCCAACGTTGGTGCGCATCTGGTTGTCGACCTCGATGAAGCCGCGCTCGGATACCGCCACACCGGCCTTGTCGGCGGCGATCTTGCCGCCGTTGGGGCTGCGGCCGACGGCGACCAGTACCAGATCATAGACCTGCGCCTTGTCGGGCGCGTTCTTGCCCTCGAAGCTCACGTGGATGCCGTCCTTCTTCGCCTCGGCCGCTGTGGTCTTGGTGGACAGCCAGACGTTGTCGAAGCGCGTCTTGTTGTGCTTTTCCCAGACCTTGACCAGATCGCGGTCGGCGCCGAGCATCAGGCCGTCCATCATCTCGACGACGTCGATCTTCGCACCCAGCGCGGCATACACGGTGGCCATCTCCAGCCCGATGATGCCGCCGCCGATCACCAGCATGCGCTTGGGCACCGACTTGAGTTCCAGCGCGCCGGTCGAATCGACGACGCGCGGGTCCTCCGGCATGAAGGGCAGGCGCACGGCCTGGCTGCCGGCGGCGATGATGCATTTCGCGAACTTTACGACCTTCTTCTTGCCGGTCTTGTCCTGGCCGTCGCCGTCGGTCAGTTCGACCGCGACGTGGTTGGGATCGAGGAAGGCACCATAACCGCGCACCACCTCGACCTTGCGCCCCTTGGCCATGCCGGCCAGCCCGCCGGTGAGCTTGCCGACAACCTTTTCCTTGTGGCTGCGCAGCTTGTCGATGTCGAGCTTGGGCTTGGTGTAGGCGACACCCAGATCGGCGAAGTGGGCGACCTCGTCCATGACGCCCGCCACGTGCAGCAGCGCCTTGGACGGGATGCAGCCGACGTTCAGGCACACGCCGCCCAGCGTCGGATAGCGCTCGACCAGCACCGTCTTGAGTCCCAGATCGGCCGCGCGGAAGGCCGCCGAGTAACCGCCGGGGCCGGCGCCGAGCACGAGCACGTCGCATTCGATGTCGGCGCCGCCAGCGTGGCTGGCCGCGGCCGGGGCGGCAGCCTTCGCTGTCTCGGGCGCGGGCGCGGGTTTTTCGGCCGGGGTGGCGGCCTTGGGTTCTTCCTTGGCGGCTTCCGCGTCCGCACTCTCGACCTTGAGCAGCACGCTGCCTTCGGCGACCTTGTCACCCACCTTGATCAGGACTTCCTTGATGGTGCCGGCGGCCGAGGAGGGCACGTCCATCGTCGCCTTGTCGGATTCGAGCGTGCAGATCGGATCTTCCTCTGCGATGGTGTCGCCGGCCTTGACGAACAGTTCGATGACGGGGACTTCGTCGAAATCGCCGATGTCCGGAACCTTCACTTCGATCGTTGCCATGATGGTTCCTCCGCTCAGATCAGTGCGCGACGCATGTCGGCCAGCAGCTTGGAAATGTAGTCGACGAAGCGCGTGCCCTCGGCACCGTCGATGACGCGGTGGTCATACGACAGCGACAGCGGCAGTACCTGACGCGGCACGAACTTCTCGCCATCCCACAGCGGCTTGATGCTGAGCTTGGACAGACCCAGGATGGCTACCTCCGGTGCATTGATGAGCGGCGTGAAGTAGGTGCCGCCGATGCCGCCGAGGCTGGAGATCGAGAAGGTGCCGCCCTGCATGTCGGCCGAGCCGAGCTTGCCATCGCGCGCCTTCTTCGACAGCGTCGCCATTTCCAGCGCGATGTCGGTGACGCTCTTCTGGTCGGCGTTCTTGATCACCGGCACCACCAGACCGTTCTCGGTGTCGGCGGCGAACCCGATGTGGTAGTACTTCTTGAACACCAGGTTGTCGCCGTCGAGCGAGGTGTTGAACTGGGGGTACTTCTTGAGCGCCGCGACCACGGCCTTGATGACGAAGGCGAGCATGGTGTAGCGCACGCCCTGGGCCTTGGCCTCGCGCGTCTCGTTGAGTTCCTTGCGCAGCGCCTCGAGATCGGTGACGTCGGTCTCGTCGTACTGCGTGACGTGCGGGATCATCACCCAGTTGCGATGCAGGTTGGCGCCCGAGATCTTCTTGATGCGCTTCATCGGCTGCACTTCGACCTCGCCGTACTTGGCGAAATCGACCTTGGGCCAGGGCAGCAGATCGAGCCCGCCGCCACCGCCGGCGGCGGCCGGCGCGGCGGACTTGCCCGGCACCACGCCGCTGGTCATCGCCCCCTTGATGTGGGCGGTGACGTCCTCGCGCAGGATGCGGTTCTTCGGTCCGGTGGCTTTCACCTGGGTCAGATCGACACCCAGTTCGCGTGCGTAGCCACGCACCGAGGGGCTGGCATGCACGGTGCCGCCGAGCTTGACCGGCGTCGGGCTGTTTGCGGCCGGGGATTCGGCCGCTGCAGGCTGAGGGGCCGACTGCGGGGCCGGTGCGGACTGTTCGGCAGCAGCGGGTTGCGGTGCCGGTGCGGCACGTTCGGCCGGTGCCGGCGCGGCCTTCTCAGCCGGTGTAGCGTCCGACGCTGCGCTCTCCACTTCCAGCAACACACTGCCTTCACCGACCTTGTCGCCAACCTTCACCAGTACCTTCCTGACGGTGCCGGTGGCCGAGGAGGGCACGTCCATCGTCGCCTTGTCGGACTCGAGCGTGCAGATCGCGTCCTCTTCCTTGATGGTGTCGCCGACCTGCACGAACATCTCGATCACCGGGACTTCGTCGAAGTCGCCGATGTCGGGCACCTTGACCTGCACGGTGCCGCCAGCCGCAGGCCTGGCGGCCGGCGCGGCGGCTTTGGCCGCATCGGGTGCCGGTGCAGCCTTGCCGGCGTCCGGCGCGGGTGCGGGCTTCTCGGCAGCGGCAGCCTTGGGCTCTTCCCTGGCGGGCGCGTCCGCACTCTCGACCTTGAGCAGCACGCTGCCTTCGGCGACCTTGTCACCCACCTTGATCAGGACTTCCTTGATCACACCGGCGGCGGACGAGGGCACGTCCATCGTGGCCTTGTCGGATTCGAGCGTACAGATCGGATCTTCCTCGGCGATGGTGTCGCCGGCCTTGACGAACAGTTCGATGACGGGGACTTCGTCGAAATCGCCGATGTCCGGTACCTTCACTTCGATCAACTGGCTCATCGCGTCGTCCTCCTCAGACCGTCAGCGGGTTGGGCTTGTCGACGTCGAGCCCGTATTTCTCGATCGCCTGGGCGACCTTGGCGGCATCGACCTCGCCGTCGTCTGCCAGCGCCTTGAGCGCGGCGACCGTGACCCAGTATCGATTGACCTCGAAGAAGTGGCGCAGGCGCTCACGCGTGTCCGAGCGGCCGAAGCCGTCGGTGCCGAGCACCACGTAGCGACCCGGCACGAAGGCGCGAATCTGGTCGGCGAAGAGCTTGACGTAGTCGGTGGCGGCGACGACCGGGCCCTTGGCGCCGGCCAGGCAGGTCTCGACGTGCGACTTCTTCTTCGTCTTGGCAGTCGGGTGCAACAGGTTCCAGCGCGCCGCTGCATGGCCGTCACGCGCCAGTTCGTTGAAGCTCGGGCAGCTCCACAAGTCGGCTTCGACGCCCCAGTCCTTCTTGAGCAGTTCGGCGGCGGCGACGACCTCGTTGAAGATGGTGCCGGAGCCGAGCAGCTGCACGCGCGGCCCCTTGCCCTTGCCGCCCTTGCGGAAGGCGTACATGCCCTTGAGGATGTCGGCCTCGGCGCCCTTGGGCATCTCGGGATGTTCGTAGTTCTCGTTCATCACCGTGATGTAGTAATAGACATCCTCCTGCTCGACGAACATGCGGCGCATGCCGTCCTGCACGATCACCGCCAGTTCGTACTGGTAGGTCGGGTCGTAGCTGACGCAGTTCGGGATCGCGCCGGCGAGGATCTGGCTGTGGCCGTCCTCGTGCTGCAGGCCCTCGCCGTTGAGCGTGGTGCGACCGGCGGTGCCGCCGATCAAGAAGCCGCGCGTGCGCTGGTCGCCCGCCGCCCAGCATAGGTCCATGGTGCGCTGCATGCCGAACATCGAGTAGAAGATGTAGAAGGGCACCATCTGCACGCCGTGGACGCTGTAGGCGGTGCCGGCGGCGATCCAGTCGGACATCGAGCCGGCCTCGTTGATGCCTTCCTGCAGCACCTGACCGTCGACGCTTTCCTTGTAGAACATCAGCTGGTCGTGGTCTTCGGGCAGGTACTTCTGGCCTTCCTGGCTCCAGATGCCGTACTGGCGGAACATGCCTTCCATGCCGAAGGTGCGCGACTCGTCCGGCACGATGGGCACGATGTGGCGCCCCAGCTTCTTGTCGCGCAGCAGGGTATTCATGATGCGCACCATGGCCATGGTGGTCGACAGCTCGCGGCCCTCGCCCGAGGCCTTGAGCAGCGGCTCGAAGGTCGCAAGCTCCGGCACCGCCAGCGGCTCGGCCTTGGTGCGGCGCTGCGGCAGGAAGCCGCCGAGGCTCTGGCGCCGCTCGAGCATGTACTTGTACTCGGGCGAATCCTCGGCGAACTTCAGATAGGGCAGCTTCTCGAGCTGGTCGTCGGCCACCGGCAGTTCGAAGCGGTCGCGGAAACGGCGGATGGCCTCGACATCCATCTTCTTCTGCTGGTGCGAGATGTTCATCGCCTCGCCGGCCGTGCCCATGCCGAAGCCCTTGATGGTCTTGGCCAGGATCACCGTGGGCTGGCCCTGGTGCTCGACGGCGGACTTGTAGGCGGCGAAGATCTTGAACAGGTCGTGGCCGCCGCGGTTCAGGCTCCAGATCTCGTCGTCGGTCCAGTCTTCGACGAGTGCCTTGAGCTCCGGCGTGTTGAAGAAATATTCGCGCACATAGGCGCCGTCCTTGGACTTGTAGGTCTGGTACTCGCCGTCGACCACTTCCATCATGCGCTTCTTCAGGATGCCGTTCTTGTCGCGCGCGAACAGCGAATCCCAGCGCGTGCCCCACACCACCTTGATGACGTTCCATCCGGCGCCACGGAACTCGGACTCGAGTTCCTGGATGATCTTGCCGTTGCCGCGCACCGGTCCGTCCAAGCGCTGCAGGTTGCAGTTGATGACGAAGATCAGGTTGTCCAGGCGCTCGCGCGCGGCCAGGCCGATGGCGCCGAGCGATTCGACCTCGTCGGTCTCGCCGTCGCCGAGAAAGGCCCATACCTTGCGCGGCGCAGCGCGCTCGGCGTCGATCAGGCCGCGGCTGGCCATGTACTTCATGAAGCGCGCCTGATAGATCGCCTGGATCGGGCCCAGGCCCATCGACACGGTGGGGAACTGCCAGAACTCGGGCATCAGCCAGGGGTGCGGGTAGGAAGAGATGCCGTGGCCGTCGACCTCCTGACGGAAGTAATCCATCTGCTCTTCGGTGAAGCGGCCCAGCATGTAGGCGCGGGCATAGACTCCCGGCACCGCATGGCCCTGGAAGAAGATCAGGTCGCCGTCGTGCTTGCCGTTGGGCGCATGCCAGAAGTGAGAGAAACCGACGTCGTAGAGTGCTGCCGCGGACGCAAAGCTGGCGATGTGGCCGCCGACGTTGGTGTGCTTGTTGGCGCGCACCACCATGGCCATCGCGTTCCAGCGGATGTAGGCGTGGATCTTCAGTTCAATGTCCGCGTCGCCGGGGTAGGGCGGCTGCAGATCGACCGGAATGGTGTTGATGTACTGCGTGTTGGCCGAATACGGCATGTCGGCGCCGTGCTGCTGCGCGGTGTCGATCAGGTGTTCGATCAGAAAGTGCGCGCGCGCGGGCCCTTCGGCCTGCAGGACGCCTTCGAGGGCGTCGAGCCATTCACGGGTCTCCTGCGAGTCGGGGTCATCTTGCAGGAGTGCGTTGTGGATCGCGGTCATGGATTGTCTCCTCATGCCGTGTTTTTCGGACCCGGCCCGGTCGGGGCGGGACGGTTTGTTCCAGGTCGTGTCCGGACGGGTGGTCGGCCGACCTTTGTTTCGTAATATAAAACGATGTTTCGTTAGGCGCAATATAACGCAGGCGAGCCCGAAGCCGACTGCGAGCGGATGCAAGCCTTGCGCGCCGTCCAAGCGTAGGGGAAAAACCCGATTCCGTCCAAGGCGCGGGCTTGCGACAATGCGCAATTGATCCACGCGCCCGACATGACCGACTCTCCACGACCCGTTCCCGCCCTCGCGCACAGTTGGTACTGGACCGCGCCCTACGTCGCGATCGCCGTTCTCGTCGTGACGGCGCTGGCGATCGTCTGGATGCTGCAGCAGCGCGAGGCCGAAGCACAGCGCGACATGATCGTGCGCGACGTACAGTGGGCGGAGAAGACCATTCGTCTGCACAAGCAGGGCGCTGAAAACTTCCTGCAGCAGGTCGTCGCCGATCTGGTCGCCGGTACGCTCGACGCGGTCAGTTTCGACCAGCGCGTGACCCAGCATATCGCCAGCCAGGGTCAGATGGTGGAGGTGGTGTGGGTGGGCGAGGACGCGCACGTGCGCTGGGCCGCTCCGGCCGCGACCGCCGCGGCACGACCTGGCGAAGTGCTCGCACCCGAGGATCGCGTGCCGTTCGCACGTGCGCGCGAACTGGGGCTGGTCAGCTACGGCGAGCCGCGTACCAACGGCCTGCCGGTGTTCCAGGTGCATGTGCCGGTGCGCGAGGCCGAGGAATTCCTCGGCACCATCGTCGGTGTGTTCTCGGCCGAACGCATGCTCTCGGAATTGGTGCCGGAATGGTTCGTCGAGCGTTACCAGACTTCGCTGGTCAATGCGCGCGGACAGATTCTGGCGAGCAGCGAGGGGACTTTGGCGCTCGACGAGCGCACCACCTTCGAAGTCCCCCTGGATCTGCCGGGGGCGGGCCTGACGCTGCGCGCGGTGGCCTTCCAGGCGCCGGGGGCCACGCCCCACGCATTCTTCCTGATCGTCATCGCCGGGCTGGCGATGATCGTGCTGTGGAGCCTGTGGCTGCTGCGTGACCACGTGCGCCAGCGGCGGGCGATCGAGGACGCGCTGCGCGAGGAGTCGGCCTTTCGCAAGGCCATGGAGGAGTCGGTCATCACCGGCCTGCGCGCGATCGACCTGTCGGGGCGCATCATTTACGTCAACCCGGCCTTCTGTCGCATGGTCGGTTTCGACGAGGACGAGTTGCTCGGCGCGGTGCCGCCGTTTCCCTACTGGCCGGAGGAGGCCTACGACGAGTGCCGGCGCGAACTGGAGATGTCCTCGTCCGGACGCGCCCCGACGAGCGGCTTCGATCTGGGCATCCGTCGCCGCGACGGCGAGCGCATCGACGTGCGCTTCTACCTGTCGCCGCTGATCGACGTCAACGGCCATCAGACTGGCTGGATGGCCTCGGTCGCCGACATCACCGAACCCAAGCGTGTGCGCGCCGCGCTGGAGGAGTCGCAGCGGCGCTTCGAGGCCGTGCTCGACGGACTCGATGCCGCGGTGTTCGTGGCCGATGCGGCCACCGACATGATCCTTTACGCCAACCGCGCCTTCATGAACATCCACGGCTACGACGTGGTCGGCCGCAGCACCCTGCGCGTGTCGGTGCCGCAGCCCGAGCGCAGCGAGTATCGCGTGGATCCGCGTCTGATCGAGCCCGCGTCGCTGCCCATGGAGCTGTTCGACGGCGAACTGCAGCACCCCTTGTCGGGACGCTGGTACCACCTGCGCGAGCACGCATCGCGCTGGGTCGACGGCCGCGTCGTGCGCATGGGCATCGCCACCGACATCACCGACCGCCGCCAGACCGATGAACTGGCACGGCGTCAGGAGGAGCGTCTGCAGCACACGGCACGTCTGGTGACGATGGGCGAGATGGCCTCGACGCTGGCGCATGAACTCAACCAGCCGCTTGCGGCCATCTCCAATTACTGCATGGGCTGCGTGACACGCATCGAAACGGGCAGGGCGCGCCACGAGGAGTTGCTTGCGGCCATGACCAAGGCCAGCATGCAGGCCGAGCGTGCGGCCAAGATCATCGGCCGGGTGCGTGATTTCGTGCGCAAGAGCGAGCCGCGACCGGTGAGCATCGCTGTGGCGGAAATCCTCGATGACGCGCTCGCCTTCGCCGACATCGACGCGCGGCGCGGTAGCGGTCGCGTGGTGCTCAGGCTTGAGCCGAACCTGCCGCCGGTGTTCGCCGACCGCATCATGATCGAACAGGTGGTGGTCAATCTGGTGCGCAACGCCTTCGAGGCAATGGCCGGCATGCCGCCGGGCAAGCGCATCGTCGAGGTGAGCGCGCGCGCGCTCGACGCGCACGCGGTCGAGGTGGCGGTGGCCGATCGCGGTCCGGGTATCGCCGAGGAAGAGCGTGAGCGCCTGTTTACGCCGTTTCACACCACCAAGCCCGAAGGCATGGGCATGGGCCTGAACATCTGCCGCTCCATCATCGAGTACCACGACGGCCATCTCGAATACGCGGACAACCCCGGAGGTGGTACCGTATTTAGCTTCGTGCTGCCGACGGGAGCCGTCCGTGAACAAGTCGCATGACATGAACGAGCAGTACGATCAGTGCATCCACATCGTCGACGACGACGAGGCCCTGCGCGATTCGCTTGTATGGCTGCTCGAGTCCAGCGGACACCGGGTACGCACCTATGCCTCGTCCGAGGATTTTCTTGCGGTGTGCGACGACGTGACGCCCGGCTGCGTGCTGCTCGATGTGCGCATGCCGGGCATGAGCGGGCTGGAGCTGTTCGAGCTGCTGCGTGCGCGCGGCTGCACGCTGCCGATCATCTTCATCACGGGGCACGGCGACGTGCCGATGGCGGTCGAGGCGCTCAAGCGCGGCGCCCATGATTTCATCGAGAAGCCCTTCGGCGACCGCGAGGTCCTGCGCCTGATCGAGGCGGCCTTGCGCACCGAGCGCGAGCAGCGCGAGCAGTGGCGGCATCGCGCCGAGATCGAACGCCGCATCGGCGACCTGACGCAGCGCGAACATGAAGTGCTGCGTCTGATTCTCGCGGGCAAACTCAACAAGCAGATCGCCGATCAACTCGGCATCAGCATCAAGACGGTCGAGGTCCATCGCGCACGCGTGATGGAGAAGATGGAAGCCGGTTCTCTGGCCGAACTGGTGCAGAACGTGGTGCGCGTCGCGCCCTCCCTGCTGCAGGACTGAAGTCGCCCGCGTTCGGGCGCTGGCATGTTTTCTGCTATCGTTCTGCGGTAATCCGCAACGCGATTCCCGTCCATGGCCTCCATCAACGCGCTCCTGCTGGCGCTCGCCTTCCTGTTGTTCGTCAGTGTGCTGGCGAGCACGCTCTCGGCACGTCTGGGCCTGCCGCTGCTGCTGCTGTTTCTGGTGGTCGGCATGCTCGCGGGCGAGGAGGGGCCGGGCGGCATCCGCTTCGACGACCTTGAGACCGCGATGCTCATCGGTCAGCTCGCGCTGGCCGTGATCCTGCTCGATGGCGGCTTGCGCACGCGCGTGTCGACCTTCCGCGTGGCCTTCGCGCCGGCGGCCATCCTCGCCACCTGGGGGGTCGTCGCCACGGTGCTGCTGCTGGGCGGCTTCGCCATCTGGCTGTTCGAGGTCGATTGGCGCGTTGGCCTGCTGCTGGCGGCCATCGTGGGCTCGACCGACGCCGCGGCGGTATTCTCCCTGCTGCGCAACAGCGGCGTGCGGCTCAATGACCGGGTCAAGGCGACGCTGGAGATCGAGTCCGGCGCCAACGACCCGATGGCGATCCTGCTGGTCACGGTGATGATCCAGACGCTGATGGCGCCCGGCGATACCGACGTGTGGTCCGTGCTGCGCATGCTGTTGCAGCAGTTCGCGCTCGGGCTCATCGCCGGGACGCTGGGCGGTTGGGTGCTGACACGCCTGCTCTCGCGCCTGCGGCTGGCCGAAGGCCTGTACGCGCTGCTGATCATGTCCGGTGGGCTGATGATTTTCGCCGCGACCAACGCGCTCGGCGGCAGCGGCTTTCTGGCGATCTACCTGGCCGGTCTGGTGGTCGGCAACCGGCGCTCGCACGCGACCGAACACGTGTTGCGTGTGATGGACGGTCTGGCCTGGCTGGCCCAGGCCGGCATGTTCCTGACGCTCGGCCTGCTGGTGGCGCCCTCGCAGCTGGTCGAGCACGCGCCGCTGTCGCTCGCCATGGCCGGCTTCCTGATGTTCGTCGCGCGCCCGCTGGCGGTGATGTCGTGCCTGTTCATGTTCCGCTTCTCGCTGCGAGAACTGGTCTACATCTCGTGGGTGGGTCTGCGCGGCGCGGTGCCAATTGTACTCGCGATCTACCCGCTGATCATGGACGTGCCGAACTCCAGCCTGCTCTTCGTCGTGGCCTTTGCCGTGGTGCTGGTTTCGCTGCTGGTGCAGGGCGCCACCGTGCCGGTGGCGGCGCGCGCGCTGGGCGTCGTGGTGCCGCCACGCGACGAGCCGGTCGACCGCATCGAGGTGTGGGTGGACGACCATGCCACGCTGGATCTGATGGAGTATCACGTCGGTCGCCGGTCGCGTGCCGAGGGCATGCATCCGGACGAATTGACGCGCACCGAAGCCATCGTCGGCGTGCGTTGTGCCGCAGTGCTGCGCAACGGCCGGCTGGTGCCTCTGGACGACACCGTTACACTGGAGGAGGGCGACGCCGTGTGGCTGATCGCGCCCGACGGCATGGCCGAACCGCTGGCCGCGGCCTTCGCCGCCGGGCGAGACGACGAGCTGTCGATCAACGCCGGCTTCTTCGGCGAGTTCACGGTCGATCCGGATTGTCCGGCGGGTGATCTCGCCGCGGCCTATGGCCTGCAGCTGCGACCGGACGAAGAGACGCTGACCATTCGCATGCTGATCCGCCAGCGCCTCGGCCGACACGCGGTGGAGGGCGATCGCGTGCGCATCAACGCCTTCGAACTGACGGTGCGTCACACCGACAGCCATGGCGAGATCGATCAGGTCGGCCTCAAGTGCCCACGTGTGCTCTGATACGGTTTCGCACAAGGCGCTGATGCTGCTGTAAAATCACGCCCTTTTTCGGAGCCCCGGTGCCCATGACGGCTCGCATTCTCGACGGAAAGGCCTTGGCCGAGCGCGTTCGCAACGATATTGCCGCGCGTACTGCGGCGCTCGCGCAGCGCGGGGTGCAGCCGTGTCTCGCGGTGATCGTGGTCGGGGTCAACCCGGCTTCGGCCGTGTATGTACGCAACAAGGTCGCCGCCTGCGAGGCCGCCGGCATTCGGTCGCTGCGTTTCGACTACGCCGCTGACGCCTCGTGCGACGAGGTATTCGCGCGCATTGCGGCGCTCAATGCCGATGCGTCCGTGCATGGCATCCTGGTGCAGTTGCCCCTGCCGCCACAGTTCGACGAACAGGCGGTGCTTGAGGCGATCGCGCTGGAAAAGGATGTCGACGGTTTTCATGCCGAGAACGTGGGTCGCTTGTCGCAGGGCCAGGAATGCTTCATTCCGTGCACGCCGCATGGCGTCATGAAGATGTTCGAGGCCGAAGGCGTGCCCCTGCAGGGTGCCGAGGCGGTGGTGATCGGGCGCTCCAACATCGTCGGCAAGCCGATGGCGATGTTGCTCACCAACGCCGGCGCGACGGTCACCGTGTGTCACTCGAAGACGCGTGACCTGGCGGCGCACACGCGCCGCGCCGACATCGTGGTGGCCGCCGTGGGGCGCCCGCGCTTCGTCACCGCCGACATGGTCAAGCCCGGTGCGGTAGTGATCGACGTGGGCATCAACCGCATCGAATCCGGCCCGGAAGCGGGCAAGCTGTGTGGTGACGTGGATTTCGCGTCGGTCGCCGAGGTCGCCTCGCTGGTCACGCCGGTGCCCGGTGGCGTCGGCCCGATGACCATCACGATGCTGCTCGAGAACACCCTGGAAGCGGCCGCGCGCGCCGCACGCAAGCGAGGATGAAGATGAGCGACAATCCCGTGGTCGGCATCATCATGGGCTCGAATTCCGATTGGCCGACCATGCAGGCCGCGGCTCGCGTGCTCGAGGAGTTCGGTGTGGCCTTCGAGGCGCGCGTGGTCTCTGCGCACCGCACGCCCGACCTGATGTTCGAGTACGCCGACAATGCGCGCGCGCGCGGTCTCAAGGTCATCATCGCCGGCGCCGGCGGCGCGGCCCATCTGCCGGGCATGGTGGCCGCGAAGACGACCTTGCCGGTGCTTGGCGTGCCGGTGCAGTCCAAGGCCCTGTCGGGCAAGGATTCGCTGCTGTCCATCGTGCAGATGCCGCGCGGCGTGCCGGTGGCGACCTTCGCCATCGGTGAGGCCGGCGCCGCCAACGCCGGGTTGTTCGCGGTGGCGTTGTTGGCCATCGACGACGCCGAGCTGGCCGACCGGCTCGACGACTATCGCGCGGCGCAGACGCAGCGCGTGCTCGACATGAAGCTGGATCTGCAATGATCCTGCCGCCGGCCACTCTGGGCATGCTCGGTGGCGGCCAGCTCGGCCGCTTCTTCGTTGCGGCCGCGCATGAAATGGGCTTCAAGGTATGGGTGCTTGACCCCGACCCGCACAGTCCGGCGGGCCTCATCGCCGATCATCATCTGGTGGCGGCCTTCGAGGACTTCGCGGCGCTTGACGTGCTCGCCGAGGCCTGTTCGGCAGTGACCACCGAATTCGAGAATGTCCCCGCGGCGACCCTGGAATACCTGTCCAAGTTCATCCCGGTGCATCCGTCTGCCCAGGCAGTGGCCGTGTGTCAGGACCGTATCCGCGAGAAGTCCTTTCTGTCCGACAACGGCATTCCGCACGGCCCGTTTGCGGTGATCCGTGCCGACGAGGACGTGCGCGGCGCCGACGAGACGCTGTTTCCGGCCATTCTCAAGATCGCCCGCTTCGGCTACGACGGCAAGGGGCAGGCGCGCGTGGCCACGCGTGAGGAGGCGCTGCACGCCTTCCACGCTTTTCACCGCGAGGCCTGCGTGCTCGAAAAGATGTTGCCCCTCGACAGCGAAGTGTCGGTGGTGCTCGCGCGCGACGAAGCCGGCACCGTGCGTTGTTTTCCGACCGCCGAGAACCGCCATCGCAACGGCATCCTCGACGTGACCATTGCCCCGGCACGCGTGGACGTTGCGCTCGCCGACGAGGCGCAGCGCATCGCCGCCACAGTGGCCGAGCGCCTGGGCTACATCGGTACCCTGGGCGTCGAGTTCTTCGTCACCGACGGGCGGCTGGTGGTCAACGAGATGGCGCCGCGTCCGCACAACAGCGGTCACCACACCATCGACGCCTGCGTGACCAGCCAGTACGACCAGCAGGTGCGCGTGCTCGCGGGCCTGCCGCTGGACGAACCGCGCCAGCATTCCTGCGCGGTCATGGTCAATCTGCTCGGCGACCTGTGGTACGAGGGCGACCGCCACCGCGAGCCGGACTGGACCGTGCTGCACCGCGAGCAGGGCCTGCGCCTGCACCTGTACGGCAAGCATCACGCGCGGCGTGGCCGCAAGATGGGCCACTTTACGGTGATCGGCACGGACGCCGACGACGTGTTCGAGCGTGCCATGCGCGCCCGTGCAGCCATCGGCATCACCGACGAATGAACACCGATCTGGAACGCATCGCGACGTGAGCATCCTCGCGCCGACACCCGAGAACATCGCCCGCGCGGCCGATGCGCTGCGCGCCGGCGCACTCGTCGGCATGCCCACCGAAACCGTCTATGGCCTGGCTGCCGATGCGCTTGACGCCGACGCGGTGCGTCGCGTCTTCGCCGCAAAGGGGCGACCGGCGGACCACCCGCTGATCGTGCACCTGCCCTCGGCCGAGCATCTGCCGCAATGGGCGAGCAGCATTCCGAAGGAGGCCGTGGCGCTCGCCCGCGCCTTCTGGCCGGGCCCGCTGACGATGATCTTGCGTCGCGCCGAGGACGTGCCCGATGCCGTTACCGGCGGGCAGGACACGGTTGGCGTACGCGTGCCGGGCCACCCGGTCGCACTGGCGCTGCTCGCGGTGTTCGATTCGGGCATCGCCGCGCCCAGTGCCAACCGTTTCGGCCGCATCAGCCCCACCACCGCCCGTCACGTCGTCGAAGAGCTGGGCGAACAGGTGTCCATCGTGCTCGATGGCGGTGCCTGCGAGGTGGGCATCGAGTCGACCATCGTGGACCTGTCGCGCGATACGCCCGTGCTGATGCGTCCCGGTGCGATCTCTTCGGAGGCCATCGCAGCCGTCATCGGCCGCCAACCGCTCACGCGCGACGAAGCGCTGGGCGACACCCCGCGCGTATCCGGCGCGCTCGCCGCGCACTACGCTCCGCGTACCCCGCTGATTCTCGTTGCCCCCGAGCGCTTGGCGCACGAAGTCTGTCGCGCAGGGCGCGTCGCCGTGCTCGCCCGCACAGCCGCCCCGCAGGACGTGTTCCACTGGCGCACCGCGCCGTCGGACCCGGTCGACTATGCCCACGATCTGTACGTCGCCCTGCGCGAGCTCGACGCGCTCGGTGCGGATCTGATCGTCGTCGAGGCGCCGCCCGGTACCATCGAATGGCAGGCCGTGGCCGATCGCCTCGGTCGTGCGCAGACCGGCTCGGGTGAGGGCGACGAAACCTGAAATCCCGCGCTTCACAAAGGCGAGGCGCGTGGCTATAATGCGCGGCTTCACGGGCCGATAGCTCAGCTGGGAGAGCGCCGCGTTCGCAATGCGGAGGTCGAGGGTTCGATCCCCTTTCGGTCCACCAGACTCGTGAAAAGCCCGACCTGAAAAGGTGTGCCGTAAAGCATAAAGTGGCCAAATGCCTTGTTTATGCTTGATTTCACGATAGGACACATTATGTTTTATCGTGTTTGGCATGCTAGGGTTTGGGGTTTTGCTTGTCAGCTGGGGAGTTTTTCCTGCTGACAAAATTCAGGCAGTAAAAAAACGGGACCTTCGGGTCCCGTTTTTGTTGCTGGTGAAGCTGCGGATCAGGTGAGGTGGCTGCGCATGATTTCGCTGATGTGGCTGAAGACATGGGGAGCCTTACGCGTGTCTTCGTCTAGCGCCTCCCACACATCTCTCGCGCTGATGCCTGCGTACCCATCGGATAACCGTTCGTCGAGTATCTCCGCGATACGTGCCTGCAATTTCTGCCGACTCTGTTCTCCCTGAGCAGCCCGGTAACGACTGTGCCGCTCGGCAAGAGCCCGTGCCTCGGCGTTTGCACGCAGATATAGGTGCTTGCGTCCCACTCCGAGTTGTTGGGCCGCTTCAGAAATCGAGATTGGCGTGAGCGTGAGCAGCATCTTGCGCAGCTCGGCGCGAATTGCCTCCCAGTCGAGCTCGCGAGAAACAATCCCCGCGCGCGGGCTGCTGCCAAGGTCGATAGACAGTTGGGGCGGGTCGATGGGCATGACCCAGTCTTCGACTTCACCCGCAAACAGACGGTCCAGACCGATACCGCCATGCAGGCCAATCGTCAGCCAGGCTTTGAGGTTGGGCAGTCCACCGTTGTTGAGCCAGTGTGAGACACCGCTCTTCGAGAAGCCGTAGCGTGAAGCAAACTGCGTCATCCTGCCGCAGGCCATGCGCTCGATTACGGTTTCGATCAGCGGCAGGCGACCTTCTTCGCTGACCTGCGGAGCCTTCGCCAGCATCTGTCCAACAGTGCGGGCGATCCATAGGCGCTCCGGAGTAGCGTCTTCCGCTTGCGCATCTCCGAGAAACCCCCCGCAATGCGTGCAGTAGCCTGGGACAACGATGCTTGCGCGATTGCGCACATTCGAGCGTTCGCAGTGCGGGCAGGTCGAGACCAGTTCTACCCTGTGTTTCGAGCACACCGTTACAGGGGCGACATCCCATGCGAGCCTCAGATAAGGCTCCCGTCCCTCTTCGCGATCTTCTGCTAGGCAGCAGGGGCACCATCGATCCGATTTCGGTGCAAGGCCCGGAGTGCCGACCAGGTGCTGCCAAGGGCTCAGGGTCAGACGGTCGAGATTCTCGACGCCGGTAAGCTCCGCGAGCCTGGATGCCCACAGCTCGCTCTGGTCGGACGCGCCGGAGAGACTTCGCTGGTGCCATGCGTACTTGGCGCAGACCTCCTCGCCGAAGTGGTCCAGCACCCAGTCAGTCAGCTTCTGTGCCGTCATGCTGTGAGAGTGTGCCAAGCGTGCGATGTAGCTCGTCAGGCTCTCGACTTCGGGCGTGCCGATGCCGATTGGGGGCAGTGCGTGAAGTGTCGTGCGCGGATTCGGTGTGCGATGCATCAGACGACCCTCCGCTTCTCGGATGCAGCGGGACGAAGCAGGTGCCGCTCAAGGCCGGGCGCAATGCGCGACTCACCCTCGAGAATCTCACGCGTGATCTGTGTCACCTGTGCGTCAGCGAGCAGCGCGCGACGCAGCATCTCTTCCGACCAGCTGTATTTGCCGACCAGCAGATTCAGACGGCCCAGAATCGAGCGCAAGGTACCCACGCACCCGAGCGTGTTCACCTGCAGTTCGTCCGCGTAGCGCAGCAGATCGACATCTTTCAGGTACGGGAAGTAGCCAGCGAGTTTGTTCAGACAACCCCGGAAGGCACGAACGTCGGCCGGGACGTCCTGCCGATAGCGGCCGAAGTGAATCACGTGGATGCGGCGCGAGAGCTGCGCAGAGAGCGACACAGTCTCAAGCAGATCGTAGGAGCCGAGCAGGATCCACTGCGTACCGCACTTGTTCGACAACGACTTGAGCGTGTTGATGTGCTTCACCAGATCCTGCGGCCTGCACTGCATCATGATGTGTGCAGCCTCGTCGATCACCACGAAGCGGGTGCCGCGGTTACGCAGAGAACGCTCCACCGCGGTTCGCAAGTCCGAGAGCCGGTTCTGGTGCGGGCCGAGCGACCGGCTGACGCGGCCAGTTTCCGGATTCACGCCGTATGAAGTGCGGGGCACGTTGAGATCGCCTTCGAGCGACTCCAGGATGCTCTGGTAGAAAAGACGCCATGAGAAGTCTCGCTCGCCTGAGGCCGGCGCTTCGATGCGGATCGCCGGGATCAGGCCAGGGTTGTTTTGCATCGCGTCGGACTGATGGTCGAGTTCGGCTTCGATGAGGTACTCGCCCAAAGTCGTCTTGCCGACTCCTGTAGGTCCACATAGCACGAGGATGTTGGCGTCGTTTCGGGCGTCGAGCATCAGCATGACTTCATCGATGGCGTTACCGATAAAGGGGTGCTTGATGCGAGGGATGCAGGCGGTGGTCAGGGCTGCGCCGTGTTCAGGGTGCGTCATTGCTTCTCCGATTTCAGAAAGTGTCAAAGTCCGGTATGTCGCAACCTGCCGCATCGCCCTTATCGGGCGAGTGGGGCAGAGCGTTCGTAGCGGGCGTCATTGCCGCTTGGTTGTCCTCGGGATGCGCACTGGGCGCAGGGTCTGATGGCCTGATTTCAATCGGTGGTAGTGCGTCGCGGACGGCCACCGCGCCGATTCCGATGTCTTGATAGAGGTCGCGGTTTGCCTGCTGACGCTCAAGTGCCAGCGCGACGGCGCCTGCGGGCGTGAAGGTGCGCATGAACTCGACGAGGCGCTGTGCGGTGATTTCCTCGTTCTCGCGAACTCGCCGCATGGCGAGCATTTCGTTCGAGATCAGCTCGCGCTCCTTTTCGGTCAAACCGCGCAGGCTCGCCAGAGCGCGGCAGTGCGCGGCGACCCAGCGGTTGGTGACCTGCACGAATACCTTGGAGCAGTCCCACGGGTCGTACCGCACCGGGACTTTCACGCCATGGAGCTTGGTATCCCTGAATTCCGGGCACCAGAAGTAGAAGTTGTTGTTGAGCTTGATGCCGCGTTGGCGGTCGACCTTGCGCGTGCCGCCGCGGCTCACGAGCGGGCAACTCAGTATCAGGAAGTCCTGGGTGAGCGTTACGATTCGATGTTCGCGCTGGCCGGACAGCTTCATGCTGCGCTCGAACGCGTCTCGAGGACTTACGCCAAGGGTTGCGTGCTTGGTCGTGTCGTAGTGTTCGAACGCCCAGTACTCGATGCCCAAGTAGAGCGCGTTCAGATCCCACTCTGCCAGCCGCGAGGGCAGAAACTTGCCGGTGGTGGTCCGGACGTTCCTCAGCGCCTTGGTGTTACCAGCGAGGTTGTGCACGTAGACCGAATTCGCTGTTCCGAACACGCGCTCCATCACCGACCCCATGCGCGGTTGCCCCGCAGGTCGGTAGCGGACGTAGATGCCCATCAGCTCGGCGAAAAGCCCGAAGTTCTCGGAACGAAAATCCGCGCCGTTATCGACCACGATGAACTGTGGAAGACGCTGATGGCGCCGAACGATGTCGCGCAGCAGCATCATGTTCGAGCGGTAGGAAGGGCTGTCGTACGACAGATAGACGCCCAGGATGCGTCTGGTGAAAGCGTCGATAGCAAATGACAGCCACGGTCGACCAAGCGACACGCCAGTGCGAGAGCACACCAGCTCGATATCGATCTGCGTGTGGTCCATGTGCACGTACTGAAATGGACGGGTGCCGTGCACCGGCGTGTCGACATGCAGCACGTCGACGAATTCGGCGTTCTGGTAAGTCCTGCGCGAGCCGTGCCGGGCCGCATCGGATCGTTGCTGCGACAACGCCTTGATGCGAGCAATCAGCGTCGGATAGCTGGGTGCCTTGATGCCGCGCTGGGCGCAGAGCGCCTGAAGTTTGTTGTGGCAGTGCTTGGCATTGGGCGCGCGGCTTGTCAGGTGCTCTTCACGGAGTACCTGCTCGATGGCGGCCTCTTGTTCGTCGGTCAGGCGGGAGGTGCGATTGCCGCGGTCGTGGGTGCGCGGAATCAGTGCAATCCGCTCATCCACCCCCTCGATACGAGCGCGCAGTACTTTGCCCAGATGCCGACGCTGAGTACGGGTGAGCTCCGTGGCGACCTCAAGCGCCTGGGCGCGCTTGAGGCCATCACGTAGTTGCTTCTCACTGAAGTCGTACAAGCTTCTACGCTCTGTGCCAGGGATGGGCTCAAGCGCGGATACGTCGCTGCGTGCAGCGAGCTTGACCAACGTTTCAATGGGTACGTCAATAGGGTGCCCGTCGGGCCCTTCGAGCACCGCGTGGGACGCGCCAGTCATGACTACATTGTATGGTTGGTGGTCGTAGGTGATCTGCGCGCCAGGCTTCAGGACGAAAGATCCGGCCAGCTCGAACGGCTTTTGGGCGGTACGCTGAAGCTCGAACTCGCGCACGGCGGTGTCGCGAAACACGCGGCAGCGGGTGGGCTCATTGAGCGCTTGGGTATCGATTTCAGCGACCAGCAATCCGTCGGCAATCAGTTTGAAAAGATCGTCCGGACGGCAATCGAGCAACTCATGCAGTTCGGCAAGGTACATCGTTGCCTGTTCAGCTAGCGACTTTCGAACAGCGAGCTCCACATCGATGGGGCAGGCAGGGGCGGCCGGGTGCAGATAGTCCTCGAGAAACAGAATGTTCTCGATCCGTCGCTGCGGGATGTCTGCATTGCTCAAGATTCGGTAGCCCAGTCCGCGCTCGGCGAACCACTGTTCAATGAGCGGCGCACGGCAGCGGCCTTCCGGATCGATCTGGTATCGCCAGGGGTAGCGCTGGGCAAGCCGTACGAGTTTGCTGTGCGGCTTCCATTCCTCAACCCAGATCTCGCGTTCCTGGATGACCAAGAAGTCCGGGGTATGGTCTATCTGATGAATCTCACCGTCCGAGTCGATGCACTCCATGCGCACACGGAAAGGCTGCGGGTAGTACTCAAGCACATCGGGGTCGTGCTCCAGGCGTACGGCGGCCGGAAACTCGATATGCCGGCTCTCGGTATCGATGGGCCGCTGCATCTTGCGGCTCTGATACGTCGTGATGACGTTGCCGCCGCCCTTGGACGCGACGGGGCGAACAGGGGCCAGGCGGACGGCGTCCGTGATCAGTTTCAGTCCGGCGACTGGCAGGCCGAGTCGGTCGAGCAGGCGCATGCGTTCAGGTGCTGCGAGCATCTTCTTCACACTTGATGTGATTGGGTCTGTGTATAAGAAGAGCGCGCTGTCGACTCGGACTCCTGTGTCAAAATTGACTCTAATTCGGATCGAGGCGCCACGCAGGTGGCGCGATGGAGAAGCAATTGGGCAAGCGAGGCAGGCCGATTTCGCTGAGCATCGATGAGCGCAGCACGCGTAGCGAAACGGACGCGAACGAGCACTGGGGCTGGACCGCCGGGCTGTTCATCAAGCGGGAAATGGACCGTTTGGGTTGGGGTTACGAGGAACTGTCGGACGCACTGGCGAAGATCGGGGTGCGACGCAGTGCCGCCGCGCTGAACCGGCGAACTAACCGCGGCACGTTCAGCGCAGGCTTTTTGTTGGCGTGTTTTGCGGCCATGGGGAGCGAGCTCGCTCTGGTGAAGACGAGAAGGCGGGAGCCAAAGAATGTCTCGGGGGATGTCGTCTCGGGGGAGGTCAGGTGAGACCGGATCGCATGCCCAAGTTTGAAGGCTTGCGCAAAGTGGCTTTTGATGTGAGATATCTGGCTGAAAGCCAGTAATTACACGGGTTTGCATCGTCAGGCGCCCCTTTTGTGACCTGTTCACAAAAGGGGCGCCTGGAGTTTTTCAACTCCAACGCAGATCGTTGCGTGCTGTCCGTGGTCCTCGCGGACACGCGTCAACCATAGGTGATAAAACGGCACAAGGACAAGGAGTGCTTGTGCCCGACGCAACATAGCGGGGCATACGTTGTTCTGCTAATCAGTGTCACTCCCACGGGCGTGGGAAGACAGTCCGTGAGCCGCACGGGCGTGGGGAAGGTGCCTACAGATTGTAATGAGCCCGCCGGTAGGCACGAGATGTGCGAATTACACCGAAGCAAGGGTTTCGGTAACCAGCAGCAGGCCACTGGGATACGTTCCGCTATACCATTTGCTCGTCCGCTCCGCGTCGCCTCGGTGTCGGCAGACTTACCGAGTTCAGGCGATGTTGTAACGCGGCCCAAAACTTGGCGGAACCAAGCTGAACGGCCAGTGGCGGCGCATGCTCGGATGGGATGATCCCCATGCTTCTATACTTCGGATTGTCAAGCTTGTAGTCGAGGCGAATCACGGTCGTTTCCCCAACAGGGACGAGGGTTGCAGCGACGGTGACAATGTAGTCCTTCGCATCATCTTCCATCCTGAACATCCACCCACCCAGCTCCTTGATTCGAGGATTTTCCTCTTTAACGACCGCTTTCCACTCGTCCTTTGTGAGCGGATGCGGGGCAGCGTTTTCAGCGACGATTACCCCCTTGCTGATATTGTCCAATTGGGTGGGCATCGACAGGTCAAGAAAGGACTTCTTTACCTGTTCAAACACTACGGAGTACGGCGCTTCGACGACGCGATAGCGGTAAGCGTCCTCGGTCTTTTGATACTCAAGCTGCCACTGGCGGTCGATGCGTTGAAAGCCGGCATTGATGTCCGCTAGTGAGACACAACCCGATAGGAGCGCGGCAAAGATCCCCAATTTGACGAGTCGAAGTGGTCGAAACAGTATTCTCATAGTTCCTCCGTCGTCTTCAGTCAGACGTGTGCGTCCAAAGCCGCCCAGTGGCGATTAGTGGCGACCAGTTAGGATAAACCGGATGAGGGAAGTTGAGGTGTCTCGTCGGGCAACAGGCAAGACCCAAGATCTCACTGGAAAATTTCCACCCTAGATTTTCGAACGGCCATCCATACGTAATGCACGACCGTCAGCCCTCTAAGCCGGGGGGCGCAACCACATCAACTGGAGAAACTATGGCTATGAATAACGTTCAGCCGCTCACCGTAGGCGTCGTGATTGCAGCCTTGGTCATCGGGGGTGCGGTGAGTTATCACTGGAAAGTTGAGCGTGAGCAGGCGGTCTGCTTTGAGATGACGAGGAGCCTTGGTCCTGGTGGGCAGCTGTACGTTAATGACTATCTATCGGGGGATAAGCGTGCTGCAAAGTTGCTACAGCCTTACGAGACGACTTATGGGAAGCGCTTTTCAGACTGTGTTACGTGGTTCAACAGGTAGGCATGGAAGGTAGTCCCTGTGAACTATCCTTCGGCGGGGTCCATCAACGTGGATCGAATATGCGTAATCCAGATTCTTACGTCCTCTACGATGTGAGCCACAGTTAGTGAGCCATGTTGATCAAGGAAAATCTGACTATGTCAGCAACCATCGCGTACTTCTTCGCGTCAGCAGCGACGACCAGAGTGCGGACAACCAGCGCAGAGCAATCGAGGCACGCTACAGCGTCGCGAGGTGCTTCGTAGAGGAAGGCGTATCCGGTGCAGTACCAGCCTCCCAGCGTCCTGCTATGGCTTCCCTTCTGTTCCTCCGTGCTGTCGTGGTCGGGGCTATCGACAGGCTCGGGCGAAACACCATCGATGTCCTGACCACGGTGGAAGCTCTCAAGGCTAAGGGTGTGTCTGTGGTGTTCATGCGTGAGGGATTCGACCTGGCTACGCCCGCCGGTGAATTCACGCTGACCATACTGGCGGCGGTGGCGAAGCTCGAGCGGGAGACCCTGAAGGTCCGTCAGATGGCCGTGATCGAGCGAGCGAAGGCCGAGGGGAAGAACTTGGGCCGGCAGAAGATCATCAATGATGAGGCCGTGGTGCAGTGGAGGCAGGAGAACGCCGCCAGCATAAAGGAGGCTGCGGAACACTTCGGTATTTCTACAGCGTCCGTAAAGAGGGCGTATCAGGCGGCGAAGGTGGTAGCGTTAAGCGAAAGCTGCAGCTAAGTCCGATCAGGAGTAAGACATGCGAGTGCCGCCGCGCCTCTACAAGTATCGACAGGTTGATCTGCGAACCATCAATGTACTAGTCTGCGATGAGCTTCGCTACTCAGACCCGCTTGCGTTCAATGATCCACTGGATACCAATCCGCTGATCGAAATCGATTTGCCGAGTGAGGAAATTGAGAATCTACTCGCTCTTATGGCAAGGAAGCGGCATGAGGATGAACTGACGGCCGCAGCGAGTCGGCTCAAATACCGTGGCCCCAAGACTGCTGAACACATCGCTCGCCAAGCACTTTCGGCGGCGAGTGCCGACTTGAGATTGAAGGAGCTTCAGTATCTCGCGACCGATCCTGATCTCCCCGACGTCGGAACCCATGCGTATCTGCGCTCCCTGCGCGACTTGTTGCTCAGAGAAGTCTTGGCGTTGCATCGACATGGTGTCGTTTCATTGTCTAAGAAAAACGATTGCCCCCTGATGTGGAGCCATTACGGCGGGGAACATCAGGGTATCTGTGTTGGCTATGAAGTCCCTCCAGAAGTGTGTCGGGCGCTCTTGAAGGTTTCGTACACGAAACCCCGTTTGGTTCCGGCGAGTTTGGTAAAGCGTGCGGTGTTTGGGTGTGAGGTTGCACAGCGGGAACTCAGGGAGACTGTCTTCGGTGTGAAGGCGCGTTGTTGGCGCTACGAGCAGGAATGGCGGCTACTGGGGGAAAAAGGAAATCAGCGATCAGTCCTTGAGTTGGCTGACATAACGTTCGGAATACGTTGTCCCGACGCCGTACGGCACGCGCTGGTCAGTGCCTTCGCGACACGTGCTCGCCCAATCGATTTCTTCGAAATGTGTGAGGTCGGCGACGCGTTTGATCTGAGGCGCGTTGAGATGGACATTGAGGAATTGGCGAGACACTACCCGATGCGAGGGCGAGACGTCGATGACATCTTGGCAGCATTCGACGATATCACTGAGTGACCGTCATTACTATCAACGACATCCTGGGTTCTACCCGTGAGGCGGGGCAGTCTGTACTGCGATGATCCTTACGAATTCCCTGACCTTGCGAGCCGCGTCATCACTTCCATGAGCCAGAGTTAAAAAACGCACCTCGTTGCGGGGATCAACACGCCATGGGCCTTCTGCCTCGGCAGGTGGAAGGGAAGCGTATACGGGATCGGATGGGTAGGCCAATTCGGCTTGGGTGACGTTTCTTGGATCACCACATCTGGCTAGGTAGGCCGCCAATTAATACGCCTGTTCCGTTTAGCACCTTAACAAGGTGTCAACGAAACCGGTAGCAGGCCCCCCTAGGTCATGGTCACGACACGGAGGGTCTTAATGGTTGGCTGGTATTCAAGCGAAACCGTCACCCGTTCAGGATCCCCAACTTTTCGGGGGAACTCCAGCATGATGTTGAAGAAGCTCCCTTTGTAGCCAGCCGATGAATCAGTTGCGGGAACGTCGCGCCACTCCAAGCTGTAGAGGTAGCTCGACCTCATCTTGGACTTGATGGCTTCCTCCAGCTCTGGCTTGGTCGAGGTGTTCAGGCCGGCCAAAGCCAGCTTGCCATTCTTTGCCGTGGTCAGATACTTAAACTTTGAATCCTCGATGTAGACGATGAAGTCGCTGAAGTCGGCCACCTCTTTAGACATCGCACGAACGGCTATCTCAAGATCATCATCGGCCTCCTGCAACAGCATCTGCTCGGGTTTGTATGACAGAAAAAGGCTGAAATACATGTCTTGAATACTGCGTATTTTTAGTCCCAAGGCAGCGTAGTCATGTAAGTGTAGATTCCAGTTCTGGGTGTTCGGCCGGTCATCTTCGTGCCCGAGGATCATAGTGTTCTTGTGCCTGATACCGAAATTCATCAAGTACATGGTCACAAATGTCTTGGTCAGGCTGGCATACGTGCAGGGCACATATCCAAGGTAGCCCGGGTGGTTATTTAAGCCGCCATGCATACTTTTCAGAGCTGCTGCGGATAGGTTGTTGACATAGACGACAAAGCAGAAGGTTGGATGCTGGAAGTCCAAGTCTTTGACGATGATGGACTTCTCCTTGAGCAGCTTGCGTGCGAACTGGTCATGGTCATCCCCGACTAACTCACCGCCAAGAATGCTATGACTAGTGTCAGTGGGAAGAAGCTTGAAGACCGCATCGGCCGCGTCGACACCAGCAATCCGATTGGGGTTGCAACGGTGCTCATCAAACATAAATGCAGCCTCGTGCTTCCCAGTCTGCGGGATCAGTGAATTTCTCAGCTCGTCGTAGTTGATGCCCTTGGTTCTGAGGATATCTAAGAAGTTGTGATGAATCCGCTGAATTTCAACAAAGGTCTTTGTGTCCGTCCATTTGCAGTGCTCCCTGATTGATGCCAATAGCAGGTTTCCACGGGCATTGAGGGTGTGAATGCGGCTCATCGTTGGGGCAAGCCACGGCGGCGGCGAGTCTGATCACGCATAAAGGGCTTGTGTGGGCTTACACCGAGCCGCTCCGATACTTCGGTACCGTATGCCTCTGCTCGCCTTTCGATTGAACGCGGGCTGTGCTTCTTATGCTCGGACATGAACACTCCTTTTAGCTCTTATAAGCCTACTTGAAAGTGTGCGTGATATCAGGGTAGAACCCCGCTGAGAAATCTGACCGTAGGTCAGGTTTGGTCCCCCGTCGCAGATTGCGTAGGGCTGCGGTGAATGTTTCTAATCAGGTACCTCCGTGCGTCCTGGCGTGCCTGTCGCAGGACCACGACTTCACCCACCGTGGCACCCAGCATGGCTTGGGCGAGCGGGGTGCCAATATCGAGCTTGCCCACCGTAAGGTCCGTCCCGCCGGCCACTAGCCTCGCCTCGACCTGAAGTCCCGACTCCTGACCATCCTCATCGAGCGCGACCCAGGTGACCCGGTCTCCCGGTTGCACCTCCAGGTCACCTTCTTCTTCATCGAGCAGGCTGACTAGTTCCTCTTCCTCGCGCAGATGTTCCTCCGAGAATTCTTCGGCAGGTTCAATCTCCGGGGTGGGCGCCACAAAGTCATCTGGTGGCTCGTATTCGGCCGCACGTGCGGCGAGAAATTCCTTGAGTCGTGCGGCTTCATGCGCCGGATTACGGAACCACGCCGTCGACCAGATACGCCAGATGCGCCCCCGCCAACCCAGGCTCTCCAGGATTTCCTGCCGGATGCGGTCCCGGTCGCGCACGGAAACACCTGAGTGGTAAGTGGCTCCATCACACTCCACGGCGGCAATGTAGGCTGAAGGGTGGTTGGGATGGGCGACCGCCACGTCGATGCGAAAGCCGGCCACACCCAGTTGCGGTTCGACCGGATAACCCCATTGCCGAATCTGGTCGATGACGGCCACCTCGAAGTCACTCTCGGGTTCGCGCTCCGTAGGCCGGCCCTCGCCCAGATGGCCGTTTTGGGCGTATTCAAGGTAGTTGCGTAGTGCCTGGGTGCCTTCCGGCGTTTTTTCGTCAAGCAAAATATCCCCGGAGCGCATCGAGGAGATGACCCGCACCGATTTTCGGGCACGCGTGTAGAGCACGTTGAGCCGGCGCCATCCGCCCTGACGGCTGATGGGGCCGAAATTCTGTCGCACGGCACCAGCTCCGGGGGGTTTGCCAAACGTGGTGGAAATGAGGATGGCATCGCGCTCGTCACCCTGAACGTTCTCAAGGTTCTTGATGAACGGGGGCAAGCCCTCGTCAGCCCACCGCTTTTCATAGTCGTCCGCCTGAGGGAGATTTTGGCGACGCTCTTCCCATAGCTCTGCAATCAGGTCTCGCTGGCGCACGTTCAGGGTTACAACCCCCAGGGAGTCATCCGGGCGCCTGACGATGTGTTCAACCATGGCCCGAACGACACGGGAAGCCTCAACACGGTTCATCTGATGTTCATAGACTCCGTCGGCGACATACTCATAATGCACGCCCAGTGAAGGGCCTTTAGGCAGAGGGGACGGGAACACGAACAGGCGCCCGTCGTAGAAGTGGTGATTGGAGAAGGCGATGAGTGATTCGTGGCGTGAGCGGTAATGCCAGCGTAGCGTACGCGGAACCCCGAAATTTCCGCGACACACATCAAGAATGCTCTCTGCGTCTTCCGCTGCGCTCTGGTTGTCCGCATCCGGGTCCGCCTCGGACCTTGAGAAGAACGACGTGGGCGGGAGCTGACGGGAGTCCCCCACGACAACCAGTTGGCTACCCCGTGCGATGGCTCCCAGGGCCTGCTCGGGCCTGAGCTGGGATGCCTCGTCCATGACCACAAGGTCAAACTTGAGGGCGGAGGACGGCAGGAACTGCGCAACCGCTTGGGGTCCCATCATGAAACAGGGCTTCAGCTCACGGATGGCGTGACCTGCACGCCGAAACATCTGCCGGATGGGGGTTCGCGGCGAAGTCAGGCCAACGACGTGACTGACCAGCGCCATTTCGGTTTTGTCTCCCACGCGAAGGCCCGTTTGCCCCCGCGGGGGTTTGGCAAGGCGCACACACTGGGCCGCCACCTGCTGGCCGCGAAGACGAATGATTTCGCGGTCAAGGCGCGCATACTCCTCACGGGTTGCCTCATGCTTTGCTGGATTGAACCTGGAGAGTACGGGGAAGACGTGAAAAAGCGATTCAGCAATGGAAGCATAAAAGCGCCAGCCATACGCATCAGCCAAGCAATCCGGGTCAATTTCACCGGCCTCGGCCAAGGCAACCAGCGATTTTAGACCGCACTCGCAGGCCTCCTCCCTCAGCGTGACGTATTGGCTCCATGGCTGCAGCCGGTCCTGGGCAAGGGCAGCGCAGCGCGTTTTTTCGGCCAGCGTGCGAACCCATTTACCCAAGTCATCCCCTTGCGGGCCTGCCCACAGGTCCATGTCAAATCGGCCCAGCTGCGCCAGGGCCTCGCCGAACCGGTCGACTGCGCACCAGTGGTCTTGCACCCGCTCGACCAGCGAATGCAGCCGCTCCACCTCGTCCTGGTCCGCACCAGAGAGCAGTATGGCCTCGACACCACGGGGCAGGTCTGCTTTGCAAACCCGGGCGATGAACGCCAGGGCCGCATGGGGTTCCTCAAGGCGGGTCTGTTCGCCCTGAAAACACTCGCCCAACAGCGCACGACAATCGTCCAGGGCATCCAGCTCGGCCAGCACCTGTGGAAGCTTCAAACGCGCCTTGGCCATGTCGAGCAATTCTGTGCTGCTCAGGTCACCTTCAGGCGTTTGTTCCCGCCACCATGCGCACTGTGCGTGGAATGTCTCCAGGCAGTTGGACACGTGGGTAACCACGCCCGGTCTGCTTAGGCCATTTGGTGCAGGGGAATGCCTTAACACGGGCGCATCCGGAAAAATCAGGTTGGCCTCATCGGCAAAGCGAGCCAATGTTTCAAGCGCCTGTCGGATGACCGGAACCTTTTCGTGCAGAATGCGCAGGCGGGCGGCATCTGGCAACTGTTGCGAATCGCCCCCCATGACCTGCAACATTCTTTGTTGCCAGCGTGCAAGCTGCGCAAGTTCAGCCACCGGGGTGTGCTCTTCTTCATGGGCCGGGCCGGCAAAGCGGAGCAGTTCCGGGTTCTGGCACCACGCCTTTATCTGGCGACGGTAGTCGGCCAATGATTCAAGTTCTGCAAGGCGTTCATCCCCCGCCATGGACTGCTTGCTCTTGCTCAGGCTGCGATGCAGTGCGACCGCCTTTCTCCAGTCCGCCTGAAAGACACGATACCAGCGCCCGCCCTGGCGCAGCGTGCGAATGGCATCGAGCAGCAGGTCGTCCCTCGGAAGCATGTCCAGATACAGCCGGGAGCCAAGCAATTCTTCACGCTCAAGCAAGCGCTCGCGGATGTTTGCCGCATGCTCCAGGGCCGGCACGGCAAGCGGGTCGGATAGTCCGGGGTGGTGCAGGCGAAGCAGGTCAAGGGGCAGTTTCTCAAGAACCTTCAATATCTCTTCAGGCTCAGGACCCGTATCCGGGTCGAGGCCAATTTCCGTGATGAATTCAGCAATGCGCTCATGCGCATCCGCAGCCTCTGCGATGAGCGCAGCGAGTCTTCGACGCGGAGCTTCAAGTTGTGACAGGGGGCAATCGGCAAACCTGAATTGTCGGGCGATTTTGTGCAGCCGTTCAGCGCGTGCGTGCAACTCGGAAGGGGCAAGGTTCTCGGCTTCCTCTTTCAAAGGGACCAGCATCGAGCGCATGCGGGCGATGTCGGACAGCCGCACGGAGAGTCCCGCAAGACTCTCTTTGGCTTTGTGCGCCTGGATGTCCTGTGGCGTGCTCAGCCGCGGCACCCACCGAAGGACAGAAGGCGCAGGTAGTTGCTTCAATAGCTCTGCGAGAATGTCCGCAACCCGGCAGGCTTGCTGGGCGTCCAACGTAATGGTGTGCTCGCCGAGCGTATCGACGAACGCGTCCAGTGCGTCTGAAAACCCGGAAAACTCTTCTGCCGCCTCCCGCAGGATGGTGCGCAAGGCTAGGTCCTTGCCCGGCGGCAAGGCGTGGGGGAAAAAACCCCAAAACGGATGTTCTTCCCCGAATGTGCCTGTATCGCGCAAAGCTGTCATACAGTGGCTAAGCAAGCTGCGCCGGCGCATGAAGTCGGTTGCGCTTGTTTCCGGAGCATCGGCGAGGACCAGTTCCTGGAGCTGGTCCGGCACCTCGGAAAGTCCTTGCCGAAAGCGCTCGGCACGCCAAAAGACCTTGTGTACAGTCAGTTCCTGCCGGTTGCCGTGCACCTCGTTGAGCAAACTTGCGTATTGGGCCAGCGCACGGCGCATGGCTTCGAGAGATTCGAGCATTGCCTGCAGGCCTTCGGGTGCCTGCGGACGAAAACCGATGCGCTCGGCAAGGTCTTCGGCCATGCGTTTCTTGTTGGCTTTGTTGCTGTGAAGTTCAAGAACGAATTTTCCCAGACCGGCCGTTTCAAGACGATTGCGCACCACCTCCAGCGCAGCGAGCTTTTCCGATACGAAAAGTACCTTCTTGCCAGCCTGTAGGGCACTGGCTATCAGGTTGGTAATGGTCTGTGACTTGCCCGTCCCGGGTGGCCCCTCAATGACTAGGCTGCGCCCCTGGAGCACGTCCAGCAGGGCCGTGTGCTGAGAGCTGTCGGCATCGAACACCAGGGGCAGGCGGGTAGAGGGGTGGGCATCGATGTCCGGATGGTCGGAAGTGTCGCTTTGCTCCGGTTCGTGTGCATCGTCCCGTGTGCCTTCGAATACCTGCCGCACCAACGGGTGCCCGATGAGTCCGTTTTCGTTCGCAACCACCGGCCAGTTTTCCGGGTCAAGGTCGCGCACCAGCAGCATGTTGCCAAACGAGAGCAGAGTGAGCGTCATCTGGCGTCGAAGAGTCCAGTTTGGACGCGACTCGATGGCGTCTGACAGGCGTTCGAAATATCGGTCCAGACCCTCGTCCTCTTCCAGTTCCGGCAACTCGAAGCCGTGCGTCTGGATGAGCTTTTCACGCAGGGACAGGTTTTCGGTGAAGTCCTCTCCGGTGGGAAGCAGGTCGTAGCGGGTGTTGGCCTTGCGGCGCGTTTTTTCCAGACGCACCGGAACGCAGACAAGGGGTGACAGAAGTTTGCGGGGAGATTCGGGCGCTTCCGGGTATTCCAGGAAACCGAACACCAGATGAAGCATGTTGGTGCCCGTCTCCTCGATGGCCAGGCGTGCTTCGCGTTCGAGCTTTCGTACGAGGCGGCCGAGGTCCTCCTGATATTGCAGGGTCTGCAGGGTTAATCCGGACTCTCGGCCCTCGGGCAGTTTGGGGTTGTAAGGGGGCAGTTGATAACTGATGTCCATGCCCAGAGCTCGCGCATGCTCACGTACATCGGGAGGAACGAGACGTCCGGCGACTTCTGTCCACTGACTGAGGGGGGGGTTGGGTACCGGCTCGATGCGTAGGGGCAGCGTATTATTACTACGGGCGACACGTCGAAATATAGCTTCGGGTACGGATTGCACAAATTGAAGCGAACGTGCAGGAGTATGGCGGAAGTTGAGCAGCCGGTTACGTGAGGTCAAATCTAGAAGGCGCAAACGAAGACGAGCGAATGCCTCCTCAAGAGGAATGCTCGCTCCAAATAGGGTTTCCGGCGAGGAGTTGGACCAGTCCTCATGTGCTTTCATCTGCGGCTCTCCCACAACCAAAACTCAATTCGAATATAACCCGGATGCTAATTGTTGGGACGTTGCTTAGCAGTCGGCGAGCGGGCGGCAAGGCCGAGTCACGGACAGGGGCGTAATGGCGCGCTTACAGCGCGCGATGTCGTATGGTTCGACGCCGGTCGTAGCCGCTACGATGGTGACAACAGCGTCACGTGTGTGCATACGTCTAACAGACTGCAATCTCGGTACGCGCGGGCGGTGCTTAGGAGTCCCAGACGCTAAGCTGCCTACGTTCTCGTACCTGCGCCAGACAAAATCGTGGCCAGTTTCTGTCGCAGCATGCTCTTGACTCGTTCGCGCATGTTGTCGGGTGTAATCACTTTGCATAGTCTGCAACGCGATGGCTTCACAGGCTTTGAACCATAGCCCAGAAAGCTCGTGGCGCGAACCGACACCGGCCGGTATCTCGGTTCCAGATGATGGGTGCATTGAACCGTCCCCATAGGTACTCGAGGTCGCGTTTGAATGTTGCGAGCGGGACTTCCAATTCGTTGAGGAAACCTGCACGGGCACGACGTTGCGGCGACGTCCCCCCATCTTCAATAGCACTTGGCTTTATAGTCCGAGGTTAATGTAACTGCTTTCTTTTCCAGTTGCTTGGCATAGGCTGTGTGGGTCAGCCAGCCTAGGGCCTCAAAACTACTTCGACGTCAGGAAACAGTCCTAGATGGTTGGGGCTACGCCCCCTCGCTCTGGTTGGCGTCATCTCGGTGAGGCAATCAGCGAGCCTCCCCCGATGCTCGATTGCGACAATCCTCGTTTCCCCTTGGCTCAGCCTTAAGCTCTTCCGAGGCCAACATATGGTGGGGTGGTGGGCTGAGCCTAGCCATCCTCAGCCGGTACTTGGCAAGGATGCGCCTTCAGACTTAGCCCTCCACCCAGTCATGACAGGTATGGAGCCTGCGTCGCCCGCCAGCCGTTCGTCCCACAGGCGCTAGCTTCGCCACCTGTTCCCGGTTCTCAGAGACTTCCCCACAGTCCGGTGTATCCCTCGACCGCTGCCGTTTTCAAGCCGACCAGTCGAGCGGCAGCCTCAGGGCGCTCTCCGTTGAGGCGCTTGTGCCGTCTGGCTGCACTGATGTATAGCGCGGGTCTGGAGATAATCGCTGTTTATTTTCGAGCCCTGGAGTTCGCTCGAACGTGGCGTCCAATTTGATAGCCAGTTTCCCGTGTCACGGTTCGGTTCTGTCACGAGCAGGTGGGGGTTCCAGCGTATCTCAAAAGAGATACAATGGTGCGTGTAACGGAGGGTTCATGTCATGGCGCAATCGAAGATGCTGCACGTCCGGGTGGACGAAGAGACCAAGACGCAGGCGAGTGAAGCACTGGCGGCCATGGGGCTGTCAGTCTCGGACGCCGTGCGCATCTTGCTCAAGCGAGTCGTAAGTGACCAGGCTTTCCCGTTGGAGTTGAAGGTGCCCAATGCCGAGACTCGAAAAGCGATGGAAGAGGCGCGGGCGATGATGCAGGCGAGAGCCGCGCGTTTCGACTCGGCCCAAGCTCTGATCGATGACCTCGAAGAAGCCGGCCGCCAGTAAGCGTGCGCCGCTACCTCGGGCGTGCGATTACACGAAGGCGTTCCGCAAGGACTGGGAGCGACTGTCTCGTTCGGGCCGCTACGATCTGCGACGTCTCAAAGAGGCCATGTTGCTGTTGATCGCCGCTGACGCGCCGCTCGGGCCTGAGTGGCTCGATCACCCCCTCAAGGGTGACTGGGCCGATCACCGCGAGTGCCACATCGGTGGGGACTTTCTGCTGATCTATCGGCAGGAGCGTGACTGCATCGTCTTCGTTCGTGCAGGCACGCACTCCGAACTCTTCGAGGACTAGGCGATGGCTGTTGAGTCTCTCCCCAACTTCACTCCCATGGCCCGGCGGCACTGGACGTCGATCCCGGCTGGCGTTCGCCAGAAGCTGCTGAGCAATGTCTGGTGCGGGGAGTGTCGGGCAGAAGTGACCATCACGGAGTTCCGCGGCCGTGTCGACCAAGGCGATTTGCTGCTGGAGGGGAAGTGTTCGGAGTGTGGCGCTGAGGTGGCGAGGGTTATTGAGGCAGGATGAAGTCACAGGTGGCGTGAAAAACCCGGCAGCACTCAGACTGACGCCACTGCGCCCAAGTGGGCGCAGTGTGCCCACTGACCTCCAGCTAGGTTTGGGCGGCACTTACGCGGAGATGGCACTGTAGTCATTGATAACCTTCACGGATTTGTCGTGAAGGACTTCCTCGGCTCCGTACCCACCGCCGTACAGTCTGAACTCAATCCCCGCGGCTTTGGCGCATTCGTAGTCCACGATGCTGTCGCCAACGTACAAAACACGTTCGTGCGACACATCAAGCAGGCGAACGGCGTAGTCCAGCGGCATGGGGTCGGGTTTGCGGCGGGTGCAGCTATCCGCGCCGACAATCGTCTTGAAGTACTGAGCGAGTTCCAGGTGCTGCAAGAGCGCACGAGCTGCGCGGCCAGCCTTGTTGGTGCACACCCCCAGCGCTACGCCCGAGTCGTTCAGTTCATGGAGCATTTCCGGTACGCCGTCAAAGGCGCGCGAGCGTTCGCACTCCATGCCGCGGTAGTGGCCGCGATACGAATTGAGCAGTGGTTCGTATAGGAGCTGGTCGGCTTCAAGCCAGACGATGGCGGCCGCGGTGCTCGCCTCAAGTCCGCCATGCAGCGATGATTTCACAACGTTTTCGGGGATCTCAGGCAGTCCCACGTCGGTCAGCGCACGGATGAGCGCGCCGTGCAGGTCGGGCAAGGTATCGACCAAGGTGCCGTCGAGATCGAAAATGACAGCGCTGTATTCAGTTTTGTTAAGCATGTAGGGGCCTCATGCGCGTATCGGCGCACAGGATTCGATGTTTGGGCGGAAGCGTTTAGCGTTTGAAGGTGCAGGCTTAGTGAGCCGTATCGCTGGTTGCCTGCATGGCTTCTGCCAGATCGGACAGTGATGAGGCGACAGCCGCTTTTCGGTCACCCAGCCGGAATCTGGGGCTCGTGTCGAGGTAGTTGTGAAGGTGCACGACGGTCTGACGGGCATCGGTGGTCACAACAGCGTAGGCCGGCGGCTCGTGACAGCCGGGGATGTCTTCCCCAGCCTTCGTTTTGTCATCAAAGCGCACCTGATGATGGGTGCTGGGCAGGCACGAGAAACCGACACCGTTGATGACGCCTTGCAGCGGGCGGTGTAAGTGCCCGAAGAAAACATGCCGAACATTTTGCCCGTAGGTCGCCAGGGTGCGCCAGAAGCGTTCAGGTTCCGCCAGCCCCATGCAGTCCATCACCGGCAGCCCAACGGCAAGCGGTGGGTGGTGCATAAAGAGATACGCAGGGCGTTCGCCGCTGTCTTCAAGCGCCTGTGCCAGCCAGGCAAGCCGGTGCTCGCACAACACGCCGTCAGAGCGCCCCGTTGCGAGCGTGTCCAGAAACAGCAGTCGCGCGTCTTCCAGATCTACTGCGTACTGAATGTAGCCATGTTCATCAGCAGCCAGGTCGGGAAATACTCCGAGTAGCGCCGTCCGCTCGTCATGGTTGCCCGGGACAAGATGGACCGGCATCGGAAGCGGTTCAAGGGCTGACTTTAAGGCGCGGTACTGCGCCTCTTGTCCGCTATGTACCAGGTCACCGGTTATCGCCACGCACGCCGCGTCAGGATGCTCTGAACACACGCTACGCACGGCGGCTGCGAGGCGCTCGGTAGGATCAACTCCATAGAGCACCTGTCCGGGTGCGACCAGATGGAGGTCGGTCATGTGGATGAACTTCATGGACGCAGTTCCCAAGCCCGTTTGTTCATGCCGGCTCCGGTTGTGTTTCTAGTTCGACGCTACTCTCCGAACTGTGCTGCTCGGAGCTGGGCCGGCTGCGGTAAATCCGCTCGAGCGCCGCATCATCGAGGTCTGCAGCGGTACCGTCGAAGACGACGCTTCCAGCACGTACGCCAATGATCCGGTCGGCAAAGCGCTTGGCCAGATCAACCTGGTGCAGGCTGCACAGCACCCCGATGCCTCGCTCGTGGCTGATGCCGCGCAAGATCTCAAGGACCGTCTCGGATGACTCCGGATCAAGGCTCGACACCGGTTCATCGGCCAGGATGACTCGGCTCTGCTGGCTCAGTGCGCGAGCGATGGCCACGCGCTGCTGTTGCCCGCCGGAGAGCGAGTCAGCACGTTGGTAGGCGTGGTTTAACAAACCAACGCGATCCAGATTGGCCAACGCCTGCTGGCGGTCCTGTTCGGGGAAGAGGTGCAGCAAGACACGCCACGCGGGTACGTACCCGAGGCGGCCGGCCAGTACGTTCTTGAGGGCACTGATGCGCCCAATCAGATTGAGCTGCTGGAAAATCAGGCCGATGCCGCGTCGGGCGATGCGGAGGTCGCGCTTGCCCAATTGGTCGATACGCTCGCCGAGCACCTCCACCTTTCCGTGATCAGGTGCGGTCAGTGCAGTGATGCAGCGGAAAATGGTCGACTTGCCCGCACCACTGGGCCCGAGCAAGACCACAAACTCTCCTGGTTCCACGCGCATGCTCACCTTCGATAGGGCGGTGTTGCCGGCGTAGTGCTTGGTAACCCCGGTCAGCACGATGGACGACGGGTTGGCGGGGGCTGTGGCGGTCGTGTTCATACCAGTTTCCTCCTGAGCATCGAGCTCAGTTGGTCAATCACAGTGACCATGACCAGCACGATTGCGGTCAAGGTGAAAAGCTTCTGGAAATCGAGCAGGTCAATCGCGGCTTTGATCTCGATACCAATACCGCCTGCGCCGACGATGCCGAGGATGGTGGAGGTGCGAACGTTGGCCTCCCAGACATAGAGCGAGACCGAGGCGAGGCTTGGTAGCGATGCGGGCAGTACCGCATACGTCACGATCTTGGTTTGGCTCGCGCCGGACAGCGCTGCCGCTTCCAACGGGGCCTTGGGCAAGGTTTCAATGGCCTCGCTGTTGAGTTTGGCGATGACCCCAATCGCATGAAGCGTCATGCCCAGAACGCCCGCGAAGGGCCCCAGGCCGACGGCTGCGACAAAGAGAATCGCAAACACCACGGTGTCGACGCCGCGCAGTCCATTGATAAACCCGCGCACGGGCAGGGCCAGCCAGTGCGGGCTGCCCAGGTTGCGCGAGATGAAAATGCTCAATGGAAACGCAACCAATGTTGCGGCGACCGTCGCAACGGTTGCGATAGCTACCGTTTCAGCCGCGCGGAAAAGCATGCGGTCGAGGTCGTCAAGATACGGGGGCCATGCCTTGGCCGCCCAACGGGCAAGGCGCGGCATTCCCTCTACCAGCGCTCCGAGGTCAACCTGTGCGAGCGACAGGCATTGCAAGAAGAACGCGATGCACAGGCCCGCGATGAGTGCCGGCTTCAAGGTGCTCGACGAGAGCAGCTTGGAGCGTGGTTCGCAGTAGCGTCCGCTGGGCAAGCGTTTTATCGGTTCAGATTGGTTCATGTGCAGCACTCCGAGCAGCGAAACCGTCTGGTTTCGCTGCTCAACAATCACGACATGCTCCTGATCAGGAGCGCAGTACGCCCAAGTCGCGCCCCATCGTCTCGAGGACGGCGTAGGGCTCGTGGGTGGTTGCCTCGAAGCCGCTGTAGGGCTCGGGAAGTTGCTGGCGGATCTCGTCGCGCAGCTCGACGAACGCCTTTTGCAGGGCGGCACTCATGTCCGGGTCAAGACCGCTACGTACGGCCACGACTTCGTTCGGAAGCGGGTCCGATTTCCAGACGACGACGTTCGAATCCTCTCGAATGGTGCCGTTACGGATCATGGTGTTGCGGTGCGTGTCCCAGCCCGTGGCGAGATCAACCTGGCTTTCTGCGGTCGCCATCTGAGCGGCAGCTGCCGAGGCGCCCTCGGCGTACTGCCCGAAGAAGGTTTTCGGATCAATGCCCTGGGACTTCAGGTAGTGCGTTGGCACAAGCCAGCCTGAGGTCGAGCCCACATCGAGCATCTGCATCGACATGCCCTTGGCGCTTTCCGGGAAGGACGGCAGTTCCAGACCCGGTCGCGCGACGATGATGGCGTGATAGACAGGTTTGCCATCGACGAGCATGACGCAGATCGGGCGTGCATTTCCGCTGTTTCGCGCGAGCACATAGCCCCACGGCCCCATCTGCGAGAGATCAACCTGTTCATTGGACAGAGCCGTGGCGATGCCTGCCCAGTCGTTTGCGACGTTGAGTTGCAGCCGGGCACCAACGCGCTCGGCGATTTCGTTGTAGATGGGCTCCCACACGCGCAGGGTGTCGGCCTGCGTCGGTTGTTGCGGGCCCAGACCAACCTTGATTACCGGCTTGCCGGCAGCACTGACGATGGCCGGAGCGGCGAGGGCGCCCGCAGAGGCCATGGAAACGGCGAGAAACTTCCTTCTGTTCATGATCTGCAACTCCTTCATAGAGCGGTGATGTGGGTCGGGTACAAGCTTGCCCGGTGGGCAGTTCCCGTGTCCCTGTTGGAGGACGCGCTCAGAGTAGGGGGTGTGAGTTGCAGCAAAGTTAATGTACAAACCGAAAGAACGGATAGACATATAGGCCAGATAAATGAAGGACGCGTACTTGGCTGAACTGAAGGCTTTCGATGCTGCAGCTACTCACGGCAGCATGTCTGCAGCTGCGCGCAAACTCGGGCTGCAGCAGCCAACGATTTCTCTGCATATCCGGCAGCTTGAGCAGCGTTTTGGGGTGGAGCTCTTCTTCCGGCGCGGACGCCGTGTGGAGCTCACGCCATTTGGCGCGTCACTCCGAGAGATCACGCGACGCATATTCCGGGCAGAAGAAGAGGCGATGGACTTGCTGCTGTCGGCCCAAAACCTCTATCACGGCCATCTGAAGCTGTGTGCGGTCGGTCCGTACAACGTCACCCCTATGATCAAGGCGTTCAGCAAGCGTTGGCCAAGGGTGCGCATCTCCGTGGAGTTGGGCGACTCACGTGAGGTGATCGAAAGTGTTTTGGATTACCGCTGTGACGTCGGGGTGGTGGTCCATCGCGTTAATGACCCTCGTATTCATAGTCTTGGGTTTCGCCGACAGGATTTGATCGTGTTCGCGCCTGCAAACCATCCCTTGGCTGGTCGACAAGGGCTGTCACCTTCTGATCTCGAAGGCCAAGACTTCGTGTTTAGAGAGGTGGGTTCGACGACTCGGAAGGCGTTTGAAGAGTTCCTCGAGCGCAACGATGTGCGCGTGCGCTGCGCGCTTGAGATGGGGAGTCGTGAAGCTGTGAGAGAGGCTGTTGCGCAAGAGTTGGGCTTAGGCGTCGTCTCGGATGCGGCTTACGTTGCAGATGCGCGTCTGGTCCAGCTTGAGATCGATACGCAAGGTCTTTCCACTCATGCTCACGTAATCTGCCTAGAGGAGCGCGTCACCGCGCCGCTGGTGCACGAGTTCCTTCAGGTCAGTGAGGAGTTGCGTGCATGCCGGGAGGATAAGGCCGCCTGACGCTTCGGGGCTCTGCTCAACGAGCCTGCGCTACCTTGTTGGGGTGAAGCTGCGCCCCTCGCTCTGGTAGCCGATGATCTGCCCTTCGGTGAAACGCTTATTCATGTTCAATCTCCTCAGGGGCGATTGGACTCCAAGCCGACGTGCTATTCAAATGTGGGGAGACGTCGCGCCTCGGAGGCTGCAGTATTCAGTGGCGGTGCCGGTGGTGCAGATCGGGAAAGTGCGGGTGCTTGTGCGTGACCGCCGTATGAGTGTGGCGATGGACGTGCGGTTCTTCGGTGGCGATTCCCGAATGCTCGTGGTGGTGATGTTCGTCGTGCCAGTGCAAGTGGCTGTGTTCGAGCGGCTCGTGGTGGTGTTCGTGGTCGTGCCGCTCGCTCAGGTGCAGCCACAGTCCGACGCCCATCAGTAGCGCGGCGGGCCACAGCAGCGGCGGCGCTTCGCCGCCGGGCAGTGCCAGCGCGACGGCGACGCCGACGAAGGGCGCGAGCGAGAAATAGGCGCCGGTGCGCGCCGCGCCGATTTCGCGCAGTGCGAGCACGAACAGCGCCAGACTGATGCCGTAGCCGACCAGGCCGATGGCGAGGGTGCTCAAGGCGCTGCCCGCGGCCGGCCACGAGGCACCCAGCATCCAGGCGATGACGAGGTTGATGGCGCCCGCCGTCAGGCCCTTGATGGTGGCGATGAATACCGCGTCACCGCCCGAGATGCGGCGTGTCAGATTGTTGTCGATGGCCCAGCACGCGCAGGCCACGGCAATCCACAGGGCGCCGCCGGTGCTGCCACCAGTTTCGGCTTGTTGCGAGGGCCACGCCAGCAGCATGCCGCCGGCCACGATGGCCAGCATGCCGATGACGAGGTGCCGGTCGCAATGTTCGCGAAATATGATCCAGGCGATCAGCGCAGTCAGCACGCCCTCCAGGTTGAGGAGCAGTGAGGCCGAGGCGGCATCCGTGCGGGCCAGGCCGATGAGCAGCGCCACCGGCCCCAGCACGCCGCCGAACAGTACGGCGGCGGTGAGCCAGCGCCATTCGCAGGCCACCAGGCCGGAAGCGGCCCAGCCGCGGTCGCGCAGCAGCCGGAAAGCGCTCAGGCCAAGCCCGCTGCCGAGGTACAGCAAGCCAGCCAGCAACACCGGATGGGCGCTGGCGACGACGAGCTTGGCGAACGGAGTGCTCGCACCGAACAGCACGGCTGCCGCCAGTGCGAGCACGATTCCGCGGTGCATGGCGACCTCCGCTGAACGGCGATGCGCCGGCCGGGCTTACGGCATGGCGAATCGCACTGCCATGGTACGCCCGCCGAGCGTCACCCGCGCCACCACGCGCGCGCCGGCAGGCAACTGCGCCGTGCCGGCGAAATGCTCTCCGGCAGGCGCGAGCTCGATGTCCTGCTTGCCGTCCTTGGATACGACTGTCAGTTTGGCGCTGCCGCCGTCGGTGTTGACCGGCTCGCCGTGATCGCGCACGAACAACCGCAGGCCGTCTTGGCTGACCAGCTCGAAGTCGAGGTCGTTGGCTTCGCTGACGATGCCGCCGTGCTTCGGCGCATGGTCATGGGCGCCTTCTTCAGCGTGGCTGTGACCATGGCCGTCGCCATGTGCGTGACCGTGGCTCTTGTCGGCCAGTGCGGGCGTGGCGGCGAGCAGGCAGGACAGCAGGATCAGGGTGCGAGCGTTCATGTGTGGGCTCCTTGGTTGCAGGGGGTTGTGAAACGGGGTCATCAGAATGCCTCCTTCTCGTTCTGGTTCATCAGGCGCTCGGTATCGCGCCGGCCGAACAGCCAGAACAGGGCGGGGGTCAGGAAGGTGTCGAGCAGGGTCGAGCTGATCAGGCCGGAGAAGATCACCACCGCCACCGGATGCAGAATCTCGGTGCCGGGGCGCTCGGCCTCGAACAGCAGCGGGGCGAGCGCGAAGGCGGTGACCAGTGCGGTCATCAACACCGGGCTGAGACGTTCGAGCGAGCCGCGCAGGATCATCGCGTGGTCGAAGTTCTCGTTCTCCGAGCGCATCAGGTTGATGTAGTGGCTGACCTTGAGGATGCCGTTGCGCACCGAGATGCCGGCCAGGGTGATGAAGCCGATCAGCGCTGCGATGGACAGCGGTTGGCCCGACAGCCACAGGCCGATCACCGCGCCGACCAGCGCCAGCGGGATGTTGGCCATGATCAGCGCAGCCAGCCGGTATGAGCGGTAGCGCGAGAACAGCACCACGAACATCAATGCGGCCGACACCAGGGCCAGCATGCCGACCAGCCGCGCGGCCTGTTCCTGCGCCTCGAACTGGCCACCCAGGGTGATGAAGTAGCCCTCCGGCAGGCGGTGCTCGGCGACCCGTGCGCGGATGTCCTCGACTACCTCGGACAGGGCGCGCTCCTGCACGTTGGCCGACAGCACGATGCGGCGGCGTCCGTCGTCGCGGCTGATCTGGTTGGGGCCGTCGCCGTCCTCGATGGTGGCCAGCCGCGACAGCGGCACGAAGCCGCTGGGCGTGTCGATCAGCATGCGCGACAGCCCCTCGACCGTGCGCGCGGTGTCAGGCAGGCGCACCACCAGGTCGAAGCGGCGCGAACCCTCGACGATCTGCGCCAGCTCCTCGCCCTCGACCATGGCCTGCAGCAGGCTCAACACGCGTGAGGTCGGCACGCCGTACGCCGCGGCCGCTGCGTAGTCGATGCGCACCTTGATCTGCGGCGCGAGTACCTGCTTCTCGACCTCCAGATCGGCCAGGCCGGGAATGTCGGCGAGCCTCGCGCGCAGCGCCTCCGCCTGGCTGCGCAGCACGTCCAGATCCTCGCCGAAGAGCTTGATCGCGATCTGCGAGCGCACGCCCGACATCATGTGGTCGATGCGGTGCGAGATCGGCTGCCCGATGGCCACGGCGGCCGGCAGATTGACCAGCCGTGATCGGATGTCGGCCCGAATCTCGTCCATGCTGCGGGTCAGCTCAGAGGCCGGGATCAGCCCGATGTCGAGTTCGCTGACATGCACGCCCTCGGCGTGTTCGTCGAGTTCCGCCCGGCCACTGCGACGTCCGACGTGGGTGACTTCCGGCACCTCACGTACCAGCCGCTCGGCCTCGCTCGCCAGTGCAGAGGATTCGGCCAGCGTCACGCCCGGATTGAGGCGCAGGCCGACGAGCAGCGTGCCCTCGTTGAACGGCGGCAGAAAGGTGGTTGGAAAGGTCGGCACCGCCGCCGCGGCGAGCAGCACGGCCACGGCACCGGCGGCGACGGCCGGGCGTGGGCGTTCCAGCACGCGTGCCAGCGCGCGGCCGTAGCCGCGCTTGATCCACGCCAGCAGCCGCGTGTCGCCATGCTCGAGCGACTTCATACCGGGCAGCAGGTAGAAGGCCAGCACCGGCGTGAGCGTGACCGACACGATCAGCGAAGCCAGCGTGGACACGATGAAGGCCACACCCAGCGGCACGAACAGCCGCCCTTCGATGCCCGGCAACACGAACAGCGGCAGGAACACCAGCACGATGATCATCGTCGCGTAGACGATGCCCGAGCGCACTTCCAGCGAGGCGTTGCGCACGATGGACAGCAGCGGCAGCGCGATGCCCGGATGTGCGGCACGGGCGGTCTTGAGGCGGCGGATGATGTTCTCCACATCCACCACCGCGTCGTCCACCAGGCCGCCGATGGCAATCGCCAGCCCACCCAGCGTCATGGTGTTGATCGACATGCCGAAGTAGTCGAACACCATCGCGGTGATCAGGATCGACACGGGAATCGCGGTCAGGGCGATCAGCGTGGGGCGCAGCGTGCCGAGGAACAGCGCGAGGATGGCCGCGACGAACACCGAGGCGGCGATCAGCTTGCCCGTAAGCGTATCGATGGAGGCCTCGATGAAGCTTGCCTGGCGGAAGGTCACGCGCGGTTCTGCCATGCCCTCGGGCAGCGAGGACTTCATCTCGTCGAGCGCCGTCTCGATGGCGCGGGTCACCGCGATGGTGTCGGCCGTGGGCTGCTTCTGCACGCCAAGGATTACCGCCGGCTGGCCTTCGAAGCCGGCGTCACCGCGCTTGACCTTGGGCGCGAAGGTGACCTCGGCGATCTGCTTGAGCAGCACCGGCTGGTCATTGCGCACGGTCAGTGCGAGCTGGCGCAGATCCTCCAGCACCGAAGTTCGGCCCAGATGCCGGATCAGGTACTCGCGCCCGTTCAGTTCCAGGAAACCGCCCGAGGTATTTGCCGCGAAGCCCTGCAGCGCGTTGGCCAGATCCTCCTGGGTGATGCCCAGATCACGCATGCGCGCGGTGTCGGGCTGCACCTGGAACTGGCGTACCTCGCCGCCAATGGGAATAACCTGGGCCACGCCCGGAACCGACATCAGCCGCAGGCGCAGCACCCAGTCGGCGTACTCGCGCACATCCATCGGCGAGATGCGCTGCGGATCGATGGGAATCGCGATCTGCATGATCTCGCCCATGATCGAACTGATCGGCCCCATGTGCGCGACGATGCCCGGCGGCAGGGCCTGCTCCATGGAGCCGAGCCGTTCGGACACCATTTGGCGGGCGCGGTAGATTTCGGTGTCCCAGTCGAAGGTGACGTAGATGAACGACAGGCCCGCGCTGGACACAGAACGCACCGATTCCACGCCGGGCAGGCCGTTCATGGCCGTCTCCAGCGGAAAGGTGATGAGCTGTTCGACCTCCTCGGCGGCCATGCCGCCGGCTTCGGTCATCAGCGTGACGGTGGGCTTGTTCAGATCGGGGAAGACGTCCACCGGCGTCTGCGACAGCGTCAGCGCCCCCCAGGCCATCGCCGCCAGACTGGCGACGATGACCACCAGCCGGTTGGCGAGGCTGGCATCGAGTAACCACTTGAACATGTGCGCCTCCCCTCAGCGGATCTGGTTGACGAGGGCGGCGGCGCGCACCACCACGCGGTCGCCGTCGGTCAGCCCGGACGTCACCGCGACATGGCCGCCGTCGAGCGGCTCGCTCAGCACCACGCGCGGCTCGAAGTGCTCGGGCGCGGTCTTGACCCACACGATGGTCTGATTCGAGGGGTTCTTCATCAGCGCCGCGGCCGGCACGCGATGCCCGTCAACTGTGTCGGCCAGTTGCACCTGCACGCGCACGGTTTGCCCCAGCGCCAGCCCGTCCAGCGCCTCGCCGGTCGCAGCGAAGCGGATCGGCAGTGCCTGATCGCGCAGCGCGCTGGCCGTTCCGACGTGACGCAGTGCCAGCACGCGTCCGCCGACCGCGAGGCTGCCGCCAGTGATGCGCGTGACGCGCTCGGGTTCATAAGCCAGCGCCTCGATGCGCAACCGCGTCGGGTCGACAATCTCGAACAGCGTCTCGCGCGCATCGACCACCTGACCGGCCACCGCGCGCGCCTCGGCGATCACGCCATCGACCGGCGCAGTAAGCGCCTCGCGCCCCTGCAGGCCGTCGCGCGTGGCGCGGATGCGTGTGTCCAGGCTCGCCAACGTCGCGGCGGCCTCGTCGATGTCCTTGCGCGGCACGCTGTCGGCCAGCTCGCGCAGGCGCTTCAGGCGGGCGCCGACGATGTCGCGCTCGGCGCGCAGTTCGGCCAGTTGCGCCTGCTGTCCGGCGCGTTCGATGGCGCCGGCCGCAGGCACCACCCAGGCCAGCACTTCGCCGCGTCGCACCGGCCGCCCCGGCTCCGGCAGGCCGTCCGGTCCGGCCTCGACGCGGCCGCCCTGCACGGGCTGAACCAGACCCCCGGCATTGGGGTCCATTACCACACGGCCGTTCAGCTCCAGCGTGCGCGGCAGGGCTGCGCGCTCGACCGGCAGGGTGCGCACGCCGAGCTGGCGCTGCGCCGGCTTGGGCAGGAAGACGCTGCCGTCGGGTGCGCGGCGCGGGCCGTCGCTGGTCACCGGAGTGGCCTCCTCGCCGTGGTCATGACCGGGGCCGCTCCATGCGGCGGGCATGGCCGTGCTCAGCGCAGCGAGCAGGCATAGTTGCAAGATGCGGGTCTTCATGCGCGCACCTCCCGCCCGCGGCCATCACGCAGCAGCGCGGCCAGCAGCGCCAGCAGTGCGCCGCCGGCGATGGCCCACGGCAGCCACTGTTCGGCATGGTCGTGTTCATCCGTAGCGGCTTCGTCGGCGTGATGCACGTCCAGCGTACCAACCAGCACGTCGGCTGCATCGGCCGTGATCACGGTGGCGACCACGGCATATTCGCCCTCAGCCGGTTCGGCAGGCAGGTGCACGCCGAAGGTGCCGGGCGCGACCGGCTCGACCGTCAGCGTGTCGGGGCCGAGCTCGAATTCGAGTTCGGCGTTCTCGACTGGCGCGTTGCTGTCGGCATGGTCGAGATAGAGGGTGAGCAGATCGCCGTCGAGCACGCCGACCAGTTCGAACAGCTCACTGGTGGCGGCGAAACGTGGTGCGGCGGGGCCAGTGGCCTGCGGTGCGGCCTCCTCGCCATGATCGTGGCCGGGGCCGGACAGGGCCGCCGGGGCATGCAGGCACAGGGCGAGCGCCACCATGCCGAGAGTAATGCGGTGTGTGGACATCGGGATTCCTCGTGGGGTGCGCGTCACTGCGGCAACAGGCCGAGTGCCTGGCGCAGCGCGGAGATGGCTTCGGCTTCGTCGATGCGCGCGTGCGCCAGTGCGCGGCGCGCCTCGGAGGCCTCGAGTTCGACCAGCAGACGGTCGGGCAGCGAGGTCTCGCCGAGGCGGAAGGACTTGGCGATGGCGCGCAGCGTGTCCTCGGCCAGCGTCGCGCGGCGCTCGGCTGCCTCGCGGCGGTCCTCTGCGGCGAGCTGTGCTTCGCGCGCGGCGAGCAGATCGCTCTCCAGTCGCTGGCGCTCAAGCTGGGCGCGTTCCTCGTGTTCGATGGCTTCAGCCATTGCCATGCCGGCCTCGGAGCGGTGTTGCGCACCGGCACCGAAGGGGATGCGGATACCCACCGTCAGGGTCTGCTCGAAACGCGCGCCGGCCTCGCCGCGCTCGCGCGTAACTCCCAGCGTCAGTTCCGGATTGGCGCGCGAACGCTTGCTGGCAAGTGCCGCAGCACTGCGCGACATCGCACTCTCATCGAGCAATGCGGCCAGCGCCGGATGGCTGTCGCCGATGGCCGGAGCCTCCTCAGGCAGCGGCTCGATGTGCAGTTGCTCAGCGTCGGGCAACGCAGCGTCGCGACCCACCAGCTGCTGCAGTGCCAAACGTGCGCGCGCGAATTTGGACCGGGCGCCGGCCAGCTCGCTCTGGGCATCGGCCAGTACGCCGCCGGCGCGATTGGCGTCGGTGAGCGCAAGCTGGCCTGCGCGCTGGCGTCGCGTCACGTCGCCGTGCAAGGCCCGCGCTGCGTCCAGACGCGTTTCCGCCAGATCGAGATCGACCGCGGCACGCTGCAACTCCCACCAGGCCTCGCGCAGCATCCCCGCGGTTTCCAGTTGGGCCAGGCGTGCGCGGCTGGACACCGCGCCGAGTTGCGCATCGGCGCTGCGCTGCACGAGCGCGCGCTCACCCGGCAGCCACAGTGGGAAAGCCAGCCCCGCCTCGTACTCGCGCGCACCGTCGTTGCGGTTTAAGCGGTCGCTGCGCAGCGACACTTCGGCGGCGGGCGGTTCGGCGAACCAGCGCCGGGCGGCCTCGCGGCCGGCCTCGGCGGCGCTCATGCGCGTGCCCAGCGACAGCGCCTCGGGGCGACGCTGCCAGGCGGCCTCGAACAGGGTCGGCAGACTGCTCGGGCGGGCTTGCGCGGTGGATGGGACAGCGGTCGCGTCCTGCGCGACGGCCGGGGTCAGGTACAGCGCGCCGATCAGCGCGCACAGCAGCGGCACGGGCCGCAGTCGTTCGATGGGGTGCATCCGATTCTCCGTTGGGGTGGGGAATCGGCGAGGCACGACGGTGGCGCACGGGGCGGCGCGCCGGAATCAGCGCGGACGTTGCGAACCGGAGGTGTCAGGCCTCGCCGTCAGGCGGCGAGGCCGGCCCATTTGGGCCTTTCGATGCGGGTTGGCGGTGCGGTGGCGATGGGCGGGTGCGTTTGGGCCGGCAGCAAGCCGATACTCGCGGGCAGGCTGAGCGTGGATGCGACGGCGGCCAGCGTCTTGGCGTGCAGTTTGCACGTGGCGCAGTCAGGGTGCTTGGCGGTGGGTGATTGCGGCTCGTCGTGAGAGGCGTCGCTATGCGAGTGGGCGTGATGCCCGAAATGCCATGCGTCGGAACCCTGCTCATGCTCGCAATAGCTGCCCGCCGACGCCCAGAGGGACTGGAGCGGCAGCAGCGCGATCAGAAGGACAACAACCCATCGGAGCATGGCGCGGATCATAGCAAGCGCGTCCAGGCAACAACAACCGCGCGGCGCCAAGGGTTACCGACGCATGCTGGTTTGCGCACACCGCCCCGGTGAAGCACAAGAACGCGATGGCATGCGGGCCGCAGTATCCCCAGGGGAATCGCCGCCGTGGGTGCCGCACTTTAAGAGTCGCTTGATCCTGGGCGGCAGTAATCGCCTCCACCTTGTTCGGCGACGAGTGCCTGAAGCTTCGCGACGCCCCCTCCCTGCATCTTTGGCACACATCGGCGCCTCGTCGCCGCTGATCATGCAGCGCGCAGGGGACCACGCCGAGCCCTCGCAGCGCGCGCGGCTGCAGGACTTCATCAGCGGGAGCTTCGCCGCGCGTCACGGGGCACGTGCATCACGTCATGCCCGAACTGCTGGCGTTGGCCGGCTGGGCCTGGCTGGTTGAACACACCGAGCTGCTCGGCGGCATTATGCTGTTCGCCGCCGGTGGCATCCTGTATCTGGTGTTCCAGGACAGCGCGCCACAGGCGCGCATGCGCCGGCACTGGGCGCCGCCGTTGGGCACCGTGGCCGGCTTTGCGCTGGGCATGCTGGGCATGGCGCTGGCGGGTTGAACCGCCGTCCGCCGTGTCCGTCAGTCGTGTTTGTCGCGCTTGACTTCGGTCTTGAGGATTTCGCCGCTGACCGGGTGCACGTCGAGCTCGACGCGGCGCCCGTCCGGGTCGGTAGCCTTGACTTCGTAGCCGTCAGACTCGCGCTCGACTTCCTCGAAGTTGCGGTAGCCGGTAGCCTCCAGGCGTTGCAGTACGTCCTGGATGGACAGCCATTCGCTCCGTTGCGACGGAGCCGCCGAGCGGTCGGAGGCGATGGCGTGAGAGCCTGCAAACAGGGCGCCGCCGGTGGCAAGTGTGGCGGTCAGCAGCAGGGTAGAGAGGATTCCGGTCTTGGTCATGATGCGTACTCCTGAAGTGATTGCGATCCGCGGTGTGCGAACCGTGAGCGCATTGTCAGCAGTGGCGCCTGAACGGCCGCTGAACCTGCCGTTCAGCCTGCGTTCAGGTGGGCAGCGCTATAAACGCGTGTCAGGAGGTGCGGAATGAAGAACATCGCAGTGCGCATTGCCGGCCTATCCGCCCTGTGCCTCATGCTGGCCGGGCCGGTGCTGGCCGACGACAAGGATCACGAGCGCGCGCGGCGCGCGCTGGAAGCCGGCGAGGTGTTGCCGCTGGGCGAAGTGCTGGCGCGCATCGCGCGCGAGATGCCGGGCGACGTGCTGGAAGTCGAGCTCGAGCGCGACGACGGGCGCTGGATCTACGAGATCAAGCTGCTGCGTGCCGACGGCGCGTTGCTGGAGGTGGAGGTCGACGCCGCCACGGCTGGCGTGATCGAGGTCGAACACGAGAAGCGGGGACGCTGATGCGCGTGCTGGTGGTCGAGGACGAGGCGGTGCTGGCCGAGCAGCTGCGCGAGGCCCTCGCGGCGGCGGGCTATGCCGTGGATCACGCTGACAACGGCGTCGATGGCCAGTATCTGGGGGAGGTCGAGAACTACGATGCGGTGGTGCTCGATCTGGGCCTGCCGCGCATGGACGGACTGACGGTGCTGCGCCAGTGGCGCGCGGCCGGGCGCGACATGCCGGTGCTGATCCTGACCGCGCGAGACAGCTGGCACGAGAAGGTCGGCGGCATCGACGCCGGCGGCGACGACTACCTGACCAAGCCCTTCCACATGCAGGAACTGCTCGCCCGCATCCGCGCACTGATCCGGCGCGCCTCGGGCCGGGCCAGCGCCATTCTCGAAAGTGGGCCGCTGCGGCTCGACACCGCGCGCGGCGAACTGACGGTTTCCGGGCAACCGGTGACGCTGACCAGCCACGAGTTCCGCCTGCTCGCCTATCTGATGCACCACCCGGGGCGCATCGTCTCGCGCGGCGAACTCACCGAGCACCTGTACGCGCAGGACCACGAGCGCGACTCCAACACCATCGAGGTGTTCGTCGCGCGCCTGCGCAAGAAGCTGCCGTCGGAGTTGATCGAAACCGTGCGCGGGCTCGGCTACCGCCTCGTGGACGCGGTATGAACCCGACCACGCACGCCCCTCGGCGCTGGCGCAACTCGCTCGGGCTGCGCCTGGTGGCCGGCACGCTGTGCTGGGTCGCGGTGGCGCTGGTGGTGGCCGGCTGGGGACTGTCAGCGCTGTTTGCCGAGCACGTCACGCGGCAGTTCCGCGCCGAACTCGGCACTCATCTGGACGAGCTCGCCGCCGCCATCGAATTCGATGCCGACGGTGCGCTGCAATTGCGCGCGCCGCTGGGCGACCCGCGCATGGCACGGCCGTATTCGGGCCTGTACTGGCAGGTGGACCGCGTCGCGCTCGAGGCCAATAAGGGGGTGCTGCGCTCGCGCTCGCTGTGGGACGGCGTGCTCGCCATGCCGGCGGAGGCCGCGACCGACGGACAGCGCCGCCTGCATCACGTACGCGGCCCGGACGGCGCCGACGTGCTGCTGCTCGAACAGATCCTGCGGCTCGATGATCTCACGCTGCGCGTCGGCGTGGCCGGCAACGAGGCACTGGTTAGTGAACCGGTGGCGCGTTTCAACGGGCTGCTCGCACTCGCGCTGCTGATTCTCGGCCTTGGCCTGGTGAGCGCGAGCGTGATGCAGTTGCGCATTGCGCTGCGTCCCTTGCGCCGCGTGCGCGACGAGCTCGGGCAGGTACGTGACGGTAGTGTGTCGCGCCTCGCCGGCTCTTACCCCGACGAGTTGCAGCCGCTGGTGAATGAGTTCAACGATGTGCTCGCGCAGAACTCGGCAGTCGTGGCCCGCGCGCGCACTCAGGCGGGCAATCTCGCCCATGCATTGAAGACGCCGCTCACCATCCTCGCCAACGCCGCGCGCGAGGGTGACGGCGCGCTGGCGCGCAGCGTGGCCGAGCAGACGCAGGTCGCGCAGCGCCACATCGAACGCCACCTCGCCCACGCCCGCGCGGCCGCGCGGGCCGGCGCTGCGGGTCAGCGCGTGCCGCTGCAGCCGGTGCTGGAAGGTTTGCTGCGCGTGATGCGTCGCCTGCACGCCGAGCGCGACCTGACACTGGAGCTGGAAGATTGCCCGGCAGCCGCGGTGTTTCGCGGTGACGAGCAGGATTTGCAGGAGATGCTCGGCAACCTGCTCGACAACGCCTGCAAGTGGGCCGCCCGGCGGGTGATCGTGAGCGCAGGTATCGTGGATCAGGCCTTGATCGTGACGGTCGAGGACGATGGCCGCGGAATCCCGGAGCATGAGCAAGAGGCGATGCTGCAGCGCGGCGTGCGTGCCGACGAGCGCACGCCCGGCTCGGGCCTAGGACTTTCCATCGCGCTGGAACTGGCGGAACTCTATGGAGGCGGACTCACCCTTGACACATCCCCTCTGGGCGGACTGCAGGCGAGCTTGCGTCTGCCCGCGATCTCCTAGTGGTCACGGCAGGGAATGCGCTGCGACGGAGCGTCGCTTGAGACCTTGAGCCCAGAGCACCATCAAGCCTGTAAGGATTCCGCAACCAGCTACCAGTAGCCAGTCGTCCACGTGGGGTGCCTCCATGTGAAAAAGTTCGCCGAGTTCTGGCTGAACGAGCACCATGGCCAGCGCCAGTGGCGGCACCGCCACCATGACCCAGGCCATGCCGCTCAGTGCCGCAGTGATTCCGCTACCGGCCAGCACCAGCGCCAGTACGGCCATGCTGCGGGCGTGCTCCACGGCATATTCGGCTTGCAGCGCATACAGGTAGGCGCCAGAAACCATGGCTGTCACAAGCACTCCGACTGCGCCTACTAGCCACCACTGCCCTGCGTCGAAAAAACGCACCCGAGCACCCGTCGATGGCGGCCGGTCGGGCATGCGTCCCGTGCGTACGTTCTGGAACACCAGCAGTGCTGTGGGGTGGATGATGAGTTCAAGCAGCACGATGTGAATGGGCAGGTAGAGCAGGGGGTAGCCCAGCATCGGAATCAGCGCTGCCGTGATCACCAGCGGGATGTGGATCATCAGCAGGTACTGGAAACTCAGCTGCAAGTTGGCAAAGAGTTGCCGACCCTCGGCCACGGCACCGGCGATGCTGCGAAAGTTGTCGTCCATGAGCACGATGGCTGCGACCTCGCGGGCGCTCTGGCTGCCGCGCTCGCCCATGGCGATGCCCACATCGGCCGCTTGCAGGGCCGGCACGTCATTGACCCCGTCGCCTGTCACGGCAACGATTTCGCCGTCCGCCTGCAGGCTACGTACCAGCTTCAGTTTCTGTGCCGGCATTGCGCGGGCGACTACGTCGATGCCATTCAGGTCAGCGCCGGCGTCCAGCATCTCGCCCGTGACAAGCCGCAAGCCGTCCTGCCCGAGCCCGATCTCGCGGGCGATGGCGGCGGCCGTGTCGGGGTGGTCGCCGGTGACCATGATTACCCGGATGCCTGCGTCGCGACAGGCCTGTACCGACTCTCGCACGCCCTCGCGTACCGGGTCTTCGAAGGCCAGAACGCCGGAGAAGGTGAGTCCGGTGACAGGCTCATTGCCGTCCCATGCAACAGTGTCGAGCTTGCCCGCGGCGCAGGCGATGACCTTGTGGCCGCTTTGCGCGAAGTCGTTAACATCCCGCATCCATCGGTCCACCTCGTCTTCCGAGAGCGAACACAGAGCGAGCACGATCTCCGGCGCCCCTTTGACCGCGACACGCAGACCATCGGGAGTGGCCCAAAGTGAGGTTTCGCGGCGCCGATCCTCCGTGAACGGAAAACAGGCACGCAGGGCTTCGGCTGGGGGAGGCGTTGCGGCCTGCAGCAGCGCCTGGTCCATCGGATCATTGCTGTCGGAGCGCGAAGCCGCAGCCGCTGTCTCGAGCAGCAGCGCCGCGTCGTAGTGCTGCGCAGGCAGCGAATGCGCCAGTTCCAGCCGCCCTTCGGTCAGTGTTCCGGTCTTGTCCGAGCAGATGCAGGTGACGCGCCCGATGTTTTCCACGACAACTGCACGGCGTACCAGGGCCTTGCGACGTGCCAGCCTGTAGACGCCCGCACCCAGGAAAATTGCCAGCACCACTGGAAACTCCTCGGGCAACGCGGCTACAGCTAAGGTCATCGCGCTCAAAATCGCATCAACGATGCCGTAGCCCTGTTGCAAGCGAAGCCCTGCGAGCACCAGACAGAAGCCCCCCGCGATGAACAACAGGATCTTTACCAGGTGCGCAACTGCTTGCTGCAAGGGCGTCAAGGAATGCGTCCCAGCCAGTGCCGAACGGACGATCTCGCCGTACAAGGTCTCGGCGCCGGTCCACACCACGCGCAACCGGGCTTCACCCGTCAGTACCCTCGTGCCGGCAAGTCCCCAATGGACTTCATCGATGGATTGCCCGGCGATCTTAGGCAAATAGGGCTCTTTGCGCACCGGAAAGGCTTCGCCCGTCAAGGTCGACTCATCGACCTGGAGCGAGTCACACCACAGCACGATCCCGTCCGCCGGGAGATACTCACCAGCGCTGACCGACACCATGTCTCCGGGAACCAAGGCCTCAACCGGGACGGACATTGACTGGCCATCACGAACCACCGTTGCTTGAACAGCCAGGCGGCTTCCCAGTCCCGCAACCGACGCTTGAGTGCGTCGGTGCAACCATGCATCCATACCCAGCAGCGGAATCAGAGCAAGCAAGAGGACGGCAGCCTCAACCCGTTCGCCAACAACCCAAAACAGGGCGCTGGCAACGAGCAAGAACCACAGCATCGGATCGCGCAGGCTGTCGCGAATGATCGCCGACCACTTGCCTCCCCGGTCCGGGAGAATCTGGTTGGGTCCGAACTCGCGAAGGCTGGAAGCAGCCTGCTCTGAGCGAAGACCAGCTTGGCCAAGGCCCGTAAGCCTGTTTTCAGGCACAACTCGGCGCATGTGACGTCGCTCAATGGTCGGGAAGCGGTGGCTTCAGGATGAAGTCATCAGTTGAACTGCCGAGTGGAGTTTGACCTGCTCTCGGCTTTATTGCCACGGGATCCTGGGGTGGGTCACGAACCGGAGAAGGGAAGTGTTCGGGGTGCGGCGCTGCGGTGGCGCGGGTGATCGAGGCAGCTTAGTCGAGGCTATGCTCATATCTTCGACGTGGTGGGGTGCCCGGTCGATTTTGGCTACAGCAGCTTGCGCAAGCCTGGGGTCGCGACGTCATCGATATGCCGAAACGCGGTCGCGATTTTGTTTTGCTGGTCTTCCGATACACCCGACTCATCAAAGAACACTCGCCACTGTCTCACCACTTGCCAGATCTGCGCGGTCAGCGCGTAGGCAGTTGCTTTTGAGAGTGTGAATCTCTCCGGCTCTGCGAGCGCGTTGTCGAGTGTCGCCAGTCGGCCTTGCGGGCCGATGCCCAGATGCAGATAGCGCTCACTTGCATGGCTGGGGCGGGGGAGTACATCGTACAGCGGGCTCAGTCGCCAGCCTCTGAGCCTCGGGTCCCAAAGAAAGCCGTGATTGCGCAGGTGGTCATCGTCGTTGCTCACCAAGATGTTGAACACCATGCGCTTGAAAAGCTCTTCGTTGTCTGCCCGGATCACCGTGGGGTGGCAGTATCGCCGTACACTCTCAGCGAGGTCCGCGTACGATTTGCGGCGCGACTCCATTTCGTCGCAGCCGAGCATGGTCAGCCCGCTGACGAATCCCATTCGGTGCTCGATTCTGTGGCCCCCTGGGACAGTGGCGCTCAGGTCGAATTCTGGCGGCAGTGGCTCGTTTGGCGAGGACCAGTACCGGTCAAAGCGCTTGATCAACATGATGTTGCGTTTGCTCAGCATGTGTGTCGCAACCGGCGGCACGTTGAGCCCCGCATGTCGCGCGAGCACAAGAGACGCGGATTCGATCCCGGGCACGTCGAAGGCATCGTTTCGGCTGGCGAATTTGGCGAGCCACAGCACACCGCTCTGATCGCGCACCGATGCCTTGGGGCGTGCTCCACCAAGAGCGGAACCATCCGCAAAGATCATCTCGAGATGGGCTGGAACCGGCAGGCCAGCGTCGATCCGCTCTGCGGCCTCGACAAGGTGTGCCAGCGTGTGCCAAGGGCTTGCCCCTGCCGTCGGCGCAGCGTCCAGGCCTTCACGGATATCCAGTGCGCCGACTCGTTCGCTGCCCGCGTGCAGCAGGTATTGCGACTCTGGCAGGCTGTTTGCCGGTACATTCAGCTTTGCTTCGATCACGCGCCGCCCCCAAGCGTCCGGAGCGGCATCACGAATTCCCCCGAAGAACGGAAGCTGGTTCGCAGGCAGGAGGCGCTTGCCTCGCACCGCTTCGCGGTCTGACAGCCCCAAGCTCACGGGGTCGACTTCGAGAGCGTTGCCGCGGTTGAGGTAGTTCAGGCCGTACGCGAAGCTTGAGGCCAAGAGGCGATCTCCCTCTTCGGTCAGCACCAGTTGCCCGCACGGCGCCCAGTTTCCGCCGAGGCTGGCGAAAGCGGTGAGCTTGACGTCTTTTGCACTCATCCCGTTTAGAAGTCCAACTCGCTAAGTTGAGAGGGTGTCAGCGAGCGTACTCGCTTCGATTGCTCGCGGATCGCAAGGGCCGCCAGGGCCGGGTCTGATTCCGACAAGAGGTCGAGCAAGGTACTGCCCGGAGCAATGGCATTGAGGTAGCGCAGCAACTGGCCCAGCGCGAGTCCCGGATCTCCATGCTCGATGCGATAGGCGGTGTTGCGCGACAGGCCAGCGCGCAAGGCCGCATCAGATTGCTTGATGCCCCGAGCAATACGCAGTCGTGCCAGCCGCTGTCCAAGTTGAGCACTTTGCTCTAGCAGTTCGGGGGGAGCACTGCTGACTGGCGGATCTTCATGTTCGTTAAATCAGGCAAAGCCTGATTAATGATTGAAATCAGATCCATCTTGGTTGGGGTGGGATTGTTTGTCAACAGAGTGATCTTTAAATCGAGCATTGTGAATTCATTGAATGTTTTAACGAACATTCTGACTGCTATCGGCCAGGAAGGAAGGAAAGTGCAGAGTTTTGAACTGCGCATGCCGATGCGGATGGAACAAATTTGGCGTCGCAGTGCTGATATGCGGACGAGGCACGACACCGACCCGAGGACCGTTCTCATCGTCGGTGGATGGGGCGATAAACGCAGAAAAATGCTTACCGTGTAGGCGGATATTTCTTGGCCAGGTTTTGCTTGTTTACGTCATGTTTGGCCAAGTTATGCTTGAACCGAGGGTCGTAGGACAGCCGGAATCTCCCGAGAGTTGGTCAGGTTATGCTTGATTCCGGTCCCCGCTTACGGGTAACGGCACAAAAGGTCGGGCTTTTTGCTTCGCGCTCGTCGGCGAGGGTTCTGCTTGGCTTGCTGCGGTAAAGCACAAACTGGCCGAATGCCCCGTTTATGCTCGATTCATCAAAGCAGCTTGCGCAAGCCCGGGGTCGAGACCTCATCGATGTGCCGAAACGCAGTCGCGATCTTGTCTTGCTGCTCCTCAGACACACCGGCTTCATCAAAGAACACTCGCCACTGTCTCACCACCTGCCAGATCTGCGCGGTCAACGCGCAGGCGGTTGCCTTTGAGAGCGTGAACTTCTCGGGTTCTGCGAGAGCATTGTCGAGTGTTGCCTGCCGGCCCTGCGGGCCGATGCCCAGATGCAGATAGCGCTCACTTGCATGGCTGGGGCGGGGGAGTACATCGTACAGCGGGCTCAGTCGCCAGCCTGTGAGCCTCGGGTCCCAAAGAAAGCCGTGATTGCGCAGATGGTCATCGTCGTTGCTCACCAGGATGTTGAACACCATGCGCTTGAAAAGCTCTTCGTTGTCTGCCCGGATCGCCGTGGGATGGCAGTATCGCCGTACGCGCTCGGCGAGGTCCGCGTACGATTTGTGGCGCGACTCCAGTTCGTCGCAGCCGAGCATGGTCAGCCCGCTGACGAATCCCATCCGGTGCTCGATTCTGTCGTTCCCGGGGCCAGTGGCGCTCAGGTCAGATTCTGGCGGCAGTGGCTCCTCTGGCGAGGACCAGTACCGGTCGAAGCGCCGGATCAACATGATGTTGCGGTTGCCCAGCAGATGTGTCGCAACCGGCGGCACGTTGAGCCCCGCATGTCGCGCGAGCACAAGAGAAGCGGATTCGATCCCGGGAACGTCAAAGGCATCGTTTCGGCTGGCGAATTTGGCGAGCCACAGCACACCGCGCTGATCACGCACGGATGCCTTTGGGCGCGCACCACCAAGGGCTGAACCATCCGCAAAGATCATCTCGAGATGGGCTGGAACCGGCAGGCCGGCGTCGATCCGTTCTGCGGCCTCGACGAGGTGTTCCAGAGTGTGCCAAGGACTTGCTCCTGCCGTCGGCGCAGCGTCCAGGCCTTCACGGATATCCAGTGCGCCGACTCGTTCGCCGCCAGCGTGCAGCAGGTATTGCGACTCGGGCAGGCTGTTTGCCGGGACCTTCAGCTTTGCTTCGATCACGCGCCGCCCCCAGGCGTCCGGAGCCGCATCGCGAATTCCCCCGAAGAACGAGAGTCTGTTCGCAGGCAGGAGGCGCTTGCCTCGCACCGCTTCGCGGTCTGACAGCCCCAAGCTCACGGGGTCGACTTCGAGAGCGTTGCCGCGGTTGAGGTAGTTCAGGCCGTACGCGAAGCTTGAGGCCAAGAGGCGATCTCCCTCTTCGGTCAGCACCAGTTGCCCGCACGGCGCCCAGTTTCCGCCGAGGCTGGCGAAAGCGGTGAGCTTGACGTCTTTTGCACTCATCCCGTTTAGAAGTCCAGCTCGCTAAGTTGAGAGGGTGTCAGCGAGCGTACTCGCTTCGATTGCTCGCGGGTCGCAAGGGCCGCCAGGGCCGGGTCTGATTCCGACAAGAGGTCGAGCAAGGTACTGCCCGGAGCAATGGCAGTGAGGTAGCGCAGCAACTGGCCCAGCGCGAGTCCCGGATCTCCATGCTCGATGCGATAGGCGGTGTTGCGCGACAGGCCAGCGCGCAAGGCCGCATCAGATTGCTTGATGCCCCGAGCAATACGCAGTCGTGCCAGCCGCTGTCCAAGTTGAGCACTTTGCTCTAGCAGTTCGGGGGGAGCACTGCTGACTGGCGGATCTTCATGTTCGTTAAATCAGGCAAAGCCTGATTAATGATTGAAATCAGATCCATCTTGGTTGGGGTGGGATTGTTTGTCAACAGAGTGCTCTTTAAATCGAGCATTGTGAATTCATTGAATGTTTTAACGAACATTCTGACTGCTATCGGCCAGGAAGGAAGGAAAGTGCAGAGTTTTGAACTGCGCATGCCGATGCGGATGGAACAAATTTGGCGTCGCAGTGCTGATATGCGGACGAGGCACGACACCGACCCGAGGACCGTTCTCATCGTCGGTGGATGGGGCGATAAACGCAGAAAAATGCTTACCGTGTAGGCGGATATTTCTTGGCCAGGTTTTGCTTGTTTACGTCATGTTTGGCCAAGTTATGCTTGAACCGAGGGTCGTAGGACAGCTGGAATCTCCCGAGAGTTGGTCAGGTTATGCTTGATTCCGGTCCCCGCTTACGGGTAACGGCACACTCAGGTCGGGCTTTTTGCTGTGTGGCGCACGTGCGCATGGCTAATCTTCGCCGCTCCGATCCGCCTCCTGAACCGTATCACTTGAAGCCGTGAATCCCGACGTTAACGCAGTTGTTCCGGACTTGCGGATGCGCCGCGGTGAATCTACCGATAAGCTGCGCATTTCGGACCTTCATGGACGAACCTGGGTATTCGGCGATGCACTTGCGCGTGCTTCTGGTTCATTACTGGGTCAATGGCGTCCGGGGCGGAGCGGAACTGAGCCTGCTCCGGCATGTCGAGTGCGCACCGACGGGCATCGAGGTGGTGGTGGCGCATGCGGAAGACACGCCGGATCTGGCCGGATTTGATGTGGTCGTCGTCGCCAGTGTTCGCCCTCCCGGGGACTATCGCGACTGGAAGAACCAGACGCGACTCGTAGTCCGCTGGACGGAAGCGCTCGCTGGCTACGAGGGATTTGCGATTCGCAGCGAGCGCGACCTTCATCCCTGCGGGCAGCGCGACGCCGCCTGCGTCGGGGCGCACGCCTGGGTCCGGACGCCGTGCGAATGTCCGCCGGAACTCGGCGGATTGTATCGGGCCTTCTTCGACGCATTCGATGTGGTCCACTTCCTGTCGCCGGGACACCGGGAGATCGTCCGGGCATTGGTGAGCGTCGAGCGGCCGACGGTGCTGATCGCGCCGCCCATCGACCTGTCCCGCTTTCGGGTGCTGGTCCCGCCCGAGCAGCGCCCTGCAATCGCACTGATTTTCGATTGCCCGGCGCGCATGGCGCCGACCTCGGCCGAGCGCGCGCGGCGTGCCGGCTACGTGCCGGAAGTGTTGCCCTACCTCAGCGTCCCCTACGAGGACATGCCCGAGTTGCTCAATGGCTATGCTGCTGTCGTCGTCGATCCGCTCATGTACCATGCCTTCGGCAGACTGGCGGTGGAAGCGCAGGCCTGCGGCTGCCGGGTGTTGGCGAGCGAGCGGGTTGGGGCGACCAGTTGGCCGGATGCCCTGGCGGCCGCACGGGTGTCGAGCCCGAATTTCTGGTCACTGGTCGGCGCGGCGAAACTGCCCGCGGGCGAGCGTCGGCAGCTGCTCGAATCGATGGAGAACGGATAGTGCGCTGGGTGCCGGATTTCGGATCGATGATGGATCGGCTTCGCGGTTTGCCCACGACCGTTCCCTTGCAGGAGGAAAGCGTCCTCTATCACTGCCGGCTGGACCGGGCCAAACGCGACAATCTTGCCGCGCAGGCCGCCGACCCCGCGTCGGAGGGTCATGCCAGGCCGCATCTGCTGCATGTGGGGGTGACGACGGTATGCAATCTCAAATGTCCCGCCTGTCCCACCGGAAACGACACGCTCGGGCGGCCCAATGAGCATCTGGACTACGACACCTATGCACGGGTGATCGACGAGATGCGCGATCACTTGCTGCTGACGCTGTTCTGGGACTGGGGCGAACCGCTGCTGCACCCGCGCATCACGGACATGGTGGCGCATGCGGGCAAGTCGGGAATCAAGACCCTGATCAGCACCAACGGCACGGTGCGCGTGAACCCGAAGTTCATGGGTGAGCTGGTCGAGAGCGGTCTGACGCTGATCTGCGTCTGCGTGGACGGGGCCGATCAGGAAACCTTCGAGAAGTACCGGGTCGGCGGCAAGCTCGCAGACGCGCTGAAGACCATTGAGCTGCTGCGGGAGGCCAAGGACCGACTGGGCGTGCAGCACCCGGTGATCAATTTCCGCGTGCTTGCCACGCGCGACACGGTGCCGCAGATTCCGCGCCTGTTGCAGCTTGCCAAGGAGGTCGGCGCGGATCTGTTTACGCTCAAGGATTTCCGCCCCTTCGACTATCGCGGGCACGACGTGTCGCGCGAGTTCGTGCCATTGAAGGCAAATTTTTCCCGCTACGCACTCACCCAGGGAAAACCAACGGAAGGGTTGGAGAAGGCCCGGGTCACGGGCCCGCTGCGTTGCGGCAAGCCGCTGCGCGCACCTACGCTCAATTCAGACGGTCAGCTCAGTTTCTGCAGCTACGCGAGCTACGACGAGGAGTTCTTCGGGTCGCTTTCCGACGACGCCTTTGAAGGTTTGTGGCGCTCTCCGCGGGCGGTGTCGCTGCGCAAGGGATTCCTGGAGCGGGGCGGCATGCCGACCTGCCACAGTTGCTATTTCCGAACCGATCACAAGCCGACGGTGCGCTTCAGCATCCCGCTGCGTCCACTGCCCGATGACGTGCAGGTCATGGCAATCGACGACGAGGCGATCCTCCTCGCGGAAGCGGCCGATTACGGGGCCTCGCTCGCGCAAACCGACTGACCGTTCGGGTTCTGCAGTTCGGGTGCGAGTGCGCAGATGGCCCTGAAATGGGTCAGAAACACATCGCCCGACAAACGATCCAGAAAATCGGTGCGCTGCAGATGGTCCATAACCGGGCCTTTCACTTCGGACAGGTGCAGCAGGATGCCGGCGTCTCGCAAGCGGCGGTCGATGGCCTCCAGGCTTTCCAGCGCGCTGGCGTCGATGTCGTTGATGGCCGAGCACAGCAGCACCACGTGGCGCAGCTTCGGCCGGGCGGCGACGGCGGCGTTGATGCGGTCCTCGAGCGCGCGGGCGTTGGCGAAATAGAGACTCTCGTCGACACGCAGGCTGACCACTTCCGGCGTGGTCAGCACTTGATGGCGGTGGATGTTGCGGAAATGTTCGGTGCCGGGAACGAGACCCACCTCGGCGATGTGTGGGCGGCTGGTGCGCAGAAGGAACAGCGCCAGCGACACGCCTACGCCGGCGATCAGCCCGGTCTCGACGCCAAAGCCCAATGTCGCCAGCAGTGTCGTCAGCACCGCGACGAAATCCGGTTTGGAGTAGTTCCAGGTGCGCTGGAGTACGCGCAGATCGACCAGCGACAGCACGGCCACGACGATGGTTGCGGCGAGCGTGGCCTGTGGCAGGTAGTACAGGGCCGGAGTGAGCAGCAGCGCGGCGAGGACGATGCCGGCGGCCGTCAGCACCCCGGCTGCGGGGGTTCGTGCGCCGGCGTCGAAGTTGACCACCGAGCGCGCGAAGCCGCCGGTGACCGGATAGCCGCCGGTGAATCCGGCCGAGACGTTGGCCGCGCCGAGTGCGACCAGTTCGCGGTCCGGGTCGATGCGCTGTCGCGCGCGCGCGGCCAGCGTCTGGCCTACCGAGACCGATTCGACGAAGCCCACCACGCTGATCAGCAGGGCGGGCAGTGCGAGTTGCTGCAACAGCGAGAGATCCCAGACCGGCAGCGTCAGCGGCGGAAGGCCTTGCGGAATGCTGCCGACGATCGCCACCCCGGCCCGATCCCAGCCGAAGTGCCAGGTCGCCAGCGTGGTGACGGCGATTGCCACGACCGGTGCCGTGCGTGCGGCGATGTCGGCCACGCGCGCCGACAGCGCGCGCGCCAAAACCGGCCTGAGACCGTGGCGCGACCAGAACAGAAAGGCGATGGTGATCAGACCGATCGCGGCAGTCGGTGCATGGGCTTCGGGAAGGTGGCGTGCCAGCGAGACGAACAGGGCGATGAAATCGTGACCGCCCGCGGGCACGGCGAGCAGGGTCTTGAACTGGCTGGCGGCGATAAGCAGGCCGGTGGCCGTAATGAAGCCCGAGATCACCGGGTGGCTGAGGAAGTTGGCGACGAATCCCAGGCGCAGCCAGCCCATGAGGAGAAGCATTGCGCCGGACATGAAGGCCAGCGTGATCGCCGCAGCCCAGTAATCCGACGAGCCGGCCATGGCGTAGTCGCCGATCGCAGTGGCGGTCATCAGCGACACCACCGCCACCGGCCCCACCGCGAGCACGCGGCTGGTGCCGAAGGCCGCATAGGCTACCAGCGGTGCGATGCTCGCATACAGCCCGACTTCGGGCGGCAGACCCGCGAGCATCGCGTAGGCGAGGCTCTGCGGGATGAGCATGATCGTGACGATCAGCGCGGCGACGGCGTCGGCGGCGAAGGTCTCGCCACGATAGCCGCGCAGCCAATCCATCGCGGGCAGGACGGGGCGGCGCACGTCAGCGAATGCGACGTTCGACCAGGGCGTACAAGCCCATGCCGGCGAGCATCGCGAGGACGAAGAGCACGGCCTTGATCTCGCCCGAGGCGGATGCGACCAGCGCGGGACCGGGGCAGAAGCCGGCCAGGCCCCAGCCGGCGCCGAAGATCAGCGCGCCGCCCACCAGTCGCTTGTCGATCTGCGTTGCGCGGGGCAAGTGCATGGCGTCGCCGAGAACACTTCGCGTGCGACCCCTGGCCAGCGCGAAGGCGAAGGCGCCGACCGCAATCGCGCCGCCCATCACCAGAGCCAGCGACGGGTCCCAGGTGCCGAACAGGTCGAGAAAGCCCAGAACCTTGGACGGGTCCGTCATGCCGGAGAGGATGAGCCCGAGGCCGAAGATCAGCCCGACGAGAAATTCGGTCAAACGCTGCATGGCGCGCTCCTCAGGCGAAGATGTGACGGATGACGAAGACGACCGCGAAACCGGCCGCCATGAACGACAGCGTGGCGACCAGCGAGCGCGGCGACAGGCGCGACAGCCCGCATACGCCGTGACCGCTGGTGCAGCCCGAGCCCAGACGCGTGCCGAAGCCGACCAGCAGGCCGGCGACGATCAGCGTCACCAGACCGGCGTCGATGGTCGGCGCCATCGCCCAGCCTGCCGGTGCGAGCAACATGTAGAGAAACGGTGAGGCGACCAAACCAAGCAAAAAGGCGATGCGCCACACCGCGTCGCCTGTTGCGGGGCGCAGCAGTCCGCCAAGAATGCCGCTCACGCCGAGGATGCGGCCATTGGCGAGCACGAACAGTGCAGCCGCGACGCCGATCAGCACGCCGCCGGCGAGCGAGGCCCACGGCGTGAAGTTTGCCCAGTCGATGCTCATTGCCTACGCTCCGGTCATGTGCAGAATTGATCGTGAAGCACCGTGATCAGCGCGCCCACTTGCGGACTGATCAGGCGGTAGTGGATGTGACGACCCTCGCGTCGCGTGTCGACCAGCGCCTCGGCGCGCAGCACCGTGAGTTGCTGCGACAGCGTCGGCTGGCCGATGCCCAGCCGCGCCTCGAGTTCGCCCACGCGTCGTTCGCCCTGCGCCAGCTCGCACAGGATCATCAGGCGGTCGCGGTTGGACAGCACCTTGAGCACGCGGCAGGCCCGCTCGGCGCTGTCCTGCAGGATCTCGGGTGACGGGATGGCGGTGGTCATCGCGACGGTCCATAGTTCAGTGAATAATAATATATTGACCATGAAACTATTAGTCAATACATTAACGATTACTGATCGACAGGAGAGCCTGCATGTCCGATTCCCACCCCTATGTTCACGGCGTCTACGACAAGATCACCGGTACCGTCACGCACATCGTCCATGCCGGGCGCGGCAGCGCCTGCGCGATCATCGATTCGGTGCTCGACTACGATCCCAAGTCGGGACGCACGACCCATCGTCACGCCGACGAGGTCATCGCCTTCGTGCGTGACTACGACCTGACGGTCGAGTGGATTCTCGAGACCCACGCCCATGCCGACCACCTGTCGGCCGCGCCGTATCTGAAACGGCAACTGGGCGGGCGCATCGCCATCGGCGACAACATCCGCCGCGTGCAGAAGGTGTTTCGCGACATCTTCAACCTGGAGCCGGAATTCCGCATGGACGGCTCGCAGTTCGAACGGCTGTTCGCCGATGACGAGGTATTCCGCATCGGTGAACTGGAGGCGCAGGTGATGTACGTGCCCGGCCATACGCCCGCCTGCGTCGCCTACCGCATCGGTGACGCGGTGTTCGTCGGCGATACTCTGTTCATGCCCGACGTGGGCACGGCGCGCTGCGACTTCCCCGGAGGCGATGCGCATGCGCTTTACCGCTCCGCGCGACGCATCCTGTCACTGCCACCCGACACGCGATTGTTCATGTGCCACGACTATCCGCCGTCGGGGCGCGGCCCGAGCTGGGTATGCACGGTCGCCGACCAGCGCGAAGGGAACATCCATGTGCGCGACGGAATTTCCGAGGAGGAATTCGTCGCGATGCGAACCAAGCGCGACGCGACGCTGGAGATGCCGGTGCTGATCCTGCCATCCGTGCAGGTCAACATCCGTGCCGGCAGCCTGCCGCCGTCCGAGGACAACGGCGTGTCCTACCTGAAGATTCCGCTCAACGCGCTCTGAGGGGATTCAGGGCAGCGGCGACAACCGCCCGATGATGCGGATGTCGTCGCCGATGCGGCGCACGTCGTGCAGGGTGGGGCGCAGGGCCTGATCGAGCCCGGTCATCGCGGCGAGGTTGAAGATGCCCTGGGCGGCGTCGCCGACCAGCATCGGAGCCATGTAGAGCAGCAGTTCGTCGACGCAGCCTTCGCGCAGCAGCGAGCCGTTGAGCTTGAAGCCGGCTTCGGCGTGTACCTCGTTGATGCCGCGTGCGGCCAGCTCATGCAGCAGGGCGGGGAGGTCGACCTTGCCTGCGTCGTTGGGCAGCACCACGATTTCGGCGCCGCGCGCCGCGTATTCGGCATGGCGCGCAGCATCGTCCACGGCGCTAGCGATGAGCACGTTGCCGCCTTCGAGAATGCGTGCGTTCAGGGGCGTTTCCAGCCGGCCGTCGACCACCACGCGCAGTGGCTGGCGACTGCAGGGCACGTCGCGCACGGTCAGTTGCGGGTCGTCGGCGCGCACCGTGCCGTAGCCGGTCAGCACGGCGCAGGCGCGTGCGCGCCAGCGGTGGCCGTCGCGTCGTGCGGCTGCTCCGGTGATCCACTGACTGACCCCGTTTCCCAGTGCGGTCTTGCCGTCGAGCGTGCTGGCGGCCTTGAGCCGCAGCCACGGTCGGCCGCGCGTCATGCGCGAGATGTAGCCGATGTTGAGTTCGCGCGCTTCGCCTTCCAGCAGCCCGCAATCCCAGCCAATGCCGTGTTCGTCGAGCAGCGCGAAGCCGCGCCCCGAAACCTTGGGGTTGGGGTCGCGCATCGCCGCGACCACGCGCGCCACGCCGGCGCGCACCAGCGCTTCGGCGCAGGGCGGCGTGTGCCCGTAGTGGGCACAGGGCTCGAGCGTGATGTAGACGGTCGCACCGCGTGCGGCCTCACTGGCAGCGGCCAGTGCGGCGGCCTCGGCGTGCGGGCTGCCGGCGCGCTCATGCCAGCCTTCGCCGACGATCCGGCCGTCGCGTACCACGACGCTGCCCACGCGCGGGTTGGGCGTGGTGGTTTCCAGCCCGCGCGCGGCCAGTTGCAGCGCGCGCGCCATCATCGCGTGGTCAATCGTGGAAAAGGTCATCTTCGGCGGGGGTGGCCGACTTGTCCTTGGCCGGGGCGCGGCCCCGGCGCGGTCGCGTCTTGACCTCACGGATCAGATCGGCGAAGGCGTCGACGTCGGCGAAGTTGCGATACACCGACGCGAAACGCACGTAGGCGACCTGATCAAGATTGCGCAATTCGTCCATGACCAGCTCGCCCAGCTTGGCGCTGGCGATTTCGCGCTCGCCCAGCGACAGCAGGCGCGCCTCGATGCGCTCGATCGCCGCCTCGATGGCCTCGAGCGCGACGGGGCGCTTGCGCAGCGCGAGCCGCAGGCTGCCGGCAAGCTTGTCGTGGTCGAACTCGGTGCGCGCGCCATTGCGCTTGACGATGTGCGGCATCTTCAGATCGATGCGCTCGTAGGTCGTGAAGCGCTTGTCGCAGGCCACACAGCGCCTGCGCCGGCGCACCACGTCGCCTTCGTCGTTTTCGCGGGTGTCGGTGACCTGAGTGTTGGGGTCACCGCAGAAAGGACACTTCATCCGCGCGCCGCCGTTTCGGGGAGATTACGCACCATACACCGGATGCTTGGTGCACAGCGTCGCGACCTTGTCGCGCACACGCGCGGCTACGGTTTCGTCGTTCGGCGCCTCGAGCACGTCGGCGATCAGGTGGGCGACCTCGCCGGCCTCGGTTTCACCGAAGCCACGCGTGGTCATCGCCGGCGAGCCGATGCGCAGACCGGAAGTGACCATCGGGCGCTCCGGGTCGTTGGGAATGGCGTTCTTGTTGACGGTGATGTTGGCGCGACCGAGCGCGTCCTCGGCGTCGCGGCCGGTGATCTTCTTGGCACGCAGGTCGATCAGGAAGACGTGGCTTTCGGTGCGTCCCGAAACGATGCGCAGCCCACGCTCGGCGAGCACGCGCGCCATCGCCTGGGCGTTGGTCAGTACCTGCTGCTGGTAGGCCTTGAAGCCCGGTTCCAGCGCTTCCCTGAAGGCCACTGCCTTGGCGGCGATGACGTGCATAAGCGGGCCGCCCTGAATGCCCGGGAAAATTGCCGAATTGAGCGCGCGCTCGTGTTCCGACTTCATCAGGATGATGCCGCCGCGCGGGCCGCGCAGCGTCTTGTGCGTGGTCGAGGTGACCACGTCGGCGTGGGGCACCGGGTTGGGGTAGAGCCCGGCGGCGATAAGGCCGGCGTAGTGCGCCATGTCCACCCAGAAGATCGCGCCGACGTCCCTGGCAATCTTCGCGAAGCGCTCGAAGTCGATGCGCAGCGAATAGGCCGAGGCGCCGGCGATGAGGATGCGCGGCTTGTGCTCGTGGGCCGCGCGCTCGAGGGCGTCGTAGTCGATCTCCTCTTTGTCGTTGAGACCATAGGAGACCGCGTTGAACCATTTTCCCGACATGTTCAGCGCCATGCCGTGGGTCAGGTGGCCACCTTCGGCCAGGCTCATGCCGAGCACGGTGTCGCCGGGCTTGGCGAAGGCCATCAGCACGGCCTGGTTGGCCTGCGAGCCGGAGTTGGGCTGCACGTTGGCGGCCTCGGCGCCGAACAGGCGCTTGACGCGCTCGATGGCCAGGCGTTCGGCCTCGTCCACGTGCTCGCAGCCACCGTAGTAGCGCTTGCCGGGATAGCCTTCGGCGTACTTGTTGGTCAGTTGCGAGCCCTGCGCCTCCATCACCGCGTGGGAGACGTAGTTCTCCGAGGCGATCAGTTCGATGTGGTCCTGCTGGCGTTGATTCTCGGCCTCGATCGTGGCCCACAGTTCGGGGTCGGTCCGGGCGATGGTGTCGTGCGCAGAAAACATGATCCGCAGTGCTCGCAAAGGGTTGATCCAGACTGCGGATTCTACCATGCGCGTCTGCCCGGAATCGGGCGCAGCGGCGCGTTCTGCCGGGTTCTTCCTCAGAGATCGAGCGTGCGCATGTAGGCGTTGTAGTGGGCCTCGGCCGTCGCGTGCCATTGCACCTGGTCGGCGAGGAAGCGCCGGTAGTCGGCGTGGATGCGTCGCCACCGGGGGTTGCGTGCATCCAGATCGGTGTAGAGATCCTGCGACGCGGCGAAGGCCGCGTCGAGCACCTCGCGCGGAAACGGCGCGAGTCGCGCGCCTTCGCCGAGCAGGCGCTTCATCGCGGCCGGATTGCGCGCGTCGTAGCGCGCCTGCATCAGGACGTGGGCGTCGCTCGCAGCGCGTTCGACGATGCTCTTGTATTCGGCGGGCAGCGCGTTCCAGGCCTCGGTGCCGACGTACAGCGACAGTTGCCCGCTGCCTTCCCACCAGGCCGGATAGTGGTAGTGGGGTGCGACGCGGTGCAGGCCGAGCTTGAGGTCGTCGTAGGGGCCGATGAACTCGGTGGCGTCGATCGTGCCCTTTTCGAGCGCGGGATAGGCGTCGGACAGTGGAATATTCTGCGTGAGCACGCCCAGGCGTTCGAACACCATGCCGCCGAAGCCGCCGATGCGCACGCGCAGGTCCTTGAGGTCGTCGAGCGAGCGCACCGGGCGGCGATACCAGCCGCCCATCTGCGTGCCCGAGTTGCCCATGACGAAATTGACCACGCCATGATCGGCATACAGCTCGCGCAGCAGTGCCAACCCGTTGCCGTCGAACATCCATGCCGTTTGCTGGCGCGAGTTCATGCCGAAGGGGATGGCGCAGTCGAAGGAGAAGGCCTCGTCCTTGCCGAAGTAGTAGTAGGCCGCGGTGTGGCCGCAATCGACCGTGCCGTTGCCCACGGCGTCGAGCACCGAGAATGGTGGCACCAGTTCGCCGGCGGCGTAGATTGAGATCGTGAAGCGCCCGTCGGTGGCTTCCGAGACGTTGCGCGCGAATCGCTCGGTGCAGCCGTGCAGGATGTCGAGCGACTTCGGGAAGCTCGACGCCAGCCGCCAGCGCATCGCCGGGCGTGCGCCGACCACGCCGGGTGCCACGCCGGCGGCGACGATGCCGCCCAGGCCGGCGTGTTGCAGGAAGCGGCGACGCGAACTCATTGCAAGCCGGTCACAGGCGCATCGCGCCCATGTACTGGTTGTAGCTGCCCTCGGCGATGGGTTCCCACTGGTACTGCTCGGCGAGGAAACGTGCGTAGTCGCCGTAGATCTTGCGCCACTCCGGGTTCTTGTCGTTGAGTTCGGCGTAGACCTCGCGCGAGGCCTTGAACGCGGCGTCCATCACGTCGCGCGGCATGCGCGAGAGCTTCGCGCCTTCGGCGATGAGCTGCTTGAGGGCGGCCGGGTTGCGCGCGTCGTAGCGCGCCTGCATGTAGACGTGGGCGTCGCTCGCCGCCTGCTGCAGGATGGCCTTGTACTCGGGCGAGAGCGCATTCCAGGCCTTGGTGCCGACGTAGAGCGTGAGCTGCGCGCCGCCTTCCCACCAGGCCGGGAAATAGTAGTAGGGCGCGACGCGATACAGGCCCAGGCGCAGGTCGTCGTAGGGGCCGACGAATTCGGTGGCGTCGATCGTGCCCTTTTCCAGCGCCGAATACACCTCGCCGCCGGGGATGTTCTGCGGGAGTACGCCGAGGCGTTCGAGCACGCGCCCGCCGAAGCCGCCGATGCGCATGCGCAGGCCTTTCAGGTCGTCCGCCGACTTGATCGGGTTGCGGTACCAGCCGCCCATCTGTGCGCCGGTGTTGCCCATCGGGAAGTTGACGATGTCGTAGTTCGCGTAGAAGGCGCGCAGCAGCTCCAGGCCGTTGCCGTCATACATCCACGCCGTGTGCTGGCGCGAGTTCATGCCGAACGGGATGGTGCAGTCGAAGGCGAAGGTCTCGTCCTTGCCGAAGTAGTAGTAGGCCGCGGTGTGACCGCAATCGACCGTGCCGTTCTGGACCGCGTCGACGATGGAAAACGGCGGCACCAGCTCGCCGCCGGCATACACGCTGACCTGGAAACGGCCGTCGGTCGCGTCCGAGATGCTCTTGGCGAAGCGCTCGGCCGGTGCGTAGAGATTGTCGAGCGACTTCGGAAAGCTCGATGCGAGCCGCCAGCGCAGCACCTCCTGCGGACGGACGATGGCGGGGGCGGTGCCGGCGGCGAGGATGCCGGCGATGCCGGCGCCCTGCAGAAACTGTCGGCGCGATCTCATGGGTGGGGGTCTCCTCGTTGGCGCGGGTCACGGTCGTGGTGGTCGCCAAGGTTACCGCAGGCGTGCGTCATGAGAAAACGCCGTCCGCGCTCAGCTGCGCGGCATTTCGTCATGCGTGGCGTCCAGATGCCCGCGTTCGGCCCAGGACAGCAGCGCCCAGTTTCCGTCGCGGCGCTCGATCCAGTTCAGCGCGGCATTGGCGACGACGAAATCGCGAGGGGCGTCGATCGCCTTGCCGGTCGCCATTCGATGAGCGGCGTCGAGCACGCCGCCGTGGGTGATGACGAGCACGCGGCCACCGGCATGCTCCATCGCGATGCGCGTGAGCGCGTCGCGCACGCGCGCGGCGAGATCGGCCAGGCTCTCGCCGCCGTCGGGCAGGGCATGGTCCGGATCGCGTGCGACAAGCCGCGCATAGTCTTGCGGGAAGCGCTGCTCGGCTTGGGTATAGGTCAGGCCCTGAAAGACCCCGTAATGGCGCTCGCGCAGGGCTGCATCGGTGCGCACCGCGAGCGCCAGGCGACGTGCGACCGGTTCGGCGGTGGTGGTCGCGCGCGCGAGGTCGCTCGAGAACACCGCGTCGAAGGGCTGCGTGGCCAGCGTGGCGGCCAGCGCCTCGGCCTGGGCGCGACCGGTCCCGTTGAGTGGCAGGTCGAACTGGCCCTGCATGCGCCGTTCGGCGTTCCAGGCGGTCTCGCCGTGGCGGACCAGACAAAAGGTGGTGGTGGGCATCGGGTGTCCGGGCTGGCTGGAGAGGCTCATCTTCGCTCAATCCCATGCGCCCTTGCCACCCCAGGCGCCGGAGCCGGGCTCGGGCGCCGGTGTGCCCGGTGCGTCGTCGGCCGATGTGCCCCATCCGCCCGTATCCGTTCCCCAGTCTCCGCCCTCCGGCGCGATGCGGATGGTGTCCAGGTCGACCTCGACCCGGGCGTCCAGGTTGCCCGTGACCAGCCCGGGGAAGGCGATGAGCAGGCCCAGCAGCGTGATCTGGATCAGCACGAAGGCGATCGAGCCACAGTAGATCTGCGCAGTCGAGATGCCTTCGATGCGCCGTCGCGTGACGCGGTCGATGAAGGCCTGGGTCGGTGCGACGCTGCGCAGGTAGAACAGCGCGAAGCCGAACGGCGGCGTCAGGAACGAAGTCTGCAGGTTGATCGCGATCATGATGCCGAACCACACCAGGTCGATGCCGAGCTTGTCGGCGATGGGCGCGAGTAGCGGGATCAGGATGAAGGCGATCTCGAAGAAATCGAGGAAGAAGCCGAGAAAGAAGATCACCAGGTTCACGAAGATCAGGAATCCCACCTGGCCGCCCGGCAGGTGGTCGAACAGATGCTCGACCCATTCCTTGCCGTCGATCGCCGTGAAGGTGAAGCTGAACACGGTCGCGCCGATCAGGATGATCATCACGAATACCGACAGCCGTGTGGTCGATTCCAGCGCCTCGCGCAGGCGCAGCCAGCTCAGGCGACGGCGCGCCAGCGCCATCGCCAGTGCGCCGATCGCGCCCATCGCGCCGCCCTCGGTGGGTGTGGCCACGCCGATGAAGATGGTGCCGAGCACCAGAAAGATCAGCGCCAGCGGCGGAATCAGCACGAACACCACGCGCTCGGCCAGCGTCGACAGCAGTCCCAGACGCAGCGCGCGATTGGCCAGCGCCATCGCGAGCGCGAGCAGGGTCGCGACCGACAGCGCGACGACGACCGTTTCGTCGGTCGCTGGCGGGCGCTCGCGCGAAAACAGCGCGCTGGCGATATCGACGTAGAAGTGGGCGAAGGCGAACCCGACTGTCGCCAGCAGCGTCATCAGAAGGGTCAGCGAACGCATCCCCGAGGCGCCGCCCGGCTCGCGGTAGATGCGTGCCTCGGGCGGCAGCGCCGGTGCCTGCCTGGGCGCGAAGATCGACAGCGCCACGACGTAGGCCGTGTACATGCCGATCAGCAGAAAGGCCGGCACGAAGGCGCCCTTGTACATGTCGCCGACGCTGCGACCGAGTTGATCCGCGAGCACGATGAGCACGATGGACGGCGGCAGTGCCTGCGCGAGCGTGCCCGAGGCGGTGATCACGCCGGTGGCCAGGGGGCGCGAATAGCCGTAGCGCAACATGATGGGCAGCGAGATCAGGCCCATCGAGATCACCGAGGCGGCGACCACGCCGGTGGTCGCGGCGAGCAGGGCGCCGACGAAGATCACCGCCAGCGCGAGTCCGCCGCGCACCGGGCCGAACACCTGGCCGACCGTCTCGAGCAGGTCCTCGGCCATGCCGGAACGCTCGAGGATCAATCCCATCAGCGTGAAGAAGGGGATCGCCAGCAGCGTCTCGTTCTGCATGATGCCGAACACGCGCAGGGGCAGGGCCTGGAACATCGCGCCGGGCAACAGCCCCAGCTCGATGCCGATGAAGCCGAAGAACAGGCCGCAGGCGGCCAGCGAAAAGGCCACCGGAAAGCCAGAGAGCAGGAACAGCACGACCACCCCGAACATGATCGGGGCGAGGTTGGCGGAGACGAACTCGATCACCGGTCGCCCCCGTCGTTCAGATTCTGCGGAATCGGTGCGACCTTGGCGGCCGCCTCATGCCGGCCCGCGGCCAAGGGATCGGGAATCACCCCCCTGAGGCAGGCGACACGCTTGATCAACTCGGAGACCGACTGCAGGGCGAGCAGTCCGAAGCCGGCCGGCAAGAGGGCGTAGACGGGCCAGCGGATCAGCCCGCCGGCGTTGGACGAGACCTCGCCGGACGTGAACGCGCGCAGCACGATGGGCAGCGAGAAGTCAATCATGAACCAGCACAGCGGCAGCAGGAAGACGACGATACCGACGATGTCGATGAGCATGCGCACGCGCGTCGGGAAACGCCCGGCCAGCACGTCGATGCGGACGTGGCCGTTGTTCAGGAAGGTCGCCGCGGCGCCGAGCATGAAGGCGGCGGCGAACAGATACCACTGGATCTCGAGCATGGCGTTCGAGCCGATGGCCAGCGTCTTGCGGGCGATGGCGTTGCCGGCGCTGATCAGCGCGGCGGCGAAAAGCAGCCAGACTACCGCGCGACCCACCAGCGTAGTGGCGCGATCGATCAGCCCGGACAGTCTCAACAGGAATCCCATGCGGTTTTCCTTGCGTGCGCGAACGGTTTCGGAACGAACATGAAAAGGGCCGTCCGCGCCCCGGGAGCGGACGGCCCGCGGGCCGCAGTTTACCGCGTACGGCCGGCGTGCACGCTCGGCCGTGATGCTTCAGCCAGAGCGTGGCTTCAGCTGCCGGCGACCTTCATGCGATCGATCAGCACCGAGCCGCAGCGCTTGGCGCCGCGCGCGAGTGCGTCATCGCCGACGGCGACGATGCCGCGGAACATGTCGCGCAGGTTGCCGGCGATCGTGACTTCCTCGACCGCGTGGCGGATCTCGCCGTCCTCGACCCAGTAGCCGGCCGCACCGCGCGAGTAATCCCCGGTGACGTAATTGACGCCCTGGCCGAGCAGTTCGGTCACGACCAGGCCGCGACCCATGCGGCGCACCAGCGCGTCGAAGGATTCGTCACCGCCGCGCATCACCAGATGGTGCGAGCCACCGGCGTTGCCGGTGGTCTGCATGCCGAGCTTGCGTGCCGAGTAACTCGACAGGAAGTAGCCCTGCAGCACGCCGGCCGCTACCACCTCGCGCTCGTGCGTGGCCACGCCTTCGCTGTCGAACGGGCTCGCGCCGAAGACCTTGGGCTCGAAGGGACGCTCGGCGATCGACACCACCGGCGAGAACACCGGTTCGCCAAGCGAGTCGAGCAGAAAGCTCGAACGCCGGTACAGCGCGCCGCCGGACACCGCATGCGTGAAGTTGCCCAGCAGCGTCACCGCCACCGGCGCCTCGAACAGCACCGGCACCTCGCAGGTATTGATCTTGCGCGCCCCCAGCCGGCGGATGGCCCGCTCACCAGCGCGCCGGCCGATGTTCTCGACCGAATCGAGATCGGTGGCGTCGCGACGCGAGTCGTACCAGTGCTCGCGCTGCATTCCGTCACCCTTGCCGGCGATGACCGAGCACGACGCGCTGTGGCGTGAGCTCGGATAACCGCCGACGAAGCCCAGACTGTTGGCCATCACGAAGTGTGCCTGCTGCGTCGACACACTCGCCCCCTCCGAATTGGAGATCTGCGGGCCGGCATCCCAGGCGGCCTGCTCACAGCGGTGGGCCAGCGCGATCGCGTCCTCCACGGTCAGTGCCCACGGATAGTGCAGGCGCGGATCGGCCCAGTCGCGCGCGAGCAGCGCCTCGTCGGGCAGGCCGGCGGCCGGGTCGGGCGCGGTGAAGCGCGCGATCGACAGCGCCGCTTCGACCGTCGAGCGCAGGGCCGCGTCCGAGAAGTCCGAGCTGCTCGCGTGACCGCGGCACTGCTCCAGATAGACGGTGATGCCGACACCCTTGTCGCGATTGTGCTCGAGCGTGTCGACCTCGCCCTTGCGTACGCTGGCGGTCAGCCCGAAGCCCTCCGACGCCTGCGCCTCGCAGGCGTCGGCGCCGAGTTCGCGGGCCAGCGTGACCAGCCGGGCGGCGATCTCGTGCAGTCGTTCGGAAGATTGGGAGAAACCGTTGTGGGACATGGGGGAGAGCACCTCCTTCGAAACGCTATAATCTTAACCTTTTCCAGTCGAGCTGCCCCGCATGAGCGCTGCACCGCAAGACCACCACGCACGGCCCGACGACGGAGACGATGTCGACGCGCGTCCCAGCAAGAGCGCAAGGAAGCGCGAGATGCACGCCCTTCAGGCGATCGGCGAGGAGCTCGTCGCGCTCTCGTCGGACAAGCTCGCGCGCCTGGAGATGCCCGATGAACTGCGCGCGGCCGTGATGGATGCGCGACGCTTCAACAAGCACGAGGCGCGTCGCCGGCAGATGCAGTACATCGGCCGCTTGATGCGTGATGTGGATTCCGAACCGTTGCGTGCGGCACTCGACGCCTTCAACGGCGTGTCCAAGGAGGAAGTGGCGCGCCATCACCGCCTCGAGCGTCTGCGCGAGGACTTTCTCGGCGACGAGCAGGTGGCCGGACGCATCGTCGCGCAGTGGCCTGCGGCCGACCTGCAGCACCTGCGCGCACTGCGTCGCAAGGCGCTGCGCGAGCGCGAGCAGGACAAGCCGCCGCGCGCCTACCGCGAACTGTTCCGCGTGCTGCGCGACCTGGACGACGTGCGGGCGGCCGAAGACGAACCCACGAATACGGAGAATTCATGAGCGAACACATCACTATCGGGCTGGTTTCGATCAGCGACCGTGCTTCCGACGGCACTTACGAAGACCAGGGCATTCCGGCCCTGCGCGAGTGGCTGGGCCGCGCACTGACCTCGCCGTGGACGGCCGAGACGCGACTGATCCCCGATGAGCGCCCGGTGATCGAGGCAACGCTCAAGGAACTGGCCGACAACAAGGACTGTTCGCTGATTCTGACCACCGGCGGCACCGGGCCGGCGCCGCGCGATGTCACTCCGGAGGCGACGCTGGCGGTCGCCGACAAGGAGATGCCCGGCTTCGGAGAGGAGATGCGCCGCATCAGCCTGAACTTCGTGCCCACCGCCATTTTGTCGCGTCAGGTCGCGGTGGTGCGCGGCAAGGCGCTGATCGTGAACCTGCCCGGCCAGCCGCGCGCGATCCGCGAGACGCTCGAAGGCCTGCGGGATGCCGAAGGCACGGTGAGCCATGTCGGCGTGTTCGCGGCGATTCCCTACTGCATCGACCTGATCGGCGGCCCCTATGTCGAGGCCGACGAGGCGGTGATCAAGGTCTTCCGCCCCAAGCACGCGCTGCGCCCCAGGAACTGATCGGCGCATGCCCGCCGTCCCGTCCGACCGTGTTGCGCTGCGGCGCACCGTCTCGCCGCATGGGCGCTTTCGGGGTTAGAATCGGGGGCTTCCCGATCTTGTTTTGGTGCACAAAATGTCCGCATCGCCCAGTCATCCCATCGACGACACGCGCATTCAGGAAATCAAGGAGCTGGTGCCGCCCGCGCACGTGCTGCGCGAGTTCCCGGCGACCGACACCGCCGCGCGCACCGCCTACGAGGCGCGTCAGGGCATCCACCGCATCATTCATGGCGCCGACGACCGGCTGCTGGTGGTCGTCGGGCCGTGTTCCATCCACGACCCGGATGCCGCGCTCGAGTACGCGCGTCGCCTCAAGGCCGAGGCCGACCGGCTGTCCGATGACCTGCTCATTGTCATGCGCGTGTATTTCGAGAAGCCGCGTACCACGGTGGGCTGGAAGGGGCTGATCAACGACCCCTTCCTCGACAACAGCTTCCGCATCAACGACGGTCTGCGCATCGCGCGCAAGCTGCTGTGGGAGATCAACGAGACGGGCTTGCCGGCCGGTACCGAATTCCTCGACATGATCACGCCGCAATACGTCGCCGATCTGATCTCCTGGGGCGCGATCGGCGCGCGCACCACCGAGAGCCAGGTGCACCGCGAGCTGGCTTCCGGCCTGTCCTGTCCGGTGGGTTTCAAGAACGGCACGGACGGCAACGTCAAGATCGCCGTCGACGCGATCAAGGCCGCGCAGTCGCCGCACCATTTCCTGTCCGTGACCAAGGCCGGTCATTCGGCCATCGTGTCGACGCGCGGCAACGAAGACTGCCACGTCATCCTGCGTGGCGGTGCCAAGGCGCCCAACTACGACGCAGCCAGCGTGGACGCGGCCTGTCGTGATCTCGCCGCGGCCGGCGTGCCGGCCAAGGTGATGGTCGATTGCTCCCACGCCAACAGCCGCAAGCAGCACGCGCTGCAGATCGAGGTCGCGCGCGATGTCGCCGACCAGTTGTCTGCCGGTGAGGAGCGCATCATCGGTCTGATGATCGAATCGCACCTCAAGGAGGGGCGTCAGGATCTCGTGCCGGAGAAGGCGCTGGAGTTCGGGCGCAGCATCACCGACGCATGCATCGGCTGGGAAGACACCGTGCCTGTGCTCGATGCGCTGGCCGAAGGCGTGCGCAACCGCCGCATCCGCCGCGCGTCGGAGGAATGATCCGCGGCGCGCTTGTCGCGCGTGAACCGAAAAAAAGCCCGACCTCGCGGTCGGGCTTTTTGCTTGCGGTGAGCGGGGCAGGACCCCGCAACGCGCTCAGGGCTTCTGGTCGTCGTTGAGGGTCAGGCCCTTTTCCATCCAGAACTTGGCCGCGCCGGCATGCACCGGGGTCACGACACCGAACAGCGCGTTCTCGACCACCATGGTCTTGGCGGCCTTGGACACCGAGTGCATGTACTTGAGACCGTCGTCGGAATAGATGTTCGAGACGAACTTGTACATGTCCTCTTCCGAGACGTGGCGACCGGCGGTCCACAGCGCCGAATCCGAGATCGAGTGCACGTCGTAGTCGACGCCCGGATAGGTGCCGGCCGGGATGGTCGTCTTGGAGTAGTACGGGTGCTCGGTCGGCAGCGTGCCCTTCTGCGCTGCGTCCCACACCTGCAGCAGACGAACGTCATAGCTGGTGGCGGCCTGGATCACCGAGGCGTTGGGGAAGCCGGCGAAGACCCACAGCGCGTCGATCTGCTTGTCGCCCAGCGCCGAGGCGCCCTGCGAGTAGCCGATGAACGACGGCTTGATCTTGTCCCACATGTCCAGGCTGGTGAAGAAGCGCTGCGCCGAGGCGGCCGCACCGGAACCGGCCGGACCGACTGCGACCTGCAGGCCGGCGAGTTCGGACACTTCCTTGATGCCGGAATCCTCGCGCACGATCAGGTGACCGGGCGCGCCGTACAGGTGCGCGACCACGTGCACGTTGCGGTACTTGTTGGTGTCGTTGGTCAGGCGGCCGTTGCGGCCCAGGTAGAGGTCACCCGAATAGGTGATGCCGAAGTCGGCGTCGCGCGAATTGACGCGGCGCAGGTTCTCCACCGAACCGGCGGACACCATGTTGGAGACCTCGACGCCGTCGATGTTGCGCGACAGCAGGGTGGCGATGCCGTTGGAGAAGTACTGGAAGGTGCCGCCATCCGGGCCGCCGGAAAAGCCCAGGCGGGTGGTCTGCGCGTCGGCGGCCGGCGACGCGGTCAGCGTCACGGCTGCCACGGCCGCGACGGCGAAGCTGCCGAGCGTGGCCGGGAGTTTGAACAGTCTGGTCATCATATCGAGGGTCTCCTCTTGGTTGTGTGTGCTACGGGGTTGAACGATTGCGAGCGCATGCGGCTCAGGTGGTGGCGGGGCGCACCGGCTGGGCATCACGCTGCAGCCACCACACCAGCGCGACGAGTACGACACCGATTGCGTCGGTGACGAAACCCGGCCAGTACAGCAGGAAGGTCGCGGCGGCGAGCACGATCCATTCGTGCATGCGCGTGCCACGGCGCAGGAAGCCCATCGCGAGCGCCCCGAAGGCGATGGTGCCCAGCGTCGCCGAGAAGTACGCGGTGAAGATCTGGAAACCCGAGCCCTGAAGCAGGATGCCCGGCACATAGGCGAACAGCACCGGTGTGACGTAGAGCATCTTCGCGAACTTGAACGAAGTCCATCCGGTCTTCCACGGATCCGAGCCGGCAATGGCCGCGCCGGCGTAGGCTGCAACGCACACCGGCGGCGTGATGTTGGAGTCCTGCGACAGCCAGTAGACGATCATGTGCGCAGCGATCGCAGCCACGCCGTATTCGCCCAGGGCCGGCACGGCGAGCACCGCGATGATCAGGTAGGAGGCGGTGACCGGCACGCCCATGCCGAGCACCAGCGACGCCACCGCGATCAGGAAGATCGCCAGAATCAGGCTGTCCCCGGCCATCTGGATGATCAGGTCGGAGAATTTCAACCCCATGCCGGTGAGCGAGATGGTGCCCACGATGATGCCGATCACGCCGACCGTGGCACCGATGATCAGCGTGTTGCGCGCGCCGGTCTGGATCGCCTGCCAGATCTCGCGTGGCCCCATGCGCGTGTCTTTGTGCACCCAGCTCACCGCGATGCACGAGAGCGTGGCCCAGAAGGCCGCGTTGCCCGGCGAGCGCCCCATCATCATCAGCACGGTAATGATCACCAGCGGCATGGCGTAGAACCAGCCGTGCTTGAGCACCTTGATCCAGTGCGGGATCTCTTCGCCGGCGATGCCGATCAGGCCCTGGCGCTTGGCCTCGAAATGCACCATGCAGAACACGCCCAGGAAGTACAGCAGCGCCGGTCCCAGCGCGTAGAGCATGATCTGCGTATAGGGCAGGCCGGTCAGTTCGGCCATCACGAAACCGCCCGCGCCCATGATGGGCGGCAGGAAGGCGCCACCGATCGACGCAGCCGGTTCGATCGCGCCGGCCACATGCGGCTGGAATCCGGCGCGCTTCATCATCGGAATGGTGAACGCACCGGACGAGACGGTGTTGGCGATCGCGCTGCCGGACACGGAACCGAACAGCGCCGACGAGATCACGGCAACCTTGGCCGGGCCGCCGGTGGAGCGACCGGCGACGGCCAGCGGCAAGTCGATGAAGAACTTGCCGGCACCGGACTTTTGCAGGAAGGCGCCGAAGAAAATGAACAGAATCACGTAGGTCGCCAGCACGCCCGCCATCACGCCGAACACGCCGTTGGTGGTGATGAACAGCGAGATCGCCAGGCGATCGAAGGAGAAGCCGCGGTGCGCGAACAGTTCTGGCAGATAGGGGCCGAACAGGCCGAACGCGATCGCACCGATGCCCACCAGCGTGATCGACCAGCCGAGCACGCGGCGGCACACTTCGAGCGAAATCAGCACGCCGATCACGCCGACCAGCCGATCGAGTTGATTTTCGGCGCCGGCACGGTAGTTGAGTGCCTCGAATTGACTGATCCAGTAGGCGATGCACACGATCGCCGCGATCGCGAGAATGACGTCACTGACGGTGGGTGATTGCGAATAACGCACGGCAAGCCAGCGGTCGACCGGGATCAGCAGCGCGATGATCGGCAGCGCGATCACGAAGGGCACCCAAAGCAGGCCGAAATCCTGCTCCCAGGCCCGGGCGAAGCCGTCGTAGATCCAGGTCTCGCGGAAAAAGGTGATCTGGTCCCAGAACGCGAAGGGAGATTCGAACACCAGATAGCACGAGGCGAGCACCGCCAGCAGGGTACCGGAGAACGCCGACATCGAGGCCAGTGCCGAGCGGCTGCCGGCCGGGTAGAGCAGGAACACCAGGATGTACGTGATCAACACGTACACGCCGAGGTGGTATTCGGTGGGCAGTGCCTGGAAGCCCGCGCCGTAGAAGTAGATCAGCACCAGCGCGGCGCTCAGCGCGGCGATCAGCCACTGCCAAGGGCCGGTCGGTCGGCGTTCGGTCTTGGCCTCCTTCTCGAGGAGTTCCTTGACCTTGTTGCGCTGCTCTTCGTCGAGCGACTCGAGCGACTTGTCGTCGTCCGCCATGAAATCTCCACCGATGCGTTCTGCCCGTGTTGGCGTACACGGGCGGTTGATGCCGGGAGAATAGGGCCGGCGCCGGAACAGCGGCTATTGTGGATAGTACGGACTGTGTGTGCGCAGGCTCAGGCGTTGCGGCCTTTCTGCCACAGAACGTCGCCGCGTCCGGCATGACGGTTGAGTTCGCGGCCGAGTACGAAGAGCAGGTCGGACAGCCGGTTCAGGTAACGACGTGGGGGGGCGTTGACGTCCTCGCTCTCGGCCAGCGCGACGAGCACGCGCTCGGCCCGCCGGCATACGGTGCGCGCCTGGTGCGCGAGCGCGGCCGCACGTGTGCCGCCGGGAAGGATGAAGTCCTTGAGCGGTTCCAGCCCTTCGTTGATACGGTCGAGTTCGCGCTCGAGGCGCTCGACGTGGCCCTCGCCGATCAGCGCCATGCCGGGGATGCAAAGCTCGCCGCCCAGATCGAACAGGTCGTGCTGCACGCCGGTGAGCAGCGCGTCGATGTCCTCGGGCAGCGTCTCGCACAGCAGCAGGCCGATCGCGGCGTTGAGTTCGTCCACCTCGCCCATCGCGTGCACGCGCAGGCTGTTTTTGAGAACGCGCGCACCGTCGCCCAGGCCGGTGGTGCCGGCGTCGCCGGTACGCGTGTAGATCTTGCTCAGGCGGTTGCCCATCGAGTTCTCCGGTTTATCGTCGGTGCTCGGCCAAGATGGCGCGACTGCGTCCGATTATAGGCCTTCGGTGGGAGGCTCCGTGCCCCAGTCCAGTTCGAACACGGTGCCCAGCGGCGTCCGGTCCAGAACGCGGTAGCGCCAGCCCAGCCGCTCGCAGATCAGCCGTACGATGAACAGTCCCAGGCCGTCCTCGGGCAGCTGACGAGACGATTGCGGCGCGGATAGCCGCTCGCGTACGTGCGCGGGCAGGCCGCCGCCATCATCGCTCACCGTCAGCTGGCTGGCAGCAATGTCGACGCGCACCTGACCGCGCGTGTGTCGCACCGCGTTCTGCACGAGATTGCGCAGCAGCATGCGCACCAGCGCCGGATCGGCGCGCACTCGTGCCGACCCGGCGCTGTGACTGCAGACGATGCGACCGGCGGCGCCGGGCACGCTGGCTTCGATCTCCGCGATCACGTGCTGAACACAGGCGGTCAGATCGGCGGTTTCGGATTCGGGGCTGTCGGAGCGGCGTGCGAGTGCGAGCAGGGCGGTGACATCGCTCTGCATCTCGTTGGCGGCGAGCCGGATGCGTTCGAGCGTGCGCCGGTCGGCCTCGCCAGTGGCGCCGCGTCGCTCGATCACGTCGAGCGCGCCCGCGATCACGGCCAGCGGCGTGCGCAGTTCGTGGCTGGCCAGGCTCACCAGCGACTTCTCGCGTCTGATGTAGGCGTCGAGGGCTTCGAGCATGCGGTTGAGCGTGGCCACGATCTCGGACAGTTCGCGTTCCGCGTACTCGCCGTGGAGGCGATCGATCGCCGTGCCGGGCTCGATACGGCGGATCTCGCGCGTCAGTTCGCGCAGCGGGCGCAGCACGCGTGCCGTGCCGTGGCGCGCGAGCAGCAGCCCGAGCAGCAGCATCACGGTGCATAGCAGGGCGATCGCCCACTGCATGAAGTCCTCGCGGTCCTCGAGCAGGGTGATGTCCTGCGCGATGTAGAGCACCCCGGGTGGGTCGGTCGCGCGTTCGACCGAGATCAGCCAGCTCTTGTCGCCATCGGCGACCTCGGCCGAGAACGGAACCGGCCTGTCGGACAGCAGGGGCGGCAGTTCCGCGGTCTGCCCATCGGGCACGTAGATCGCCGTGAGCAGCGCCGAATGCCACCGGCGAACCTCGGCGCCATCGATGCGCCGTTCGAGAAAGGCACGTTCCTCGGCCAGTTCGAGACTGAGGATGGTGTCCTCCACGTCCTCGTAGATGTACTCGACTGCGATCAGCGTGACGAGTACGTTGATCGCCCCGATCGCGAAGATGGTGAGGAAGATGTGTCGTGCGAGCGAGCTTTGGCGGGGCTTCATGGCGCGTCGGGCGGTTCGACCAGGCGGTAGCCACGACCGTGCACGGTGTCGACCAGGGAGGCGCCGAAGGCCGCATCCAGGGTGCGGCGCAGCACGTAGATGTGAGTACGCAAGGTGTGTGGGTCGCCGTCGTCCGTGCCCCAGATGGCGGTCGACAGCGCCTCGTGCGTGACGATGCGCGGATGCTCGCGTACCAGTCGCTCGAAGATGCGCGCGGCCGTGCCGCCGAGCATCACTTCGCCGCGCCCCGCGACGCGTGCGATCAGCGTGTCCGGGTCGAAGCTCACACGGCCTGCATGCAGCACGCCGTCGCGCCCGCCGGTATCTCGGCGGGCGAGCGCGTCGATGCGCAGCTGCAGTTCGCGCAAGGCGAACGGCTTGACCAGATAGTCGTCGCCACCGACGCCGAAGCCTTCCTCCTTGTCGTTGAGCTGGCCGCGTGCGGTCATGAAAATCACGGGCACCTTGCTGCGCAGATCCTCGCGGATGCGACGGCAGATCTCGAAACCGGACACCGCGGGCAGCATCACGTCGAGCACCACGACGTCGTACTGCTGCGTGGCGAGCAGGTGCAGCGCGGTCAGGCCGTCGGCCGCGAAATCCAGCGTGTAGTCGGCCGCATCGAAGAATTCTTCGAGGTTTGCTGCCAGTGCGGACTGGTCTTCGACGATGAGTACGCGGGTGGGCATGGGCGGGGCGCTCGGATGGCTTGTCGCAAGCCTAGCGCAGTGTGTCTCAAGATGGTGTCAAACGCGTCTTGCGTGACGCGCATGAAAGTCCCGGAAGCCTTGCTCATGCTAGACTTGTACGTTTCCCAGCAACTTCCCGAACAGCACGTTCGCTAGGCCAGATCACGCCATGAAAAGCGCCGAAATCCGCCAGAAATTCCTCGACTTCTTCGCCTCAAAGGGGCATCAGATCGTCGCCTCGAGTTCGCTCGTGCCGCACGACGACCCGACCCTGCTGTTCACGAATGCGGGGATGAACCAGTTCAAGGACGTCTTTCTCGGCTTCGACAAGCGGCCCTACACGCGCGCGGCGACCTCGCAGAAATGCGTGCGCGCCGGCGGCAAGCACAACGACCTGGAAAACGTCGGCTACACCGCGCGCCACCACACCTTCTTCGAGATGCTGGGCAACTTCAGCTTCGGCGACTACTTCAAGCGCGATGCGATTCACTACGCCTGGGAACTGCTGACCGAAGTCTTCAAGCTGCCGACGGACCGCCTGTGGGTCACCGTATATGCCGAGGACGACGAGGCCTACGACATCTGGACGCAGGAGGTCGGCGTGCCGGCGGAGCGGGTGATCCGCATCGGTGACAACAAGGGCGCGCGCTACGCCTCGGACAACTTCTGGATGATGGGCGACACCGGCCCCTGCGGGCCGTGCACCGAGATCTTCTTCGACCACGGCGAGCACATCTGGGGCGGCCCGCCGGGCTCGCCCGAGGAAGATGGCGACCGCTACATCGAGATCTGGAACAACGTCTTCATGCAGTACAACCGCGACGACAAGGGCGTGCTGCATCCGCTTCCCAAGCCGAGCGTGGATACCGGCATGGGTCTGGAGCGCATCTCGGCGGTGCTGCAGGACGTGCATGCCAACTACGAGATCGACCTGTTCCGCACGCTGATCGCCGCGGCCGCACGCGAGACTTCGGATGCCGACATGGATTCGCCCTCGCTCAAGGTGCTGGCCGACCACATCCGCGCCTGTGCCTTCCTGATCGCCGACGGCGTGATTCCGGGCAACGAGGGGCGCGGCTACGTGCTGCGTCGCATCATCCGCCGCGCCATCCGCCACGGCTGGAAGCTCGGCGCGCGCGGCCCGTTCTTCCACCGCATGGTGGCCGATCTGGTGAGCGAGATGGGCGAGGCCTATGCGGAACTCAAGGAAGGCCAGCGCCGCATCACCGACGTGCTGCGTCAGGAGGAGGAGCGCTTCTTCGCCACCATCGAGAACGGCATGGCCATCGTCGAGGGCGAACTCGACGCCATCGCCAAGGCCGGCGGTAACACCTTCAACGGCGAGACCGCGTTCAAGCTGCACGACACCTACGGTTTTCCGCTCGATCTGACCGCCGACATCTGCCGCGAGCGCGGCGTGTCGGTGGATGCCGAGGCCTTCGACGCCGCCATGGCACGCCAGAAGGCGCAGGCGCGTGCGGCGGGCAAGTTCCGCATGGCCGCCGCGCTCGAATACGCCGGCCCGGAGACGCATTTCCACGGTTATGAGAGCCTGGAGGAGCAGGGCAAGGTGCTGGCACTGTACCGCGACGGCAGCGAGGTCCAGGAATTGAACGAGGGCGAGTTTGGCGTGATCGTGCTCGACGAGACGCCGTTCTACGCCGAGTCGGGCGGCCAGGTCGGTGACCGCGGCGAGCTGCGCGGCGGTGCGGGCATCTTCGCGGTCGAGGACACGCAGAAGATCCAGGCCGCGGTGTTCGGCCACCACGGCATCGTCACCACCGGGCGCATCGTCAAGGGTCAGGCCGTGACGGCGCGCGTGGATTTCGACGCGCGCGCGGCCACCGCGCGCAACCACTCGGTCACGCACATCATGCACAAGGCGCTGCGCGAGGTGCTCGGGCCGCATGTGCAGCAGAAGGGCTCGCTGGTGGACCCGGACAAGACGCGCTTCGACTTCACCCACAACGCGCCGGTCACGGCCGACGAGATCCGCCAGATCGAGGAGATCGTCAACCGCGAGATCCTTGCAAACACCGCAACCCAGGCCGACATCATGGAACTGGAGGCGGCGCAGAAGTCGGGCGCGGTGATGCTCTTCGGCGAGAAGTACGCCGACGAGGTGCGCGTGCTGACCATCGGTACCTCCAAGGAGTTGTGCGGCGGCACGCATGTGGCGCGCACCGGCGACATCGGCCTGTTCAAGATCGTATCCGAGGGTGGGGTGGCCGCCGGCATCCGCCGCGTCGAGGCGATCACCGGCGAGAACGCGCTGCGCTACCTGCAGGAGCAGGAGCGCCGCGTGGCCGGCCTGTCGGCGGCGATGAAGGTGCAGCCCGATGAAGTCGTTTCGCGCGTGGCCGGCATCATCGACAACGTGCGCGCGCTGGAGAAGGAGATCGCGCGCCTGAAGTCCAAGCTGGCCTCCAGCCAGGGCGACGACCTGGCCGGCAAGGCGGTCGAGGTCGGCGGGATCAAGGTGCTGGCGGCGACGCTGGAAGGCGCCGACGTGCCGACGCTGCGCGAGGCCATGGACAAGCTCAAGGACAAGCTCGGTTCGGCAGCCATCGTGCTGGCTTCGGCCGGTGACGGCAAGGTCAGCCTGATCGCGGGTGTCACGGCTGATCTGACCGCGAAAGTGAAGGCCGGCGAGTTGGTCAACATGGTCGCCCAGCAGGTTGGCGGCAAGGGCGGTGGGCGCCCCGACATGGCGCAGGCCGGCGGCAGCGAACCGGAAAAGCTGCCGCAGGCGCTGGCTTCGGTCGCGGGCTGGGTCGACAGCAAGCTCTGAGCGGGCGCGGCCCGCTCAGGCCGCCTCGTCTTCGAGGCGGTTGCTCCAGGCCAGGGCTTCCGTCTGGGCCCGGTTGAAGGTATCCAGGTCCAGCCCCAGCGCGGCCAGCCGGCTGGTGACACCGGCCAGATCATCGGCCTCGGCCGCCTCGGCCAGATCGAGCATGACCCCGAGTGGACCGACGCGCAGGCACAGTGCGTCACCGACCGCGTCGGGCAGGTTCAGCGGCACGATGATCTCGTCCATCGGAATGCCGAAGGCCACCGGCATCATCGACATCACGCCGCACATGAAGCCCTGATCCGCGAGTGCGGCGTTCTGCGGTGCGAGCTCGGTCGCCAGCAGCTCGAGCAGGCGGCCGCGTGCAGCGGCCGTGGCGAGCAGCGGATTGCCGCCGCCTTCCTCGCCGCTGGAGGCGAAGATCAGCAGTTGCAGCCAGCGCATGAGCTGACGCCGTCCGAGCATCGTGATGGCGTGGCGCAGCGAGGTGATCTTGACCGCGACGCCGGTGCTGGCCGAGTTGATCATGCGCAGCATCTTGAGCACCAGCCCTGGTTCGCGCTTGAGCTCGTTCTCCAGTTCGGGGGTATCCGCGTCGCCGATGGCCAGGCTCAGCAGGCGCACCAGCGAGAGCTTGCCATAGTCGACGCGGCGCCCGGCGATCACCGAGGGGCGCGCGAAGTAGTAGCCCTGGAAAAGCGTGAAGCCGAGTTCGCGGCACATTTGCATGCGCTCGCGCGACTCGACCTTCTCGGCGAGCAGCTGCTTTCCCAGCGGACGCAGTTCGTCGGCGATGCGTGCGACTTCGGCGTCGCTGAGCGGCGCAATGTCCACCTTGACGATGTCGGCCAGGTCGACCAGCGGGCCGTAGCTGGGGCGAATCTGTGTGACGTCGTCGAGCGCCAGCGTATAGCCGGCCGCGCGCAGTTCGCGGCAGCGCGCGACGACTTCCTCGGTGGCCGGTACGGTTTCGAGGATTTCCAGCACCACGGCGTGCGGGGGCAGCAGCTCGAGCGTGTCGCTGAACAGGAACCCTTCGTCGACGTTGATGAAGCCGCGCCGGTCGCCCAGTGCGGTCTCGACGCCGAGTTCGTTGAAGGTGTTGACGATGACCGTGGCCGTCATCCGCACGTTGTCGCCGGCTTCGGCGAAGCCCACATGGCCGCTGCGGAACAGCAGTTCATAGGCGAACAGTCGCTGGCGCAGGTCGAGAATGGGCTGGCGTCCGAGGAATACGTCGGAAGAGTCTTTCACGCGATTTCCGTCAGATGGGCAGTTCGATGCCGGGCCAGACGTCCTGCAAGGCACTGCGGAACACCGATTGTATACGGGCCAGCGCGCCATGGTCGTCGGCCTCGAAGCGCAAAACGACGACCGGTGTGGTATTTGACGCACGCGCGAGTCCAAATCCGTCGGCGTACTCGACGCGCAGGCCGTCGAGCCGAACGATACGCTCGGCGCCCGCGAACGCGGCGTGCTCGCGCAGGCGCTCGACCAGGGCGAAGGGCTCGCCCTCGTTCATGGCGATATTGAGTTCGGGGGTGCTGACCGCCTCTGGCAGCGCGCGCAGCACGGCCCCCGCATCGGCGTGGCGCGAGAGGATTTCCAGCAGGCGTGCGGCGGCATACAGGCCGTCGTCGAAGCCGTACCAGCGCTCCTTGAAGAATACGTGGCCGCTCATCTCGCCGGCGAGCGCCGCGCCGCTCTCGGCCAGCTTGCCCTTGATCAGTGCGTGCCCGGTCTTCCACATCGTGGGTGTGCCGCCATGCTCGCGAATCCACGGGTCGAGCAGACGCGTGCATTTGACGTCGTAGATGATCTCGGCGCCGGGAACGCGTGCGAGCACGTCGGCGGCGAAGAGCATGAGCTGGCGGTCCGGGTAGATGATGTGTCCGCCGCGCGTGACCACGCCGAGGCGGTCGCCGTCTCCGTCGAAGGCCAGGCCGAGTTCGGCGTCCGAGTCACGCAGTGCGCCGATGACGTCCTGCAGGTTCTCCGGTTTCGACGGATCGGGGTGATGGTTCGGGAAGTTGCCGTCGACCTCGCAGAACAACTCGACCAGTTCGCAACCCAGCACCTGCAGCAGGCGCGGCGCCACTGCGCCGGCGATGCCGTTGCCGCAATCGACGACAATCTTCATCGGCCGTGCGAGCTTGACGTCGGAGACGATTCGCTCGACGTAGGCGTCGACGACGTCGACGCGTGTCAGTTGCCCGGCGCCGTGCGCGAGATCGCCTTCGACGATGCGCCGGCGCAGATCGGCGATCTGCGCGCCGTGCAGCGTCTCGCCGCCGAGCACCAGCTTGAGGCCGTTGTACTCGGGCGGGTTGTGGCTGCCGGTGACGCTGACGCATGAGGTGGTGCGCAGGTGGTGGGCAGCGAAGTAGGCCAGCGGCGTGGGCACCGCGCCGATGTCGATCACATCGATGCCGGACGCGCGAATGCCGTCGGCCAGGGCTCCTGCCAGTTCCGGGCCGGAGAGGCGCCCGTCGCGACCCACCGCGATCGAGCCCTGACCGCGTGCCACTGCTTCCGAACCGAGCGCATGGCCGATCGCGCGCACGCTCTCAGGGGTGAGGGTGCGACCCACGACGCCGCGAATGTCGTAGGCCTTGAAGATTTCCGGGGCGGGAACGGGATAGGGCTTGTGTGTCATCGGTGAGCGCTGTCGTTGTGGTTCGAGTGCGATTGCCGCGGGTTTTCGGCGAGAAAGTCCAGCAGCGTTTCGGGGAGCCAGTCGAGATGTCCTGGCCAGCGACCCGCGACGAAGCCGACATGACCACCTGCGGCGAGATGATCGTGACGCACGGCGGCGGACAGCTCGCTTGCGGCGGGCAGGGCGTCGGTCGGCACGAATGGGTCATTGGCCGCCGTGAGCAGCAGTGTGGGCACGCAGACGTGTCTCAGCCACGGACGGCTGGAGGCGCGTGTCCAGTAGTCGTCGGCGTCGCGAAATCCATGGGCAGGGGCGGTATACACGTCGTCGAACTGACGCAGGGTGGTTGCGCGCAGCATGCGTTCACGGTCGAACAGATGCGGCTCGAGTTCGAGCTTGGCCAGTGCCTTGGGTTTGAGGCTGGCGAGGAAGTGACGCGCATAGACGCGATTGAAGCCGCGCGCGAGGGCGTCGCCCGACACCGTGAGATCCAAGGGCGGGCACACCGCGACGGCGGCGGCAAGTCGCTCGCGGGCGCGCTCGCCGCGTTCGCCCAGCCATTTGAGCAGGGCGTTGCCGCCCAGCGAGACGCCGACCGCGAACAGCGGTGCGGCCCCTGCCTCGCTTCGCAGGCGTGCGAGCATCCAGTCGATCTCGTCGCTGTCACCGGAGTGATAGGCTCGGGCCATGCGGTTGGGCTCGCCGGAGCAGCCGCGAAAGTGCGCCACGACCGCGCGCCAGCCGCGTGCCGAGGCAGCGCGCAGCAGGCTGCGTGAGTAGTGTGAGTGGCTCGAGCCCTCCAGGCCATGAAACAGCACGAGCAGCGGGGCGTCGGCCGGTGCGTGGGCGAGCCAGTCGAAGTCCACGAAGTCCCCGTCGGGGGTGGCCACACGCTCACGCCGCAGGGGCGGCAAGGCACGCTTGCGCGCGAGCGGCCAGATCGTCTGCAGGTGGGCGCCGGGCAGCCACCAGGGCGGGAGGTAGCGCGCGTTCATCGGATGCGCGCGGGTTTGGCGCTCAGACGTGGGTCAGCCACTCGGCGTATGCGGGTGCCCGGCCGTTGACCACGTCGAAGTAGCGCGACTGGATCTTCTCGGTGATGGGGCCGCGCGTGCCGCTGCCGATGACGCGGTCGTCGAGCTCGCGTATGGGCGTGACTTCGGCCGCCGTGCCGGTGAAGAAGGCTTCGTCGGCGATGTACAGGTCGTCGCGCGTCAGCCGGCGGGACTCGATCTCGTAGCCGAACTCGCGTGCGATGCGGATCACCGAGTCACGGGTGATGCCGGTCAGCGCCGAGGCGATCTCCGGTTCGAAGATGCGCCCGTCCTTGATCACGAACAGGTTCTCGCCCGCGCCTTCTGCGACGAATCCCTGGGTGTCGAGCAGCAGCGCTTCGTCGTAGCCCTGAGCGGTGACCTCGAGGTTGGCGAGGATGGAGTTGGCGTAGGTGCTGGAGACCTTGGCGCGCGCCATCGTCACGTTCACGTGCTGGCGCTGGTAGGACGAGGTCTTCACGCGGATGCCGTGCTGGATGCCCTCGTCGCCCAGATACGCGCCCCAGGGCCAGGCTGCGATGGATACGTGCACGGTCGCGCCGCGCGTCGAGATGCCCATCTTTTCCGAACCGTAGAAGGCGATCGGGCGCAGGTAACATGATTCGAGTTTGTTGGCGCGAACCACCTCGCACTGCGCGGCCATCAACTCATCGAGCGAGTAGGGGATGGTCATCTGGTAGATCTTGGCCGAGTTGAGCAGGCGCTGGGTATGCTCGCGCAGGCGGAAGATCGCCGGGCCGCCGTCCGTCTTGTACGCGCGCACGCCTTCGAACACCGCCAGGCCGTAGTGCAGGGAGTGGGTCAGGACGTGGGTGGTCGCATCCCGCCACGGAACGAGTTTTCCGTCGTACCAGATGAAACCGTCACGGTCGGCCATGGACATCTTCGAGTTCTCCAGCGAGTGCGCCGGTGGTACCGGCAGAAAAACGCTGATTCTAGCGCAAACGCGACCACCGTTGCCGGTGGCGTGGACATGAAAAAAGCCGGCCAGCGGCCGGCTTCGGATTCAGTGTCGCGGGAGGCTCACCACAGCTTCTCGAGCGCACGCAGGACGTCGCGACGCGACAGCTGACCGACCAGGCGACCGTTCTCCACGACCGGATAGCAGCGGATCGCGCTGCCGACGAACATTTCGGCCGCTTCCATGAGCGAGGATTCCGGCTCGAGCGTGATCACGTTGGGCGACATCAGCTCGCTGACGCGACCGCCGCGTTCTTCGTGATAGGACGCGTTCAGCGAGGTCTTGATGCAGTCCTTCTCGGACAGGAAGCCGACCACGCGGCCCATGTTGTCGATGACCGGCGCGCCGGTCATCTCGTGCTTGAGCAGCAGGTGGATGGCGTCGAGGATTTCCGTATCCGGCTTGAAGGCCAGCGGATCCCCGGACATGTAGTCCTTGACGAGCAGCGACTTGAGCATGGCTCTCCCTTTCGCGTTGTTCTAGTGTTGATGTTCTTCGGCCTGCGCACGCGCCTCGCGCTTGGGACAGGGCTTGTCGCAGCCGGCAACGCATTCGACGTTGAATTTCCCGAGGCCACCACAGCTTCCCGCGATCGGCTTGCGCCCGGCGAGTACGCCGACAGCCATGGCGAGGACGGCGAGTGTCATGATCAGGAAGGTGACGATGTAAATGGTCATTTGGCCTCCATAGGGGGTGTGCGCCGGCCCGGCACGGGGCCGGGCCGGAAGAACCTCAGCCGCCGAAGTCGTCCAGCAGGATGTTCTCGCGTTCCACACCCAGGTCGAGCAGCATCTGGATGACTGCCGCGTTCATCATCGGGGGACCGCACATGTAGTACTCGCAGTCTTCCGGCGCCGGATGGTCCTTGAGATAGTTCTCGTAGAGGACATTGTGGATGAAGCCGGTATAGCCTTTCCACTCGTCTTCGGGCAGCGGGTCCGACAGTGCGACATGCCATTCGAAGTTTTCGTTCTCGGCGGCGAGGGTGTCGAAGTCGTTGACGTAGAACATCTCGCGCTTGGAGCGTGCACCGTACCAGAATGTGATCTTGCGATCGGTCTTGATGCGGCCAAGCTGATCGAAGATGTGCGAGCGCATCGGCGCCATGCCCGCGCCACCGCCGATGAATACCATTTCGGCATCGGTGTCGCGCGCGAAGAACTCGCCGAACGGGCCGGAGATGGTGACCTTGTCACCTTCCTTGAGGCCGAAGATGTAGGACGACATCTTGCCCGGCGGCACGCCTTCGGCCCGCGGCGGCGGGGTGGCGATCCGCACGTTGAGCATGATGATGCCCTTCTCTTCGGGGTAGTTCGCCATCGAGTAGGCGCGCGTGACTTCCTCGTCCACCTTGGACTTGTACTGCCACACGTTGTAGCGGTCCCAGTCGTCGCGGAAGCGCTCCTCGATGATGAAGTCCTTGAAGTCGACCTGGTGCGGTGGCGCTTCGATCTGGATGTAGCCACCGGCGCGGAAGTCGACATTCTCGCCTTCGGGCAGTTCGAGGATGAGTTCCTTGATGAAGGTCGCGACGTTGTGGTTGGAGCGCACCGTGCACTCCCACTTCTTGACGCCGAAGACTTCTTCGGGCACCTCGATCTTCATGTCCTGCTTGACGGCGACCTGGCAGGCCAGGCGTTCGCCCTCGCGCGCCTGGCGCTTGTTGATGTGGCCGGTCTCGGTCGGGAGGATGGCACCGCCACCCTCGAAGACCTTGACCTTGCACTGGGCGCAGGTGCCGCCGCCGCCGCAGGCCGAGCCGACGAACAACTGGGCGTTGGCCAGCGCGCCGAGCAGCTTGCCGCCGACCGGTACTTCGATCGTCTTCTCGTTGTTGATGTTGATCTTCACGTTGCCCGTCGCCACCAGCTTCGAGCGTGCCGCGAGAATCACGTACACCAGGATGATGACGATCGCGACGAAAAAGAAGACACCGAGAATGATTTCAGTCATGTGCGTTTACCTCGTCGCGTCAGAGCTGGATGCCGGAGAAGGCCATGAAGCCCAGCGACATCAAACCGGTTGCGATGAACGTGATGCCGAGACCCTGCAGGCCGGCCGGGATGTCGGAGTACTTGAGCTTCTCGCGAATGCCCGCCAGGGCGGTGATCGCCAGTGCCCAGCCGACCCCGGAGCCGATGCCGTAGGTCACGCTCTCGGCGAAGTTGTAGTCACGTTCGACCATGAACAGCGTGCCGCCGAGGATGGCGCAGTTGACGGTGATCAGCGGCATATACACGCCCAGCGCGTTGTAGAGCGTGGGTACGTACTTGTCGAGGAACATCTCGAGAATCTGCACCAGGGCCGCGATCACGCCGATATAGACGATCAGGCCGAGGAAGTTGAGATTGACGTCCGGCAGGCCGGCCCAGGCCAGCGCGCCATCGCGCAGCAGCCAGTAGTAGATCAGGTGGTTGACCGGAACGGTCAGCGCCTGCACCACGACCACGGCGATGCCCAGACCAAAGGCTGCGCCGATCTGCTTCGAGATGGCGAGGAAGGTGCACATCCCGAGGAAGAACGCCAGTGCCAGGTTCTCGACGAAAACCGCACCGATGAAGAGATTGAACAAAGCTTCCATTACGACACCTCGGCACGATGAGTCTGGATCTGGAAGTCAGGCTTCTCGACCTGTTCGGGCTTCCAGCTGCGTACGGCCCAGATGATCAGGCCGATCAGGAAGAAGGCGCTCGGGGGCAGCAGCAGCATGCCGTTGGGCACGTACCAGCCGCCGTCCTTGGCCAGCGACAGGATCTGCACGCCGAACAGCGAACCCGAGCCGAACAGTTCGCGCACGAAGCCGACGATCAGCAGGATGGCGCTGTAGCCCAGACCGTTGCCCAAGCCGTCAAAGAAACTCGGGATCGGCGGGTTCTTGAGCGCGAAGGCCTCGGCGCGGCCGAGCACGATGCAGTTGGTGATGATCAGGCCAACGAAGACCGACATCTCCTTGGACAGGCCGTAGGCGAATGCCTTGAGAACCTGATCGACGAGAATCACCAGCGAGGCGATGATGGTCATCTGCACGATGATGCGGATGCTCGACGGGATGTGATTGCGGATCATCGAAATCAGCATGTTCGAGCAGCACAACACGGCCGTGAGCGCGATGCACATGGTGACCGCGGTCGACATCTTGGTGGTGACCGCCAGCGCCGAACAGATGCCCAGAACCTGCAGGATGATCGGGTTGTTGTCGGCGACCGGTCCGGTGACGAGCTTCTTGGTTTCGTTCGCCATGGCTTATCCCCTCTCGTTTTTCAGGCGCTCGATGAACGGGCCGTAGCCGTCCTCGCCGAGCCAGAAGTTGATCAGATTCTCCACGCCGCGCGAGGTCAGCGTGGCGCCTGCCAGACCGTCGATCTTGTGCTCGGCGTCGGGCGTCGAGGCGTCGACCGAGCCCTTGACGAGCTGGATGGACGGATTGCCCTGATCGTCGTAGATCATCTTGCCGTCCCAGATCGCGCGCCAGTTCGGGTTGTCGACCTCGCCGCCCAGACCCGGAGTCTCGGCGTGCTGGTAGAACTTCAGGCCGCTGACCGTGTTGAGGTCGCCGTCGAGCGCGAGAAAGCCGTAAAGCGTCGACCACAGGCCTGCACCATGCACCGGCAGGATCAGGCGCTGGACCTCGCCCGATTCGCCACGAACGACGTATACGGGCATGTGGGTCGGCTGCCGCTTGATGTTGGCCTGATCCTCGGACTTGGGCATCGGGCGTGACATCGAAGGATCCTTGGAGGCCTTCTGGATGTCGAAGGTCGCCACGTCGAACTCGTCGCTCTTGCTGCCGTCCTCGAGGCGGACGAGCATCGACTCGACCTTCTCGCGGAAGGCTTCGGCTGCCGACTGGCCCGGCTGGGCGACGCCGGCGACGTCGACGATGTTGCGGATGCGGTCACGTTCCTGGTTGGCTGCCTGCAGCGGGCGCAGGCCCACGGCGGCTGAAGCGACGACCACCGAACAGACCAGGCACACGGCAACCGCCATGAAGATGGTCTTCTTGCCACTGTCGTTGGGCAGGGCGAGGATGGATGCCAGCGGGCCGCCGGCGGATTTCTTCTCAGGCGCTGACATGGCGGCGCTCCCTCCGTCGGATGTTCATCTGGATGACCACGTAATCGATCAGTGGCGCGAACAGGTTGGCGAACAGGATGGCCAGCATGATGCCTTCCGGGAAGGCCGGGTTGATCGCGCGGATCACCACCGTCATGAAGCCGATCAGTACGCCGAACCACAGTCGGCCGGCGTTGGTCATCGCGGCCGAGACCGGATCGGTCGCCATGAACACCAGGCCGAAGCTCAGGCCGCCGACGACGAAGTGCCAGTAGAAGGGCATTTCCATCATCGGGCGGGCACCGGTGGCGAGCAGGTTGAACAGCAGCGACGTGGCGACCACGCCAAGCACCACGCCGGCCATGATCCGCCAGTTGGCGATGCGGGTGTAGAGCAGGAAGGCCGCGCCGATCAGGATCGCCAGCGTCGAGGTCTCGCCCATCGAGCCGGGCATCAGGCCGACGAAGGCCTGCCACCAGGTCAGCCCGGAATCGAGGATGCCAGCCATGCCGCCGGTCTCGCCCAGGCCCAGCGGGGTGGCGTGCGACCAGCCATCGACCGCGATCCACACCTGATCACCGGAAATCTCGGCGGGATAGGCGAAGTACAGGAAGGCGCGACCGGTGAGCGCGGGGTTGAGGAAGTTCTTGCCCGTGCCACCGAACACCTCCTTGCCGATGACGACACCGAAGCTGATGCCCACGGCGACCATCCACAGCGGCATCTCGGGCGGCAGCGTGAGCGTGAACAGCATCGAGGTGACGAGGAAGCCTTCGTTGACCTCGTGGTTGCGCACGGTGGCGAACAACACTTCCCAGAGGCCGCCGACGATCAGCGTAGTCAGATACAGCGGCAGGAACAGCAGGAAGCCGTGTGCCATGTTGGCGAACGGATTGTTCGGATTGAATCCGATGCCGAACATGGAGAGCAGGGCGCCGCGCCAGTCCTCGCGGACGATGTCGAGTTCGGCCAGCGCGAGGTTGGCCTGGTAGCCGCTGTTGAACCAGCTCCACAGGATGCACGGGATCAGCGCGACGACGACGTAGCTCATCATGCGCTTGAGATCGATGCCGTCGCGAACGTGCGGCGCCGTGCGGGTGGTGTCGGGCGGTGCGTACAGGAAGGTATCCACCATCTCGTAGACCGCGTAGTACTTCTCGAACCGTCCACCCTTGTGGAACTGCGGCTCGATACTGTCGAGGAAGCGTCGCATGCGTGACATCAGCCTTCCCTCTCAATCTGGCTAAGGTTTTGACGAAGAACCGGCGAGTAGTCGTACTTGCCGACGCACACGAACGAACACAGCGCGAGGTCTTCCTCGTCGAGCTCCAGACAGCCGAGCTTCTGTGCCATGTCGGTGTCGCGCACCAGCAGGTAGCGCAACAGCTGCGTGGGCAGGATGTCGAGCGGCATCACGTCCTCGAAGGCGCCCACCGGAACCATCGCACGCGGGCTGCCGTTCTGCGACGACGTGAAGTCGAAGGTCTGGCCGCTGTTGCGCGAGAAGCTGGTGAACATGACGTTCATGAACGAGAACTTGCGTCCGGCCGGGTTGAGCCAGCCCATGAACTCGCGCGTCTGGCCTTCCTGCAGCACGCTGATCTGCAGGTGATGCGCGCCGATGTAGGCCGACCAGCTCGCCACGCGACGCCCCGACCACACCGAGCCGGAGATCACGCGATGATTGCCGTCGACCAGTTCCCCGTCGACCAGTTCGTCGATGCATGCGCCCATGCGCGTGCGCAAAAGGCGCGGATTCTTGACGCGCGGTCCGGCCAGCGAGATGACGCGCTCGGTAAACAGCTTGCCGGTGGCAAACAGCTTTCCGATCGCGATCACGTCCTGATAGTTCAGGTGCCAGACCGTCTTCTCTGCATTGACTGGATCGAGAAAATGGATGTGCGTGCTGGGCAAGCCGGCCGGGTGCGGGCCGTCGAAGCTGGCCACGCGGATCTTGTCGCTCTCGGCGAGCTTGCCGAGCTTAGCGCCCTCGGCCTTGCAGACCCACACCGGGCCTTCGGTGAGGTGGCCGAGCACGGTCAGTCCATCCGCGAAGGCCTCTTCCTGGCCCTGGATCACGACCTGCGGATCGACTGCGAGCGGATTGGTGTCGATCGCGGTGACGAAGATCGAATGCGGACGGGACTCGGGATGGGGGATCTTGCCGAACGGGCGGGTGCGCAGCGTCGCCCAGGTGCCCGAGGCCAGCAGGTTTTCCGCGACCTGCTCGCCGCTGAGCGAGCCCAGCTGTTCCCTCGGGTAGGAGGCGAAGGTCTCGGCCTCCTCTTCGTCATCGAGGCGGATGACGACCGACTGGAGCATCCGGCGTGCGCCGCGGTTGATCGCGACGACTTCACCGGCGCCCGGCGCGGTGATGCACACTCCGGGAAGCTTCTTGTGTTCGAAGAGAGGCTGTCCCAGTTTGACCTTGTCACCTTCCGCCACGTGCATGGTGGGCTTGAGATCGACGTGATCCACGCCGAGCACCGCGACGTGCCTGACCGCCCGGGCGTCCTCGACCCGCTGTTCAGGCTTGCCGCTGATCGGCAGATCCAGCCCTTTCTTGATCTTTATAAGCATAGAGGTCTGTCCTGGTTGTCGGGTGCCGACCGGAATCCCGATTGAAGCTGCTGCCCGGTGCAACCTCCCTGAATGCCGGGTGGCAGTTGTCTGGAAGCGTTTTGGGTCGGCTGAACAAAACAGACGAATGTTACTGTGCCGGGCCGACTACATCAAATGGTGATGTCACTTTCGACATAGAAATCGGGGGGATCATTGACCTTGGTCAAGATGTCGGGCGACGCCTCGGCGCAGCCGCTTGCGGGCGGGCAATATGCTCGCTTGCGCGGTACAATCCGGCCCTTTTTCAGGGTCGGATTCATGGCTAGGGAATGGAAGGCGAACGTCACGGTCGCGGCCGTCGTCGAGCGCGGCGGGCGCTTCCTCGTGGTCGAGGAGGAAACCGCCGAGGGCTTGCGCATCAACCAGCCCGCCGGCCATCTGGAGGCGGGCGAATCGCTGGTCGAGGCGGTGCGGCGCGAGACCTTCGAAGAGACCGCCCATCGTTTCGAGCCGGACGCGCTGGTGGGCATCTACCAGTGGCGTCGGCCGGCGGACGACGCGACCTACCTGCGCTTTACCTTCAGCGGCGTGGTTGGCGAGGCGGTGCCGGGGGCGCAGCTCGATACCGGCATCGTGCGCACGCTGTGGCTCACCGCGGACGAACTGCGTGCCTGCGCGCCGCGCCACCGCAGCCCGCTGGTGCTGCGGTCGCTCGAGAACTGGCTGGATGGTCGGCGGACCGGGCTGGAGCTGATCGGAGAGGGGCGATGATGCGTCATGTGGCGCTGCTGGGAGTGTTGCTGATGAGCGCGCCGGCCATGGCCGCGAGCGTCACTACGCAGGTGTGCTTCAACTACGGATGCAGCGAGCGCGCCGACGTGCACTTCGGCGAGTTCGAGTTCGAGCTGGCCGGCGATCACCTCGCCGCCGCCGACGATGCGGCATCCGAGCGTGAGGCCTTGCGCGAGGCGCTGGCACTGCTCTATCGGCTCGCGGGTCGTCAGACGCCGATCGACGCCGACCGCGCCGGCAATCTGCGCGATGCGGGCGTGCGCGGGCGCATGGACTGCATCGACCACTCGATCACCACCGACGCCTTGCTGCGTCTCATCGAGGCGCGGGACTGGCTGCGTCATCATGACGTGAACGACATTGCAGTGCGCCGCGCCGGGATCTTCAGCGAGCACCGCAGCGCGGTGATCGTCGAGCGAGGGAGCGGGGCGGCCTGGGTCGTGGACACCTGGTTCGGGGATCACGCCGAGCCGGCGGTCTTGATGCCGCTGGACGAATGGATGAACGGGGGAGGCCCGAATGTCTATTGAAGAACGTGACGCGGCCGGCATGCATGTCGTGGTCGGCATGTCCGGCGGCGTGGATTCGTCGGTGACGGCGTGGCTGCTCAAGCAGCAGGGCTATCAGGTGACCGGCCTGTTCATGAAGAACTGGGAGGATGACGACGACGACCAGTACTGCTCGTCGCGCCAGGATCTGGTGGACGTCGCCTCGGTATGCGATGTGATCGGCATCGACCTGGAGGTCGTGAACTTTTCGGCCGAGTACAAGGAGCGCGTGTTCGCCGACTTCCTGCACGAGTATCAGGCCGGGCGCACCCCCAATCCCGACATCCTGTGCAATTCGGAGATCAAATTCCGCTGTTTCCTCGATCATGCGATGGGGCTCGGCGCCGATCGCATCGCCACCGGCCATTACGCGCGCGTGCGTCGCTGGGACAACGATGGACGCATCGAGTACCAGTTGCTCAAGGCCGAGGACGGCACCAAGGACCAGAGCTATTTCCTCTACCGCCTCAATCAGGCGCAATTGGCCCGCACCCTGTTTCCCCTCGGCGGCCTGTACAAGCGCGACGTGCGTCGCATCGCGACCGAAGCCGGACTGCATGTTGCGGCCAAGAAGGACTCGACCGGCATCTGCTTCATCGGCGAACGTCCGTTCCGCGAATTCCTGATGCGTTACCTGCCGGTGCAACCGGGCGAGATCCGTGTCCTGGACGACGAACGCGTGCTGGGCGAACACCAGGGCCTGATGTACCACACCATCGGTCAGCGCAAGGGCTTGCGCATCGGTGGGGTGAAGGGTCATCAGGACGCGGCGGGAGAGCACGAGGCGTGGTATGTCGCGGCCAAGGACGTCGCCGCCAACGTGCTCTACGTCGTGCAGGGGCATGACCATCCGGCGCTGCTGCGCGACCGCCTGACCGCGATCGAGCTCAACTGGATCGCCGGTCGCGTGCCGCACACGCACTGGGTGTACACCGCCAAGCCGCGCTACCGCTCGCCCGACGAGCCGTGCCAGATCGACGCGGTCGACGCCGATCGCGCCCAGATCGTGTTCGCGACGCCGCAATGGGCGATCACCCCGGGGCAGAGCGTCGTGGTGTATGAGTCCAAGGTATGTCTGGGCGGCGGCATCATCGCTTGAGAATGTGCAAGATTCAGGCTCAAGCGCCGGCGATCAGCGGGTTGAGCCGGGCCCGGTCACGTTCGGCCCAGGCCTCGCAACGCGCCACATAGTCGCGCGTGCTCTTGGGCATGGCCACACGTGCGCGCGCGATGTCACCGATCAGTTCGCGTCCGCGCACGATCAGCTGCCTGCCGTCGGTGGCCAGCTGCATCAGTTCGGGGGTCGGGGCGTTGACCAGATGTGGCGCGAAGGCCGACAGGTGCTCGCCGGCGACGACGAAATCGGTCCAGATGTCGAACACCGCCTCATCGGTGCGCAGGGTCTCGCACTTGACCTTGGCGGCGTCGCACAACGTCGCGATGTCGTTCTCCACGCCGTGGAACAGCGCGCTGTTGCCGAAGGCCGCGATCATCGCGGCTGCGATGCGGTCGATGCAGCGCAGGGCCTCGGCGATCTTCAGGTAGCGGCTCGCATAGAAGGCCTCGATGGGGATCGAGAAGGCGCGGAACGGCTCTCCCCACAGCTCGTCGATGCCTTCCTCGCCGCTGCGATGCAACACCATCTTGCCCAGCGACAGGGCTTCCTGCAGGCACTGGCCACATTCGCGCATCAGCGCGCTGTCCTGCGCCACATCCACGCCCTGGGCCTGCAGGTCGACGAGCTTGGTGAAGATGTCGGTGCCGCGGTTGAACAGGGCGCCGGCGAGCATCGCACCCTTGACGCGCTTGCGTTCCGGCACGGTTTCCGCCTCGAAGGCCGCGCGCGCCTCGCCGAGCCGCTTGCCGGGCACGTTGATGCCATGCTCGACATGGTTGAACAGGCGTCGTGTCAGTGCCTCGATGAGATGGCGCTTCTCGGCGAGCGAGTCGGCCGGAGGATCGTATGCCTTGATCCAGTAGCCGTCGTAATACACGCGTCGTACGCCGTCGATCTCGCGCACCGTGCCGTTCTCGATGGGGTCTTCGTTCATCAGGGGCTGTCGGGTGCGCGCCGTGCCGAAGCGCGTTCCTTGCGTTGACGCCTGAGCTTGAGCAGGACGTTGATGCGCCACACCAGCAGCACGCCGAAGTAGCCGACGATGGCGCCGACCACGGCCATGATCAGCGTGCCCAGCACCAGCGGCCGGCCGATGCCGGTGAGCCAGTTGACGGACTCGATCAGCCACTGCAGGGCGGCGGCGGTCTGCTCGTCGACCACCGGTGTGGCGGTCGCGGCCGGTGGCAGGATGCTCGATCCGATGCGGTAGGCGATCAGGTAGATCGGCCCGTAGGTCAGCGGGTTGCTGACCAGCGTGGTCAGTGCGGCGACCCACAGATTGGCGCGCAGGGCCAGGGCGACGACGGCCGCGGCCGGGATCTGCGCGACCGGCAGCATGATGCCGAAGAACACACCGATGGCCGTGCCGCGCGCAACCGAGTTGCGGTTGACGTGCCACAGCAAGGGGTCGTGAATTCGCGGTCCGAGCCAGCTGAGCAGGCGGTTCTGCTTGATGGTTTCGCGGGACGGGATGTAGCGTTTGATCATGAGCCGCACCTGAGGGTGCCACATTCTAGCGCGATCGCGAAGGTCCGCCAGTTGTGGTCAACCCGTTTGTCGCGGGTGCGTGTTCAAGCCGTTCGCGGAGGCAAGCTTCAGGCGAGATCGTGGGGGATGAGGGCGCGCAGCACGGTCTGTGTCTCGCCGTTGCGCACGCGATTGGTGAACCACCACAGCGCGCCCTTCTTGACCGTCCAGTCGGCCTCCTGACCGGACAGCAACAGCGCCGCAAGTCGCCCCAGAGTGGGCTGGTGTCCGACCACCAGCACCGCGTCGCCGCCGTCCGGCCAGCCTGTGGCCGAGAGGATTCCGGCCACGTTGCCGTCCGGCCCCAGTGTCGCGATCTTTTCGAAATCGTCGGCGAACGCGCGCGCCGTCTCGATCGTGCGCACGCTGGGGCTGACCAGCACACGCAGTTTGCGCGGCCGGTTCTTGTGCAGCCACGCGGCGATGGCGCGCGCCTGCTTGTGGCCGCGCTCGGTCAGTGCGCGGCTGTGGTCGGGAGTGCCATCTACGGCTTCGGCATGACGCCAGAGGAGGAGGTCCATTGCGGATTCCGGGAACAGGATCGGCGCATTGTCGGCCATCGTCGTTGCAGCGCGGTTACGTTGCGCCGCGAGACCGGCGCAGCTTGGTCCACGGCACCTTGCGCGCCGCGAGCAGCGCGCGGCTGTCGTGCAGCGCGGTTTCGGTCAGCGCGCCGTAGCGCGGGCCGTGCCAGCCGCAGACATAGGCCGCGGCGGCATCGAGCTGCGCGTTGGCCATGGCCCAGACCTCGAAGCGCCCGCGCGCGATGTCCACGTCGTGGATGAAGCCCAGTGCGTTCTGCGTGCGCGTGAGTGCGCCGACATAGTCACGCACCGCCTTGCGCGGCAGCAGTGGGGCGAAGAACTCCACGCCGTAACGCAACTGCTTGAATGCGATGCGCAGCGCGTGCAGGTGAGCGGGAACGCGATCCAGGGCAGCGCGATGGCGCCGGCGCGCGCGCCGGCGCAGGCGTTCCAGTTGCAACGCGGCGAAGCCGCGCAGATCGACGCTGTCGATCAGGTCGTTGCCCGTCAGACACATCAGCGCCTCGGCGAGCGCGAGCACAAGTCGGCCCTGTTCGGCCGCGTCCAGCGCCCTTTCAGCCTGCGCGCGCGCCTGTCGGCGCGCGTCGGCGACCGTGCCGCGCAGCCGCTGCAGGCGCGCCGCGTCCCCGGGCGACCAGGTCGCCACCGGAGCCAGCAGTTCCTCGTCGAGCACGTCAAGGTCGCGGGCCTCACCAAAGCGCTCGGCGTTGTTCTTGAGACGGACCGACCAGTCGGCCGCGAACTCCTCGGGCAGAACCGCGCGGAAGATGCGCATCAACGAGCGCAGGCGGCGCTGCGAGACGCGCAGCTGGTGAATGAATTCGGGGCCCTGATGGTCGAGCGCGCCGGCCGCATTGGCCTGCCACTGGCGCAGGCAGGAGAAGGCGAGTGCGCGAAAGGCCTGCAACGGATCCATGTCGGGCGTGATCGTGGAAGCTTCGGCGCGCATCGGGCGTGGCGGCTTGCCGCTGTGCAGGCGGTAGCCACGCTCGGCCTTGCTGCGATCGTCGGGTAGCAGCGGCAGATCCTCGGCCAGGCGTGCAGCCAACTGCACCAGGTCGAGGGGGTCGCCATGCACCAGTTCCAGCTCCAGTTCGCACAGCGGCTGGCGCTGCTCACCGGCGACGATCTCGCCGCTGTCGATCATCAGCAGAATCTCGATGTCGGCGCTCGGGGCGTAACGATAGGTCGTGCGTCGAAAGCGCGTCGAGAACACCGGCACCAGGGCGGCGGCGTGACGTTCGAGCAGCGCGCGGATGTGCGCGTCGTCGACCTCGGAGAAGTCGAAGGCGCCGGACCACGGCTGCTCCCACTCCGGGCGGCTGGTGAGTCCGGCGGTGGATGCGCTCGCGGCCTTCACGGTCTGCAGCCGGCGTCGGCCGGCGACGCGGATGCGCAGGGCAACGCCGGCCTTGCGCAACGCCAGATCGGGGGTGTCGTGATAGACGTTGTCGAGGGTCACGGCGCGGCCAAGCTGCGCACTGGCGGCGAGCAGCGGATGGCGACGCAGTGCGCTCACCGAGCGTCGGGGCAGACTCAGTTTGAGTTCGATCTCGCGCGCCATGCATGCTCGTCGGTGAGGAAGTGCGTCGATCTTAACCCGCGTCGGCTTCGAACACTTCATGCCACAAGGCGATGACCGGCTCGCGCGCGGCCTCGGCTTCCTCGGAGCGCACGCGCGAGGGCCGGCCGTTGAGCCGCTCGCGATGCTGCAGGCGCCGGAACAGGCGGTAGCTGTCGCTGCAGCCGGCGGCGAGTTCGGCCGGAATCAGCCCGAGTTCGCCGGCCTTGCCGAGCAGCGCGATGTTGCCCAGGTTGCGCGCCAGTTCGGGGTGTTCGTGCGCATGGCCGAGCACCAGGTACTGGATGATGAACTCGACGTCGACCAGGCCGCCGGCATCGTGCTTGAGTTCGAAGCCCTCGCCCTTGCCCGAGTGCGCGCCACGCATCTTCTGGCGCATCTCGAGCACGTCGGCGCGCAGCGTGTCGAGATCGCGCTGGCGGCACAGAACCTCCTGGCGGATGGTCTCGAAGGCCTCGCCGACCTGGCGGTCGCCGGCGGCGAAACGCGCGCGGGTCAGTGCCTGGTGCTCCCACGCCCAGGCCGCTTCGAGTTGGTACTTGCGAAAGGCTTCGATCGAAGTCACCAGCAGGCCGGCGTCGCCGTTCGGGCGCAGGCGCAGGTCGGTCTCGAAGAGGATGCCGGCCGCGGTACGCGTCGACAGCCAGGTGTTCACGCGCTGCGCCAGGCGCGAGTAGCTCTCCATGGCCTCGGGTGCGTCGTCGTCGAACAGGAAGACGATGTCCAGATCCGAGGCGTAGCCCAGTTCCTTGCCGCCGAGCTTGCCGTAGGCGATCACCGCGAAGGCCGGATCGTCGCGGTGGCGCTTGCGCATCTTGCGCCACACCAGCGGCAGCGTGCGCTCGAGGATGACGTCGGCGAGCGCCGAGAGGTGGTCGGCGAGCCGCTCGACGGTGAGTTTGCCGGCGATGTCCTGGGTGAGCAGACGGAACACCTGCGCGTGGTGGTGCTCGCGCATCATGTCCATCTGGTGCTCCATGTCGGGTTCGATGGCGTCGAGCGCCTCGCCCAGCTCGGCCGAGAAGGCCTCCCAGTCGGGCGTCTGGTCGAGATGACGGTCGTCGAGCAATTCGTCGAGCAGCACCGGATGACGGGTCAGGTATTCGGTGGCCCAGCTCGACGCGCTCATCAGGTCGGCCACGCGCTGCAAGGCGTGCGGGTACTGCTGCAGCAGGGCGAGATAGGCGCCGCGCCGGCTGATGGTCTCGAGCAGCGTGAGGCAGCGCGACAGGGTCTGGTCGGGGCTCGGCGTGGCGCCGGCGGCCTCGACCACCCGCGGTACCAGCGCATCGAGCCGGCTCTTGATGTGCGCCGGCAACTGCTGATAACGCGTGCTCTCATGCACGCTGGCGAGCTTCTCGCAAACCGCTCTGGGGTCGGCATAGCCGAGCTCGGCGAGGATGGGGTCGGGCTGATCGTCGTTGCCGGCGCCGGACCATACCTCTTCGAGTTCGGGCTTGTGTTCCTTCTCCGTGGGGTCGGCGAAGACGTCGTCGAAGTGGCCGCTGACGATGCGCCGGTGCCGTTCGAGCTCAGTGAGCAGGGCGTCCTCGTCGTCGAATCCGGCCGCCTCGGCGATGATCGCGCGGTCGGCCGCATCCTGGGGCAGGTCGTGCGTCTGCTGGTCGTCCAGATACTGCAGGCGGTGCTCGAGGCGGCGCAGGAAGACGTAGGCCTCGGACAGTTCCGCCACCGTCTGCTCGCCGAGGATGTTGCGCTCGGCCAGACGATGGAGCACCTCCAGCGTCGGTCGGATCTGCAGTTCGCGGTCGCGTCCGCCACGGATCAGCTGGAAGACCTGGGCGATGAACTCGATTTCGCGGATGCCGCCGGGGCCGGTCTTGACGTTGTCGGCCCGGTCGCGCCGCGTGACTTCGCGACGGATCTGAGCGTGCAGCGCGCGCATCGCGTTGAATGCGCCGTAGTCGAGGTACTTGCGGAAGACGAAGGGGCGCGCGATCTTTTCCAGTTCCGCGAAGCGCTCACCGTTGAGCGGGCGCGCCTTGATCCAGGCATAGCGCTCCCATTCGCGACCCTGGGTGATGAAGTAGTTCTCCAGCGCTTCGAAGGAACACACGAGGGGGCCGGAATCGCCATTGGGCCGTAGCCGCATGTCCACGCGAAAGACCTGACCGTGCTCGGTGATGTCGGCGAGGCTGCGGATGATGCGCTTGCCCAGCCGCTCGAAGAACTCGAAGTTGCTGATCACGCGCTCGCCGCCGGTCTCGCCGTCCTCGGGGAAGACGAAGATCAGGTCGACGTCGGACGACACGTTCAGTTCGCGCCCGCCCAGCTTGCCCATGCCGAGGATGATGAGTTCCTGCTCCCAGCCGGAGATCGACAGCGGCAGGCCGTGGCGCGAGACCAGCACCTCGCGGTGCACCTCGTGTGCGGCGGCGATCGCCACTTCGGCGAGCAAGGTCATGGTTTCGGTGACCTCGGCAAGGTCGGCGCGGCCGTCGAGGTCGCGCACCGCCAGATGGCACAGTACCCAGGTGCGCAGCCGGCGCAAGGCCTCGCCGAGCCGTTCCTCGTCGAGGTGATCGGCATCGATGAAGCTGCGCATCGCGTCGGCGTCGATGCGCGCCTCGATCGATGCTTCGAGGCGCGCTGCGAGCCAGTCGCGGCTGTCGAGCATGCGGGCGAGGAAGTTGGACAGGCAGGCAGTGCGTGAGATCGCGCTAGAGGGCATCGCAGGCGTTCCGGGTGATGTGTCGGTTCGAATCCGGCGGTCATGATGCAGGCAGCGCCGCGCAGCGACAAGCTGCGCGGCGCTGCTAGAATGGCGGGCCGGACGGAGAATGCGACGCGGTTGCGTTCACGCCGAACCGGTCCCTTCCCGAGTCCGTGACCCTCGCCCGATGATCGACCGGCCGCGCAATCCGCAAGACGAAACCGAGCAGCCCCCGCGACGCGTGTCGGGCGTCGGGCGCATCGCGCTGCGTTGCGTGGTCGTGGCCTTCTTCGTGTTCGCCCTCGCGCTGCTTGCATTGCGCGAGATCGTGTTGCCGCGCGCCGATGCCTATCGCGACTTCGTTGCCGAACGCGTGTCGCGGGCGATCGGCATACCGGTGACGATCGAATCGCTGTCTGCCGATTGGCCGGGTCTGCGTCTGCGCCTGGATGCGCGCGGCATCGTGCTGGGCGATCCGTCCGGTGCCGACGCGCTGCGCCTGGAGCGCATCGAGGCCCGCCCCGGCTGGTCTTCACTGTTGCGCGGCGAACCCTATTTCGAGCGGCTCGATCTGTTCGCGCCCGAACTGAATCTGGTGCGTGATGCTCGAGGGCAGGTCAGCGCGGCCGGGGTCGTGCTGGGCAGCGGTGAGGGCGGCGGCGCCTTCGCGGGCTGGCTGTTGCGCCAGGGCGAGATCGCGATACATGACGCGCGCACGAGCTGGCACGACCAGCTGCGCGCGGCGCGCGTGCTGCGCCTCGATGACGTGGATCTGCGCGTCGAGCGCATCGGCGCGCGCTTTCGCTTCGGGCTCACGGCGCGCGCGCCGGCCGGTGTGGCCTCGGCGATCGAGTTGCGCGGCGACGTCGTCTCGGCCGATCCGCGTGACCCGCAACTCTGGGACGGTCAGCTTTTCGTGGCGGTGTCCGACGCGCGCCTCGAAGGATTGACGCCGTGGCTCGATTACGCGGTTCCGGTCAGTGGCGCAGGCGATTTCGAGGGCTGGGTCGAAGTGCTCGAGGGGCGGCCGCGTTCGAGCACGCTCGATTTCGCGGTGTCCGGGTTCGGCGCGCGCCTGCATGACGCCCTGCCCGCACTGGAGGCCGAGCACGCGCGCGGGCGATTGCACGCGATGGAGCGCCCGGAAGGCTACGCCTTCGACCTGTCGGAGTTCGAACTGGTGATGCCGGATCAACGCATCCTGCGGCCGGGGCGCGTGTCCCTGCGCCTGGACGGCGGAGCGAATGCGCAGGATGCGGGCACGCTGCAGGTCGATTCTCTGGATCTCGGTGTGCTCGCCGATCTCGCTGCACACCTGCCGCTGCCTGACGGATTCGACGCGCGACTGGGGGAGATCGCGCCGCGCGGTCGGGTCGACGACTTCGAACTGGGCTGGAACACGCAGGCGGGCGTGCTGCAGCTAAGCCGCATCGCCGGTCGCTTTTCGGACATCGCACTGCGCGCGCGTGACGGCCTGCCCGGTGGCGAGGGCTTTCGTGGCGAAATCTCCGGCGACCGCGATGCCGGCCGATTCACGCTCTCGGCTCGCGAGGCGCACGCCGAACTGCCGGAGGTGTTCCCGGATCCGACGATGCGCTTCGAGCGTTTCGATGCGATCGGAAGCTGGTCGCGCGATGACGATGGCCTCGCGATCCATCTCGACACGGCGCGCTTCGAGAACCCCGATGCGGCCGGCGAGGCACACGGCGTGTATCGGCCCGGCGTGGGGCGACGCGGGGCGATCGACATGACGGCGCGACTGACGCGGGCCTCGGGCGACGCGGTGTGGCGCTACCTGCCGCACGCCGTCAATGACAATACTCGACGATGGCTGCAGCGATCGCTGCGCGGCGCGCGCGTACATGACGCGCGGCTGGCGCTGCACGGCGCGCTCGACGAGTTTCCGTTCCGTGACGGAAATGGGCGCTTTCTCGTAACCGTCGACTTCGACGGTGGCCGGCTCGACTACGCGCCGGGCTGGCCGGGCATCGACGGTATCGCCGGCACGATCCGCTTCGAGGGTGCGGGCATGCATGTCGCCGCAAGCGAAGCGAGCATCTTCGGCGTGCGCCTGTCCGAGGTGACGGCCGACATTCCCGATCTGGACGCGCGCGGCGCGCAGGTGCTGAACGTGCGTGGCGCGGCCCACGGACCGACTGCGGACTTTCTCCGATTCGTCTCGGACAGTCCGGTGGGTGCGCGCCTGCACGGTTTCACCGACGACATGCGCGCCGAAGGCGAGGGCACGCTCGCGCTGTCCCTGGAGATGCCGCTACGCGCGGTCGAACGCACTGAAGTCGAAGGCGATTTCCGCTTTTCCGGCAACCGCGTTGCGGTGCTGGACTGGTTGCCTGCCCTCGAACAGGCGCGCGCTCGCGTGCGCTTCAGCGAGGACAGCCTGCGCATCGACGAGGGGCAGGCGCGCCTGCTGGACGAGCCGGTCACGCTGTCGGCGGTCACGCGCGAGGACGGGCGCGTGCGCTTCGCGCTGGAGGGCCGGGCGTCGATGCGTGCGCTGCGCTCGCAGTATGACGGGCCGCTGATGGATGGGCTCTCGGGTACGGCGCCGTGGCAGGCCCGGATCGATGCCGGGCAGGGCGAAGTGAGCGCGAGCATTCATTCCGTGCTGACGGGCGTGTCGTCCAGCCTGCCGCATCCGCTCAACAAGCGCGCAGAGGTGGCGTTGCCGCTGGCCTTGCAGCTACGCTTCGCCGGCGCCGAGCGCAATGTTTCCGGCCGGCTGGGCGATGACATCGGATTCTCCTTCGATGCCTTCACCGACGGCGATGCGTGGGCGCTGGCGCGCGGCGGCGTCGGCATCGGTGCCGACGTGCCTGTCTCGGCCGTCGGCGTGGCGTTGCGGGCGCGCCTCGACGAATTCGATCTCGACGCCTGGAGGGCACTGCAACTCGGTGCCGTGGGCGAGCAGGGCGCGTCCCTGTCCTCGCTCGATGTCGCGGTATCGCGCTTGCGGGCCTTCGGTTACGAGGTGGCGGATGTCGAGCTGGCGGCCAGTGTCGACCGCGACGGCTGGAGCGGCGAGATCTCGAGCGACGTCGCACGCGGGCGGCTGGCCTGGCACGGCCTCGAGGAGGGCGCGGTGCAGTTGCGTCTCGAACATCTGGTGCTGGGCCAGCGCGCCGCCAGTGACGAGCAGATCGCACGCCGGTTCGAACTCGACGCAGACGCCTCGCTGCCCGACATGGACGTGGTTGCCGAGCGCTTCGAACTGCGCGGCATCGATCTGGGGCGGCTGGAGCTGCGCGCGGCCAATCGCGGCGAGCTGTGGTTGCTCGACAGCGTGACCATCGAGAACGAGGATGCCACGCTGACCGGTTCGGGGCGCTGGCGGGCCGGACGCTCGCCGCTTACCGAGGTGGCCTTGCGACTGGACAGTCGCGACATTGGCGCGCTGCTCACGCGCGTGGGCTATCCGCAGGTGATTCGCGGCGGAACGGCGGTGCTCGAGGGCGATCTGTCCTGGGAGAGCATTCCGACGCGCGTAGACTACCCGACGCTGGCCGGGCGCTTCAGCGTCGAGGCCAACGACGGGCGTTTCTCCAAGCTCGAGCCGGGCGTCGGCCGGCTGCTCGGCGTGCTCAGCCTGCAGGCCCTGCCGCGACGTCTCAAGCTCGATTTCAGCGACGTGTTCACCGAGGGCTTCGCCTTCGATCGCGTCGCAGGCACCGTCGACGTCGCTTCCGGGGTGATGCGATCAGACGACTTCGAGATCTCGGGCCCGGCCGCGCGCATCTGGTTCGGCGGCTCGGCCGATCTCAAGACCGAAACCCAGGATCTGAAGGTGGTGGTGCAGCCGACGCTGTCCGAGTCGGTCGCCGTCGGCGCCGCGGCTGGGCTGATCAATCCGGTCGCCGGCGTGATCGCCTATCTCGCACAGAAGGTGTTGAGCGACCCGATCGAGCGCATGTTCGCGTACGGCTATTCGATTACCGGAACCTGGGCCGACCCTCAGGTCGAGACACTGCCGGTGGGGCAGGGCCGCAACACGCAGGAGACACCATGACAAGCGGGGAAGACATGCGAATTGTCGCGGTACAGATGATCAGCGGTCCCGAGGTCGCCGCCAATCTCGCCGCGGCCGCCGACCTGGTCGCTCAGGCGGCCGGCGCCGGCGCGGCTCTGGTGGCGCTGCCGGAGTATTTCGCGCTGCTGTCCTCCGACGAGCAGGCGAAGGTCGCGGCGCGCGAGGCCGATGGTTCCGGACCGATGCAGGACTGGCTGGCCGAAACCGCGGCCCGGCACGGGATATGGCTGGTCGGTGGTACGATTCCATTGGTAGCCGATGACGCCGCGCGCGTGCGCAACAGCGTGCTGGTGTTCGACGGGAGCGGTCGGCGCGTGGCGCGCTATGACAAGATGCACCTGTTCGGTTTCGACAACGGGGCCGAGCACTTCGACGAATCGCGCACGATCGAAGCCGGCAGCCGCGTCGCCTGTGTGGATACGCCCTTCGGACGGCTCGGCCTGTCGGTGTGCTACGACCTGCGTTTTCCCGAGCTGTACCGCGCGATGCGCGCAGTGGACCTGATCCTCGTGCCTTCGGCCTTCACCGCGACCACCGGTCGCGCGCACTGGGAGACGCTGCTGCGTGCTCGTGCAATCGAGAACCAGTGCTACGTCGCAGCGCCGGCGCAGGGCGGCGTGCATGCGGGTGGTCGGCGTACCTGGGGCCACACCATGATCGTCGATCCCTGGGGCGAGGTGCTGGCGTGTCGCGACGAGGGGCCGGGCATCGTGCTCGCCGAACTGGATCGGGCCCACCTCGCCGCAGTGCGCGCGCAACTGCCGGCGCTCGCCCACCGGCGTCTCGACCCCGCTTCCTGAGGAACGTCTGCCGACGCGGGCGGTCCTGCCAACCAGACACTTCGATGGACGGAACATGAACATGACCCATGACGCGCTCACCCTGGCCGAACGGCAACTGCTCGATCCTTGCGGCGTCGACGCGCGCACCATCGAGCGCGTGCTCGGTTCGCTGATGGGGCATCGCCTAGATTACGCGGACCTGTACTTCCAGTACCGGCGCGCCGAGGGGTGGAGTCTCGAAGAGGGCATCGTCAAGTCCGGCAGCTTCGACATCGAGCAGGGCGTCGGAGTGCGTGCGATCAGTGGCGAGAAGACGGCTTTCGCCTATTCCGACGACATTTCGTCCGAGGCGCTCGCGGCGGCCGCGCAAGCCACGCGTGCGATCGCCGACGCGGGCGCCGAGCGCCGCGTCGCGGTCACGCCCGGCGCGCATGTCGCGCCGCTGTATCGTGGCGACTGTCCGCTGGCCTCGTTGTCGGACGCCGAGAAGGTGCGCCTGCTCGAACGCCTGGAGCGCTTCGCACGTGCTGAGGATTCGCGCGTGAGCCAGGTCATGGCGCACGTGGCCGGCTCGTGGGAGGTGGTCATGGTCGCGCGCAGCGATGGCCACATGGCGGCCGACGTGCGCCCGCTGGTGCGCGTGTCGCTGTCGGTGATCATGGAGCAAGGCGATCGTCGCGAGCAGGGCAGCGCGGGCGGAGGTGGTCGCTTCGACTACGCGTATTTCGACGATGAGCGTTTGCGCGAGTACGCGCGCGCGGCCGTCCATCAGGCGCGCACCAACATGGAAGCGGTGGCTACGCCAGCGGGGACGATGACCGTCGTGCTGGGGCCGGGCTGGCCCGGCATCCTGCTGCACGAGGCCATCGGCCACGGTCTGGAAGGCGACTTCAACCGCAAGGGCAGTTCGGCCTTTTCGGGGCGCATCGGCGAGCGCGTCGCCTCGCCCGGGGTGACCGTGGTCGACGACGGCACGCTGGCCGACCGCCGTGGTTCGCTGACCGTCGACGACGAGGGCAATCCAACCAATCGCACGGTCCTCATCGAGGACGGCATCCTCACCGGCTACATGCAGGACATGCTCAACGCCCGGCTGATGGGGGTCGCACCCACCGGCAACGGTCGGCGCGAGTCCTATGCGCATCTGCCGATGCCGCGCATGACCAACACCTACATGCCCGGTGGCGATCACGACCCGGAGGAGATCCTGCGTTCGGTCGAGAACGGCTTGTACGCGGTCAATTTCGGCGGCGGTCAGGTCGATATCACGTCGGGCAAGTTTGTGTTCTCGGCTTCCGAGGCCTACCTCATCGAGGGCGGCAAGGTCACCCGTCCGGTCAAGGGCGCGACGCTGATCGGCAACGGCCCGGATGCGCTCACGCGCGTGTCCATGATCGGTAACGACATGTCGCTCGATCCGGGCGTGGGCACCTGCGGCAAGGACGGCCAGAGCGTGCCGGTGGGCGTCGGCCAGCCGACCTTGCGCATCGACGGACTGACGGTGGGCGGCACGGCCTGATTAAGGCACGGGCGCGAGTGCGCCGCGCCGATGTAAGCTGATTTATGTAAGTGCACGATCGGCGCCGCCTGCGGGCGGGTCGGGGAGACACGCTGCGCTTGCACAAAGTCGCGCAAATTCAGCATCCTGGCGCGGTCACGGTGCCATGCGTCAGGGTTGGTTCAGGCATTTCGCACGCTTACGACCTTGAAACAAGTCGTGGCTGCGTGCGGGCGCTCCCAGCCCCTAGACTGGCTGCTTCGTGACCGAACGCAGGAGCATGCCATGTTCAACAAGCCCAATCTGTTTCCCAAAGCCGGCGAGAATGCCCCGAACCGTCCAGGTGCCCCGGGCACTCAGGGGGGCGTGCGCGGACCTGCAACAGGCCCGCAGGAATCGCAAGCGCAACGTCCGGGCGCTACGGCGCAAGCCGCAGCGGGTGTGCCGACCCCGGCGACAGCCGCGGGTGAGGCTTCGGCCCGCGGGCGCGAGGAACCGGGCAAGGGCGACAGCCGCCTGATCGTCGGCCCCGAAGTCAAGCTGCGCGGGGCGGAAATCCTCGACTGCGACACGCTGGTGGTCGAGGGGCGCGTGGACGCGACGATGGACAGCCGCGTGCTGCGCATCGCCCAGGGCGGCGCCTTTGAGGGCAAGGTCGGGGTCGATGTGGCCGAGATCCACGGTCGCTTCGAGGGCGAGCTGACGGCGCGCGAGCAACTGGTGATTCATGCCGGTGGCCGGGTCAGCGGCAAGATCCGCTATGGCACGATCTTCATCGAAGAGGGTGGTCAGATCAGCGGCGATGTCATGGCTGCCGATTCGGAAGATCGGTCGCGACGCAAGGACAACGCCGCCGAGACCCGCGCCGGGCGCGACGATGCCGCCAAGGAACCGGTCGAGGACGAAGCGCTGACGGCGTGATCAGCGCTGCAGGGCGACACTCTCGCTGGCATCGTTCGCGAGCGTCTTCGCCCAGTTGCCTTCCCAGGCTGAACGCACCCGGTTCGGGTAGGCGGCCTTGCCCAGGCTGCCGTTGTAGCGACCCAGCGCGCGAAACAGGTCGCCCTTCTCGATGTCGAGGTAGTGGCGCAGGATGAGGCATCCGTAGCGCAGGTTGGTGCGCATGTGGAAGAGGTTGTCGGTCGGGCGGCCGATGACCTCGATCCAGAACGGCATGATCTGCATGTAGCCGCGTGCGCCGGCGGACGAGACTGCGTACTTGCGAAACGCGCTCTCGACCTCGATCAGGCCGAGCACGAGTTCGGGATCGAGACCCGCGCGGGTGGCCTCGTAGTGCACGGTGTCGAGCAGGTCCTCGCGGTAGCGCGCGTCGTCGATCCAGCGTGCGAGCCGCTGCGACATCGCGTCGCGCCATTCGCGGTAGGCGGGGTCGGCACTGCCGAGAGTGGGTGCCGGGCGATCGCTGACCGCCGCGGACAGCGCCGCGCGCACGCTCTCGGACATCGGTTCGTACATCTGCGGACCGGCCAGCGCGGCGCTGCTCAGCAAGCAAAACGCGCCAGCCAGCCACAGAGTGCGAGCTCCCGTGAGCATGGCCTCAGTCCGTCGTCTGCGGCGTCAGGCGGCGCACGGTCTCGTCGACGGCCTCGTCCGGGGAGAATTTGCTCGCCTGCTCCTCGCGCCGTCCCTGAATTTCGACCACGCCGTCCTTGAGGCCCCGGTCGCCGACGACGATGCGCTGCGGCACGCCGATCAGTTCCCAGTCGGCGAACATCGCCCCGGGGCGCTCTCCACGGTCGTCCAGAATGACATCCACGCCGGCGGCGACGAGTTCGTCGTGCAGCCGTTTGGCTGTCTCGCGCACGGCTTCTGATTTGTCGAATCCGATCGGGCAGATCACGGCCTTGAACGGTGCGATGCTCGCCGGCCAGATGATGCCGCGCGCGTCGTGATTCTGTTCGATGGCCGCGCCCAGGATGCGCGACACGCCGATGCCGTAGCAGCCCATCTCCATGACCTGCTCGCGTCCGTTCTCGTCGACGAACCTGCAGTCGAGTGCCTCGGCGTACTTGGTGCGCAACTGGAAGATGTGGCCAACTTCGATGCCGCGGCAGATCTCGAGCGCACCCTTGCCGTCCGGCGACGGGTCGCCGGCGACGACGTTGCGCAGGTCGGCCACTTCCGGCTCGGTGAAGTCGCGGCCGATGTTGGCGCCGGTGTAGTGCCAGTCGTCCTGATTGGCACCGATGACGAAGTCGGCCAACGCAGCGACCGAGCGGTCCATGATCACGCGCCCCTTGAAACCGACCGGCCCCAGCGATCCGGGCGCTGCGCCGAACGCAGCCTGGATGGCCTCGGCGCTGGCGAAGGCGAGCGGGTCGGCGATGCCTTCGAGCTTCTGTGCCTTGATCGCGTTCAGTTCGTGGTCACCCCTTACCAGCATCAGGACGGGCGCGCGTCCGGCCTCGTCGTCGCCTTCGACGACGATCGCCTTGACGGTGCGTTCGGCGCCGATCTTCAGGAAGTTGGCCAGTTCGGCAATGGTCTTCACGCCGGGGGTGTGAACCTTCTGGAGTCCGGCCGTGGGCGAGGGGCGCGCCGCATTCGGTGCGAGCGCCTCGGCCAGTTCGACGTTGGCCGCGTAATCGGATTGCGGACACCAGGCGATGTCGTCTTCTCCGGTTTCGGCGATGACGTGGAATTCGTGTGAGCCGGTGCCGCCGATCGAGCCGGTGTCGGCGGCTACCGCCCGGAACTGCAGGCCGATGCGGGTGAAGATGCGCGAATAGGTATCGTGCATGTTGCGGTATTCGCGTACCAGATCGTCATGGCTGGCGTGGAAGGAATAGCCGTCCTTCATCAGGAACTCTCGTCCGCGCATGACGCCGAAGCGCGGCCGGATCTCGTCGCGGAACTTGGTCTGGATCTGGTAGAAGTGGCGCGGCAGCTGGCGATAGCTCTTGAGCTCGCGGCGCGCCATGTCGGTGACGACTTCCTCGTGCGTGGGGCCCACCACGAAGTCGCGCTGGTGACGGTCCTGAAAGCGCAGCAGTTCCGGGCCATAGTGTGCCCAGCGGCCCGACTCCTGCCACAGCTCGGCGGGCTGGACGGCGGGCATCAGCACTTCGACGGCGCCAGCGCGGTTCATTTCCTCGCGCACGATGTTCTCGACCTTGCGCAGGCTGCGCAGTCCGGTGGGCATCCAGGTGTAGATGCCGGCGGCGACCTTGCGGATCAGGCCGGCACGCAGCATGAGCTGGTGGCTGACCACCTCGGCGTCGGACGGCGCTTCCTTCAGGGTGGAGATGAAGAACCTGCTGGCGAACATCGTGTCGTTCCGTGCGAATGGGTTGAAAATCGGTCGCACATTCTAGCAGTGCACCGGGTGCGACGGCGGAGCCGGCGCGGGTTTCGCGCTTTCCAACGCCCGTCAAGTGTGGAAAAATTGACGCAACACGGATGAATCAAGGGTTCGACCATGCTCGATCGTGACGGCTATCGCCCGAACGTCGGCATCATTCTGGTCAACGCGCGCAATGAGGTTTTCTGGGGCAAGCGGATACGCGAGCATTCCTGGCAGTTCCCGCAGGGCGGCATCAAGCACGGGGAGAGCCCGCAGCAGGCCATGTACCGGGAACTGTTCGAGGAAGTCGGGCTCAAGCCCGAACATGTGAAGATTCTCGGACGCACGCGCGGCTGGTTGAAGTACGACGTTCCTAAGCACTGGATACGCCGCGAATGGCGCAGTACCTATCGCGGACAGAAGCAGATCTGGTTTCTCTTGCGGCTCACGGGTCGCGATACCGACGTGTCGCTGAGGGCGAGCAGGCATCCGGAGTTCGACGCCTGGCGCTGGAGTGAGTACTGGGTACCGCTCGAGGCGGTCATCGAGTTCAAGCGGCAGGTCTATCAGCGGGCCCTGGCGGAGCTGTCGGCGATCCTGTTCAGGCCGCACACGCCGGAAGTTCCTCCCGAGTATCGTGACTTTGCGATGGTCAGGGAGTCTTGAGCGAGTTCGTCCATGCGCTCCCGTCTGCGAATGGCGCCCGCCGCTAGGTCCGATGGCACGGCGCTCAGGCCGGCGGCGCGGGGCCTTGCGGAGTGCGTGCTTGTTGCGAGGTGATTCGATGTTGCAGGGGTTTTCGAGGGCCGGCAGGCTGGCCGCGGTTGTGATGTTTTTCCCGGCGTGCGCGCTGGCTGGCCTGTTCACCGAGGCGGATCCGAACTGGCAGGAGGATGCGGTGGAATATCCGCCGCCGCCGCGCGAGGAAGATCTGCACAAGTTCTTCGTGACTGCTGCTTCGCCCAACGCGTTCTACGTGGACAAGGCTTCGATGAGTCTGGGCGAGGACCGCGTGGTGCGCTTCACGCTGGTGGTGCGCACGCCCGGTGGTGCCGAGAACATCACCTTCGAGGGGATTCGCTGTGCGACTGGCGAGCGCCGCCTCTACGCGCGCTGGCGTCCGCAGGAAGAGCAGTGGTCGCCCGCGCGCCGTTCGGAGTGGGAGCCCTTGCGTGCGACCGGCTACAACATGCCACGAGCGGTGCTGGCGGCGCAGCACTTCTGCGACGGGCCGGCGCCGCCGCGAACACTCGGTGATGCGCGGCGTGGACTGATCTACGGAAACGGAAACTATCAATGATGCGCAGTGTGAACCGCACGATTGGCGATCGCGCGATCGTGCATTTCGACAAGGCGCTCAGGACGCTGTTCGCGCCGGCCGCGAGCGTGCGTCCGGTCCCCGGTGCCGATCTTCCCGAGGCGTCGCTGTCGGCCTCGCAGAAGGCCGAGACGGCCGCGCTGATGCGCGTCAATCATTGCGGCGAGATCTGTGCGCAGGCGCTCTATCAGGGGCAGGCCGTGACCGCACGCGAGGCGCGCATTCGGGAAGAACTCGAGCGCGCCGCGGCGGAGGAGACCGAACATCTGGCGTGGACCGAGCGGCGCATCCACGAACTGGGCGGGCGCAAGAGCCTGCTCAACCCGCTATGGTATGCCGGTTCGCTGGCGCTCGGGATGGTCGCCGGGCGGCTCGGTGACCGCTGGAGTCTGGGATTTCTTGCTGAGACCGAACATCAGGTGGAGAGTCATCTCGACGGGCATCTGGGCCGCATTGCGGCCGAGGATGCACGCACCCGGGCGATCGTCGAGCAGATGAAGCTCGACGAGGCCGGTCATGCGCAAACGGCGATCAATCTGGGCGGACGGGAATTGCCGGCGCCGGCGCGTGCGGCGATGCGACTGATGGGGCGCGTCATGACTACGCTCTCGCATCGCATCTGACCTCGCGGCACCGAGTAGGTCGTCAGTCGGCCTCGACGATTTCCCAGGTGTGTTCGATGCTGGCGGTCTTGCCCAGCATGACCGAGGCCGAGCAGTACTTGTCCGCGGACAGGTGGATTGCGCGCTCGACGGCTTCCGGCTTGAGCTTGTGGCCGGTGATGCGGTAGTGAAAGCCGATGCGGGTAAACACCTTGGGGTCGCTGTCGGCGCGCTCCGCGACAAGGCGCACTTCGCAATCGCGCACATCGTGCCGGCCACGTCGCAGGATCAGCACGACGTCGAACGCCGAGCAGCCGCCCGCGCCGGCGAGCATCATCTCCATCGGGCGCGGCGCGAGATTGCGACCGCCTGCATCGGGCGCGCCATCCATCGTGACAAGATGTCCGGAGCCTGTTTCGGCGACGAAGGTCACGCCATCGAGCCATTTGATCGTGCATTCCATGCTTTTTTTTCCTGCGTGTCGAAGGGGAGTCCGTCGCCGATTTTAGCCGATGCGCGGTTTCGACGTTTTCGAGTGTCCGTGGCGGAACTATCGGAGGCGGGGGAGGTCGTAGTTTGTGTATGCAACGAACCCATTCAAATGCCTAGGTTTTTCAAGGACCTATTTGATAAACAAAGCTTATCCAGGCATCAGAATATTTATGGTGCGCCGCACAAAAAATGCTTGCATGAAGCGCGCGCGACCCGGATAATTCGTCTCAGTCGGATCGCTGGTGTATGAAGCGATCCAGTCGATGTCTCCTCCACCCTCCTCCTTTGGTGTGGATTCAACGCAGTCCGGAATCCGGACTGCGTTTTTTTTGCCTGCGCGGGCACGCGCGAGCGCATTGACATCGCAGTCCTTTGTCCCGTAGTATCGCCTGCTTTCCGTTTCATGGCCCGTGGCAGGGCCGGACAAGAATCGAGGAATCGAATGAAAACGTTTTCTGCCAAGCCGCATGAAGTCAAGCGCGACTGGTTTGTTGTCGATGCGTCCGACAAGGTGCTTGGCCGTCTTGCGGCTGAGGTTGCCCGTCGTCTGCGTGGCAAGCACAAGGCGATCTATACGCCTCACGTCGATACCGGCGACTACATCGTCGTGGTCAACGTCGACAAGCTTCGCGTGACCGGCAACAAGGCGCTCGACAAGAAGTACTACCATCACACCGGATATCCGGGTGGTATCCGTGAAACCAACTTCACGAAGCTGCAGCAGCGCTTCCCGGCTCGCGTGCTCGAGAAGGCCGTCAAGGGCATGCTGCCGAAGGGCCCGCTGGGTTACGCGATGCTCAAGAAGCTCAAGTGCTACGCGGGCGCCGAGCATCCGCACACCGCCCAGCAGCCCAAAGTTCTCGAGATCTGACAGGAGCCCATCAATGGCTGTTAGCTACAATTACGGTACCGGCCGGCGCAAGACCGCCGTGGCGCGCGTGTTCATGAAGCCGGGTTCCGGCAGCATCGTCGTCAACGGCAAGCCCGTCGACGAATTCTTCTCGCGCGAGACGGGTCGCATGATCGTGCGTCAGCCGCTGGTGCTGACCGAGAACGACTCGCGCTTCGACATCATGGTCAACGTCAGTGGTGGCGGCGAATCCGGACAGGCCGGCGCAGTGCGTCACGGCATTACCCGGGCGCTGATCGACTTCGATGCGGAACTCAAGGGTGCGCTGCGCAAGGCGGGCTTCGTCACGCGTGACGCGCGTGAGGTCGAGCGTAAGAAGGTCGGCTTCCGCAAGGCGCGCCGTCGCAAGCAGTTCTCGAAGCGCTGATCACGATCGCGCTTTACCGCGAGGCCGCCTCTTCGGGCGGCCTTTGTCGTTGTGAAAGCCGCTTTCCGGTACTGTTGCAGGGGTTATTGCTGTTTTGACGGAGACGAAGATGATCAAGGTCGGCGTGGTTGGCGGCACCGGGTATACCGGGGTTGAGTTGCTGAGGCTGCTGTGTTGTCACGCGGAGGCCGAAGTGGTGACGATCACGTCGCGCGGCGACGCAGGTACGGCCGTCGCGGACATGTTTCCGAGTCTGCGCGGACGGGTGGATCTGGACTTTGTCGCCCCGGCCGATGCCGACCTGGAGCGCTGCGACGTGGTGTTCTTCGCCACGCCCAACGGAATTGCGATGCAACAGGCGGCCGGGCTGGTGGCCGCCGGTGTGCGGGTGATCGATCTCGCCGCCGACTTCCGCATTCGCGATGTCGCACTCTGGGAGAAATGGTACGGCATGCAACACGCAGCGCCGGATCTCGTTGCCGAGGCCGTCTACGGCTTGCCGGAACTCAATCGCGAGGCGATTCGCGGTGCGCGTCTGGTGGCCAATCCAGGGTGTTATCCGACCGCAGTGCAGCTTGGCTTCCTGCCGTTGATCGAGGCAGGCGTGATCGACCCCTCGGCCTTGATCGCGGACGCCGCATCGGGCGCCTCCGGGGCCGGTCGTAAGGCGGAAGTGCGCACGCTGCTGGCCGAGGCGTCCGACAGCTTTCAGGCGTATGGCGCGTCCGGTCATCGTCATCTGCCAGAGATCAGCCAGGGTCTGTCCGGCATGGCAGGGGCTCGCGTCGGCTTGACCTTCGTTCCGCACCTGCTGCCCATGGTGCGCGGCATCCATGCGACGCTGTACGGCCGCATCACGCGCGAGGCGGATTTCCAGGCGCTGTTCGAGCAGCGTTTCGCCGACGAGCCCTTCGTCGACGTAATGCCGCCGGGTCGTCATCCCGAGACGCGCTCGGTGCGTGCGAGCAACCTGTGTCGCATCGCGATCCATAGACCACAGGACGGAGACGTCGTGGTCGTGCTGGCAGTCATCGACAACCTGGTCAAGGGCGCGGCGGGACAGGCCGTGCAGAACATGAACATCATGTTCGGCCTGGATGAACGTGAAGGGCTCGACGGCGTACCCGTCAGTCCCTGATTCGGGGTAAGCTGAGCGCGTGTACGCGCGCTTGGCGCGAAATCCCAGGAACTCATCGTGTCGCGGGTTATCCAAGACGCGTCACGGTAGCCGTTGCGGCGGCAAACCTGCTTCAAGGAGAACGTATGAGCACCACTGCCGAAATGCCTGATCTGCTGGTCTTCACCGACAGCGCGGCCGACAAGGTCCGCGAACTGATCGAGGAGGAGGGCAATCCAGACCTCAAGTTGCGCGTGTTCGTCTCGGGTGGCGGTTGCTCGGGCTTCCAGTACGGATTCACGTTCGACGAGGAAGTCGCGGAGGACGATACATCCCTCGAGAAGAACGGGGTGACCCTGCTGATCGATTCGATGAGCTACCAGTATTTGCTGGGTGCGGAGATCGACTACTCGGAGGGCCTCGAGGGCGCGCAGTTCGTGATCCGCAATCCGAACGCCACGAGTACCTGCGGCTGCGGTTCGTCGTTCTCGGTCTGACCCGCGCTCGGCAAGCTTCCGGGGTTTCGTCGGAAGAAAGAAAAGGGGCCCGTCGAGGGCCCCTTTTTTCGTCGCTTCGCTACGCGGCTCAGTCGCCGCGCGCGGCCAGCGTCGTGGGCTGGTGATTGAGCAGGGCGAGGCGGTCGAGCATCGGCTCGGCGACGGCACGGAATTCGGCCAGCGCCTTGCCCTCGAGCGGCTTGACGGGCGGCAACGCGATCTTCAGGGGGTCGTGCGGCACGTTGTTGATGCGGATCTCGTAGTGCAAATGCGGACCTGTGGCCCAGCCGGTCATGCCGACATAGGCGATGGGGTCACCCTGGCGCACGCGCTGCCCCTTGTGTACGCCTTTGGCGAAGCCGTTCAGGTGGGCATATAGCGTGGAATATCCGTCACGATGGCGGATGACGACCGTCTTGCCGTAGCCGTTCTGCGTCCCGACGAAGCTCACGCGTCCATCCGACGAAGCCTTGACCGGCGTTCCGGTGGGTGCGGCGAAGTCGGTTCCGTTGTGACTGCGCCAGCGCTTGTGGATGGGGTGCATGCGACGTCCGAAGTTCGACGAGATCCGCGTGAACTCCAGCGGATAGCGCAGGAAGGCCTGGTTCAGTCCACGGCCGTCGGGCGTGTAATAAACCTCGTTGCCATCCGCCTCTCGATGCAGCACGACGCGGTAGGTGTCACCCTGGTTCTCGAACTCTGCGGCGAGGATGCGCCCCGTGCGAACCGGTACGCCGCTGTCGTAGATTGTTTCGTAGACCACGCTGAAACGGTCGCCACTACGGATGTCGCGGGAGAAGTCGATCTGTGTGCCGAAGATTTCCGCGAAGCGGCTGGCAACGCTGTCAGGCACGCCGGCCGCATCGGTGGCGCCGAACAGCGAGTGGGTGATCACGCCACCACGCATCTCGACGAGTGTGTCGATGTCGGCCTCGGAAGATCCGGAAAGGGCGAAGGCGTCACCTTCACGTTTGACGACGAAACGTTCGCTGCTGCGTGAAACCGGAAGATTGAGCGAGACCAGCTTGCCGTCGGGCGCGACCATTGCGACCAGCGAGCGCCCTGCACGCAGCTGGCGCAAGACCTGGTTGGCCTCTTTGCTGGTGTTCATGAACGCCCAGGCCTGTTCGTCGGCGACGCCGAGGCGACGGAAGATCGACTGCAGCGTATCGCCCGAGCGGATGCGCTCGTTGTAAACGAAGGGAAGCGTCGGCTCGGGTGGAAGCGCCTCGAGGCCGGGTGCGCCCAGATCCTCGACCACCGATTCCGGCACGAAGGACAGGCCGCTCTCCCCGGGGGGAACGGCGGTGGCGGCGACGACGCCAAGCAGGGAAATGACGAAGACTGCAGCCGACAGCGGGATCCGCTTGGGTTTGGACGATTGCCGCTGTGATTCCGCTAGAATCCCGTTTTCCCTGAGCCGCATGAGTACCCTTGGCGTAAAAGTTGATGAAGTCTAGCAAAGGCTTGGGTGCAAATCCAAAGCAATAAAGTTTTACCGGAAGTGTCAGAAATCTTGTCGGAGAAATGCATGGTCGATGTCGGTGCGTCGCTCGAGTACATCAAGCGTGGCGTGGACGAGTTGCTCGTCGAGGAAGAGATGGTCGAGAAGTTGCGCTCGGGGCGCCCCTTGCGCGTCAAGGCCGGCTTCGATCCGACCGCGCCCGACCTGCATCTGGGGCATACGGTGCTGATCAACAAGTTGCGCCATTTCCAGGAGCAGGGGCATCACGTGATGTTTCTGATCGGCGACTTCACCGGCATGATCGGCGATCCGTCGGGCAAGAACGCCACGCGACCGCCGCTGTCGCGCGAGCAGATTCTCGAGAATGCGCGCACCTACCAGGATCAGGTCTTTCGAATTCTCGATCCCGAGCGCACCGAGATCTGCTTCAACTCGGCGTGGATGGAAGGTCTCGGCTCGGCGGGCATGATCCGGCTGGCCTCGCATCATTCGGTCGCGCGCATGCTCGAACGCGACGATTTCGCCAAACGCTACGCGGCAGGTCAGTCGATCGCGATCCATGAATTCCTCTATCCGCTGTGTCAGGGCTACGATTCGGTGGCGATGAGGTCCGACGTCGAACTCGGCGGCACCGACCAGAAATTCAATCTCCTGGTCGGACGGGAGCTGCAACGTCACTACGGCCAGTCGCCGCAGTGCGTGCTGACGATGCCGCTGCTCGTCGGGCTGGACGGTGTCAATAAGATGTCCAAGTCGCTGGGCAACTACATTGGCATCACCGAGCCGGCACGCGGGATATTCGGCAAGCTCATGTCGATCTCGGACGATTTGATGTGGCGCTACTTCGAGTTACTGTCATTCCGACCGATCGACGAGGTGCGCAGGCTCCGTCAGGAGGTGGAGGCGGGCCGCAACCCGCGCGACGCCAAGGTGCTGCTTGCGCAGGAAATCGTCGAACGCTTCCATGATCGCAGGGCGGCCGAAGATGCGCTCGAGGCCTTCGAGGCGCGCTTCCGGCGAGGAGAAGTACCCGACGATCTGCCAGAGATCGCACTGAGCACCGACGGTGGTGGGCTGCCGCTCGTCCAGGTGCTCAAGCAGGCCGGTCTGACTGCGAGCACCTCGGAGGCGATGCGTCTCATCGGGCAGGGCGCCGTGCGCGTCGACGGTGAACGTGTCGAGGATCGGGGCTTGCATCTCGAAGCCGGTCGAAGCGTGCTCGTGCAGGTCGGCAAGCGTCGGTTCGCCTCGGTTTCGTTGAATTGATGGCTCACGCTTGACACCCTGATTGTGGTCGCTATACTGCGCGGCTCGCTGCTTCGAGCGCGCTGTTTTGTGGTGCGGGATTCGGGGTTGTGAGGGGTGTTCCGGGGTGTTGAGGATTTGCTCTGGGGTGCTTGACGAAGCGTGCTGTGTTGTTCATACTCTCGCTTCTTCGCTGCCGGGTGGCAGCGGTTCTTTAAAAATTTGGACAATCGATAAGTGTGGGTGCTTGGTCGGTTGTGGATCTGCGAGGCCTTCGGGTCTCGGGAATCACAAAGATTGAGTGCTCATTTTGTCAGCAATGACTTTGAGTGCTGTGGATTGAACTTAAGAGTTTGATCCTGGCTCAGATTGAACGCTGGCGGCATGCTTTACACATGCAAGTCGAGCGGCAGCACGGGTGCTTGCACCTGGTGGCGAGCGGCGAACGGGTGAGTAATGCATCGGAACGTACCCATGTGGTGGGGGATAACCACTCGAAAGAGTGGCTAATACCGCATACGCCCTGAGGGGGAAAGCGGGGGACTTCTTCGGGAGCCTCGCGCCATTGGAGCGGCCGATGTCGGATTAGCTAGTAGGTGGGGTAAAGGCTCACCTAGGCGACGATCCGTAGCTGGTCTGAGAGGATGATCAGCCACATCGGGACTGAGACACGGCCCGAACTCCTACGGGAGGCAGCAGTGGGGAATTTTGGACAATGGGGGCAACCCTGATCCAGCCATGCCGCGTGAGTGAAGAAGGCCTTCGGGTTGTAAAGCTCTTTCAGTCGGGAAGAAACGGGGCTCTCTAACATAGGGTCTTAATGACGGTACCGACAGAAGAAGCACCGGCTAACTACGTGCCAGCAGCCGCGGTAATACGTAGGGTGCGAGCGTTAATCGGAATTACTGGGCGTAAAGCGTGCGCAGGCGGTTGTGTAAGACAGGTGTGAAATCCCCGGGCTTAACCTGGGAACTGCGCTTGTGACTGCACGGCTAGAGTACGGCAGAGGGGGGTGGAATTCCACGTGTAGCAGTGAAATGCGTAGAGATGTGGAGGAACACCGATGGCGAAGGCAGCCCCCTGGGCCGATACTGACGCTCATGCACGAAAGCGTGGGTAGCAAACAGGATTAGATACCCTGGTAGTCCACGCCCTAAACGATGCCAACTAGTCGTTCGGAGAGGTAACTTTCTGAGTGACGCAGCTAACGCGTGAAGTTGGCCGCCTGGGGAGTACGGTCGCAAGATTAAAACTCAAAGGAATTGACGGGGACCCGCACAAGCGGTGGATGATGTGGATTAATTCGATGCAACGCGAAAAACCTTACCTACCCTTGACATGCCTGGAACTTGGTAGAGATACCTTGGTGCCTTCGGGAGCCAGGACACAGGTGCTGCATGGCTGTCGTCAGCTCGTGTCGTGAGATGTTGGGTTAAGTCCCGCAACGAGCGCAACCCTTATCGTTAATTGCCATCATTGAGTTGGGCACTTTAGCGAGACTGCCGGTGACAAACCGGAGGAAGGTGGGGATGACGTCAAGTCCTCATGGCCCTTATGGGTAGGGCTTCACACGTCATACAATGGTCGGTACAGAGGGTTGCCAAGCCGCGAGGTGGAGCTAATCTCTTAAAGCCGATCGTAGTCCGGATCGTAGTCTGCAACTCGACTACGTGAAGTCGGAATCGCTAGTAATCGTGGATCAGCATGCCACGGTGAATACGTTCCCGGGTCTTGTACACACCGCCCGTCACACCATGGGAGTGGGTTTCACCAGAAGTGGGTAGCTTAACCTCTCGAGGGGGCGCTCACCACGGTGAGATTCATGACTGGGGTGAAGTCGTAACAAGGTAGCCGTAGGGGAACCTGCGGCTGGATCACCTCCTTTCAAGAGAAGAACGGGTTCGCAGTCGTCTTCAAGCGCCCACAACTTATCGATTGTCCGGATGAAAGAAGAGCCTCGAACGAAGAAGTGCCCGAGGGTCTGTAGCTCAGCTGGTTAGAGCACCGTCTTGATAAGGCGGGGGTCGTTGGTTCGAACCCAACCAGACCCACCACTGATCAGATTGTGCGCACACAACGCGGGGGCTGTAGCTCAGCTGGGAGAGCATCGGCTTTGCAAGCCGAGGGTCGTCGGTTCGATCCAGACCAGCTCCACCAGAGTATTGGGGGCGTACAGACCGATTCGTTCGAAGTAAGGGAAGGTTAAGCAGTGTGGCCGCGGCGGTAGCGGGTGGCTGCAGTGCTTAGCCTTGGCTTTTTGAGGCTTGCGTTCTTTAACAAATTGGGAAGTGTAAAGCGTGTGGCCGCCGGCGTTTATGTCAGGTCGGTGGCTACATGGGTTGTGTGATTGCATTGAAACAAATCGCGCTGCGCTGGCTTTGAACCGGCACGGTGGAGCGCGAGAAGCACACGAGACGCGTTGAGTGCCGATGACTGGTTCCCTGGTGACAGGGGCATGGTTATAGGATCAAGCGACTAAGTGCATGTGGTGGATGCCTTGGCGATCACAGGCGATGAAGGACGTGCAAGCCTGCGAAAAGCTACGGGGAGCTGGCAATGGAGCTTTGATCCGTAGATATCCGAATGGGGAAACCCGGCCCGCAAGGGTCACCTCTGGCTGAATACATAGGCCAGTTGGGGCGAACCGAGCGAACTGAAACATCTAAGTAGCTCGAGGAAAAGAAATCAACCGAGATTGCGCAAGTAGTGGCGAGCGAACGCGCAACAGCCTGCACGACTAAACCATTGATTTAGCAGAACGGTCTGGAAAGTCCGGCGATACAGGGTGATAGCCCCGTATGCGAAAAATCGGTGGCGGGTCTGAGCGTGCGACAAGTAGGGCGGGACACGTGAAATCCTGTCTGAAGATGGGGGGACCATCCTCCAAGGCTAAATACTCGTGATCGACCGATAGTGAACCAGTACCGTGAGGGAAAGGCGAAAAGAACCCCGGGAGGGGAGTGAAATAGATCCTGAAACCGCATGCATACAAACAGTGGGAGCCTCCTTGAGGGGTGACTGCGTACCTTTTGTATAATGGGTCAGCGACTTACGTCATGTTGCGAGCTTAACCGATTAGGGGAGGCGTAGCGAAAGCGAGTCTGATAAGGGCGCTTGAGTAGCATGATGTAGACCCGAAACCGGATGATCTATCCATGGCCAGGATGAAGGTGCGGTAACACGCACTGGAGGTCCGAACCCACTAATGTTGAAAAATTAGGGGATGAGCTGTGGATAGGGGTGAAAGGCTAAACAAATCCGGAGATAGCTGGTTCTCCCCGAAAACTATTTAGGTAGTGCGTCGTACGGACACTTGCGGGGGTAGAGCACTGTAATCGTTGGGGGGTCATCGCGATTTACCCCGCGATCGCAAACTCCGAATACCGCAAAGTGATATACGGCAGACAGACAGCGGGTGCTAACGTCCGTTGTCAAGAGGGAAACAACCCAGACCGCCAGCTAAGGTCCCAAATGCATGGCTAAGTGGCAAACGAGGTGGGAAGGCCCAGACAGCTAGGAGGTTGGCTTAGAAGCAGCCATCCTTTAAAGAAAGCGTAATAGCTCACTAGTCGAGTCGTCCTGCGCGGAAGATGTAACGGGGCTCAAGCCATGAACCGAAGCTGCGGATGCACTATGTGCATGGTAGGGGAGCGTTCCGTAGGCCTGTGAAGGTGTCTTGTGAAGGATGCTGGAGGTATCGGAAGTGCGAATGCTGACATGAGTAGCGATAAAGGGAGTGAAAAGCTCCCTCGCCGAAAGCCCAAGGTTTCCTGCGCAACGTTCATCGGCGCAGGGTGAGTCGGCCCCTAAGGCGAGGCTGAAAAGCGTAGTCGATGGGAAACAGGTCAATATTCCTGTACCGCTCTATGATGCGATGGGGGGACGGAGAAGGTTAGCTCAGCCGGGTGTTGGACGTCCCGGTTCAAGCGTGTAGGCGTGCTCTCTAGGCAAATCCGGAGAGCTGAGCCAAGGCGTGATAACGAGAGCCCTTGTGGCTCGAAGTGAGTGATACCCTGCTTCCAGGAAAAGCCTCTAAGCTTCAGTCATAGAGTGACCGTACCGCAAACCGACACAGGTGGGCAGGTAGAAAATACCCAGGCGCTTGAGAGAACTCAGGAGAAGGAACTCGGCAAATTGATACCGTAACTTCGGGAGAAGGTATGCCCATGGTAGGTGAAGCCCCTCGCGGGTGGAGCTGACGTGGGCCGCAGAGAATCGGTGGCTGCGACTGTTTATTAAAAACACAGCACTGTGCAAAATCGAAAGATGACGTATACGGTGTGACGCCTGCCCGGTGCCGGAAGGTTAAGTGATGGGGTGAGAGCTCTTGATCGAAGCCCCGGTAAACGGCGGCCGTAACTATAACGGTCCTAAGGTAGCGAAATTCCTTGTCGGGTAAGTTCCGACCTGCACGAATGGCGTAACGATGGCCACACTGTCTCCTCCTGAGACTCAGCGAAGTTGAAGTGTTTGTGAAGATGCAATCTCCCCGCGGCAAGACGGAAAGACCCCATGAACCTTTACTGTAGCTTTGCATTGGACTTTGACGTCACTTGTGTAGGATAGGTGGGAGGCTTTGAAGTGGGAACGCCAGTTCTCATGGAGCCAACCTTGAAATACCACCCTGGTGTCGTTGAGGTTCTAACCTGGGTCCGTGAATCCGGATCGGGGACCGTGCATGGCAGGCAGTTTGACTGGGGCGGTCTCCTCCCAAAGAGTAACGGAGGAGTACGAAGGTCATCTAGACACGGTCGGACATCGTGTTGATAGTGCAATGGCAGAAGATGGCTTGACTGCGAGACCGACAAGTCGAGCAGGTGCGAAAGCAGGTCATAGTGATCCGGTGGTTCTGTATGGAAGGGCCATCGCTCAACGGATAAAAGGTACTCTGGGGATAACAGGCTGATTCCGCCCAAGAGTTCACATCGACGGCGGAGTTTGGCACCTCGATGTCGGCTCATCACATCCTGGGGCTGTAGCCGGTCCCAAGGGTATGGCTGTTCGCCATTTAAAGTGGTACGTGAGCTGGGTTTAAAACGTCGTGAGACAGTTTGGTCCCTATCTGCCGTGGGCGCTGGAAGTTTGAGAGGACCTGCTCCTAGTACGAGAGGACCGGAGTGGACGCACCTCTGGTGTACCGGTTGTGACGCCAGTCGCATCGCCGGGTAGCTAAGTGCGGAAGAGATAACCGCTGAAAGCATCTAAGCGGGAAACTCGCCTCAAGATGAGACTTCCCTCAGGCCTTGAGCCTGCTGAAGGGTCGTTGAAGACCACAACGTTGATAGGCCGGGTGTGTAAGCGCAGTAATGCGTTGAGCTAACCGGTACTAATTGCCCGTGAGGCTTGATCCTATAACCATGCAACACAACGTGAATCCGTGCGCTCGACGCAATCACGCAGCCCAACACTCAAAACACACACGCCAAACACCCCCAATTTGTTACCCGTCAAAGTCTGACGACCATAGCAGCCTGGAACCACACCTTCCCATCCCGAACAGGAACGTGAAACAGGCCCGCGCCGATGATAGTGCAGATTACCTGTGTGAAAGTAGGTCATCGTCAGACTAACCAACAGCAAAAAGCCGCTGAATCAAATCGATTCAGCGGCTTTTTTGCGTCCGGCTACGCACACCGTGCACAGTCGCGTCGGCCGCATTACGGTGACGCATGTCGCGCGCGCGCATGGGCGTCTTTCAGGTGCTGCAATCTGCTGCGAACGAGCTGGATGTGTTCGCGCAAGGTATAGAGCTCATTGTTGTACGACAGTGGTACGCGTCGATGATTGGCGCGCTCCTCGATGCGATCGAGTTGCGCTATGTATTCATCGATCTGCGCGTCCGATGCATCCTGTTCGATGCGGCGCTCGAGAAACTTCAGTTCGCCGTACCAGCGATAGATGCGCGAGCGCATTCTCCAGGAGTAAAGGGCGGGCAGGATGCGCATGAGCGGGATCATGATCGCCACCAAGGGCAGCAGCGCGATGAGCAGGCGGTCGACGAGGATCGCCAGCCAGAACGGCAGATAGCGCTGGAGGAAGGGCGGGCCGGCGTCGTAGAGGCGTTGCGCGACGCTGCTCGGTGGCAGGTCGCGTCCGAGCAGGACGGGATACTCGCCCGCCCGCTGGAAGAGTCCCGGCCCGCCATGAATGTCGCGTGCGGCCTGCAGCAGAAGGCTGATGATGGCCGGGTGGAGATCGCTGCGCGCGACGAGGTTGGCGGTGGCGCCTAGCAGGGTGACGTCGCGCGGCGGGCTGATGTCGACGAGATCGATGGATCCGGCGGGCAGAACCACGGTCTCCAAGTGTGGCATGCGTCGCGCATAGGCGGGGGTGTGCGTCAGTTCCGCGAGTTCGATGCCGGGCGCGTGAAGCAGCGTACGGACGATCGGGCTCTCGGCTCCAGAGATGACGAAGAGCGCATCGACGCGGCCATCGAACAGTGCCTGAGTCGCTTGTTCGCCGCCGGTCGTCATCAGGCCTTCGGCATTGAGCGGGATGCCGCTCGCGGCGAGCATCTGCAGTGCGAGCAGGTGGGTGCCGCTGCCCGGCTCTCCCATGGCGACACGCTTGCCGTCCAGTTGGGCCAGGCGTGTCAGTGGGGCGTCGAGACGGTGGAAGATCCAGGCCGGCTCGAAATACATGCTGCCGAGGGAGATCAGGTCGGTCGAGTCGGGTTCGTGGGCGATGCCACTCTGGATGAAAGCGAGATCGACCGTCGAGTCGGTCTTGAGGGCGCGCAGATTCTCGACAGAGCCCGACGAGGGGCGTAGCACGAGTTCGATGCCCTCACGTTCGAGTGACGCGCGATATCGTTCGGCGAACATGGCGTAGCCACCGGCAGGTGTTCCGGTCATCATCGTCACGCTGCGCGGCGGTGCCGGGCGAACAATGCTGAACAGCAGCCAGAAGGACAGAGCCAACACGGCGAAGCCGGTGACTACCGTCACCGCCACGACCACCCCGGACTGGTCCTTGAACCATCGCAGAGTACTCATGCTTCGTCCGCTCCGGTGAGAGTCGCGGGCCGCGAAGCCCGCCGCGGCTTCAGCCGCGTCGCATCGCGTCGAAGAATTCCGCGTTGTTCTTGGTCGCCTTGACCTTGTCGAGCAGGAATTCCATTGCGTCCATGTCGTCCATGCCGTAGAGCAGCTTGCGCAGAATCCAGACCTTCTGGAGGATGTCCGGCTTCATCAGCAACTCTTCGCGTCGCGTGCCCGAGCGATTGACGTTGATCGCAGGATAGACGCGCTTCTCCGCCATGCGACGGTCCAGGTGCAGTTCCATGTTGCCGGTGCCCTTGAACTCCTCGTAGATCACGTCGTCCATGCGGCTGCCGGTGTCGATCAGCGCGGTGGCGATGATCGTCAGGCTACCACCTTCCTCAATGTTGCGCGCTGCGCCGAAAAAGCGCTTGGGTTTCTGCAACGCGTTTGCGTCGACACCACCGGTGAGTACCTTGCCGGAGGCGGGTACGACGGTGTTGTATGCGCGTGCCAGTCGGGTCAGGGAGTCGAGCAGGATCACCACGTCCTTCTTGTGTTCGGTCAGGCGCTTGGCCTTCTCGATGACCATTTCGGCAACCTGCACGTGACGCGAGGCGGGCTCGTCGAAGGTCGAGGCCACCACCTCGCCGCGCACCGAGCGCTGCATCTCGGTGACTTCCTCCGGACGCTCGTCGATCAACAGCACGATGACGGTGATGTCCGGGTGGTTGGTGATGATGGCGTGGGCAATGTGCTGCAGCATCACCGTCTTGCCGCTTTTCGGCGACGATACGATCAGTCCGCGCTGGCCCTTGCCGATCGGCGCGATCATGTCGATCACGCGGCCGGTGATGTTCTCTTCGCTGCGGATGTCGCGCTCGAGCTTCAGGCACTCGTTGGGGTGCAGCGGCGTGAGGTTCTCGAACAGGATCTTGTGCTTGCAGTTCTCGGGCGGTTCGCCGTTGATCTTGTCGAGCTTGACCATCGCGAAGTAGCGCTCGCCGTCCTTGGGCGTGCGGATCTCGCCTTCGATGGTGTCGCCGGTGTGCAGGTTGAAGCGGCGAATCTGGGACGGCGAGACATAGATGTCGTCGGTCCCGGCCAGGTACGACGTGTCGGGCGAGCGCAGGAAGCCGAAGCCGTCCGGCAACACCTCGAGGGCGCCGTCACCGAAGATCGGCTCGCCCTTCTTGGCCCGGTTCTTCAGCAGTGCGAATACGAGTTCCTGTTTCTTCAGCCGGTTTGCGCCGTCGATGCCATTGGTGGTGGCCATTTCGAGCAGCTGGCTGACGTGGAGGGCTTTGAGCTCCGATAGATGCATGGCAGGTGTGTGCGCGATCGCGCTTCAGGTGAATGAATGATCGGAAGGGAGACGGAGACGGATCTCGGTGCCGCCCGGCGGTTGCCCGGCGACAGGCGGGGAGCGCCCGGCAGGGCGCCCGCATGCGGAATCAGAGGTTGCTGTCGATGAACGCCGTCAGTTGGGACTTGGACAATGCGCCGACCTTGGTCGCCTCGACATTGCCACCCTTGAAAAGCATCAGTGTGGGGATGCCACGAATGCCGAACTTAGCCGGTGTTTCCTGATTGTCGTCGATGTTGAGCTTGGCGATCTTGAGCTTGCCTGCGTACTCGCTGGCAATGTCGTCGAGGATCGGGGCGATCATCTTGCACGGTCCGCACCATTCTGCCCAGTAGTCCACCAGAACCGGGAGCGGTTCCTGCAGGACTTCGGCGTCGAAGTTGCTGTCGGTGACGTGATGAATGTGTTCGCTCATGTTTCCTCGCGTGGATGTTTCGAAGGGCGTGAAAGTGTTTGGTGTGCGACCGTGCCGCGCGCGACGCACGGGCAGGTGAGAGTCGGGAGTGTTCGGAGATGTTCCGAGTGATGCCGAAACTTATGCCAAGCCGTGCGTTGCGTCAAGGTTTTCCCCGGCGAGAGCGCCTGACGGCGTTGCGAACGTGGCGAAAACCCCCTCTCGTCGGCTATATTGTCGGGCACTGCGGACGAATCGATGCGTCCCCAACAACACCCGGAGAACCCTTCCCATGACCTATGTTGTGACCGAATCCTGCATCCGCTGCAAGTACACCGACTGTGTGGACGTGTGCCCGGTGGACTGTTTCCGTGAAGGACCGAACTTTCTCGTGATCGACCCCGACGAGTGCATCGACTGCACGCTGTGCGTGGCCGAATGCCCGGTCGAGGCGATCTTCGCCGAGGACGACGTGCCCGATGACCAGCAGCATTTCATCGAACTCAACGCGGAGCTGGCCAAGCAGTGGCCGGCCATCGTCGAGACCAAGGACGCGCCGGCCGATGCCGACGAGTGGGCCCAGGTCAAGGACAAGCTGGGCGAACTCGAACGCTGAGGGTCGGATCGGTCGGTGCAGGCAGACGGAGCGCGAGCAATGGAGCGGATCTGGTTGCGCAGCTATCCGTCGGGCGTGCCTGCCGAGATCGAGCCCGATTACGCGAACCTTGTCGAGGCGATCGAAGAGGCGGCACGGCGTTTCGCCGAACGCCCAGCCTATGTATGCATGGGACGCAGTCTGACCTATGCAGAACTCGATCGTCTGTCGCTGCATTTCGCCGCCTTCCTGCGTATGGATCTCGGGCTTGAGCCCGGTGCGCGCGTGGCGCTGATGCTGCCCAATGTGCTGCAGTATCCGGTCGCCTTGTTCGGGGCCTTGCGCGCGGGCTGCACCGTGGTCAACGTCAATCCGCTCTATACGGCGCGTGAGCTTGAGCATCAGCTCGTCGATTCCGGTGCCGGCACGCTCCTCGTACTCGAGAATTTCGCTCACACGGTCGCCAGACTCGGAGACGCTGTTCCGCGCAACGTCGTGGTCACGGGTCTGGGCGATCTGCTCGGCGCACCGAAGCGCTGGCTCGTCAACTTCGTGGTGCGCCATGTGCGCAAGATGGTGCCCGCATGGAGGCTGCCAGGGCATGTGCGCTTTGACGACGCGCTCGCGCGCGGGGCTCGGCGCAGTTTCGAGCCGGTGACGCCCGCGCCCGGGGACATCGCCTTCCTGCAGTACACCGGGGGTACGACCGGGCGCGGTGCTCACGCACGCCAACATCTGCGCCAACCTCGCCCAGGCGCACGCGTGGATTCGTCCGTGCGTCGAGGAGGGACGCGAACTCATCGTCACCGCGCTGCCGCTCTATCACATCTTCTCGCTGACCGCGAACTGCCTGATGTTCGGCAGCCTCGGTGCGACCAATCTGCTGATCACCAATCCGCGTGACATCCCGGGCTTCGTCAAGGAACTCGGCCGTCACCGGTTCACGGCGATCACTGGCGTCAACACCCTGTTCAATGCGCTGCTCAACCACCCCGACTTTGGCAAGCTCGATTTCTCCTCGCTCAAGATCACGCTGGGCGGTGGCATGGCCGTGCAGCGCCGCGTGGCCGAGCGCTGGCAGGCAGCCACCGGAAACACCTTGATCGAGGCCTATGGCCTGACCGAAACCTCGCCGGCAGTGAGCATCAACCCGCTCGACCTGGACCACTACAACCATTCCATCGGTTTGCCCCTGCCGTCGACCGATGTGTCCATCCGCGACGACGACGACAACGAGCTGCCGCCCGGGGAGCCGGGTGAGCTGTGCATCCGCGGACCACAGGTTATGAGCGAGTATTGGCAGCGTCCCGAGGAGACGGCCGCCGCCTTCACCGTGGACGGTTTCTTCCGTTCTGGCGACATCGCGACGATGGACGAGCACGGCTTTCTGACCATCGTCGATCGCAAGAAGGACATGATCAACGTGTCCGGCTTCAACGTCTTTCCCAACGAGATCGAGGACGTGCTCGCCTCCCATCCGCAGGTGCTCGAGGCCGCGGCGGTGGGTGTGCCCGACGAGCGCAGCGGCGAGCTGGTCAAGGTCTTCGTCGTGCGGCGCGATGTCTCGCTGACCGAAGACGCGCTGATCGCGCATTGCCGGGCGAGCCTGACCGCCTACAAGGTGCCGCACCGCGTGGAGTTTCGCGATTCGCTGCCCAAGACCAACGTCGGCAAGATCCTGCGCCGGGCCTTGCGCGACGAAGAGTGAGCCTCGCTCGCGTGCTAGAATCCGCAGCCTCGAAACGACGGCCTGCGCGCGAGTTTCCCCATGTCCGGCAATACCCAAGGCAAGCTATTCAGCGTTACTTCGTTCGGCGAGTCGCACGGCCCGGCCATCGGTTGTGTCGTCGACGGATGTCCGCCCGGGCTGGCGATTTCGGCCGCGGACATCCAGCGCGAACTCGACCGGCGCAAGCCGGGAACCTCGCGTCATGTGACGCAGCGCCGCGAGAGCGACGAGGTCGAGATCCTGTCCGGAGTGTTCGAGGGCGTCACCACCGGCACGCCGATCTCGCTGCTCATCCGCAACCAGGACCAGCGTTCCAAGGACTACGGCAACATCGCCGAGACCTTCCGCCCGGGCCACGCAGATTACCCCTACTGGCAGAAGTACGGCATCCGTGACCATCGCGGTGGCGGGCGCTCTTCGGCGCGCGAGACGGCGGTGCGCGTCGCGGCCGGCGCGATCGCCAGAAAGTGGTTGCGTGAGCGTCACGGCATCGTGATCCGCGGCTACATGGCCGCGCTGGGCCCCATCGACATCCCGTTCGAGGACTGGGCCGAAGTCGACCGCAATCCGTTCTTCGCGCCCAACGCGCAAGTCGTGCCGCAGCTCGAGTCGTTCATGGATGCCTTGCGCAAGTCCGGAGACTCGGTCGGCGCGCGCATCAATGCCGTGGCCACCGGACTGCCCGTGGGCTGGGGCGAGCCCGTGTATGACCGTCTCGACGCCGACATCGCCTACGCCATGATGAACATCAATGCCGTCAAGGGTGTGGAGATCGGTTCCGGCTTCGCCTCGGTGGCGCAGCGCGGCACCGAGCATTCCGACGAGATCACGCCAGAGGGCTTTCTGTCGAACAACGCCGGGGGGGTTCTGGGCGGGCTGAGCACCGGGCAGGACATTCTGGTCAGCATCGCCATCAAGCCCACCTCCAGCATCCGGCTGGATCGGCGCTCCATCGACAAGCAGGGCAATGCCGTGATCGTCAACACGCACGGGCGTCACGATCCGTGCGTGGGCATTCGCGCCACGCCGATCGCCGAGGCCATGCTGGCGCTGGTGCTGATGGACCATGCGCTGCGTCATCGCGCGCAGTGTGGCGACGTGCGCACGGCCACGCCCGTCGTGCCGCGACTCGCGCCCGAGGGGCGGCAGACGCCGCCCGCACCCGAGGCCTGAAGGCCGCGGCGCAGCCCGCTGTGCCCGGCCCCGGATGGACCATGTTTCCGTACTGGCGGCTGTCCACCTACTACTTCTTCTATTTCGGCTTCGTCGGCGCATTCTCGCCGTACTTCACGCTCTATCTGCAGTCGCTCGATTACGGCCCGACCGACATCGCGGTCCTGATGTCGGTGATGCAGGTCATGCGTGTGCTCGCGCCCAGCCTGTGGGGCTGGCTGGCCGAGCGTACCGGCCTGCGCGTACCCATCGTGCGTGCTTCCGCCATCGCCAGCCTGGCCGGCTTCTGCCCGTTCTTCTTCACCACCGACTTTGCCGGCATGTTCCTCGCGATGGTGTTGATGGCCTTTTTCTGGAGCGCGGCGCTACCGCTCGTCGAGAGTCTCACCTTCGCCCATCTCGGGGCGCTCGGACATCGCTACGGCCGCATCCGCTTGTGGGGCTCGCTGGGCTTCATCGTCGCCGTGGTGGGACTGGGGTATCTGCTCGATTTCGTCGCCATCGACCGGGTGCTGGTGATCATTGCGCTGGTGCTGGTGGGTATCGTCGCCTGCGCAATTTTCCTGCCCGAGGCGGCCGCACCCACGGCGGGGCGCGCCCGCGCACGGCTGGGCGAGACGCTGCGCCGGCCGGAGGTCGTCGCGCTGCTGGGCGCGTGTTTCTTCATGGCGGCAGCGCACGGAGCCTGGTACGTGTTCTACTCCATCCACCTGGCCGATCACGGCTATGGCAAGGCCGTGATCGGCTGGATGTGGGCGCTGGGCGTGATTGCCGAGATCGGCGTGTTCCTGATCATGCCGGCGCTGGCGACGCGCTTCGGCATGCGTGCCATCCTGCTGTTCTCGTTCGCCGCGGCAGTGCTGCGCTTCCTCCTGATCGGCTGGGGCGCGGACAGCTTCGCGTTGCTGGTCGTCGGACAGCTGCTGCACGGCGTGACCTTCGGCGCCTATCATGCGGCAGCGATCGCGATGATCGCGCGCTGGTTTCCGGGGCGGCTGCAGGCGCACGGGCAGGCACTTTACGGCAGCCTGTCCTTCGGCGCAGGAGGCATGCTGGGAGGCTTGCTCGGCGGCGTGAGCTGGGACACCATCGGGGCGGGCTGGACTTTCACGACAAGTTCGTCGTTCGCGCTGGTGGGACTGATCTGGTTGATGACGGGCTGGCGTGGCGAGCGGTCCGAACAACGAGGAGATTGACGCACATGAAGGCTTCCTTTGGCGCGATTTCGGGCGCGCTGTTGCTGTCGCTGCTACTGGCCGGATGCCAGAGCGTGCAGACCACCGGCAGCGGCGCGGTCGGGGTCGAGCGCAACCAGTTGATGATGGTGTCGGCCGAGGAGGTCGAGCAGGCCTCGGCCAAACAGTACGCGGAAATGATGGAGGAGGCGCGTAAGCAGGGCGTGCTCAACCGCGATGCGCGCCAGCTCGAGCGCGTGCGCACGATCACGAACCGGCTCGTCGCGCAGGTGGGCAGTTTCCGTACCGATGCCGCGGGCTGGCCGTGGGAAATCAACGTGATCCGTTCCGACCAGCTCAACGCCTGGTGCATGGCAGGCGGCAAGATGGCGATCTATTCGGGGCTCATCGAACAGCTCGAACTGAGCGACGATGAGATCGCCGCCGTGCTGGGTCACGAGATCGCCCATGCCTTGCGCGAACATGCCCGCGAGCGCGTGTCGCGCTCGATGGCCACCGGCATCGGTGTGTCGCTTGCCGGCGCCATTCTCGGTGCGGGTGAGGCCGGTACCAACCTGATGGGCCAGGTCGCAAGGGTGACCTTCGAACTGCCGCATTCTCGCCTGCACGAGACCGAGGCCGACCGCATCGGCGTGGAACTGGCCGCGCGCGCCGGCTACGATCCGCGCGCGGCCGTCAGCCTGTGGGACAAGATGTCGTCGCGCTCGGCCGGCGGTCCGCCCAAGTGGTTGTCTACCCACCCGGCACATGACGAACGTCAACGCGAACTGCGTCAGGCGAGCGAGCGCGTCATGCCGCTGTACCGGCAGGCGCGGCGCTGAGTGACGCGCGCGGCCAGGATTTGGCCTGTCGTCGCGGCATGTGAAATAATCAGGGACTTTTTCCCGCTGGAAAAGCACGCATGAAACCGCGCACCTTGTACGACAAATTGTGGGACGCCCATCTGGTGCGGCAGGAAGCCAACGGCACGGCACTGATCTACATCGATCGCCATCTCGTGCACGAGGTCACCAGCCCGCAAGCTTTCGAGGGGCTCAAGCTCGCGCAGCGCAAGCCCTGGCGCGTGCACTCGATCGTCGCCACGGCCGATCACAACACGCCCACCGATCACTGGGATGAAGGCATTAAGGATCCCGTCTCGCGCCAGCAGGTCGAGACGCTGGATGCCAACATCCGCGAGGTCGGTGCGCTGGCCTACTTTCCGTTCCGTGACGATCGCCAGGGCATCGTGCACGTCATCGGCCCCGAGAACGGTGCGACCCTGCCCGGCATGACCGTGGTGTGCGGCGACTCGCACACCTCGACGCACGGCGCTTTCGGCTGCCTCGCGCACGGCATCGGCACCTCGGAAGTGGAGCATGTGCTCGCCACGCAGTGTCTGCTGCAGAAGAAGTCCAAGAACATGCTGGTGCGCGTCGATGGCGACTTGCCACGTGGCGTGACCGCCAAGGACATCGTGCTGGCCATCATCGGCAAGATCGGCACCGCGGGCGGCACCGGCTACGCAATCGAGTTCGGCGGCAGCGCGATTCGCGCCCTGTCGATGGAAGGGCGCATGACGATCTGCAACATGGCCATCGAGGCCGGCGCACGCGCCGGCTTGGTGGCGGTGGATCAGACCACGATCGATTATGTCGAGGGACGCCCGTTCGCGCCGACCGGCGAGGACTGGGACAAGGCCGTGGCCTACTGGCGCACGTTGCACTCCGACGAGGATGCCGTGTTCGACCGCGTGGTGGAGCTAGACGCCGCTACCATCGAGCCGCAAGTGACCTGGGGCACCTCGCCCGAGATGGTCACCGCGATCGGCGGGCGTGTGCCTGATCCGGCGAGCATCAGCGATCCGGTGCGCCGCGAGAGTACCGAGCGTGCGCTCAAGTACATGGGGCTGGCCCCGAACACCCCGATGACCGAGATCGCGCTCGATCAGGTCTTTATCGGCTCCTGCACCAACTCGCGCATCGAGGATCTGCGCGAGGCCGCCGCAGTGGTGAAGGGTCGTCGCAAGGCGGATAATGTGCGCCGTGTGCTGGTCGTGCCGGGTTCGGGTCTGGTCAAGGTGCAGGCCGAAAAAGAAGGTCTGGACCGGATTTTCCTGGATGCCGGTTTCGAGTGGCGCGAACCGGGCTGTTCGATGTGCCTGGCGATGAATGCCGACCGGCTGGAACCGGGCGAGCGTTGCGCGTCGACCTCCAACCGCAATTTCGAGGGCCGTCAGGGAGCTGGAGGGCGGACTCATCTCGTGAGTCCCGCGATGGCCGCAGCCGCGGCCGTGACCGGGCATTTTGTCGATGTACGCAACATGAACTGAAAGGAGATTGCCATGCAGAAGAAATTCAAGATGATCGCTCTGGTTCTCGCCGCCGGCCTGCTGGTCGCGGGTTGCAACACCATGGAAGGTGCCGGCAAGGACATCGAGAAAGGTGGCGAAGCCATCCAGAAGTCGGCCAAGTGATGAAGAAATTCGAGACCCTCGACGGTCTCGTCGCTCCCCTGGACCGGGCGAACGTCGACACCGATGCGATCATTCCGAAACAGTTCCTGAAGTCGATCAAGCGCACCGGCTTCGGACCGAACCTGTTCGACGAATGGCGTTACCTCGATGTCGGCCAGCCCGGCCAGGACTGCAGCGCACGACCGAAGAACCCGGACTTCGTACTCAACCAGCCACGTTACGAGGGCGCGCAGATCCTGCTCGCGCGCGAGAACTTCGGTTGTGGCAGTTCGCGCGAGCACGCCCCCTGGGCACTCGAGGACTACGGCTTTCGCGTGATCATCGCGCCGAGCTTTGCCGAAATATTCTTCAACAACAGCTTCAAGAACGGGCTGTTGCCGATCGTGCTGCCGACGCAGACCGTCGATGAACTGTTCCGCGAGTGCGAGGCCACGGAGGGTTACCGCCTGGTCGTCGACCTGGTCGCGCAAACGGTCACCCGCCCCGACGGCACGAGCATCTCCTTCGAGGTCGATGACTTCCGCAAGGAATGCCTGCTCAATGGCTGGGACGACATCGGGCTGACCCTGCTGCACGGCGACGAGATCAAGGCCTTCGAAGCGCGCCGACGCACCGAGCATCCGTATTACTTTTCCTGAGCCGCAAGCCGGCTCGGGACGACTGGAGAAGCACCCCGATGAAGATTTGCATTGCCCCGGGCGACGGTATCGGCCCGGAGATCATGGCTGAAGCGGTTCGCGTGCTCAAGGCGCTGGACCTGAAGATGGAGTTCGAGGAGGCTCAGGTCGGTGGTTGCGCCGTGGACGCGACCGGTGACCCGCTGCCCGAGGCCTCGCAGAAACTCGTGCGCGAGGCCGATGCCATCCTGCTGGGCGCCGTCGGTGGACCCAAGTGGGACGCCAATCCGCGCGAACAGCGGCCCGAGCGCGGCCTGTTGCGCATCCGCAAGGATCTCAACCTGTTCGCCAACTTCCGACCGGCGATCCTGTACGCCGAACTGGCCAACGCCTCTTCGCTCAAGCCGGACATCGTCTCCGGGCTGGACATCCTGATCGTGCGCGAACTCACCGGCGACATCTACTTCGGTCAGCCGCGGGCCATCGAGATCCGCGACGGCGAGCGCTTCGGCTTCAACACCATGCACTACTCGGAGAGCGAGATCCGCCGCATCGGCCGCGTCGCCTTCGAGGCCGCGCGCAAGCGCAACAAGCGCCTGTGCTCGGTCGACAAGATGAACGTGCTCGAGACCTCGCAGTTGTGGCGTGAGGTGATGATCGAACTCGAACCGGAATACCCGGATGTCGAGTTGTCCCACATGCTCGTGGACAACGCGGCGATGCAACTGGTGCGCAACCCCAGGCAGTTCGACGTGATCGTCACCGGCAACATGTTCGGCGACATCCTCTCGGACGAGGCGGCGATGCTCACCGGTTCGATCGGCATGCTGCCGTCGGCCTCGCTCGACGAGAACAGCAAGGGCATGTACGAGCCCTCGCATGGCTCGGCACCGGACATCGCCGGCAAGGGGCTGGCCAACCCGCTGGCGACCATCCTGTCGGCGGCGATGATGCTGCGCTACACGTTCTCGCTCGACGAGCACGCGCAGCGCATCGAGAATGCGGTGCAGAAGGTGCTCGCCGAGGGCTACCGCACGGGCGACATCTACGAGCCGGGGCTCAAGCGCGTCGGTACCACGCAGATGGGCGACGCGGTACTCGCGGCCCTGTGAGGGCCCCATTCACCGGACGAGAGGTAGGCAGATGAACAAGGTAGGACTGGTAGGCTGGCGCGGCATGGTCGGTTCCGTGCTGATGCAGCGCATGGAAGAGGAGGGCGATTTCGCCCGCATCGAGCCGGTGTATTTCTCGACGTCGAACGCCGGCGGCAAGGCCCCGGACTTCGGCGGCAAGGCGGGCGGTATGCTCCACGACGCCTCCGACATCGATGCACTGGCCGCGTGCGACATCGTGGTCAGCTGCCAGGGCGGGGACTACACCAAGCAGGTCTTCGAGACGCTGCGCACGAGCGGCTGGAACGGGCACTGGATCGACGCGGCCAGCACATTGCGCATGGCCGATGATGCAGTGATTGTGCTCGATCCGGTCAATCGCGACGTCATCGACGCCGCACTCGAGAACGGCAATCGCAACTGGATCGGCGGCAACTGCACGGTATCGCTGATGCTCATGGGCTTGGGCGGGCTGCTGCGTGCCGATCTGGTCGAGTGGATCTCGGCCATGACCTATCAGGCGGCCTCCGGGGCCGGCGCCCAGAACATGCGCGACCTGATCACGCAGATGGGCATGCTGCGCGATGCCGTGGCCGATGAGCTGGCCGATCCGCGTTCGGCCATCCTCGACATCGACCGCAAGGTCATCGAGACGATGCGCTCGCCCGACTTTCCGGTGGACAACTTCCGCGGCGCCGCGCTGGCGGGCAGCCTGATCCCGTGGATCGACGTGCCGGTCGAGCATGGCCAGTCCAAGGAAGAGTGGAAGGGTGGCGCCGAGTGCAACAAGATTCTCGGCCGACCCGCGTTCCGCAGTCCGGGCAGTGTGCCCATCGACGGCGTGTGCGTTCGCATCGGCGCGATGCGCTGCCACGCCCAGGCACTCACCATCAAGCTCAAGCGCGACGTACCGATGGCCGAGATCGAGCAGATCCTCGGCGAGGCCAACGACTGGGTCAAGGTCGTTCCGAACGAGCGTGAGGCCACCGAGCGCGATCTCACGCCGGCGGCGGTTACCGGTACGCTGTCGGTACCTGTGGGGCGCCTGCACAAGATGGCGATGGGACCGGAATACCTGAGTGCATTCACGGTCGGCGATCAGTTGCTGTGGGGCGCGGCCGAGCCGCTGCGTCGCATGCTCGGCATCCTGCTCGGGCGCTGATCGCATCGATGTGGCGTGTCGCCAATGCGGCACCTGCCACATCGGCGATAGGGTCGCGTGTTGCGTTCAGGTCGGCATTCGCGTATCAAAATGCCAATTGAAAGTGCAAGTTGCTGCGTGAAGTTAAAGAAGATGCTAGATTGCGCTGAACATGCGGGGCGAGTAGTCGTGTCCGCGTGTCCGGGCCTGAGGCCACTTTTCGTCCTACCGGGCGCTTGAACACGACGATCGCTATGAACAAATCGCTCAGGGTATCCGTTCTCGCAGCCGCCATCGCTGCGACGCTCCCGTCATGGGTCGGTGCCGCCGGACTCGGCGGCATCAATGTTTTCAGCGCACTGGGGCAGCCCTTGCGCGCTGAAATCGAGCTTCAGGCCGCAGCGGACGAACTGGACGGCATGGCCGCGCTGGTGCCGGGGCCGGATGCCTTCCGTCAAGCCGGCTTGACGTACTCGCCGCTGATGCAGGATCTCGAGATCACCATCGACCGGTCGTCGAGCCGACCGGTGTTGCGCGTCAACAGCCGCCGCGCCGTCAGCGAACCCTTCGTCGACGTCCTCGTTGAACTGAGCTGGTCAGCCGGCCGCGTGACGCGCGAGTACACGCTGTTGCTCGATCCGGTCGAGCGGCGGCCCGCCGAGGCTGCATCGAGCGGCCAGGCGCAGACCCAAACGCGGTCCTCCCTGGCGGCGCCCGCAGCGAGCGGGGGCAGTTCCGGCGAACATCGCGTACGCGGCGGCGAGACCCTGCATCGCATCGCGATGCAGTACATGCCCGAAGGCGCACACCTCGAGCAGATGCTCATCGCGCTGCTGCGTGCCAACGAGCACGCCTTCGCCGATGGCAACATCAATCGCTTGCTCGCCAATTCGCGGCTCGACATCCCGGACGAGGATGCCGTCGCCGCAGTCGGTGTGGTCGAGGCGCAGGATCAGGTTCGCGCCCAGGCCCAGGCGTTCGAGGCCTACCGGCGCCGCGTTGCCGGCGCCGCGGCCGCGCGTGCGCCCGCTTCCGAGCCCGCGCCCTCGACGCAGCGCGAGGGGCGTGTCGAGCCGCGTGTCGAGGAAGTGGTGCGCAGCGACGGGCCGCGTGATCAGGTCCAGGTTTCGGGCGCGCCCATCCCGCAGGCGCCGGCAGAGGCGAATGCTTCGACCCCGGCGGCCGACATTCCACCTCCGGTCGATACCGCTGCCGTCGCCGCAGAGGAAGACCTGGTCGTCATCTCACGTCAACTCGACGAGGCCAACAGCCGCATCGCCGAGCTCGAGGCAGCGATCCGGGACATGCAGCGCGCGTTCGAGATCAACAACCGATTGCAGGCGGAGCGCGAGAGCGGGCAAGCCGCGAGCGACGATGCGGCCACGAGCGAGGGTGCTGCAGCGTCCGAGGATCGCCCGGCGCCTCGCCCGGCCGCGCCGCCACCGGCTCCGGCTCCGGCGCAACCGTCGATGCTCGAGTCCCTTGCCGCCAATCCGCTGCTGCTCGGTGGCGGGGCGCTGGTGCTGGGCCTGCTCGCATTGCTGGGCATCCGTATCGCACGGCGTCGCCGCGAGGAAGCGGAGTTCATGGATTCGCCGGACTACGCCGAACCGCACGGCGATTCGCCGTCGGTGGTCAGTGCACCGGGTGGCGAACGCGTCGACACCGACACTTCGTCGGCCGGCCCGTCGAGCGTGCTCGATACCGATTTCAGTCAGACCGGGCTGTCGGCGATTGACGCCAACGAAGGGGTCGACCCCGTCGCCGAGGCCGACGTCTATCTGGCCTACGGACGCGATGCGCAGGCCGAGGAGATCCTGCTCGATGCGCTCAAGGTCGACGCTTCGCGTCACGCCATCTACCTGAAGCTGCTCGAGGTCTATGAGCAGCGCGGCGACCGCAAGCAGTTCGAGGCGATCGCCACCGATCTGTATGGTCGTACCGGCGGCGAGGGCGCGGATTGGCAGAAGGCCGTCGCCATGGGCCGGCGCGTCGACCCGGACAATCCGCTCTACGGTGGTTCCGGCAATACTACGGTGCCTCCGACCGCTGGCGCGCTCGCGGGTGCGGCCGCCGCGACCGCAGCGACGACGGCGATCGCCGCGGACAGGGCGGATGACGAAGCGTCCGAGGCCGCCCTGCCGGAACTCGACGCGCAGTCGGACGAAGCGCAGGAACTGTCCGAGCCGCAGGTACAGGACGAGATCGCTTCGCTGGACTTCGACCTCGATGCAGTCGCAGAGGAACCGGAGACGGTGACGCCGGCCGAACCCGAGGAGTCCGCCGGGACGGCCAGCGCCGGCCACGATGACGGAAGCATGCTTTCGTTCGACCTGGATCTCGGCGACGACGCGCCCGGCGGACCGCAGGCGACGGCGGCGGCGACGGAAGAAGACGCAACGCCGCCGGTCGAGGAATCGACCTTCATGGATCTGGAGAAGACCGAGTTCGACGCCAACGTGCTCGACTTCGATCTCGACCTGAGTCCGCCGACGAGCGAGGAGGCCGGTCACGCGTCGTCCGCGGACGACGACATGGATCTGTCGACGGTCGACCCCAGTCTCGACGATCTCCAGGCGGGTTCGCGCGCTGCCGCAGAGGACGCTCAGAACCTGGAGTCGGCCGGGGTAGTGCCCGAGTTCGCGGCCGAAGACGTGCAGCGCGAGATGGACACCAAGCTCGAACTGGCGCGTGCCTACGACGAAATGGGCGATCGTGAGGGTGCGCGCGAACTGCTCGACGAAGTCGTCAAAGAGGGCTCGCCCGAACAGCGTGAGGCTGCCGAGCGCATGCTCGAGAAACTCGCATGATCGCCTCACTCCGTTCGGCCGGCGGTGCCCGCCATCCGGGTGCCGCCGGCTGATTGCTTTTCATGATGCATTCCGGTCTGCTGGTCTTTCTGTGGCTGCTCGCCGTGGCGGGTCTCCAATTTATCGATCTTGGCACGCTCACGCTGGTACTCGCCGCGAGCGTGATCGCGGCGGCGCGCCATGCGCCGGCGCGTGGCAAGCGGCTCGTCAAACGTGTGCGCTTCATCCTGATCGCGATCGTCATCCTCTTCGCCGGCTTCACGCCGGGCGAAGCGATCTTCGTCGACTGGCCGGCCATCAGCCCTTCGCGCGAGGGCATGGTGCTCGCCTACGAGCATGCCGCGCGCGTGCTCGTCGTCGTGCTGTTCGTCGCGCTGCTCATGGAGTACCTGCCCGCGCCGCGATTGGTCGGGGCCCTGCATGCGCTGTTGCGGCCCCTGCGCCCGCTGGGCGTGCCGGCCGATCGCGTTGCCGTACGCACCCTGCTGGTGCTGCGATTCGTCGAGGCGGAAAAGCCTCCGCGTTGGGATCACTGGATCAGCGATGACTCGAACGATCTGCACGAGGCCATCGCGGTCGAGCGCCAGGCCTTCGGCACCCTTGATCGCGTCGTGATCGCGCTGCTCGCGCTGAGCACCTGCGTGCTGCTGTGGTGAGGCCTTGAATGAGGATCGCGTTCGGCGTCGAGTATGCGGGCGATGCGTTCGAGGGCTGGCAGAGCCAGCAGCACGGGCGCACGGTGCAGGATCGTCTCGAGCGCGCGATTGCGCAGATCGCCGACCATCCCGTGCGTCTGCATTGTGCCGGCCGCACCGATACCGGCGTGCATGCCACGGCGCAGGTGGCGCACTTCGACACGCACGCTGTGCGCCCCGTCTCGGCCTGGGTGCGCGGGGTCAATACGCGGCTCGATGCGCCGATCTCGGTGCGTTGGGCGGTGGAGGTCGACGACGATTTTCATGCGCGCTACCTGGCCGTCGCTCGTCGCTATCGCTACGTATTGCACAACTCAAGCACACGCCCGGCGCTGCTGGCGCGACGCGTTGGCTGGTTTCACCTGCCTCTGGACGTCGACGCGATGGCCCGCGCGGCCGCGATGCTGATCGGGACGCATGATTTCACGTCGTTCCGGGCGACCGGCTGTCAGGCCAAGTCGGCAATCCGCATCATGCACGCAGCCAGCGTGGCGCGCGACGGCGACTTCCTGGTGTTCGACTTTTACGCCAACGGATTCCTGCACCACATGGTACGCAATCTGGTCGGTGCGCTCGTCTATGTCGGCAAGGGAACTCATCCGCCGGAGTGGATCGAGACGTTGCTGAGCGTGCGCGATCGCAGCGAGGGCGCGCCGACTTTCGCTGCCGACGGGCTCTATCTGTGCGGCGTGGATTATCCGCCGCGATGGCCGCTGCCCGGCGATGGGCGTATCATCGCCGTTCCGCGTTTTCCGCTCGTCTGAATGCATCGAACCCGAGTCAAGATCTGCGGCCTGACGCGCATCGAGGACGTGCACGCGGCGGTCGATGCCGGCGCCGATGCGATCGGTCTGGTCTTCTATCCGCCCAGTGCGCGCTGCGTGACGCTGGAGCGTGCCGCCGAACTGGTCGCCGCCGTGCCGCCGTTCGTCAGCGTGGTGGGGCTGTTCGTCAACCCCGCGGAAGCCTTGGTGCGCGAGGTGCTCGCGCATGTCCGATTGCACGTGTTGCAGTTCCACGGCGACGAGCACGAGGCCGATTGCGCGCGTTTCGCCCGCCCGTGGCTCAAGGCCGCGCGGGTGAGAGCGGGCCTCGATCTGTTAGAATTCAACGCTTCCCATGCCGGCGCGACGGGCATTCTGCTCGACGCCTTCGTCGAGGGCTATGGCGGTGGCGGCAGGACCTTTGATTGGTCGCTGATCCCTTCAGGCCTGAACCGTCGCCGGCTGATCCTGTCCGGAGGACTGGACGCGGACAATGTCACCGAGGCGGTGCGTCGCGTGCGTCCGTGGGCGGTCGACGTCTCGAGCGGCGTCGAAGTGGAGAAGGGCATCAAGAGCGCGGAGAAGATCTCCGCGTTCATCGCTGGAGTTCGAAATGCAGATGGCTGACACACCTTATACCCTTCCGGACGCGAGCGGCCACTTCGGCCCCTACGGCGGCGCCTTCGTCTCGGAGACGTTGATTCCGGCGATCGCCGAACTGCGCGCGGCCTACGAGGCGGCGCGCAAGGATCCGGAATTCATCGCCGAGTTCGAGTACGAACTCAAGCACTACGTCGGCCGTCCCAGCCCGGTGTATTTTGCACGGCGTCTTACCGAGCATTGCGGCGGCGCGCGCATCTACCTCAAGCGCGAGGATCTGAACCACACCGGTGCACACAAGGTGAACAACTGCATCGGCCAGGCCATGCTGGCGCGGCGCATGGGCAAGCCGCGCGTGATCGCCGAGACCGGGGCCGGCCAGCACGGCGTTGCCACGGCCACCGTGGCCGCGCGCTACGGCATGGAGTGCGTGGTGTACATGGGTTCCGAGGACGTGCGTCGCCAGGCCGCCAACGTCTATCGCATGAAGCTGCTGGGCGCGACCGTGGTGCCGGTCGAATCGGGCTCGCGCACGCTCAAGGACGCGCTCAACGAGGCCATGCGCGACTGGGTCACGAACGTCTCCGACACCTTCTACATCATCGGTACGGTGGCCGGCCCGCATCCGTACCCGATGTTGGTGCGTGACTTCCAGTCGGTGATCGGTCAGGAATGCCTGACCCAGGTGCCCGAGCAGACCGGACGCCATCCGGACTACGTCATCGCCTGCGTCGGCGGCGGCTCCAACGCGATGGGCATTTTCCATCCCTACATCGGCGTGCCGGGCGTCCGTCTGGTCGGCGTCGAGGCCGCCGGCGAAGGCATCGACAGTGGTCATCATTCCGCGAGCCTGTCGGCTGGTCGGCCCGGCGTGCTGCATGGCAACCGCACCTATCTGCTGCAGAACGACGACGGCCAGATCATCGAGACGCACTCGATCTCGGCCGGCCTCGACTACCCCGGCGTGGGTCCCGAGCACGCCTGGCTCAAGGACAGCGCGCGGGCCGAGTACGTCGGCGTGACCGATGACGAGGCCTTGCAGGCCTTCCACGACCTGTGCCGTCTCGAGGGCATCATCCCGGCGCTCGAGAGTTCGCACGCGATCGCCCATGCAATGCGTCTGGCGCCGAAGCTCGATGCCGACAAGATCCTGCTGGTGAACCTCTCGGGGCGCGGCGACAAGGACATGCACACCGTCGCCGAGCGCTCAGGCATCCAGTTCTGAAACCGGGCCGAGCGCGGCCCGACCGACCCCAAGAGCTCATGTCCAGAATCCAAACCGTTTTCGAACGCCAGCGCGAACAGGGCCGCAAGGCCCTGATTCCGTTCATCACCGCCGGCGACCCCGACGCAGAACTGACCCTGTCGCTGATGCACGCGCTGGTCGAAGGTGGCGCCGACATCATCGAGCTTGGCGTGCCGTTTTCCGATCCGATGGCCGACGGGCCGACCATCCAGCGCGCTTCCGAACGCGCGCTCGCGCGCGGCATGACGCTGCGCAAGGTCATCGAGCTGGTGCGCCGCTTTCGCGAGAACGACCTCGACACCCCAGTGGTGCTGATGGGTTACGCCAACCCCATCGAGGCAATGGGACCGCAGGCCTTCGTCGACGCTGCGCGTGAGGCCGGCGTTGACGGTGTGCTGGTGGTCGACTACCCACCCGAGGAGTGCCGCGAGTTCGCAGTGCGCGTGCGCGACGCGGGCCTCGACCCGATCTTCCTGCTGGCGCCGACGTCGACGGATCAACGTTTCGGCGACATCTCCGAAGCCGGCAGTGGCTACATCTACTACGTGTCGCTCAAGGGCGTGACCGGGGTCGGCGCGGTCGACTTCGACGAGGTCGGGCGTCGCATCGAAAGCATCCGCTCGCGCGTCGGTCTGCCCATCGGGGTGGGCTTCGGCATCCGCGATGCCGCCTCCGCGCAGCGCGTCGGACGTTTCGCCGACGCGATCGTCGTCGGCAGTCGCATCATCGAGGAGATCGAGGGCAGTGCGCGCGAGGACGCCGCGGCGAATGTACGCACCTTCGTGCAAGGTTTGCGCGACGCGCTCGACGAACTGCAGGAGAAGGGACGATGAGCTGGTTCAGCAAGCTGCTGCCGCCGCGCATCAACAAGTCGGCGGCTGGCGGCAAGAAGTCCATTCCCGAAGGGCTGTGGAGCAAGTGCTCGGCATGCGAGGCCGTGCTCTATCGCGCCGATCTGGACAGCAACCAGGCGGTCTGCCCGAAGTGCGGCCATCACCAGCGCATTCGCGCGCGCGAGCGTCTCGACCATCTGCTCGACGCCGATGGCCGCGAGGAGATCGGCCGCGAGGTCACGCCGGTCGATCCGCTCAAGTTTCGCGACTCCAAGCGCTACACGGATCGTCTCTCCGCCGCCACCAAGCAGACCGCCGAGGACGATGCGCTGGTCGTGATGCGCGGCGCCCTGTGCGGTCAGCCGGTGGTGGTTGCCTGTTTCGAATTCGACTTCATGGGCGGTTCCATGGGTTCGGTCGTCGGCGAGCGCTTCATGCGCGGCGTGCGTGCGGCCGAACAACTGCGCGCTCCGTTCATCTGCATCACTGCCTCAGGCGGGGCACGCATGCAGGAGAGCCTGTTCTCGCTGATGCAGATGGCCAAGACCACGGCGGGCCTGACGCGGCTCTCCAAGCGCCGTCTACCCTTCATCACGGTGCTCACCGACCCGACCATGGGCGGGGTGTCGGCGAGCTTCGCGTTCCTGGGGGACGTGGTCATCGCCGAGCCGGGTGCGCTGATCGGTTTCGCCGGACCGCGCGTGATCGAGCAGACGGTGCGCGAGACCCTTCCCGAGGGCTTCCAGCGCTCCGAATTCCTTCTCGAAAAGGGCGCGATCGACATGATCGTCGACCGCCGTGAGATGCGTGACGAGCTCGCCCACATCATCGCCTTGCTCACCCGCCAGAACGCGCCCGCAGCGTCCGCCTCCTGATCCCGGTCGTCCGCATGTCGCCGCCGAAGACCCTCGACGCCTGGTTGCGGCTGCTCGAGTCGCGCCACGCACACGCGATCCAGCTCGGGCTGGAGCGTGTCGAGGCGGTGTGTGCGCGCATGGCATGCGCCAGCGACGCGGTGATCATCACCGTCGGTGGCACCAACGGCAAGGGCTCGACCTGCGCGATGCTCGAGGCGGTGTTGCGCGCCGGCGGCCATCGTGTCGGTCTGTACACCTCCCCGCATCTGCTGCGTTACAACGAGCGCGTGCGCATCGATGGCCGGGAAGTCGATGACGCGACCTTGGTGGAGGCCTTCGATGCGGTCGAGGCCGCGCGTGAAGACACCCCGCTGACCTATTTCGAACACGGCACGCTCGCGGCATGGCATGTGTTCTGTCGCGATCGGCTCGACGTGATCGTGCTCGAGGTGGGGCTGGGCGGACGTCTGGATGCGGTCAATGTGTTCGACCCGGATTGTGCCGTCGTCACGTCGATCGCGATGGACCATCAGGACTACCTCGGTGACACGCGCGAAGCCATCGGCCACGAGAAGGCCGGCATCTTCCGCGCCGGGCGGCCGGCAATATGTGCCGATCCGCAGCCTCCGGAGTCCCTGGTGTGCCACGCGCGGGACATCGGCGCCGAACTGTGGCTGATCGGGCGCGATTTCGGTCATTCGGGCGACCGTCAGCAGTGGTCGTGGTGGCGCGCCGCACGTGGAGCGGAAGCGGCGCCGGTGCGCCGCTCAGGTCTGGCCTTTCCGGCGCTGCGCGGTGTCAATCAGTTGCTCAACGCCTCGGCCGTGCTGATGGCGCTGGAAGTATTGCGTGATCGCATTCCGGTGGCGATGCAGGCGGTTCGCGAAGGTTTCATGCATGTCGAATTGCCCGGACGATTCCAGATTCTGCCTGGGCGACCTGCCGTGATCCTGGACGTCGCGCACAACGTACAGGCGGCGGGGGTGCTCGCGGAAAACCTGATTTCGATGGGTTTCTTTCCCGAAACCTGGGCGGTGGTGGGCATGTATGCCGATAAGGACGTCGAGGGTGTGGTCGGCCTGCTCGCCGGACGCATCGACCACTGGTGCGTGGCGAGTCTCGACGGACCGCGAGGGTTGTCGGCCGAGGCTCTTGCGACCCGCATGCATGAAGCCGGCATCGACTCCGATGTGCGCTGCTTCGACAGTCCCGACGAGGCCTATCGTGCAGTGCGGAAATGCGCAGGCGACGATGATAGAATTGTGGTCTTCGGGTCTTTCATGACCGTGTCCGGCGTGATGGCCGCGATCGGGACTTCTGGAGCGCATGCCCCGCGTGTCCGATAACGACAACCTCGAGTTAAAAAAGCGTTCGCGCCGCCGCCTCGTCGGTGCCGCCGCGCTGGCGCTGGTCGCCGCGATCGTCCTGCCGATGGTGATGGACAGCGAGCCGGCCACCAGCGTGCACGACATCCAGGTCAGTATTCCCGAGCGCGGTCTCGACAGCAGCCCGATCTCGGCGCTGCCGGAGACGCCCCCGTCCCGGCCGACCGAAATTCCGACGGTTCCCGACAGCGCCGCGCCTGAGGTTGAGGAGGCGGTGCGCCCGGTCGAGCCGGTGGTCGAGCCTGAGCCCAGGCCTGCGCCGCCTGCTGCGGCGACCGCGCAAGGCGCGGAGCGCGAGGCCGCGCCGAGGGCGCCCACCGATGAACCCACTCCGGTACAGGCGCAGACCCCGCCCGAGGCGGATGTTGCCGAGTCGAGTGCGGAGGCTGAGCGTGCGCGGGCGATCCTCGAGGGGCGCACGACTTCCCCTCCGGTTTCCTCGGACGAATTCGTGGTTCAGGTGGGGGCCTTCTCGGATGCCGACAAGGCTTCCTCGCGCCAGCTCGAGCTGGCTGCGCGTGGCTTCAAATCCTATATCGAACGCAGTGGCGGGGTTTCGCGCGTGCGCATCGGGCCGTTCGCCTCGCGCGTGGATGCCGAGGCGATGCTGCGCAGGCTCGAGAGCGCTTCGCTCGACGGCGTGGTGTCGACGCGCTGACGGGCGGAATGACGGTCTTCGATTACATTCTGCTGGCGGTCGTGGCGATGTCGGCGCTGGTGGGCATGTGGCGCGGACTGGTCAGCGAGATCATGGCGCTGGTGGCCTGGATTGCCGCGCTGGGCGCGGCGTGGCTGTATGCGTCCAGCGTCGCCGAGATGTTCGCTGGCGTCATCAGTGAGCCGGCGTGGCGTCAGGTCGCGGGTTTCGCCGCGATCTTCGTGGGCGTACTATTGCTCGCAGCGATTCTGCGCTTCCTGCTTAGGGAGTTGCTGCGGGCTGCAGGACTGGGGCCGGCGGACCGCATGTTCGGTACGCTGTTCGGCGTCGCCAGAGGTGTGGCGATCGCGTTCGTGCTGGTGCTGGTAGGTGGCATGTTGGGCATGGCGAAGGAACCCTGGTGGGTCAATTCGCTGCTGGCCCCGCCGCTTGAGACGGCGGTCATCGCTTCCAAGCCATGGCTGCCGGATGTGGTCGCCGAGAGGATTCGGTTCAGATAGGTGCTCGTTCCATGTGCGGAATCATAGGGGTCGTCGCGAAGTCCCCGGTCAATCAGATGTTGTACGACGGTCTGCTGGTTCTCCAGCACCGGGGGCAGGACGCCGCCGGCATCGCGACCTCGGACGGTTCCAAGTTCTTCATGCACAAGGCCCCGGGCCTGGTGCGTGACTCGTTCCGGACGCGCAACATGCGCAATCTCGTCGGCAATTCGGGCATCGGCCACGTGCGCTACCCGACCGCCGGCTCGTCCTGCAATCCGGCCGAGGCGCAGCCGTTCTACGTCAATTCGCCGTTCGGCTTGCTGCTCGCCCACAACGGCAATCTGACCAACTCGGAAGAGCTCAAGCGCGAGATCTACCTGTCGGACCTGCGCCACATCAACACCACTTCGGATTCCGAGGTGCTGCTCAACGTGCTCGCGCATGAACTGCAGGCCGCGGCCAACGGCTTCAAGCTTGATGACGAGGCGGTCTTCCGTGCGGTCGCGAACGTGCATCGGCGCTGTCGTGGTGCCTACGCCGCGGTGGTGATGATTGCCGGCTATGGTCTCCTCGCCTTCCGTGATCCGCACGGCATCCGTCCGCTGGTGGTGGGGCGTCGGGATGTCGAGGAGGGCGCGGAGTGGATGGTTGCTTCCGAATCCGTGGCGATCGACGTGTCCGGTCACCGCATGGTGCGCGATGTTGCGCCAGGCGAGGCGATACTGATCGATCTGGACGGCAGTTTCCGCAGCCGTCAGTGCGCGCAGAGCACGGTGCAGGCGCCGTGCATGTTCGAGTTCGTGTATCTGGCGCGCCCGGACTCGATCATCGACGGCATCTCGGTGTACGAGTCACGCGTGAAGATGGGCGAATACCTCGCGGAGAAGTTCCGCCGCACGTATCCGCACGCCGATGTGGATGTGGTGATCCCGATCCCCGATTCGAGTCGCCCCTCCGCGATGGAGATGGCCCATCATCTGGGGCTGCCGTACCGCGAAGGCTTCGTCAAGAACCGCTACATCGGCCGCACCTTCATCATGCCGGGCCAGGCCGTGCGGCGTAAGTCGGTGCGCCAGAAGCTCAACGCCATCCATCAGGAGTTCAAGGGCAAGACGGTACTGCTGGTCGACGACTCCATCGTGCGCGGAACCACCAGCCGCGAGATCGTCATGATGGCGCGCGAGGCCGGCGCGGTGAAGGTCTATCTGGCCTCGGCCGCGCCGCCGGTGCGCTATGCCAATGTGTACGGCATCGACATGCCCTCGCGCAGCGAACTCATCGCCGCCCATCGCGACGAACAGGAAATCTGCCGAGAGATCGGCGCCGACGGCCTGATCTACCAGGATCTGGAAGACCTCAAGGCCTCGGTGGCGGCGCTCAATCCGGCGATCTCGCATTTCGAGACCTCGTGCTTCGACGGAAACTATGTCACCGGCGACATCACGGAAGAATACCTGTCCGGCGTCGAGAATCAGCGCGGCGAAGGACGCGGTGGCGAAGTCGATGACGATGCCCAGCTCGACCTGAATCTGGTGGTCGGCAACCAGGACTGATGGGCGCGACGCCCCCAAGACAATGAACGACTTTGATTTCGACACCCTCGCGGTGCGCGCCGGGACGACGCGCAGCGATTTCGGCGAGCACAGCGAGGCGCTCTACCTGACCTCGAGTTTCTGCTTCGAGAATGCGGCCGAAGCGGCCGCGCGTTTCTCGGGCGAGGAGGCGGGTATGGTCTATGCCCGCTTCACCAACCCCACCGTGTCGATGATGCAGGAGCGGCTCGCCGCCCTCGAAGGGGGCGAGGCTTGTGTCGCCACCTCGTCGGGGATGTCAGCCATTCTCGCGCTGGTGATGGGCACGATGAAAGCCGGTGAGCACGTCGTCGCCTCCACCGGCCTGTTTGGCGCGACGCAGCAGTTGCTGGGTAACATCATGGCGCGTTTCGGCATCGAGACCACGATGGTGCCGGCCACCGATGTGGAGGCCTACCGTCGCGCGATTCGCCCCGAGACACGGCTGATCTTCGTCGAGACGCCGTCGAACCCGCTTACCGAGGTCGTCGACATCTCGGCGGTGGCGGCGGTCGCCCGCGAAGCCGGTGCGCTGTTCGCGGTCGACAACTGCTTCTGCACGCCGGCGCTGCAGCGCCCGCTCGAACTCGGCGCGGACATCGTCGTGCATTCGGCCACCAAGTATCTGGACGGGCAGGGTCGCGTGCTCGGCGGTGCAGTGGTCGGTGCCGCACCCGTCGTCGAGGAAGTGTTCAAGTTCCTGCGCACTGCCGGACCGTGCATCTCGCCATTCAATGCCTGGGTGATCCTCAAGGGACTGGAGACGCTACGCATCCGCATGCAGGCGCAGTCGGCCGCGGCGCTCGAACTGGCGCGCTGGCTGGAGGTGCTGCCGGGTGTTGCGCGCGTGCATTACCCGGGGCTGGAATCGCACCCGCAGCATGCGCTGGCGATGCGCCAGCAGCGTGGCAGCGGCGGCGCGATCGTCAGCTTCGATGTCGAGGGCGGACGCGAGCGCGCCTGGCAGGTCGTCGACTCGACACGGATGCTGTCGATCACGGCCAACCTGGGCGACACGCGCACCACCATCACGCATCCGGCGACGACCACGCACGGGCGCATCTCGGCCGAGGCGCGCACTGCGGCCGGCATCGGCGAGGGGCTGCTGCGTGTGGCCGTCGGGCTGGAGTCGGTCGAGGACATCAAGGCCGATCTGGCGCGCGGCCTGCATGCTTGAGGACCGCGTGTGACGGCAAATGACGGGCCGCCTGCGGGCGGCCTTGTTACATCAGGCGGGTCGAATGCGGCCGGTCACGAAGCCGTGCGCTCCGTCCCACAGCAGGTAGGGCGCATCATCGTGCCAGTCGGGCAGCACCCAGCGCACGCACTCGCGCCCGTCGACGTGGTGTACGTGACGCGCGGGGCGGTGCGTGTGGCCATGGATCAGCGTCGGGTGGCCATGAGCGCGCAGCAGGGTTTCGACCGCCGATACGTTGACGTCCATGATCTGCATCGACTTGCTCTGCTTGGACTCGGCGCTCTTCGCGCGCAGGTCGTCGACGATGGCGCGGCGCTCGGCCAGCGGACGGGCGAGAAAGTCGCGCTGCCAGGCCGGATCGCGCACCATTGCGCGATACTGCTGATAGGCGACGTCGTCGGTGCACAACGTATCGCCATGTGAGAGCAGCACGCACTGGCCGTCCAGATCGATTTCGCTGGGTTCGGCGAGCAGGCGCAAGCCCGCACGCGCGGCGTAATCCTCGCCGATCAGGAAATCCCGGTTGCCCGCCAGAAACCAGATCGCGACGCCGTCCTCGTCGGCCAGCGCGCGCAGGCGCGTCGCGACGTGGCGGGCGAGCGCCGTATCATCATCGTCGCCGGCCCAGTATTCGAACAGATCACCGAGGATGTAGAGCGTGTCCACGCCGCGTGCCGGCCCGTCGATCAGCGCGTCGAATGCGGCGAGGGTTTCGGGGTGCTCCTCGCCCAGATGCAGGTCGGAGATGAACAGTGCCTTCACCGGGCGGGCCGCGCTCAGGCGATCTCGGCGCGTTCGATCAGCACGTCCTCTTTCGGCACGTCCTGGTGAAAGCCGCTGGAGCCGGTGGGCACTGCGCGAATCTTGTCTACCACGTCGATGCCGTCGGTGACACGCCCGAACACGCAATAGCCCCAGCCCTGCATGTCGGGCGAGCGATGATTGAGGAAGGCGTTGTCGGCGACGTTGATGAAGAACTGCGCGGTGGCCGAGTGCGGTGCCTGCGTGCGCGCCATCGCGATGGTGCCGAAGTCGTTCTTGAGGCCGTTGTCGGCCTCGTTCTTAATCGGATCGCGCGTGGGCTTCTGCTTCATGCCGGGCTCGAAACCGCCGCCCTGGATCATGAAATTGTCGATGACGCGATGGAAGATGGTGCCGTCGTAATGACCAGCCTCGACGTAGGCGACGAAATTGGCGACCGTCTCGGGAGCCTTGTCGGCATCCAGTTCGAGGGTGATCGCACCGTGGTTGGTGTACAGCTTGACGTTCATGACGGGCTCCGGGGTGGACTCAGTTGGATTCGACGAGCACCGCGCGTTCGACGACGACGGGCTCGACCGGGACGTTCTGGTGGGGGCCGGCACGGCGCGTGGGCAGCTTGCCGATCTCGCGCACGACACCCATGCCGTCGACCACACGACCGAACACGGCATAGCCGTGACCGTCCGGGCGCGGGCGATCCAGCCCGGTGTTGTCGACGAGGTTGATGAAGAACTGCGAGGTGGCCGAGTCGGGCACGTTGGTGCGCGCCATGGCGATGGTGCCGGTCGCGTTCTTGAGTCCGTTGTCGGCCTCGTTACGGATCGGTGCGCGGGTGGGCTTCTGCTTGAGCTTTTCGTCGAAACCCCCGCCCTGGATCATGAAGCCGTCGATGACGCGATGAAACACGGTGCCGTCGTAATGTCCGTCGCGCACGTATTGCACGAAGTTCTCGACGGTCACCGGTGCCTTTTCGGCGTCGAGTTCGAGGCGGATCGTGCCGCGGTTGGTTTCGAGGTCGACGACGGGGTTTGCAGCTGCTGCGGCGAGGCTGGCGAGGGCGAACGTGCAGGCGAAGAGGGTACGGATCATGCGGGCTCCTGGGGCGGATTGTCGGGGGGAATGCGGCGCGTACGGGCGGTCGGGGAGGGGATGCGCTGTGCTATGATCGCGCGCTTCGGGCTGTCCGCGATTCTAGCAAATCCGCCCGCCTCGCACATGGACACGCCCGCCGCGACAACCACCGCAACCGGATGACGGCATGCTGCAGATCCACAACACCCTGACCCGCAGGAAGCAGGAATTCGTACCCATCGAGGCCGGCAAGGTCCGCATGTACGTGTGCGGCATGACGGTGTACGACTACTGTCACCTCGGTCACGCGCGGGTCATGGTGGTGTTCGACATGGTCTCGCGCTGGCTGCGTGCGAGCGGCTTCGACATCACCTATGTGCGCAACATCACCGATATCGACGACAAGATCATCCGCCGCGCGCAGGAAAACGGTGAATCGATTCGCGCCCTGACCGACCGTTTCATCGCCGCGATGCACGAGGATGCCGACGCGCTCGGCGTGCTGCGCCCCGATCACGAGCCGCGCGCCACCGATTACGTGGCCTCCATGCAGAGCCTGATCGAGCGCCTCACCGACAAGGGTCTGGCCTACGTCGCCGCCAACAAGGATGTGTGCTACGCGGTGCGCAAGTTCGACGGCTACGGCAAGCTCTCGGGCAAGTCGCTCGACGAGCTGCGTGCCGGCGAGCGCGTGGAAGTGGCCGGCGACAAGCACGATCCGCTCGACTTCGTGCTGTGGAAGCACGCGCGCGAGGATGAGCCGGGCGAGGTGAAGTGGGCCTCGCCCTGGGGTGAAGGCCGGCCGGGCTGGCATATCGAATGCTCGGCCATGAGCTCGGAGCTGCTCGGAGATCACTTCGACATCCATGGCGGCGGCGCCGACCTGCAGTTCCCGCACCACGAGAACGAGATCGCCCAGTCTGAGGGCGCACACGGCCACGCCTTCGTCAATTACTGGATGCACAACGGCTTCGTGCGCGTCGACGACGAGAAGATGTCCAAGTCGCTGGGCAACTTCTTCACCATCCGGGAGGTGCTGAAGAAATACGACGCCGAGGTGGTGCGCTTCTTCATCCTGCGCGCGCACTATCGCAGCGCCTTGAACTATTCCGATGCGCACCTCGATGACGCGCGTAACGCGCTCACCCGGCTGTATACGGCGCTGAAGAATGCCGCGCCGGCGCCGTTGACCGCCATCGACTGGAACGACGCGCATGCGGCGCGTTTTCGCGCGGCGATGGACGACGACTTCAATACCGCCGAGGCAGTAGCCGTGTTGTTCGAATTGGCCGGGGAGGTCAATCGCGACGCCGATGCCTTCAAGGCAAGCCTGCTCAAGGCGCTGGGCGGCGCGCTCGGCCTGCTCGAACGCGAGCCGCTTGCGTTCCTGCAAGGCGGGTCCGATGACGAAGCCGGCGAGATCGAGACGAAGATCGCCGAGCGCGCCGCGGCAAAGAAGGCGCGCGATTTCGCGACCGCCGACCGTATCCGCGACGAGTTGACGGCGGCGGGCATCGTCCTCGAGGACGGACCTGCCGGCACCACCTGGCGTCGCGCCTGAGCGAAATCGGCTAGCATCACGCCGAAGGCCGCGACCGGCGGCGAAACCCGGAGTGCGCACATGTCCTATATCGAGGAATCATTGTCCGATGGCGAGCGCATCGAAGCCCGCTTTCGGCTGCACTGGTTCTCGTGGATGCCGATGGTCGGCTGGATCCTGCTGGGGGTGGTGACCTTCGGCCTCACCTTGCTGGTGGCGATCTACGAGTATCTGCGGCTGAAGTACCTGGAGCAGGGCGTCACCAACAAGCGCGTGATCCTCAAGCGCGGCATCATCAGCCGCCAGACCGACGAGATGAAGCTCGGCTCGATCGAGACCGTCGAGATCGATCAGAGTGTGTTCGGGCGCATCTTCGGTTTCGGCAACGTCCGCGTCACCGGTCGCGGCATCAGCGATCTGGTGTTCAAGCGCATCGACGATCCGATGTCGGTCAAGCGCGCGATCGAGAACGTCAGCCACCCGGCGTCCTGAAGAACGCGGGCACACAAGCGAAGGGCCCGCCAACTGGCGGGCCCTTCGTCGTTTCGGCGAGTTCTTCGTTCAGGTTCCGAAGAAATCACGCACCTTGTCCATCCAGGACTTGGCCTTGGGGTTGTGCAGGTCGGGGCTGCCGTGGGTGGTGTCGGAGAACTCGCGCAGCAATTCCTTCTGGCGGTCGGTGAGCTTGACCGGGGTTTCGACGACGACATGGCACAGGAGGTCGCCGGGCGCCTGCGAGCGCACGTTGCGGATGCCCTTGCCGCGCAGGCGGAAGACCTTGCCGGTCTGGGTCTCGGCGGGGATCTTCAGTCGCGCCATGCCGTCGAGGGTCGGAATCTCGATCTCGCCGCCGAGCGCGGCGGTGGCGAAGCTGATTGGCATTTCGCAGTGCAGGTCGTCGCCCTCGCGCTGGAACACAGGGTGCGAGCGGATGTGGATCTCGACATACAGATCGCCCGGCGGGCCGCCATTGACGCCCGGTTCGCCGTGGCCGGCGTGGCGCAGGCGCATGCCCTCGTCGATACCGGCGGGAATCTTCACCTCCAGCGTCTTGTGGCTCTTGACGCGACCGGCGCCGCCGCAGGAACGGCACGGGTCGGTCACCATGCGGCCGGTGCCGTGGCACTTCGGGCAGGTTTGCTGGATGGAGAAGAAGCCCTGTTGCATGCGCACCTGACCGGCACCGCCGCAGGTTGCGCAGGTGGTGGGCTGGGTACCGGGCTTGGCACCGCTGCCGTGACAGGTCTCGCAGTTCTCGACGGTTGGAATGCGGATGGTCTTGTCGGTACCGCGCGCTGCGTCCTCGAGGCTGATCTCGAGGTTGTAGCGCAGGTCGGCGCCGCGATAGACGTTGGAACGACCACCGCGCCCGCCGCCGAAGATGTCGCCGAAGATGTCGGAGAAGGCGTCGCCGAAGCCGTCGAAGCCGCGACCGCCGCCGGCGCCACCCATGCCGCCCATGCCTTCCACGCCGGCATGGCCGAAGCGGTCGTAGGCGGCGCGCTTCTGTTCGTCCGAGAGCGTCTCGTAGGCCTCGCTCAGTTCCTGGAACTTGGCCGAAGCATCCTTGCTGTCCGGATTGCGGTCCGGGTGGTGCTTCATCGCGAGCTTGCGATAGGCCTTCTTGATCTCCTCGGCGGTGGCGTCGCGATTGAGGCCGAGAACTTCGTAGTAGTCGCGTTTAGACATGAATACCTAGTCGAGAGTGGAGAGTGGGGAGTGGAGAGAGCCGAAGCGAAAGGCAAGGCCGGGGTGACCCGGCCTCGTTGCTTCCGACTGACGACTCTCGGCTCTCGACTCCGGGTTACTTGTCGTCCTTGACTTCGGTGAACTCGGCGTCGACAACATCCGGGTCGGACGACGACTTGGCATCGGCTCCGGCCGAGCCGGCCTCACCGGCATCGCCACCCGAATTCTGTCCGGCGTACATCTTCTCGCCGAGCTTCTGGCTGGCCTGCGCGAGTGCCGCGCTCTTGGCGTCGATCTGCTCCTTGTCGTTGCTCTTGATCGCTTCCTCGGCCTCGGTGACGGCCGTCTCGATCGCGGACTTTTCGCCTTCGTCGAGCTTGTCGCCATGCTCGGACAGCGCCTTCTTCACCGAGTGGATGAGTGCATCGCACTGGTTGCGGGCGTCGGCCAGCTCGTGCGCCTTCTTGTCCTCTTCGGCGTGCGCGGCTGCGTCCTGCACCATGCGCTCGACTTCCTCGTCGGTCAGACCCGAGTTGGCCTGGATCTTGATCTTGTTCTCCTTGCCGGTGGCCTTGTCCTTGGCCGACACATGCAGGATGCCGTTGGCGTCGATGTCGAAGGTCACCTCGATCTGCGGCATGCCGCGCGGTGCCGGCGGGATGTCGGTCAGGTTGAACTGGCCCAGGCTCTTGTTGCCGCCGGCGATCTCGCGCTCGCCCTGCAGCACGTGGATGGTCACCGCGCTCTGGTTGTCGTCGGCGGTGGAGAACACCTGGCTCGCCTTGGTCGGGATCGTGGTGTTCTTGTGGATGAGCTTGGTCATCACGCCACCCAGGGTCTCGATGCCCAGGGACAGCGGGGTGACGTCGAGCAGCAGCACGTCCTTGACGTCGCCCTGCAGCACGCCGCCCTGAATCGCGGCGCCGACGGCCACCGCTTCGTCCGGATTGACGTCGCGGCGCGGCTCCTTGCCGAAGAACTCCTTGACCTTCTCCTGCACCTTGGGCATGCGCGTCTGGCCGCCGACGAGGATCACGTCGTCGATGTCCGAGACCTTGACGCCGGCGTCCTTGAGGGCGACACGGCACGGCTCGATCGAACGCTCGATCAGGTCCTCGACCAGCGCCTCGAACTTGGCGCGCGTGATCTTCACCGCGAGGTGCTTCGGGCCGGAGGCGTCGGCCGTGATGTAGGGCAGGTTGACCTCGGTCTGCTGGCCCGAGGAGAGCTCGATCTTGGCCTTCTCGGCGGCTTCCTTGAGGCGCTGCAGCGCGAGCACGTCGTTCTTCAGATCGACGCCCTGGTCCTTCTTGAACTCGGTGACGATGTAATCGATGATGCGCTGGTCGAAGTCCTCGCCGCCGAGGAAGGTGTCGCCGTTGGTGGCCAGCACTTCGAACTGGTGCTCGCCGTCGATGTCGGCGATCTCGATGATCGAGATGTCGAAGGTGCCGCCGCCCAGGTCATACACCGCGACCTTGGAGTCGCCCGGCTTCTTGTCCATGCCGAAGGCCAGCGCGGCCGCGGTCGGCTCGTTGATGATGCGCTTGACTTCCAGGCCGGCGATCTTGCCGGCGTCCTTGGTGGCCTGGCGCTGGCTGTCGTTGAAGTAGGCCGGCACCGTGATGACGGCTTCGGTCACTTCCTCGCCGAGGTAGTCTTCGGCGGTCTTCTTCATCTTGCGCAGCACCTCGGCGGAGACCTGCGGCGGCGCGATCTTCTTGCCGCGCACGGAAACCCAGGCGTCGCCGTTCTCCGCCTTGCAGATCTCGTAGGGCATCAGGTCGATGTCCTTCTGCACTTCCTTCTCTTCGAAGCGGCGGCCGATCAGGCGCTTGACGGCGAACAGCGTATTCCTGGCGTTGGTCACGGCCTGACGCTTGGCCGGCGCGCCGGTGAGGATCTCGTCGTCCTCGGTGTAGGCGACGATGGAGGGCGTGGTGCGCGCTCCCTCGGAGTTCTCGATGACCTTCGGCTTGCCGCCTTCCATCACGGAAACGCAGCTGTTGGTGGTGCCGAGGTCGATGCCGATGATCTTGCCCATGTCGTGTCCTTTTCGTGTTCGTTTCAGTTTCGGTTCCGGCGACTCGGGCCGGGGTCTGGTTCGAATATGGGGCGTTCGGCGCGGCTTTCAAGCCCCGCCGCTTGACGCGGTCATTTCGTCTTGGAAACCATGACCAGGGCCGGGCGCAGCACGCGGTCGTGGATCAGGTAGCCTTTCTGCAGTACCTGCACGACGGTGTTCGGCTCGGCGTCGGATTCGAGCGTGCCGATGGCCTGATGACGGTTGGGGTCGAACTTCGCGTCGAGCGGGTCCTCCTCGACGATGTTCGCGCCATCGAAGGCCGAGACGAGCTGCTTGAGCGTCAGCTCGACGCCTTCGCGCAGGCTCTCTACCGTCTGGTTCTCGGTCTTCAGCGCCGCCTCGAGACTGTCCTTGACCGGCAACATTGCGCCGGCGAACTTCTCGGCCGCGAACTTGGCGGCCTTGGCCACGTCCTCGTCGGCGCGACGGCGCATGTTCTCGGTCTCGGCCTTGGCGCGCAGCCAGGCGTCGTGATGCTCCTCGGCCTTGCGTTCGGCCGCGCGGATGAGTTCCTCGAGGCTGGGCATGCGCTCGGTCCTGTCGCCGGCGGAGTCCGCCTCGTCTGCGACCGCGGGGTCGTTATCGGTGGTGGCAGCCTCCTCGCCAGCCTTGGCGGCTTGTTCGTAGGCTTCGAGTTCGGGCTTGTTCGGGTCCTGCATCGTGTGAAGCTCCTTGTGCATCGGATTTACGGCCACGTTGGGGCGCATGGGCGGATTTCAAGCGCGATCCACGAAAAAATGTGCGCGGCATCGACGCAGCGGTCGTCGCGGGGCCGGTGTATGCTTGGCCGCGTTGTCCATTGTGCGTCCTGCAGTCACATGAGCGAGCTTCCTTCCCGTATCGGCAGGTTCGAGATCCTCGAAAAGGTCGGGCAGGGCGCGACCGCCACGGTCTATCGGGCGGTGAGCCCCGATCACCCAGAGGGGGTGGCGATCAAGCATGTGCGCTTCGGACAGGGCGACGGCGAAGCGCGCCGCGTGCGCCGCCTGAAGAAGCTGCTCAAGGCCGAGGCCGCGGTGGCCCGGCGCCTGGAGCATCCCAACATCATACGCATCGACGAAGTCGTTTTCGAGGACGATGCGGCGCATGTGGTGATGGAGTATTTCCCCGGCCTGCCGCTGGCGCGCCACTGCCGCTTCGACAATCTGTTGCCGTTGCATCGCGTGATGGGCATCGTTTTCAAGTGCTGCATGGCGCTCGACCACGCCTTCCGGCAAGGAGTGGTTCATCGCGACATCAAGCCCGACAACATCCTCGTCGACGCCGAAGACAACGTGAAGATCACCGACTTCGGCCTGGCGCTCAATCTGGATCGCAAGCAGCAGTCGGATTCGACCTTCATCGTTGGCGTGGGCTCGCCCGCCTACATGAGCCCGGAGCAGATCAAGAGCTACCCGCTGAATCAGAAGACCGACCTGTATTCGCTCGGGGTCGTGCTCTTCCACCTGCTCACCGGCCGCTTGCCGTTTCGCGCGAACAACCACGCGCAGCTGATCTACAAGATCCTCAACGCCGATCCGCCGTCGCCTTCGCGCCTCAACCCGGACCTGCCCCAAGGGGTCGATGCGGTGGTCGCGAAGGCGCTCGAGAAGGATTTGTACTCGCGCTACCGCAACGGCGCGCAGTTCGCCCAGGATCTGTCGGCGATTCGCTACAAGATCGTCGACGAGAGCCAGCGCCCCTCGGACACGCGACGCTTCGAAGTGCTGCGCCGGCTGGCCTTCTTCACCGAATTCGACGACGTCGAGCTGTGGGAGGCTTTGCGCATTTCGGCGTGGAGGCGTGTCGACGCCGGCGTGGCGGTATTCCGCGAGAACGATGAAGACCCGCGCTTCGCATTGCTCATCGACGGCGAGGTGGAGATCTCCATCGATGGTCGCCGCGTCGAGCGCCTCGGCCCGGGGTCGGCCTTCGGCGAGCTGGCCTGGCTGGATGTGGGTACTTCGCGTCAGATGACGACCGCCGTGACGGTGGTCGAGTCGATCTACCTCGAGGTGAGTCCGTCGGCGTTGGCACTCGCCTCGGAGGAAGTGCGCGACAAGTTTCGCGCAGTCGTCGGAGCGATTGCCGCGCGCCGCTGCGCCGAGGCCATGCGCGCCATCGCCGCGGGTGGCGAGCAGGCCCTGCCGGCGCGTCGGGCTGCACCCGGGCGGCTCGATCTGCAGCTGGTCGACGACTGATTCAGACGGCCAGATCGATCTGGCTGATCGTGCCGGCCGTGCCGTCCTCGGACAGATAGACGCCACTGGCGCGCAACTGGCCGAGGGTCTCGCCGAGGCCGTCGCGCAGCGCGAACGGTGTCGCCACCCTTGCCACGGACAGGGCACCGACGCCGGTTGCGGTGAGCGTCTTCAAGCTTCCCGCGCCGTTCGCATCGGGCTGCCACAGGCGCAGGTCGGCAAAGTGGGCATCAGCCTCGTCGATCCAGCCGTTGCCATCCGAATCGAGCGCCGCCAGCTCCGCGAAACCGTCGCCGGTGGTCGGGCCGAACAGCTCGCTTCCGTCGTCGATGCGGCCGTTGGCGTTGCGATCGAAGGCAAGCATGCCGCGCCCGCCGATGGGCAAGGGAATTGCATCGTCGCTCCCATCGGCGTCGAGATCGAACGCGAAGCGCGCATCGGCAAGGCGCGCACCACTTCCCGCGAAATCGAGCACCAGCGGATCCTGCAGGCGCCGCGGCGCACCGGTGGTGACGTCGAGTTCGAAGCGTTCGGCAACGCTGCGTTCGAGTTCGAACTGGACGTCGAAGCGGATTTCGCGTCCGTCGGCCGTGCGCACGCTGCCCTGCGCCGCAAAGCCCACATGCTCGTACTCGATGCGCTCGCCACGCACGCTCAACGACATGCCCGAAGCGTTCGCTTCCGTCGGCATGCGCTCGGGCGGCGCATAGGCGCGCGTGGAGTCGGGTTCGAGATCGGACAGGCGCAGCACCTGGATGCTGCGACCGAAAATCGATTCGATCACCGCCCGCAGCAGCGTCATGCGTGGATCGTCGAGTGTGTCGTCCGCGCCCGCCGCGATCTGATCGAGTTCCGTGCTTGCGGTCGTGGAGGAGGGTGCTGCTGCCCTCGGCTCCCAGCGCTCGACGCGCAGCGAGAGACGCTCGCGCTCGAAGGCGAGGTGGGTGGACTGCATCTCGATCTGCGCGCTTTCGATCTTCATGGCCGGCCTGCGAACGGATTGAACCGTGACAGGGCAGTTAACGGCCGCGCGCGGGATTTCTTGAGGGGCGTTCAGCGCGCGGCGCCGAGATCGCGCGCGCGCAGCGCCGCCAGTTCGCGCTCCTGGGCGCTTGGCGGCGCGATCTCGAGCCAGTTGCCAAGATGCGATTCGGCCAGCTTGCCGAGCGCGGCGATCCAGTCTGCGCGCTCGTTCAGGCACGGGATGTAGTGGAAGGTCTCGCCGCCGGCCGTGAGAAATGCTTCGCGGCATTCCATGCCGATCTCCTCGATGGTCTCCAGGCAGTCGGAGACAAAGCCCGGGCAGATGACGTCGACGCGGCGCACGCCTTCGCCCGCGAGCTTCTGCAGGGTGGGTTCGGTATACGGCTGCAGCCATTCGGCCTTGCCGAAGCGCGACTGGAAGGTGATCAGCCAGCGCTCACGCGGCAGCTCCAGCGCCTCGGCGAGCAGACGGGCGCTCTTGTGGCATTCGCAGTGATACGGGTCGCCCAGGTCGAGCGAGCGGCGCGGGATGCCGTGAAAGCTCATCACCAGTCGCTCGGGTTCGCCATTGGCCTGCCAGTGTTCGCGAACGCAGTTGGCCAGCGCGGCGATGTAGCCGGGGTGGTCGGCGAAACTGCGCACGAAGCGCAGCTCGGGCTGGTTGCGCCAATGGGTGATGCAGCGCGCCACGTCGTCCATCACGCTGGCCGTGGTGCTCGCCGCGTACTGCGGGTAGAGCGGCAGGATGAGAATGCGCGTACAGCCGCGTGCGCGCATGCGATCCAATGCGCCCTCGATGGAGGGCTGGCCGTAGCGCATCGCCCAGTCGACGACGACCTCGCCGTGTCCGTCATGCAGCAGTTGCCCGGCCAGCAGCTTGGCCTGGCGCTCGGTGTGCACGCGCAGCGGCGAGCCTTCGTCGGTCCACACCGTGGCGTATTTGGCCGCCGATTTCTTCGGACGCAGGTTGAGGATGATGCCGTTGAGAATCGGCCACCAGGCGATGCGCGGAATCTCGACCACGCGCGGATCGGAGAGGAACTGCTTGAGGTACTTGCGCAGTGCCGGCGCGGTCGGCGCCTCGGGTGTGCCCAGATTGGCGATGAGCACGCCGGTGAGCGCGCTCGTGCCGTGGGTGTATTCGGGTTCGGGCCGGTAACGGGCCATCTGCAATCCTTGGTCGGAGGGGGTGGACCGCTCAGTCGCCGCCGTGCGACAGGGCGCTCGAGAGCAGGCGGGCGGTGATGTCGACGATCGGAATCACGCGGTCGTAGGCCATGCGCGTGGGGCCGATCACGCCGACCGAGCCGACGAGCTTGCCGTCGACTTCGTAGCCAGCAGTGATCACGCTGCAGCCGTCGAGTTCCGCGACCCCGGACTCGTTGCCGATAAAGATCTGCACCCCTTCGGCGCGGTTGGACAGGTCGAGCAACTGCACCAGGCCGGTCTTTCGCTCGAACAGCCGGAACAACTCGCGGATGCGCGACATGTTCGAGGAGAAATCCTCGACCTCGAGCAGATTGGATTCGCCCGAGAGTACATAGGGGTCGCCGCTACTGGCGAACTCGGTGCTGGCCTCGACGGTGGCGTTCATCAGTTCGGTGATGTTGCTGCGCAGCTGATGCAGTTCGTCCTGCAGGCGCTTGCGCATCTCGTCGAGCGCCTGGCCGGCGTAGTGCGCGGTCAGGGTGATGCCGGCCTCGGTCAGTTCGCTCGCGGAGTAGGCGCGCCGCGTGTGCAGGATGCGGTTCTGCACGTCGCCGGCGGTGGTCACGATGATGAGCAGCACGCGGGTGTCGGACAGGCGCACGAACTCGATCTGGCGCACGCGCGCGCTCTCGCGGTGCGGGCTGACGACGATGCCGGCGAACTGGGTCAGGTCCGAGAGCAGGTGCGAGGCCGACGAGGCCAGGCGCTGCGGCTGGTCGGGGAGCAGCTGCCCGCGCAACTGGCGCACGCGCGATGGATCGAGCGGCTGCACGGTGAGCAGCGAATCGACGAAGAAGCGATAACCGAGTGCGGTGGGCATGCGCCCCGCCGAGGTGTGCGGGCTGGTGATGAAGCCCATCTCCTCGAGCTCGCTCATGACGTTGCGAACCGTCGCGGGCGACAGTTCCAGCCCGGAGTGCTTCGACAGTGTGCGCGAACCGACCGGCTGACCTTCGTCGATGTAGCGTTCGATCAGGGTCTTGAGCAGGATCTGCGAGCGGGTGTCGAGCGTTGGCTGCGTCATCGTGTGCATGATTCCGGGTGTCTGTGGGGCATTATCCGGCCTTGCCGGCGTTGCGGCAAACAGGTACGCGACGGGACCTCCGGCTTCATCCGTGACCGAGCCGATTATGGTTTAATCGGCGCATGGCAAACGACTTCCGTACCGTCGCCCTGGTCGGCAAATACCAGGATCCGGGCGTGGCCGACGCAGTGCTCGGGGTCGCCGCATTCCTGCGTCGGCGCGACCTGACGGTATGGATCGAAGCGGGTACCGCGAGTTCGTTCGCGGGCGGTGACGCATGTGGCGAGATGCACGACTTTGACGAGATCGGCGCCGGCTGCGATCTGGTGGTGGTGCTCGGGGGCGATGGCACGATGCTGCACGCGGCGCGCCGACTGGCTGCCAGCGGCGTGCCGATGGCCGGCGTCAATCGCGGCCGTCTGGGCTTTCTCACCGACATCGGGCGCGACGAGGCGGTGCAGCGCCTGGGGGAGATTCTCGACGGTCATTACAAGTCCGAGACGCGCTTCATGCTCGAGGCCGAAATCGTGCGCGACGGCGAATGCGTCGCGACCATGCTCGCCTTCAACGACGTGGTGCTCAGCAAGGGCGACACCGGCCGGCTGATCGAGTTCGATCTGTTCGTCGATGGCGAATTCGTCTACACGCAGCGCTCGGACGGCATGATCGTGTCCACGCCGACCGGTTCGACCGCCTATTCGCTGTCGGCCAATGGCCCCATCCTGCATCCGACCCTGCGCTGCATCGCGCTGGTGCCGCTGGCGCCGCATGCGCTGTCCGCGCGGCCCGTGACTCTGCCCGATTCGTGCTGCGTGGAGCTGGAGCTGCATCCACCCCATCATGCGGGCATCTTCTCCGACGGTCACGAGCGCTTCGATGCGCGCGCGCGTGACCGCCTGCGCATCCGGCGCTTTCCCAAGCCGGTGCGCCTGCTCCATCCCGAGAACTACAGTTACTTCGCGATGCTGCGCGAGAAGCTCCACTGGAGCGCCGTGCCGCGCTCGCCCTGATCCGGCCACCCGATGCTCAGACGTCTTGCGATCCGCGACTTCGTCATCGTCGATCGGCTCGAACTGGAGTTCGCGCCGGGTTTCGGCACGCTCACCGGCGAGACCGGCGCGGGCAAGTCCATCCTGGTCGATGCGCTGGGTCTGGCGCTCGGCGACCGCTCCGACGCGACGACGGTGCGCGCCGGGCGCGACAAGGCCGACATCGTGGCCGAGTTCGACCTGCCGCCGGACGGCGCGCTGGCCGCGTGGCTCGATGCCGCCGATCTCGCGGGCGAGGATGTCGTGATGCTGCGCCGCGTGGTCGATGCGGGCGGGCGCTCGCGCAGCTGGATCAACGGCGTGCCGGTGACGCTGGCGCAACTGCGCGAGGCCGGCGAGTGGCTGGCCGACATTCACGGACAGCATGCCCATCTCGCCTTGCTGCGCGCCGACGCGCAGCGCGCGCTGCTCGATGCCCAGGCCGGCGCTGGCGCGCTCGTCGCGCAGGTGGAGCGTGCGCATCGGGAATGGCAGCGCATCGCGCGGCTGCGGCTGCAGGCCGAGCACGACGCCAGCGCGTCGGAGCGCCAGCGCGAACTGCTGTCCTGGCAGATCGACGAACTTGCGCAACTGGCCTTCGAGGCCGACGAGTGGGTCGAGCTCGACGCCGAGCAGCGTCGCCTGGCGCATGCGGCGGCACTGATCACCGGCTCGGACGAGGCGTTGAGCGGACTCGTCGATGACGAGATGTCGGTCACTTCTCTGCTGGGGCGCATTCTCGTGCGCGTCGAAGCGATGCACGAACTCGACCCGGAAGTGGGCGAGGCGCGCGAGTTGCTCGCCGGCGCGGCGATCCAGATCGACGAGGCGGTGCATGCCTTGCGGCGCTACCACGAACGCCTCGATCTGGATCCCGATCGCCTCGCCGAGGTGGAGCGACGCATCGGTGCGATCAACGACGTGGCACGCAAGCATCACGTGGCTCCGCATGATCTGCCGGAACTGCTGACACGCTGGCAGCTCGAGCGCGACGAACTCGAGGCGCGATCGGATCCGGCGCGGCTGGCCGAGCTTGAATCTTCGGCACGGCAGGCCTGGTTCGGTGCTGCCGAGCAGCTGTCGCGCCAGCGTCGGCCAGCAGCGCAGGCGCTGTCGGAGCAGGTTACCGAAGCAATGCAGTCACTGGCGATGGCCGGAGGGCGTTTCGAGGTCGCGCTGGTGGCGCGCGAGGAGGGGGGTGCGCACGGGCTCGAGGACATCGAGTTTCGCGTTGCGGCAAGTCCCGGTCAGCCGCTGCGCCCGCTCGCCAAGGTCGCCTCGGGTGGCGAATTGTCGCGCATCGGCCTGGCCATTCAGGTCATGACGAGCCGCGATACGGCGGTACCGACGCTGATCTTCGACGAGGTCGACGTCGGCATCGGCGGCAGCGTGGCCGAACGGGTCGGGCAGTTGCTCGCCCGCCTGGGCAGCGACCGTCAGGTGTTGTGCGTGACGCATCTGCCACAGGTTGCCGCCTGCGCGGACTGGCAATGGAACATCGCCAAGCGCTCGGGCGAGGGTGAAGTGCTCAGCGCGGTGACGCCGCTGGACGCACAGGCGCGCATCGACGAGGTGGCGCGCATGCTCGGTGGTCTGGAAATCACTGCGACGACGCGCGAGCACGCGTCGGAGATGCTTACACGGGCGCGTGAGCGCGCCCGTGTCGATTGAGCGGCGTCAGGGCGCCTCGGAACCCAGGCGCGGCCGAATTGCTGCGTACGCCTTGCACTCCGAGCCCTCGCTGCGGTTCTTCACGGCGCCCTTCAGTCGTGCTTGCTCAGATTGGGGCAGTTCTCGCGCAGACAGTTGGCGTACAGGTAGAGCGCATGTTCCTTGACCTCGAAGCCGCGTTCCTTGGCGACGAGATCCTGGCGGCGCTCGATCTCGGCGTCGAAAAACTCCTCGACGGCGCCGCATTGCAGGCACACGAGGTGGTCGTGGTGCCCCCCCTCGTTGAGTTCGAATACGGCCTTGCCGGCCTCGAAGTAGTGGCGTTCGAGCAACCCGGCCTGCTCGAACTGGGTGAGCACGCGATAGACCGTAGCCAAGCCGATGTCCATGTCATCGGCGATCAAGAGGCGGTAGACATCCTCGGCCGTCAGGTGGCGGTTTTCCGAATGCTGGAACAGGTCGAGAATGCGCAGTCGCGGGTAGGTTGCCTTGAGGCCGATGCTCTTGAGATTCTGTGAATTGTCAGACATGGATCGTCGCCTCTCGTTGTCGGCGCCTGTCAGGGCACCCGGGCCGGTGGGGTCCGGCTTCTGTCGTCGGCTGCCAAAGCAGCGCGGTGTGGCTGCCTATGATATATTTTTTGCCCTTCAATGAGAATTGCGCGCAGACCGCCGAGCTTGCGGCGCGCGGTATTCGCCGGGCCGTGCGGGCCGGCCCCCAACGTCCGTTCAAAGGCGATCCATGCGCTCGATTTCCGTTTCCGTCGCTCTCGCCGGCAGCCTGCTCGCGGGTGGCTGCTCGATCGACTCCCTGGTCAGTCCCTATCGCATCGACGTGCGCCAGGGCAATTACGTCGACCAGCAGATGGTGGCGCAACTGCGGCGCGGCATGACGCGCGAACAGGTGCGCTTCGTGCTGGGCACGCCCCTGGTCGTCGACATGTTCCGCGAGAACCGATGGGATTACGTCTATCGCCATACCGAAGGATGGAACGAGCCGCAGACGCGTCGGTTGAGCCTGTTCTTCGTCGATGACAAGCTCGACAGCGTCGAGGGCGATGTTGTGGCCGCCGGCGACGAGCCCGAGGAGTCGGCGACGCCGGCACCGCGCAGCCGTGTGATCGAGGTGCCGGGCAAGGCCCGCTGAACGTCCGGAGCCCGCGCGCTCCGCCCACGAACAAGGATTCACGAGAGGTTTTCCATGTCCAGACGCCGCATCGCGATCGCCGGCGCAGCCGGTCGCATGGGTCGCATGCTTGTCGAGGCGACGCTCGCCGACGCGCAGGCAGAACTCGTCGCCGCCTTCGACCGGTCCGACTCCCCGTTCATCGGACGCGACGCCGCAGAGTTCTCCGGCACACCGTGCGGCGTGTCGATCAGCGGCGATGCGCGCGCGGCCATCGCCAGCGCCGATTGCGTGATCGACTTCACCCGCCCCGAAGGGACGCTGGCACATCTGGAGATCGCACGCGAACTCGGACGTGCGATGGTCATTGGCACCACCGGCATGTCGGCCGAGGACAAGGCGGCGATCGCGCGCGCGGGCGAGTCGGTTCCGGTGGTGTTCGCGCCCAACATGGCGGTTGGGGTCAATGCCGTGTTCCGCCTCCTCGAGGTGGCCGCGCAGATCCTCAACGACGGCTACGACATCGAGGTCATCGAGGCGCACCACCGCCACAAGGTCGATGCGCCCTCCGGTACGGCGCTGCGCATGGGCGAGATCGTCGCGCGCGAACTGGGGCGCGATCTGAACGAATGCGCGATCTACGGTCGGGAAGGCGTGACCGGCGAGCGCCGCCCCGAGACCATCGGCTTCTCGACGGTCCGCGGCGGTGACGTGATCGGCGATCACACCGTGCTGTTCGCCGGCATCGGCGAGCGCATCGAGATCACGCACAAGTCGGGGGGACGCATGCCGTACGCACAGGGTTCGCTGCGCGCAGCCCACTTTCTCGCGTCGCGCGCGCGCGGGCTGTTCGACATGCAGGACGTGCTCGGATTGCGGTGATTTCGGGGCTGTGGGCGCGGCTGCGCGTTTGCGCGTACGCTGCCTGAACGCTATAATCGCAAGAATTCGACAGCGGGATCGGCCGAACGCGGCTTGTCCCGTTTTTTTCACGTATGGGGGCGGCATCTTCGCCTTTGTGCCGCACCCGTTACCGCTGAATCAGGAGTTCTCGTGGCTGCATCCCCGTCTGCTGTGCTGGCGCTTGCCGATGGCACGGTTTTTCATGGCAAGGGCATTGGCGCGATCGGCAGCACGGTCGGCGAAGTGGTGTTCAATACCTCGATGTCCGGCTACCAGGAAATTCTCACCGATCCGAGCTATTGCCGGCAGATCGTCACCCTGACCTATCCGCACATCGGCAATGTTGGCGTCAATGCCGAGGATGTCGAGGCCGATCGCGTGCATGCGGCCGGGCTGGTCATCCGCGACTTGCCGATGCTGACGTCGAACTTCCGCAGCGAGCGCACGCTCGACGCCTATCTCAAGGCCGAGAACGTGGTCGCGATTGCCGACATTGATACCCGCAAGCTTACCCGCGTGCTGCGCGAGCAGGGTGCACAGGGTGGTTGCATCGTCACCGCCGAGCCGGGGCAGAGTCCGGATGTCGCCGCCGCGATCGAATCGGCGCGCAAGTTCCCGGGCCTCGCCGGCATGGATCTGGCGCAGGTCGTCAGCCGCAGCGACACCATCGGCTGGGAGCAGGGCGAATGGCGGCTGGGCAGCGGTTATACGCAGCCGGCCGACGCGCGCTTCCATGTCGTCGCCTACGATTTCGGCGTCAAGTTCAACATCCTGCGCATGCTGGCCTCGCGCGGCTGCCGCCTGACCGTCGTGCCGGCGCAGACGCCCGCCGCCGAGGTGCTGGCGATGCGCCCCGACGGCGTGTTCCTGTCCAACGGCCCCGGTGACCCGGAGCCGTGCGACTACGCCATTACCGCGATCGGCGAAATCCTCGCTGCGGGAGTTCCGACCTTCGGTATCTGTCTGGGACACCAGCTGCTGGCGCTGGCGTCCGGCGCGCGCACGCGCAAGATGAAGTTCGGCCACCATGGCGCGAACCATCCCGTCAAGGACCTCGACAGCGGGCAGGTGATGATCACCAGCCAGAACCACGGCTTCGCGGTCGACGCCGAATCGCTGCCCGACAACCTGCGGGTCACGCACGTGTCGCTGTTCGACGGTTCCAACCAGGGCCTGGCGCGTACCGACGTGCCGGCCTTCTCGTTCCAGGGTCATCCGGAAGCGAGCCCGGGCCCGCACGACGTTGCCTATCTGTTCGACCGCTTCGTAAGCATGCTCGAAGAGCAGGGGCTAGAGGTCAGGCGCTAGGGAAGATCTGGCCCCGTCGCGACCTTTTTTCCCTGGACCCAGTCCCCAGTCCCCAGCCGCTGAAGAACAATGCCCAAACGCACAGACATCCAGTCCATCCTCATCATCGGTGCCGGCCCCATCGTCATCGGCCAGGCATGCGAGTTCGATTACTCGGGTGCGCAGGCCTGCAAGGCACTGCGCGAGGAAGGCTACAAGGTCATCCTCGTCAATTCGAATCCGGCGACGATCATGACCGACCCGGGCACGGCCGACGTGACCTACATCGAGCCGATTACCTGGCAGGTGGTCGAGCGCATCATCGCCAAGGAACGCCCCGATGCGGTGCTGCCGACCATGGGCGGTCAGACGGCGCTCAACTGCGCCCTTGATCTGGCCAAGCACGGCGTGCTCGACAAGTACGGCTGCGAACTGATCGGCGCCTCGCGCGAGGCCATCGACATGGCCGAGGACCGTCTCAAGTTCAAGGACGCGATGACGCGCATCGGTCTGGGCTCGGCACGCTCGGGCATCGCCCACAGCTTCGAGGAGGCGTTGCAGGTGCAAGGGGGCATCGGCTTTCCGGTAATCATTCGCCCGAGCTTCACGCTGGGCGGCACCGGTGGCGGCGTGGCCTTCAACATGGAAGAGTTCGAGGAGATCTGCAAGCGCGGCCTCGAGGCCAGTCCGACCAACGAGCTGCTGATCGAGGAATCGATGCTCGGCTGGAAGGAGTTCGAGATGGAGGTCGTGCGCGACCGCGCCGACAACTGCATCATCGTGTGCGCCATCGAGAACCTCGATCCGATGGGGGTGCACACGGGTGACTCCATCACCGTGGCACCGGCGCAGACGCTCACCGACAAGGAATACCAGATCATGCGCAACGCCTCGATCGCGGTGTTGCGCGAGATTGGCGTCGACACGGGGGGGTCGAACGTGCAGTTCGCGATCAATCCCGACGACGGCCGCATGATCGTCATCGAGATGAACCCGCGTGTTTCGCGCTCCTCGGCGCTCGCCTCCAAGGCCACCGGCTTTCCAATCGCCAAGATCGCGGCCAAGCTTGCGGTGGGCTTTACGCTGGACGAGCTGCAGAACGACATCACCGGCGGTGCCACGCCGGCTTCGTTCGAGCCGTCGATCGACTACGTCGTCACCAAGATTCCGCGTTTCGCCTTCGAGAAGTTTCCGCTCGCCAATGACCGCCTGACCACGCAGATGAAGTCGGTGGGCGAGGTCATGGCGATGGGCCGGACCTTCCAGGAATCCTTCCAGAAGGCCTTGCGCGGCCTGGAAGTGGGCGCCTACGGTCTGGACGAGGTCGAGACCGACCGCGAAGAACTCGAACAGGAACTGGTCAGCCCCGGTGCCGAGCGCATCTGGTACGTCGGCCAGGCCTTCCGCGAGGGCTACACGCTCGAGCAGGTGTTCAACCTGACCAAGATCGACCCGTGGTTTCTCGCCCAGATCGAGGACATCGTCGCCACCGAAAAGACCATTGCCGGACGCTCGCTCAAGGCCATCGCCGCCGACGAGCTGCGTGCGATCAAGCGCAAGGGCTTCTCGGACCGTCGCATCGCCAAGCTGCTGGGTACGAACGAGACGGCAGTGCGCCTGCATCGTCACGCGCTGGGCGTGCGCCCGGTGTACAAACGCGTCGATACCTGCGCGGCCGAGTTCGCCACGGCCACCGCCTACATGTATTCGAGCTACGAGGAAGAGTGCGAGGCGCGCCCCACCGACAAGAAGAAGATCATGGTGCTCGGTGGCGGCCCGAACCGCATCGGCCAGGGCATCGAGTTCGACTACTGCTGCGTTCACGCGGCGCTGGCGCTGCGCGAGGACGGCTACGAGACCATCATGGTCAACTGCAACCCGGAGACCGTGTCGACCGACTATGACACCTCCGATCGCCTGTACTTCGAGCCGATCACGCTCGAGGATCTGCTCGAGATCGTCGCGGTCGAGAAGCCGGTCGGCGTCATCGTGCAATTCGGCGGGCAGACGCCGCTCAAGCGGGCTCGCGCGCTCGAAGCCAACGGCGTGCCCATCATCGGCACCAGCCCGGACATGATCGATGCGGCCGAGGATCGCGAGCGCTTCCAGAAGCTGCTCAACGACCTGGGTCTGAAGCAGCCGCCCAACCGTACGGCGCGCACGCCGGAAGATGCCGTGCGTCTGGCCGCCGACATCGGCTATCCGCTGGTGGTGCGCCCCAGTTACGTGCTCGGCGGGCGAGCGATGGAGATCGTGCACGAGCAGCGCGACCTGGAGCGCTACATGCGCGAGGCGGTGAAGGTCTCGAACGAGTCGCCGGTGCTGCTCGACCGCTTCCTCAACGACGCCACCGAAGTCGACGTCGATGCACTGTCCGACGGCAAGCAGGTCATCATCGGCGGCATCATGGAGCATATCGAGCAGGCCGGTGTGCACTCGGGCGACTCGGCATGCTCGCTGCCGCCGTACACGCTGACCGCTGCGATGCAGGACGAACTGCGCCGGCAGACCGAAGCGATGGCCAAGGCGCTCGACGTATGCGGCCTGATGAACGTGCAGTTCGCGATCCAGGGCGAGGGTGACGACGCCACCGTGTACGTGCTCGAGGTCAATCCGCGTGCCTCGCGTACCGTGCCCTTCGTTTCCAAGGCCTGCGGCCTGCCGCTGGCCAAGATCGCCGCGCGCTGCATGGCGGGGCAGAGTCTTGCCAGCCAGGGCGTGACCGGCGAGGTCGTGCCCGAGTACTACTCGGTCAAGGAAGCGGTCTTCCCGTTCGTCAAGTTCCCGGGCGTGGATACCATCCTCGGCCCCGAGATGAAGTCGACCGGCGAGGTCATGGGCGTGGGGCGCAGCTTCGCCGAAGCCTTCGTCAAGTCGCAGATCGCAGCCAGCGTGCGCCTGCCCGAGCAGGGCACGGTGTTCATCAGCGTCAAGCCGACCGACCGGCCTGCGGCCATCGAGGTGGCGCGAACGCTGTTCGATCTGGGCTTCTCGCTGATCGCCACGCGCGGCACGGCCGGCGCGCTGGCCGAGGCCGGCCTGCAGGTCAGGACCATCAACAAGGTCACCGAGGGTCGGCCCCACATCGTCGACCTGATCAAGAACAACGAGATCTGCCTCGTCATCAACACCGTCGAGGAACGTCGCCAGGCCATCGTCGATTCGCGCTCGATTCGCACCAGTGCGCTGGCGGCCAAGGTCACCGTATTTACCACCATCGAAGGCGCGCGTGCCGCCTCGATGGGCATGCGCGACATTGGCGGACTCGAAGTCTATAGCCTGCAGTCGCTGCATGCTGAACTGAATCCCACGTCATGAACAAGACCCCATTGACCGTGCGCGGCGCCGAGTTGCTGCGCGACGAACTGCATCGCATGAAGACCGTGGAACGGCCCAACGTGATCGCCGCGATCGCGGAGGCACGCTCGCACGGCGATCTGTCCGAGAACGCCGAGTATGACGCCGCCAAGGAGCGTCAGGGCTTCGTCGAGGGCCGCATCAAGGAGCTCGAGGCCAAGCTCGCCAATGCGCAGATCATCGATCCGGCCACGCTCGATGCGGATGGCCGCTGCGTGTTCGGCGCGACCGTCGAACTCGAGGAGATCGACAGCGGTGACGAAGTGACCTACCAGATCGTCGGCGACGACGAGGCCGACGTGAAGAACGGCAAGATCTCGGTGAGCTCGCCGATCGCGCGCGCGTTGATCGGCAAGTACGCCGGCGACATCGCCGACGTGCAGGCGCCGGGCGGTGTCCGTTCCTACGAAATCGTCGATGTCCGCTACGTCTGAGGGTGCCGGCGGCACCGCGCGTGGCATCCTCGCGCGTCAGGCGGCAAATCTGCTGCTGATCCTCGTGACGCTGTGGGCCGGTGCGCTGTGGACGGTGGGCTTCGTCGTCGCGCCGGCGCTCTTCGAGTTGCTGCCCGAGCGCTCGCTCGCCGGTGCCGTGGCCGGACACCTGTTTACCGGTGTGCACTGGATCGCCGTAGTGGCCGGAGGTTACGCGCTGATCTTCGCGCTGGCGCGCCACGGACGGGCGGCCTTGCGCTCGAGCGTGGTGTGGCTGGTGATCGCGATGCTGGCCATCGTCGCCATCGGCGCACTGGGCATCCAGCCCATGATCGCGGACATGCGCAGCGGCATCGCGGACGACGCCGCCCTGCGCGAGCGCTTCGCCCTGTGGCACGGCGTTTCGAGCGCGCTGTACGCACTCACCAGCGTGCTCGCCGTGGTGCTGGTGCTGCGCGTGCGCCGATTGACGGACTGAGCGGCTGTCAGCCCTTGCGTGGCGTGCGGCGCGTGGCCGCGCGCTTCTTCTCGGCGGCGGCCTGCATCAATGCGGTGCGGCGCGCGTTGGCGGCGAAGGCGCGGGCCGACTTGGCCACCGACGCGCGCTTGCTGCCGCGCGCCTTGGTCTCGCCGCTGCTGCTGGCTGGCGTGTCTTCGTCGCGGCGGACTCGCCAGACGACGAGGATGTTGCCGATGGACTGCACCGGCGCGGCCTCGAGCGCGTCGCAGATCTGCTGCATCAGGGCCGTGCGCTGCTCGCGCTCGACGCCCTGGGTCTTGACCTTGATCAGTTCATGGGCCTGCAGCGAGCGGTCGATCTCGGCCAGCACGGCCTCGCTCAGTCCGTTGTCGGCGACGGTGACGACAGGCTTCAGGTGGTGTGCCGCGGCACGGAATTCGCGGCGCTGTGCCGGGGTGAGTGCGATCATCATGGGTCTCAATCAGTGAAGGGCGGAATTCTACTCCGATGAAGCGCACCAGAACCAGCAAGGCCTGGATGATGGAACATGTCAACGACGCCTGGGTGCAGCGTGCCAAGGCCGAGGGCTATCGTTCGCGTGCGGCCTACAAGTTGCTCGAGATCGATGAGCGCGACCATTTGCTCAAGCCCGCTGCGCTCGTCGTCGATCTGGGCGCCGCCCCCGGTTCGTGGAGTCAGGCGGTGGCCAAGCGTGTCGGCAGCAAGGGGCGGGTGCTCGCGCTCGACCTGCTCGAGATGGAGCCGGTGGCCGGCGTCGAGTTCATTCAGGGCGACTTCCTCGAGGACGAGGTGCTCGCCGAGCTGGAGCGGCGGCTCGACGGAGCGGTGGTGGACGTCGTGCTCTCGGACATGGCGCCGAACATGTCCGGCATCGAACTGGCGGACCAGGCACGCTCCATCCATCTGGCCGAGCTCGCGCTGGATTTCTGCGAGCATCACCTCAAGCCGGGGGGCGCCTTTCTCGTCAAGGTGTTCCAGGGGCCCGGATTCATGGAGTTTCGACAGGCCGTGCAGACACGCTTCAAGGCGCTGCATTCGCGCAAGCCCAAGGCCTCGCGCGACCGCAGTCCCGAGGTCTATCTGCTCGGCACCGGTTTTCTCGGCGTCCGCTGAGGCGGCGCCAAACATCGAAGGAGCCCCGATGACGCTCGACATCGACGTCGTTTCCGATTTCGTCTGTCCGTGGTGCCGGCTGGGCCGGGCGCGGCTGGAACAGGCTGTCGCGCATTTTCTCGCCGATCGCCCCGATGTGCAGGTGCGCATCAACTGGCTGCCGTACTTTCTGAACCCGGACACGCCGCTCGCGGGCGAAGCCTATCGCCCCTTTCTCGAGAAGAAATTCGGCAGCGCGCAAGCCGTCGATGCCTTGTTCGCGCGGGTGCGCGAGGCGGCCGCGTCCGATGGCCTGCATTTCGCGTTCGAGACCATCCGCGTTCGCCCGAATACCTTGCGTGCGCACCGCCTGATCTATCGCGCGCAGTCGCGCGGAGAGACCAATGAACGCGTGCAGACACTGGTCGCCGCGGTGTTCGAGGCTTATTTCGTCGAGGGCCGTGACATCGGCGACGTGCACACTCTCGCCGACCTGGCCGCCAGCTGCGGCCAGCGGCGCGAGCGCGTCATCGACTATCTGGAGAGCGATGAGGATGCGTCGGCAGTGCGGCGCATCGCCGCTCAACTCGGACGGCAGGGGGTCGAGGGCGTGCCTTTCTTCATCTTCAACCGCAGCCTCGCGGTCTCCGGCGCACAGTCTGCGGCGGCCTTGGGAGCGGCGCTCGCGCAAGCGGCTGACGCAGCGTGAGTATTGCCCTGGATCTGCTCGCGAGTGCGCGGCGCATCGCCAGCGCGGCCGCTCCGCCGCGCGTGCGCGCGCTGCACCGGCCGCGACAGGATGCCGAGGGCAAGCGCTCGGCCTTTTGTGCGATCGAGCTCGATGGCGGCTGGCTCGGCCTGGCCTATGTCTCGCTCGACGACACGCGCTCGCGCATCGACGCGATTGCGGCGGATTCGATCATCGGCCGCGATGTCCTCGATGTCGTGGCCGGCTGTGCGAGCGAGGATGCGCTCGCACGTACGCTCGGCATCGCCGCGCTGAACGCACTGAGCGTGTGGTTCTTCGATCGGACCGGTTTCGTGCCGCCCGACGCGCAGGGCGTGCTGCCGGGCATCGCGCCGGCCGCCGGCGAACAGGTCGGCATGGTGGGCCTGTTCGAGCCGCTGGTCGATCCGGTGCTGGCCTGCGGTGCGCGTCTGACCGTCGTCGAACTCGACGCTTCGCTCGCGGGTGAACGCCACGGCTGGCGCATCACGCTCGATGCGGAGGCGCTGGGCGAGTGCGACGCGGTGATCTGCACCAGCACCACGTTGCTCAACGACACGCTCGAGGGCGTGCTGGCGCGCTGTGCGCGGGCGCGCGAATTCGCGCTCATCGGCCCGGGCGCGGGCTGCGTGCCCGATGCGCTGTTCGCGCGCGGGGTCACGCGTATCGCGGGCAGTCGCGTCATCGATGCGCCGGCGCTAATCGACGCCTTGTCGAGCGGGCTCTCGTGGGGACGCTACGCGCGCAAGTTCGATCTGGCGCGCGCCGAGTATCCGGGGCTGGACGCATTGCTCGCGCGCCTGTAGGTCGCGTCGAGCCGCAGGCGAGTGCGACGCCCCCGCCGACGAGTGTCGCCGCGTCGGCCCTCGCTGCGCTCGCCCCGACCTACCCATCCGGTCCGGATCAAACCGCGCCGTCTTCGTGCAGCGCATGGATGCGCGCCTCGTCGTAGCCCAGTTCGCGCAACACCTCTTCGGTATGCGCACCCAGTTCGGGGCCGATCCAGTCGATGTCGCCTGGCGTGTCGGAGAGCTTGGGCACGATGCCCGGCTGTTTGAAATCACGCCCGTCGGGCAGTCTGGCCGGGCGCAGCATCTCGCGGGCGAGAAACTGCGGATCGGCGAACATGTCGGCGGCCGAGTACACGGTGGTTGCCGGTACCCCCGCGGCGTTGAGCGTGGCCATGACGGTTTCGGCGTCGTGTGCCGAGCACCAGGCGTCGATCACTGCGTAGAGTTCGTCGCGGCGCGCGTCGCGGCCGGCGTTGTCGGCCAATTGCGGGTCGGCGGCGAGATCGTCGCGGCCGATGGCGCGCATGAAGCGGGCGAAGATGGCGTCGCCGTTGGCGCCGATCTGGATGTGCTTGCCGTCCGATGTAGTGTGAATTGCCGACGGCGTGATGCCGGGCATGATGTTGCCGGTGCGCTCGCGCACGAAACCGAAGACGTCGAATTCGGGCACCATGGATTCCATCATCGCGAACACGGCTTCATACAGCGCCACATCGACGACCTGGCCGCGCCCGCCGTTGACTTCGCGGTGCCGCAGCGCCATCAGCGCGCCGATGGCGGCCCACAGTGCGGCGATGGAGTCGCCGATGGAAATGCCGGTGCGCACCGGCGGGCGGTCGGCGAACCCGGTGATGTAGCGCAGCCCGCCCATGGATTCACCCACGGCGCCGAAGCCCGGCTGTTCGCGGTAGGGGCCGCTCTGTCCGAAGCCCGACAGGCGTACCATGACCAGACCGGGATTGGCGCCTGCAAGGGATTCATGGTCGAGGCCGAACTTCTCGAGCACGCCGGGTCGAAAGTTCTCGACGACGATGTCCGCACGTTCGGCGAGCCTGCGTACGAAGGCCTGGCCGTCGGGGTGCTTGAGGTTGGCGGTCACCGACTTCTTGTTGCGCGATTGCACGTACCACCACAGCGATGTGCCTTCATACAGCTTGCGCCATTTGCGCAGCGGGTCACCGCCATCGGGGGATTCGACCTTGATGACCTCGGCACCGAATTCGGCGAGGATGCGGGTGCAGAAGGGGCCGGCGATGAGCGTGCCCAGTTCGAGTACGCGCACGCCTGCCAGGGGTCGATCGGGGGTCATCGGCTCTCCGGGCTGTGTTGGCATGTAAGCGGCAATGGTGAGCGTTCGCCACCGGCGGTTCAAGCCCCGCGCCGATTGACGCGATTTCACGGGCGCTTCGCCACGAGTGGGCGCCCGACGATTATCGCCGGCGATCGCGCCGATTTGTTTACCTGCGGGAACGATCACTAATAGAATGGGTCATTGTTCTGCCGCCTGAAGACGGCATTTGTGCCATCGGATACAGGCTTTCAAGGAAAAGACGTTGAATAATCTGTTCAAGAATCTCGCGGTCTGGATGGTCATCGGCATCGTTCTGATGACGGTCTTCAACCAGTTCAACGAACGCCAGGTCGCCCCGAGCACGCTGGAGTACTCGCAGTTCATGGACGAGGCGCGTTCGGGCCGCATCGCCGAGGCGACCATCGACGGTCGCGTGGTCAAGGCCACCACCACCGACGGGCGCAAGGTCACGGTCTACACCCCGGGCGTGCAGGACATCTGGATGGTGTCCGATCTGATGCGTGCGGGCGTGACGATCACCGCGGCCAAGCCGGATGATGATCAGTCCTTCCTGATGAGCATCTTCGTGTCGTGGTTCCCGATGTTGCTGCTCATCGCCGTATGGATCTTCTTCATGCGCCAGATGCAGGGCGGCGGACGTGGTGGCGCGTTCTCGTTCGGCAAGTCCAAGGCCAAGATGCTCGACGAATCGGCCAACTCCATCACCTTCGCCGACGTCGCCGGTTGCGACGAGGCCAAGGAGGAGGTGTTCGAACTGGTCGAGTTCCTGCGCGATCCGTCCAAGTTCCAGAAGCTCGGCGGCCGCATCCCCAAGGGCGTGCTGATGGTCGGCTCGCCGGGTACCGGCAAGACGCTGCTGGCCAAGGCCATCGCGGGTGAGGCCAAGGTACCGTTCTTCTCGATTTCCGGTTCGGACTTCGTCGAGATGTTCGTTGGCGTCGGCGCCGCGCGTGTGCGCGACATGTTCGAACAGGCCAAGAAGCACGCACCGTGCATCATCTTCATCGACGAGATCGACGCAGTCGGCCGTCAGCGTGGCGCCGGTCTGGGTGGCGGTAACGACGAGCGCGAGCAGACGCTCAACCAGCTCCTCGTCGAAATGGACGGTTTCGAAGGGCAAAGTGGCGTGATTGTGATCGCCGCCACCAACCGCCCTGACGTGCTCGATCCGGCGCTGCTGCGTCCGGGCCGCTTCGACCGCCAGGTGGTGGTGCCGCTGCCCGATGTGCGCGGCCGCGAGCAGATCCTGCGCGTGCACATGCGCAAGGTGCCGATCGCCCCGGACGTGGACGCGCAGATCCTCGCGCGCGGTACGCCGGGCTTTGCCGGTGCCGATCTGGCCAACCTCGTAAACGAGGCGGCGCTGTTCGCCGCGCGCGGCAACAAGCGACTCGTCGACATGGAGGATTTCGAGCGCGCCAAGGACAAGATCATGATGGGCGCCGAGCGTCGTTCGGTGGTCATGCCCGAGGAGGAGCGCAAGAACACCGCCTATCACGAGTCCGGTCACGCCGTGGTCGCCAAACTGCTCGACAAGACCGATCCGGTGCACAAGGTCACCATCATCCCGCGTGGCCGCGCGCTGGGCGTGACCATGCAATTGCCGGAAGGCGACCGCTACAGCGAGGATCGCGAGCGCCTTCTGCAGATGATCGCGGTGCTCTTCGGCGGCCGCATCTGCGAAGAGATCTTCATGAACCAGATGACCACGGGTGCCTCCAACGACTTCGCCCGCGCGACCGACCTGGCGCGTCGCATGGTCACGCAGTGGGGCATGTCTGACAAGCTCGGTCCGATGGTCTATGGCGAGGAGGAAGGCGAGATCTTCCTTGGCCGTCAGGTCACCACCCACCGCAACGTGTCGGAGGACACGATGCGTGCGGTCGATACCGAGATTCGCCGCATCATCGATGAGCAGTACGCGCTGGCGCGTCGTCTCATCGAGGAGAATCGCGACAAGATCGAGGCCATGACTGCCGCGCTGCTCGAGTGGGAGACCATCGACGCGGACCAGATCAACGACATCATGGATGGACGACCGCCGCGTCCCCCCAAGCAGTCGGCGATTCCGCCCGAGCGGCCGAGTGACGATGCGCCGGGCGGAGCACCCGATGCGGCGGCTTCACCCGCCTGATCATCCGCGACGCTCCACGAAAGACCGGCCAGGCCGGTCTTTTGTTTGGAACGTCAGGACCACTGCGTTTCGCTGCAAGCCGTAACCATGACTGCGCATGCCGATCCCGTGCCCCCGGCCGACCTGGCCTGCGGGCGCTTCTCCATTGACCTTTCCGTGCCGCGACTGATGGCCATCGTCAACGTCACGCCTGACTCGTTTTCGGGCGACGGGCTCGCGCATGACGTCGGTGCTTCGCTCGCGCGTGCCGAAGCGGCCGTGCGTGACGGCGCCGAACTGCTCGACATCGGTGGCGAATCCTCGCGCCCGGGCTCCGCAACGGTTTCCGAGCAGGAAGAACTCGACCGCGTCCTGCCGCTGCTCGAACGCCTCGCCGAGTGGCCGTTGCCGGTGTCGGTCGACACCGTCAAGCCTGGCGTGATGCGTGCGGCCATCGCTGCCGGAGCCAGCATGATCAACGACATCAACGCCTTTCGTGCGCCCGGGGCGATCGAGGCGGTGGCAGGCTCAGACGCGGCCTTGTGCGTGATGCACATGCGCGGCGAGCCGCGCACGATGCAGCAGGATCCGGTCTACGAGGACGTGGTGGGCGAGGTCGCCGCTTTCCTCGACGAACGTGTCGCCATGCTGCGCACGGCCGGGGTCGCGAACGAGCGCATGGTGCTCGATCCGGGATTCGGCTTCGGCAAGACGCTGGAGCACAACCTGGCGCTGCTGCGCGCGATTGACCGTTTCTGCGCAGGCGGGCATGGCGTGCTGGTGGGCGTGTCGCGCAAGCGCATGCTCGGAATGATCACCGGGCGCGCCGTGGATGAGCGCATGGCGGCCGGTCTGTCCGCAGCGTTGCTGGCGGTCGAAGGCGGGGCGCGCATCGTGCGCACCCACGATGTGGCTGCGACGCGCGATGCGCTGGCAGTTTGGAAGGCCGTGCGGCGCTGACATCCGGTTGCGGCGTGCTCGCGCCGCCCGGTCCATAATGCGGCCATTGCCGCTTTCGAACAGGACGACGATGGGACGCAAGTATTTCGGCACCGACGGGGTGCGTGGCCTGGTCGGCGCCGAGCCGATCACGCCGGACTTCGTGATGCGACTCGGTTACGCAGCGGGACGCACGCTGGTGCGCCGCGAGAACCTGCCCACCGGGGAGCATCCGGCGGTGCTCATCGGCAAGGACACGCGCATCTCGGGCTACATGCTGGAGGCCGCGCTGGAGGCCGGCTTCGCTGCCGCCGGCGTGGACGTGATGCTCGCCGGGCCGCTGCCCACGCCGGCCGTAGCCTACCTGACCCGCGCGCTGCGCCTGCAGGCCGGGGTGGTGATCTCGGCCTCGCACAATCCGTTCTTCGACAACGGCATCAAGTTCTTCTCGGCCGGCGGCATGAAGCTGCCCGACAGCGTCGAGTCCGAGATCGAGGAGACGCTGGAACAGCCCATGGGCTGCGTCGAGTCCGCGCGCCTGGGCAAGGCACAGCGCATAGACGACGCAGCCGGGCGCTACATCGAATTCTGCAAGAGCACCTTTCCCAACGAACTCGACCTGCGCGGCCTGCGCATCGCGCTCGACTGTGCGCATGGTGCGGCCTACGCGATTGCGCCCAAGGTGTTTCATGAGCTCGGCGCCGAGGTGGTCGCCGTCGGCGTGGAGCCGGACGGCCTCAACATCAACGACGAGGTCGGCGCGACCCAGCCCGAACACCTGCGTCAGGCGGTACTTGCCCACCAGGCCGACATCGGCATCGCGCTCGACGGCGATGCCGACCGCGTGATCATGGCGGACGCCGATGGCGAGCTGTATGACGGTGATCGCCTGCTCTACGTGATCGCTGCAGCCAGCCACGCGGCCGGTCGCCTCGATGGCGTGGTGGGCACGCTGATGAGCAATCTGGGGCTGGAGCACGCGATCGAGCGCCTCGGCGTGCCCTTCGACCGCGCGAAGGTGGGCGACCGCTACGTGCTGGAACTCTTGCAGGAGCGTGGCTGGAAGCTCGGTGGCGAGGGTTCAGGCCACATCATCTGTCGCGATTGCCACACGACCGGTGACGGCATCGTCTCCGCCTTGCAGGTACTCTCGGCCCTGCGCCTGCGCGGATGCAGCCTGAGCGACGCCTGCGCGCCGCTCGTCCTCTACCCCCAACGGCTCGTCAATGTGCGCATGCCCGCCGGTTTCGACTGGCGCGCCGACCCGGCCATCGACGCCGCGCGCGCGCAGGCCGAGCACGAATTGGGCGATGCGGGCCGCGTCCTGTTGCGTCCGTCCGGCACCGAGCCGCTGCTGCGCGTGATGGTGGAGGGTCGCGACGGCCCCCAGGTCGAGCGCCTGGCCCAGCTCATCGCCCATGCGGTGGAGCAGGCCTTCGCCTGACCGTCGCGCGATCTCGAATTGATCGGTTACGTTTCACATAACTGTAATTTTGCAGCCGGATAATCCGTTTCGTTCCCGCAGCGGCGGGGGCGCCCCGCCAAGTGGGGCAGACTGAATACACGAAACTGGAGATTCCGCACATGTTCAAGAAGCGCTTCATCGCGGCCGCAGTCACGGCCGTCGCCGCGTCCTTCGCCGCCCAGGCCCAGGTCCAGGTCGATCCCGCTTTGCCGTCCTACGAGCCGGTCAGTGGCGTCTCCGGCAGCCTGAAGTCCATCGGCTCGGACACGCTCAACAACCTCATGACGCTGTGGGCCGAAGGCTTCAACGCCATGTACCCGGCGGTCAAGATCGAGATCGAAGGCAAGGGTTCGAGCACCGCGCCCCCGGCGCTGATCGCCGGCACCTCGCAGTTCGGTCCGATGTCGCGTCCGATGAAGTCCAAGGAAATCGACGACTTCGAGAAGAAATACGGCTACAAGCCGACCGCCGTGCGCTCGGCCATCGATGCGCTGGCCGTCTATGCACACAAGGACAACCCCATCGAGTGCCTGACGCTGCAGCAGGTCGACGCGATCTTCTCGAAGACGCGCAAGGGTGGCCTGGACAAGGACATCACGACCTGGGGCGACGTCGGCGTGACGGGCGAATGGGCCAGCCGTCCGATCTCCATCTACGGCCGCAACTCGGCCTCGGGCACCTACGGTTACTTCAAGGAAGTCGCGCTGTTCAACGGCGACTACAAGGACAGCGTCAAGGAGCAGCCGGGTTCCTCGACCGTGGTCCAGGGCGTGGCCTCGGACGTCGGCGGTATCGGTTACTCGGGCGTGGGCTACAAGACGGCCGACGTGAAGTTCGTCAAGCTGGCCACCGCGCCGGGCGAGACCTGCTACGAGCCGAACGCCGAGCACGCATCCAGCGGTGCCTACCCGATCTCGCGCTTCCTCTACATCTACGTCAACAAGAACCCGAACCGCGACCTCGAGCCGCTGCGTGGCGAGTTCATCAAGTTCATCTACTCGAAGCAGGGTCAGGAAGCGGTCGTCAAGGACGGTTACTTCCCGGTGATCAAGGCGCTTGCCGACGATGACCTGAAGCGTTTCGGTCTGAAGTAAGAGAATCGGTTCGCTTCACGACGGGCGGGTACGGGAGTCCGTGCCCGCCTTTCGCACTTCACGGAATACGGAAACTCCATGAGCGAAAACACCGACGATTCGACCGTCTCCGGCGGTGGCTACAAGCGCCTCCTGCCCACGGGTCGGACGACGCGCAAATCGGTACTTGTCGCGGATCGCTTCGCGGACGTGTCGATTACCCTGGGTGGGCTGCTGGTCATCATCGCGGTCTTCGGCATTCTGGCCTTTCTTGCGCGCGAGGCAATCCCGCTGTTCCTCGATGGGGAAATCAAGCGTCAGGACGCCTATGTGCTCGAAGCCTCCCCGGAGATGGTCTGGGCCAACGCCGACGAATACCAGACGATGGGGCTGCGTATCGATCCGGACGGGCGGGTGACGACGTATCACATCGGCACGGGTAGACCGCTCGCGGGCGTCGCGCTCGATTTCGGCGGCGCGCAGGCCACCGCGGTGGGGGCGACCAACAACCGCGAAGATCTGTTGTTCGGCTTCGCGGACGGCAGCGTGCGTTTCGCCCATGTGGGCTTCGAATCAAAGGTCATGCGCCCCGAGGACATCCCCGCGGTGCTTACCGAACTCAATGAACAGGACATGACCGACGGCATCTCGGTGTTTCGTCGCGTGCCGGGAAATCAGATCCGGCGCATTTCGCTGACCGCCGAGCTGTCCGATGCGGAACAGATTGTTCCCGAGGGAGTGCCGATTGCCGCGGTCGGTTATGCACTGGGGGGTACGATCGAGCGTCCCACGCGCTCTTTCGTTAGCTTCGACTCCTTCGGGGTCGGGCGTCTGACCCGCGCGGATTCGCGCATCAATCTGATGACCGGGGCGGAGACCGTTACGACACGCACGACCACGCTGCCTTCCCTGCCGGCGGGGACGCCGGTCAAGAAGGTGCTCCTCACCGGCCAGGCCGACCAGGTGTATGTCGGCGTCGCCGACGGGACGGTGTTCCGCTTCGATACGAGGGACTTCGAGAATCCGGTGCTGGCGGAGTCGCAGCGCCTCACTCCGGAAGGCGTCGATCTGGGCGTTCTGGGCTTTCTGATCGGCGATCAGACCATTGTGGTCGGTGGCAGCGACGGCTCGGTGCGCATGTACTTCCGACTACAGGAGGACGCCGCGCAGACCGAGGACGGCTACCGCATGGTGATGGCGCGCGAGCTCGAGCCGCAGCCCGCGGGCATTGTCGCTTACGACGTGTCGCAGCGGCGCAAGAGTTTCGTCACGCTCGATGCCCAGGGCAACCTGTGGTATCGGCACGGAACCAGTGAACAAGTGCTGCTGCGCGTCGCTCAGGACAAACCCTCGGGCGAGGGGCGCGTGCAGGTCGTGCTGATGCCACGCGATGATGGCGCCAGCGTGCTAGATCCGTCCGGCGCCGTCGATCACTGGCGCTTTTCCGTCCCACACCCGGAGACGACCTGGAGTTCGATCTTCGGCGAGATCTGGTACGAGGGCTACGAGGAGCCCAACTACACCTGGCAATCGTCTTCGGGAACCGACCTGTTCGAGCCCAAGTTCTCTCTCGTGCCGCTGATTTTCGGCACGCTCAAGGCCACCGTCTATTCGCTGATGTTCGCTGTACCCATTGCGTTGCTCGCGGCGATCTACACCTCGGAGTTCGTGCATCGCCGCGTGCGTGCCACCGTCAAGCCGATGATGGAGATGATGGAGTCACTGCCCACCGTGGTATTGGGCTTCATCGCGGCGCTGATCCTCGCGCCCATCGTCGAGAGCTGGATCGCGGCGGTGGTGCTGGGCTTCGTCGCGCTACCGCTGGGTTTGATGGTGGCCGCGCAGTTATGGCAGATGCTGCCGCCGCACGTGGCGCTCAAGCTCAATGGCATTCCAAAATTCCTCTTCATGTTCGTCGTCATCGGCATTTCTGCCCTGGTCGCGCGCCTGCTGGGTCCGTCGTTCGAGCAGGCCTTCTTCGCCGGTGATTTCAAGGCCTGGACCAACCGGGACGTGGGCGGTGCCGTGCCGTTCATGAGCCTGTTCCTGTGGCCGTTGGCCTTCGTGCTGCTGACGATGGCTTTCAACCGAACCATCGGTACCGCCTACCGCATGCATCTGCGCGGCGTGAGCCGCCAGCGCGCGGGGGTGCTCGACGGTGCGCGCTGGCTGTCGATGGCGGTTACGTCGGCGCTGCTCGCCTGGATGGCGGCCACGGCGCTTGCCGCGGGAGGCTTCGATCCGCGCGGCGGCGTGATCGACACCTATGTGCAGCGCAATGCGCTGGTGGTCGGCATGGTGATGGGCTTCGCGATCATTCCGAACATCTATACGCTGGCCGAGGACGCGCTCAACGCCGTGCCGGGGCAGTTGCGTGCGGCCAGTCTGGCCGCCGGCGCCACGCCCTGGCAGACGGCGGTCTGGGTGGTACTGCCGACCGCGATGTCGGGGGTGTTTGCCGCGTGCATGATCGGCATGGGGCGCGCGGTGGGCGAGACCATGATCGTGGTGATGGCCGCGGGCAACACGCCGGTGCTTGACTGGAACATCTTCAATGGCCTGCGCACGCTGTCGGCCACCATCGCCGTCGAATTGCCCGAGGCCGTAGTCGGAGGAACCCTGTATCGCATGCTGTTCCTTGCCGCGCTGACGCTGTTCGTGATGACCTTCGTCATCAACACGGTCGCCGAAGTCATCCGCCAGCGCTTTCGCAAGCGCGCCTTCCAGCTCTGAGCGCCGGAGGGAACATGAGTACACGAGTCGATATCGAGACCACACAGATGAACAAGGAAAAGCAGGGCAAGGCCGTGCGGCGCTATACCGCCGACCTGTCGGCGGTCGGCGAACCGGCCCTTTGGGGCTTCGGTGGCGCACTGGCGCTGGGCATCATCCTGATCTGCGGATTTCTGCTGATGATCGTCTGGAACGGCATGAGCACGTTCTGGCCCAAGCCCATCGCCATCGTCACTCTCACCAGCGGCGACAAGGTCGCCGGCGAGCCCTCGCGCCAGGGCTACTACAAGCCGCGCGACGAGCTGCTGGAGGGGCTGTCGGCGCAAAAGCGTGAGGAACTCGAGGCCAGCGACGGGCTGGCCAGCCGCACGCTCTACCGCATCGGCAACTACGACCTGTACAACGAGGACTTTCGCTGGGTCAGCGACTACGAGGTCGAGTCGGTCGAGTATGCCCCCGATTTTCACTACTTCGAGCGTCAGGAATGGGGGCCGTTCGTCGGCAGGATCAAGAGTGTGATACTCGACGGGCAGGAGCACGATCCGGCGTCGCTCGGACTCGACGGCATCGAACAGGCGCAGCAGCGTGCGCGCGAGCGCTTCTCCGAGATCCGTCGCATCGAGCGCGTCGAAATCGGCAAGGTCAATCACGAACTCAACCAGGCGCGTCTGGAACTGCGTCGCATCGAACTGAGCGAGGGGCGTGACAGCACCGCCTACCGCGACGAACTCGAACGCGTGGAGCGACTCGACGCCGAACTGCAGCGCGAGTACCAGCGGCTGCAGGAACGTGCCGATGCGATCAAGAACGTCGACGCCGGCGACCGCATCGTGCTCGAGGAGGTCGGCGGCATGGCCGCGGAGCTTCCGTTGTCGCAGATCGTGCGCTTCTATCCGGCGAATGACTTGTCCATCGTCGGCAAGCTGGGCGTCTATCTTTCGCGCTGGGGCGAGTTTCTGACCTCCGAGCCGCGCGAGGCCAACACCGAGGGCGGCATCCTGCCCGCGATTTTCGGCACCGTCACGATGACGCTGCTGATGGTCGTGGTGGTGGCGCCGTTCGGCGTGATCACCGCCCTGTATCTGCGCGAGTACGCCAAGCAGGGCAAGCTCGTCGGGATGGTGCGCATCGCCGTCAACAACCTCGCCGGCGTGCCCTCCATCGTCTACGGCGTGTTCGGCCTGGGCTTCTTCGCCTATACCGTGGGTGGGTCGATCGACGCGATCTTCTACCCCGAACGCTTGCCCAACCCGACCTTTGGTACCGGCGGCATCCTGTGGGCCTCGCTGACCCTGGCTCTGCTGACGGTGCCGGTCGTGATCGTGGCCTCGGAGGAGGCGTTGAGCGCGGTACCGCGTTCGATCCGAGAGGGCGCGCTGGCCTGCGGGGCGTCCAAATGGCAGACCATCCGCTCCATCGTGCTGCCGCACGCGATGCCGGGCGTGATGACGGGGCTCATCCTGGCGATGGCGCGCGGTGCCGGCGAGGTCGCGCCGCTGATGCTGGTCGGCGTGGTCAAGCTCGCGCCAGAGTTGCCGATCGACGGCTTCGCACCGTTCATCCACCTGGAACGCAGCTTCATGCACCTGGGCTTTCACATCTTCGATGTGGGCTTCCAGTCGCGCAACTCCGAGGCCGGCAAGCCGATGGTGTTCGTCACCACCTTGCTGCTGCTGGGGCTTATCGTGCTGATGAATTCGTCGGCGATCTACATCCGCAACCGGCTGAAGAAGAAGTTCGCCGGCAGTCAGTTCTGAGCATCGGGAGTCAATCAACATGAACATCGCCACCATCGAATCGCCCGAAGAGCGCGCCGCGCATGACGCGAAGACGGTCTACCACGTCGCCGAGTCGGGGCAGGGCGCGGCCATCACGATCAAGGACTTCAACCTGTGGTACGGCGAGGTGCAGGCGCTGTATGGCGTGGACATGGAGGTCCAGCGTGGAATGGTCACCGCGCTGATCGGGCCGTCCGGCTGCGGCAAGTCGACGCTGCTGCGCTCGCTCAACCGCATGAACGATCTGATCGACACGCTGCGCATCCGCGGTGAGGTGCGCGTCAATGGTCAGGACATCTACGCCCCCGGTACCGACGTAATCGCACTCAGAAAGCGCATGGGCATGGTCTTCCAGAAGCCCAATCCGTTCCCCAAGTCGATCTACGAGAACGTGGTGTTTCCGTTGCGCGTCGAGGGCATCAGCGATCGCAGCATGCTCGACGAGGCCTGCGAGCGGGCGCTCAAGGGCGCGGCACTGTGGAACGAGGTCAAGGACCGGCTGCAGGAGAGCGCGCTGGGGCTCTCAGGTGGCCAGCAGCAGCGTCTGTGCATCGCCCGCGCGATTGCCGCCGAGCCGGAAATGCTGTTGATGGACGAGCCATGCTCCGCGCTCGACCCGATCGCCACGGCCAAGGTCGAGGATCTGATCGGAGATCTGCGCGGGCAGTTCTCCATCGTCATCGTCACGCACTCCATGCAGCAGGCCGCGCGCGTGTCGGACAACACCGCCTTCATGTATCTGGGCAAGCTCATCGAGTACGGTTCCACCGACAAGGTGTTCACCAATCCGCTCGATTCGCGTACCGAGGACTACATTACCGGCCGCTTCGGCTGAGTGTTCGAGAGGGCGGCGGAAGGGCGGCGCGGTGCCGCCCTTTTTGCGCTTGTCGCGGTGCGTGCTTTACGCTGCCAAAGGCGGCAAGGTAGAATGGAATATTTCCCGAAGCGCGCCGAATGAACCCGAAACTCGTTGTCGGCAACTGGAAGATGAACGGCCGGCTCGCCGACAACCGTGCACGTGTGGGCGCGCTGCGCGGGAGTGTGCCCGAGGGCGTCGAAGTTGCCGTGTGTGCGCCGTTTCCGTATCTGGCGCAGCTTGCCGATCTCGTTGCCGGTTCTCGCCTCGAGTACGGCGCCCAGGACGTGAGCGAATTCGCCGACGGCGCCTGCACCGGCCAGGTCAGCGCGGGCATGCTCGGCGATTTCGGCTGTCGTTACGTCATCGTCGGGCATTCGGAGCGGCGCAGTCTGGCCGGGGAAGATGACGCAACCGTCGCCCGCAAGGCGGCCGCAGCCCTCGATGCGGGAATCGTGCCGATCGCTTGCATCGGCGAGACCGCCGAGGAACGCGACGCGGATCGGGTCGAGGCAGTATTGCGCCGTCAGCTCGATGCGCTCGATTGCGCCTCGCTGGCTTCGCGGCTCGATTCCATCGTGCTCGCCTACGAGCCGGTGTGGGCGATCGGCACGGGCCGTGTCGCCACGCCCGCGCAGGTTTCGCAGGTGCTCGCGCTGGTGCGCGCATGGCTGGCCGAGCGCGTTGCGCGGCCCGAGCGCGTGCGCATCCTCTACGGCGGGAGCGTGCGCGCCGAGAACGCTGCGGCGCTGTTCGATCTGCAGGACGCGGACGGGGCGCTGGTCGGTGGCGCGTCGCTGGACGCGGAAGAATTCGCGGCGATTTGCCGGGCAGCCGCCCCGGCGTCGCCTTGACGTTTTTGACTGGGAGTGACGAATACATGGGTGATTACCTGTTTTCCGTCGTGCTGACGATCCACGTAGTGGTCGGTATCTGCACGGTCGGTCTGGTGCTGATGCAGCATGGCAAGGGTGCCGATGCCGGTGCCGCGTTCGGTGGCGGCGGCGGTGGCGGTGGCGCAGGAGGGGCCGGCAGCGTGTTTGGCTCGTCTGGATCGGCCAACTTCCTGAGTCGTACGACGGCCGTGCTGGCCACCGCCTTCTTCATCACCAGTCTGGGGCTGGCGTATCTGGCGAGCAAGCCCGCGCAGGCACCGGAGAGCGTCATGGACAGCGCGGTGCCGTCGTTGCAGAGCGATGTTCCTGTCGTCCCTTCAAACGAAGTGCCGCCGGCCGCGCCGGGCGCGTCCGGCGATGTGCCGGTGCCGACGCAGGAGAACACGCCAGCGCAGGCCAATTGAGCGGTTCCCGGTTGCATGCAGCGCCGGGATCCGTATAATGCCCGTTCTTCGATTCAGTGCCGACGTGGTGAAATTGGTAGACACGCCATCTTGAGGGGGTGGTGGCGCAAGCCGTGTGAGTTCGAGTCTCACCGTCGGCACCAACTGATTCGACACGATGCCCGCGTTCAGCGGGCATCGTCATTTGTGCGGTAGCAAAGCCGCATCGGAGGCGCAGATGGGCGACGGGAAGCCCGACACACTGGAAGAACGGATGCTGGACTCCGAGCAGGTGTATCGCGGCGTGCTCCTCGATGTGCGGCGCGATCGCGTCAGTCTGCCCGACGGAACCGAATCGGTGCGCGAATACATCCGCCATCCCGGTGCGGTGGTGGTCATTGCGCTGCACGATGATGGACGCATCGTCTTCGAGCGTCAGTATCGCTATCCGCTGCAACGGGTGTTCCTGGAACTGCCTGCCGGCAAGATCGACGTGGGCGAGGACGTCGAGCTGTGTGCACGGCGCGAATTACGCGAGGAAACCGGCTTCGAGGCGCGCGAGTGGGGCTACGTGGGGGTCTTCCATCCGTGCATCGGCTATTCGGACGAGCGCATCGAGGTCTTCGTCGCGCGGGGCCTGGAGCAGGTCGGCAGCGCCCTCGACGAGGGCGAGTTCCTCGAGGTGTTCACGATGAGCGCGGACGAACTCGACGCGGCCGTGCGCGACGGCCACATCACCGATGGCAAGACCCTGTCCGCGTTGTATCTCGCGCGCGACCATCTGGGCTGATGGCACATACGCTGGCGGCGCCCGCCTGCAGCGAACTGGTGATCCGCAAGAGCCGCTTCATCGGCTGCGTGGAGCCGGTCGCCGACCGCGACGCGGCGCTCGCGCGCGTGGCGGCGCTGCGTGCAGAACATCCTGGCGCGGCTCACGTGTGTTGGGCGCTGCTCGCCGCTGGCCAGTCGGCGGCGGTCGACGACGGCGAGCCGGGCGGCACGGCCGGGCAGCCGATGCTGCGCGTGCTGCGCCATCACGATCTGGACGGCGTGCTCGCCACCGTGGTGCGCTACTTCGGCGGGATCAAGCTGGGGGCCGGCGGCCTGGTGCGCGCCTACACCGATGCGGTCGCGCGCGCGCTCGACGATGCGCACAAGATTGCGCTGCGCGCACGGGTGGTGCTCGAGTGCGAGATTCCGTACGAGCTGGAAGGGCTGTTTCGCCGAGAGATCGAGTTGCTCGGCGCACGCCTCGAGGCCGCCGAGCATGGCGCCGCGGTGAAGTTGTCGGTGGCGGTGTATGAGGATGCTCTGCACGCGCTGCGTGCGCGTCTGGACGAGGCCGGGCAGGGGCGCATGCGCTGGATCGGCGACTGATCAGATCTGCAGCGCGTCCTCGAGCTCGCGCTGCAGCCGCACGGTCTTGCGCTCGTCGGCCAGGGCCGCGCCGGAGAGCAGGAAGGTGTCCTCGATGCGCTCGCCCAGCGTAGTCACCTTCGCGGTATGCACCGTGATCGCATTGCGCGCGAGGATCTCCGCGATCGCGAAGAGGACGCCAGGGCGGTCGGCCGCGGTGATCGACAGGATGTGGTGACGGCCGGCGTCGTCCGGGCGGATGGACACCCCCGGTGTGACCGGGAAGTACTTCACGTGGCGCGACAGGCGCCCGCTGCCCGGGCCGTCGGGCGGGCCGTCGCTCTTCAGGCGTGCCTCGATCTCGTGCTCGATCAGCGTGATCACGTCGCGGTAATTGCCGCCATCGCCTACAGGATCCTGCAGGACGAAGCTGTCGAGCGCATAGCCATGGCGCGTAGTCTGTACCTTGGCCTCGAGGATGGAGAAGCCCAGCCGGCCGAACAGCCCCGTCAGGTGAGCGAACAAGTCCTTGCGGTCATGCGTGAACACCATCACCTGCACGCCCTGGTATTCGCTCGATACGCGTGCCTTGACGACCGGCTCGGCGCTGTCCGGCCGGTGATACAGCAGTCGCGTGTGCCAGGCGATGTCCTCGGCCGAGTTGCGCATGAAATACACGGCTTCGAGCCGCGACCAGAGTGCTTCCTCGATGCCCGGGCGCAGGCCGTAATAGCGCAGCAGCGAGCGCGCCTCGTCCTGGCGCTGGTCCAGTCCCAGCGCCTGCTGCGGTGTGGCTCCGCGCAGCAGGCGTTGCGTGGCGAAGAACAGGTCTTCGAGCAGCTTGCCACGCCAGCCGTTCCACACCTTGGGGCTGGTACCACGGATGTCGGCATGGGTGAGCAGATACAGCGCGATCAGCCGTCGCTCGCTGCCGACGGTGTCGGCGAAGCGGCGCACCACCTCCGGGTCGGAAGTGTCCTGCTTCTGCGCCACCTGCGACATCGTCAGGTGTTGTTCGACCAGCCACACGATGAGATCCGTGTCCTCGTCGGACAGTCCGTGACGCTGGCAGAACTGCCGGGCATCGGCCATTCCGAGCTTGGAGTGATCGCCGCCGCGACCCTTGGCGATATCGTGGAACAGCGCCGCGATATAGAGCAGCCAGTGACGCTCGAAGCCGAGCATCAGCCGCGTCATCAGCGGATATTCGTGAGCGTGCTTGCCCATCGTGAACTGGCGCACGTTGCGCACCACCATCAGGATGTGCTGGTCGACCGTGTAGACGTGGAACAGGTCGTGCTGCATCTGGCAGACGATGCGATGCCAGGCCGGCAGATAGCGGCCGAGAATGCCGTACTGGTTCATGCGCCGCAACTCGTGCACGATGCCGCGTGGCTGCTGCAGGATTTCGAGGAACAGCGAGCGATTGACGGGGTCGGCGCGGAATCTGGCGTTGATCAGGCGTCGGCTGCTCCACAGCAGGCGCAGCGTGCGCGCCGTCATGCCCTTGAGTTCGGGGTTCTGCTGCATCAGCAGGAAGGCCTCGAGCAGGGCCGGCGGATAGCGCTCGAAGACTTCGTCGTCGACGACGTCGAGCAGGTCCGAGACGGCCTGGAAACGGTCGTTGATGGGCCGCGCCTCGCCGCGCTGCTCCGGAAACAGCACGTTGGCGAAGTTCTGCAGCAGCAGGGTGTTGATCTGCGTGACCTTCTTCGCGGTGACGTAGTAGCGCTGCATCATCACTTCGGAAGCGCGCTTGGCAGCGGTGGCCTCGAAGCCGAGCGCCTTGGCGAGGCTCTCCTGATAGTCGAACAGCAGGCGGTCCTCGGCGCGTCCGGCCAGATAGTGCAGGCGGATGCGAACATGCTGCAGAAAGCGCTGGATGTTGCGCAACTCGCGTGCTTCGGCGCCGGTGATGAGACGCTTGCGCGCGAGATCCCGCCAGTCGATCGCAAGATCCGAGGCGCGGGCGATCCAGCCGAGCATCTGCAGGTCGCGCAGCCCGCCGGGGCTTTCCTTGCAGTTGGGTTCTAGCGCGTAGGGCGTGTCGTTGAAGCGCGCGTGACGCTGTTGCTGTTCGAGCGACTTGGCCTTGAAGAAGGCGCGCGCATCGAGCCCGGCCTGATAGCGTTCGCGCATGCGTTCGAACAGCGCCACATCACCGCGCAGCAGCCGCGCCTCGAGCAGGTTGGTCTGGATCGTGATGTCGTCCTGTGCGGTCTCGACGCATTCGTCGATGGTGCGCACGCTCATGCCGATCTCCAGCCCGATGTCCCACAGCGCGCCGACGAAGTCTGAGATGCGTTCCTCGAGCTCGCCGGTCGGCCGTGCTTCGAGCAAAACCATCAGGTCGACATCCGAATGCGGGAAGAGCTCGCCGCGGCCGTAGCCGCCGACCGCGACGATGCTCGCCTCTAGGGGCAGTTCGGTCAGCTCACATAATGCGACGACGGCCTCGTCGACGCGCTGTGCACGTCCGCGCAGCAAGGCGGCTGAGGACGAACCGGCCTCGAAGTCATCGCGCAGGACGCGGCATCCGCGCTCGAGGTGCTCTCGGATGGCCGCCAGTGCGCATTGGCGCGGTTCGCGGGCGAGGGCGGTGTCGAGCATGTTTCAAGTCACGCTGCTGCGGGCATCCACGATGGCCGGGACGGCCGGGCAGCCGGCCGAGACGGTGAGAACCTCGTAGCCTTCGGGTGTCACCAGGACCGTGTGTTCCCACTGCGCCGACAGGCTTCGATCCTTGGTGACGATGGTCCAGCCGTCGGCCAGCTCCGAGATGGCCGCCTTGCCGGCGTTGATCATCGGTTCGACCGTGAAGATCATCCCCGGCTTGAGCTCCAGCCCGGTGCCTGGGCGGCCGTAATGCAGGATCTGCGGCTCCTCGTGGAAAGTCGCGCCGATGCCGTGGCCGCAGAATTCACGCACCACCGAGAAGCCGTTGCGTTCGGCGTACCGTTGGATGGCATGGCCGATGTCGCCCAGGCGTGCGCCGGGACGGATCTCGGCGATGCCCAGCCACATGCACTCGAAGGTCACGTGACACAGACGCCGCGCGAGAATGCTGCCGGCCGCCTCTCCGCCGACGATGAACATGCGGCTGGTGTCGCCGTGGTAGCCGTCCTTGATGACGGTGACGTCGATGTTGAGGATGTCGCCCTTCTTCAGCGCCTTGTCGCCCGGAATGCCGTGACACACCTGGTGATTGACCGAGGTGCATACCGATTTCGGAAACGGCGTGTAGCCCGGCGGGCAGTAGTTGAGCGGTGCCGGCACGGTGCCCTGGACCTCGACCATGTAGTCGTGGCACAGGCGGTCGAGCTCGCCGGTGGTGACACCCGGCCGGACGTGAGGGGTGATGAAGTCGAGCACCTCGGCGCCGAGGCGGCCGGCGATGCGCATCTTCTCGATTTCTTCAGAGGTCTTGATCTTGACGGTCATGGACTGGGGTCGCGTGCGTCGCTGACGGCAGCGGCGCCTGCTGGAATGAGAGGGGGAAAGCCCGCAGCGTACACGGGGCGGACGATTGACAAGGCTATCGCAAGCGGCCCGCAGGGGCAATTGCGCCGTCGCCGCGAGCGCACACGCTTGCTTGCGCAAACCTTGAGTACGGGCGCGGTTCACCGCTATAATCGTCGGCTTGACTGTGTTTCACGGTCAAAATTCACACGCCCGCGGGCAGGCCCATGGGGTCCGGCCCTTCGACGAGAGTTCGAAGGCCGGTGCAGAGGCCGCATTGATGACCTGCGGGCGGAGGTCAAACCCTTTGATTCGGAGTACTACAATGTCAGCAGTCACGATGCGCCAGATGCTCGAAGCGGGCGTCCACTTCGGCCACCAGACCCGATTCTGGAACCCGCGCATGGCCCCGTACATCTTCGGCCAGCGCAACAAGATTCACATCGTCAACCTCGAGACGACGATGGTGAAGTACAACGAAGCGATGAACTTCGTGCGCAAGCTCTCTGCCAACCGCGGCACCATCCTGTTCGTCGGCACAAAGCGCCAGGCGCGCGAGATCATCGCCGAGGAAGCCAGTCGCGCCGGCATGCCCTACGTGGACGAGCGCTGGCTCGGCGGCATGCTGACCAACTTCAAGACCGTCCGCCAGTCGATCAAGCGCCTCAAGGACATGGAAGCGATGATCGAGGACGGCTCGACCGCGCGCCTGTCCAAGAAAGAGGCCCTGATGGCTTCGCGCGAACTCGAGAAGCTGCAGAACAGCATCGGCGGTATCAAGGACATGAACGGTTTGCCCGACGCACTGTTCGTGATCGACGTGGGCTATCACAAGATTGCCGTGTCCGAAGCGCAGAAGCTGGGCATTCCCATCGTCGCCGTGGTCGACACCAACCACTCGCCGGAAGGCATCGACTACATGATTCCGGGTAACGACGATTCGTCGCGCGCCATTCGCCTGTATGCCCGTGGTGCCGCCGATGCGGTGCTCGAGGGGCGCAGCGCGGCGCTGCAGGACATCGTCGCCGCCGGCTCCGACGAATTCGTCGAAGTCGAGGAAGAAGAGGCCGCTTCCGACGAGGAGGCCTGAGCGGACAGGGCGGCCCAGGCCGCCCTTTCTCGGTCCCCACGGAATTCAACACAGAACCCAAATTCAGGAGTCAGCATGGCGGAGATTACCGCAAGCATGGTGAAGGAACTGCGCGAGAAGACGGACGCGCCGATGATGGAATGCAAAAAGGCGCTGACCGAAGCCGGTGGCGACATCGCCAAGGCCGAGGAGATCCTGCGCGTCAAGCTCGGCAGCAAGGCGAGCAAGGCCGCTTCGCGCGTGACCGCCGAGGGCATCGTCGGCGTGCATGTGAGCGATGACGGCAAGCTTGCGGCGATGGTCGAGCTCAACTGCGAGACCGACTTCGTCGCCAAGAACGACGATTTCATCGCGCTCGCCGGCTCGCTGGCGGCGCTGGTCGCCGAAGCCAACCCGGCGGATGTGGCGGCCCTGTCCGCGCTGCAGATGAACGGCGCGACGGTCGAGGCCGTGCGTACCGAGCTGGTCGGCAAGATCGGCGAGAACATCACCATTCGCCGCTTCGATCGCATCGAGGCGCAGGGCAAGGTGTCGGCCTATGTGCACGGCGGTGCGAAGATCGGCGTGCTCGTCGATCTGGTCGGTGCCGACGACGAGCTGGGGCGCGATCTGGCCATGCACATCGCCGCATCCAAGCCGCGTGCGCTGACCGCCGAGGACGTGCCGGCCGAACTGATCGAGACCGAGCGCCGCGTGGCCGCCGAGAAGGCCGCCGAGTCCGGCAAGCCGGCCAACATCGTCGAGAAGATGGTCGAAGGCTCGGTGCAGAAATTCCTCAAGGAGGTCACGCTGCTGGGTCAGCCCTTCGTCAAGGACGACAAGCAAAGCGTCGAGGCACTGCTCAAGGCGCGCAAGGCTTCGGTCGCGCGTTTCGTGCTCTATCAGGTCGGCGAGGGCATCGAGAAGAAGGTTTCGGACTTCGCCGCCGAAGTGGCCGCCCAGGCCGCGGCAGCCCAGAAGTAAGGGGCGCGCCGATGACCGTCGCCGCCTACAAGCGCATCATGCTCAAGCTCTCGGGCGAGGCCCTGATGGGCGACGACGCCTACGGCATCAACGACGACGTGGTCTCGCGCATCGTCAGCGAGATCGGCGAGGTGATCGCGCTGGGCGTTCAGGTGGGCGTGGTCATCGGCGGCGGCAACATCTTTCGCGGCATGAAGGGCGCGGCTGCCGGCATGGATCGTGCGACGGCCGACTACATGGGCATGCTCGCCACCGTCATGAACGCGATGGCGCTGGCCGACGCGGTCAAGCGCGCCGGTCTGTCGGCGCGCGTGCAGTCGGCGCTGCGCATCGAACAGGTGGTCGAGCCCTATATTCGCGGCCGCGCCATTCGTCACCTGGAGGAAGGGCGCATCGTGATCTTCGCCGCCGGTACCGGCAACCCGTTCTTCACCACCGATACCGCGGCAGCGCTGCGCGGCTCGGAAATGGGCGCGCAGATTGTCCTCAAGGCGACCAAGGTCGACGGCATCTACACCGCCGACCCGAAGAAGGATCCGGACGCCAAGCGCTTTCACCGCATCAGCTTCGATGAGGCCATCGGGCGCAACCTTGAAGTACTCGACGCGACCGCCTTCGCGCTGTGTCGTGACCAGAAACTGCCGATCAACGTGTTCTCGATCTTCAAGCCCGGCGCGCTCAAGCGCGTGGTGATGGGCGAGGACGAGGGCACGCTCGTTCATTCCTGAGGATTCGACGATGATCTCCGATCTGAACAAGACCACCGAGCAGAAGATGCAGAAGTCCATCGAGGTGCTCAAGGCCGATCTGGCCAAGGTGCGCACCGGACGAGCGCACACCGGTCTGCTCGACCATGTGACGGTCGAGTACTACGGCAGCATGGTGCCGGTCTCGCAGGTTGCCAACATCACCCTGATCGACGCCCGTACGATCGGTGTCCAGGCTTGGGAGAAAGGCCTGAGCGGAAAGGTCGAGAAGGCCATCCGCGACAGCGATCTGGGACTCAACCCGGCCGCCCAGGGCGACCTGATCCGTGTGCCGATGCCCGCGCTCACCGAGGAGCGCCGCAAGGAACTGATCAAGGTCGTGCGCAACGAGGGCGAGTCGGCCAAGATCGCAATCCGCAACCTTCGCCGTGACGCTAACCAGAACCTCAAGGACGCCGTCAAGGACAAGGAAATCTCCGAGGACGACGAGCGCCGCGGGCAGGAAGCGGTGCAGAAGCTCACCGACAAGTATGTCGCCGAAGTCGACAAGCTGCTCGCCGAGAAAGAACACGAGCTGATGCAGATTTGACCCCCCGGGGCGAGGCGTCTTCAAACGCAGCACACCTGGGGGCTCTCCGATGGTGAAAGCCACGTTCACCAGTTCCACCCGTGCGGTACCCGAGGTCGGCGACGTGCCTGCCCACATCGCGGTCATCATGGACGGCAATGGCCGCTGGGCGCGCAGCCGCTTCCTGCCTCGCATCGCCGGGCACCGGCGCGGCGTCGAGTCGGTCAGGGCGGTAATCCGTGCGTGCATGGAGCGCGGCGTCACCCACCTGACGCTGTTCGCCTTCAGTTCCGAGAACTGGCGCCGCCCCAGCGACGAAGTCTCCTTCCTGATGCAGCTGTTCATGCGCGCCCTGCAGAACGAGGTGCGCCGGTTGCACGAGCACGGCATCCGCTTTCGCGTGATCGGCGATCTGTCGCGCTTCGAGCCGCGACTGATCGAGCTCATCCGCGACGCCGAGAACCTCACCCGCGACAACGACAAGCTGACGCTGAGCATCGCCGCCAACTACGGCGGACGCTGGGACATCGTGGGCGCGGTCAATCGCCTCGTCGCGCGTCATCCGGGTCGCAGCGATTTCAGCGAGGACGAGATCGGCGCCGAACTGGCGATGAACTACGCGCCCGAGCCGGACCTGTTCATCCGCACCGGCGGCGAGCAGCGCATCAGCAACTTCCTGCTGTGGCAACTGGCCTATACCGAGCTGTACTTCACCGACACCTTGTGGCCGGATTTCGACGAAGCGGCGCTCGACGCCGCCATCGCTTCCTATCGGGGGCGCGAGCGCCGTTTCGGTCGCACCAGCGAGCAGCTCGGGCGGGCATCGGGCGTGTTTGAACGCCCGGATGGCGATGCTTAAGGAGCGCGTCCTCACCGCCGCGGCGCTCGTCGCGGGGCTGCTCGTGGCCCTGTTTCTCGCGCCGGCCTTCGTCTGGCTGCTTCTGGTTGCGATCGCGTGCGCTCTGGCCGCGCGCGAGTGGGCGGTTCTGGCCGGTTTTCGCGCCGGCGCCGGGATTGGTTATGCCGCATTCGTCGCGTTGGCATGCGTCGCAGCCGGTGCCTGGGTCGATGCCGTGCCGTCGCATGGCCTGTTGTGGCTGTATGGGCTGGCGGCCGGGTTCTGGCTGGTGATTGCGCCGCTGTGGATGCGCCACCGATGGACCCTGTCGGGACGCGCTACGGCGGCCGGGGTCGGCCTGCTGGTGCTGCTGCCGGCAGCGCTCGCACTGGTGCATCTGCGCGCAGTCGATGTGTGGCTGCCGCTGGGAGCGATGGGGCTGGTGTGGGTGGCCGACATCGCCGCCTATTTCTGCGGGCGCCGCTTCGGTCGCGTCAAGCTCGCACCGTCGATCAGTCCCGGCAAGACGCGCGAGGGTGCCCTCGGCGCCGTTGTCGCGGTCATCCTCGTGGGTCTGGCCTTGTACGCCTTCGACGACGGTGTCTTGCACACATTGCCGCTGTTGGGCTGGGTCGCGCTGCTGACGCTGTTGACGCTGCTGAGCATCGCCGGCGATCTGTTCGAGTCGCTGCTCAAGCGGCAGGCAGGGCTCAAGGATTCGGGTACGCTGTTGCCGGGCCATGGTGGCGTGCTCGATCGCATCGACAGCCTGACGTCCACCCTGCCGGTGATCGGTCTGGTGGTGGTGATCTCCGATTTCCTGACATGAGTCCGCAATCTGTGCGCAATCTCGTCATTCTCGGTGCAACCGGCTCGATCGGCGTATCCACGCTCGATGTCGTCGCGCGCCACCCCGAGCGCTTCGCGGTGTTCGCGCTGAGCGCGCACCGGCAGATCGGGCGGCTGTTCGAGCAATGCCTGCAATTCGCCCCGCAGTTCGCCGTGGTCGCGGCTCAAGACGACGCGCGCGACTTGCAGCAGCGGCTCCGAGAGGCGGGCAGCCGCACCGAAGTGCTGGCGGGCGAAGCCGCGCTGGCCGATGTCGCCTCAGATGAGCGTGCCGATGTCGTCATGGCCGCCATCGTCGGCGCTGCCGGGTTGCTGCCCACGCTGGCGGCGGCGCGGGCGGGCAAGCGCGTACTGCTCGCCAACAAGGAGGCGCTGGTGCTCGGCGGGGCCTTGTTCATGGACGCGGTGCGCGCCGGCGGCGGCTCCCTGTTGCCCATCGACAGCGAACACAACGCGGTTTTCCAGGCGCTGCCCGCGGACTATGCGCGCTGCCCGGACAGCGCCGGGGTGCGACGCATCGTGCTGACCGCATCCGGTGGGCCGTTTCGCGAGTGGCCGCTGGAGGCGCTCGCGGGCGTCACCCCGGAGCAGGCCTGTGCCCATCCGAACTGGGTCATGGGCCGCAAGATCTCGGTCGATTCGGCGACGATGATGAACAAGGGCCTGGAGGTGATCGAGGCGCACTGGCTGTTCGGCGCCCTCGTCGACCGCATCGACGTGGTCGTGCATCCGCAGAGCGTGATCCACTCCATGGTCGAATACGTGGACGGTTCGGTGGTGGCGCAACTGGGCAACCCCGACATGCGTACGCCGATCGCGCACGCGCTCGGATTTCCCGAGCGCATCGAGGCCGGCGTGACCTCGCTCGACCTGTGTCAGGTTGCGCGCCTGAGTTTCGAGGAGCCCGATTTTTCGCGCTTTCCGTGTCTCGCGCTGGCCTACGACGCCTTGCGCGAAGGCGGCGCGGCGCCGGCGGTGCTCAATGCCGCAAACGAGGAAGCCGTGGCCGCCTTTCTCGCCGGGCGCCTGGGTTTCACGCAGATCGCTGCGGTCATTGCCGCGACGCTGGAACGCGCCAACGGTCTGTCGGTCGAATCCGCGCAAGCCATCCTCGACACCGATCGAAGCGCGCGCACGCTCGCGCGCGAGTCGATCCGCCAACGCGAGACGCAATGAATCTGCTCGAATACCTCATCCCGTTCGTCCTCGCGCTCGGCGTGCTGATCTTCATCCACGAACTGGGCCACTATCTGGTCGCGCGCTGGTGCGGGGTCAAGGTCTTGCGTTTCTCGGTGGGCTTCGGACAGCCACTGCTGAAGTGGTCGGTGGGGCGCGATCGCACCGAATGGGTGCTTGCTGCCTTTCCGCTCGGCGGCTACGTGAAGATGCTCGACGAACGCGAAGGCGATGTGGCTGCCGGCGACCTGCCGCGTTCGTTCAACCGCCAGTCGGTGTGGCGCCGCTTCGCAATCGTGTCGGCCGGACCGCTGGCGAACTTCCTGCTCGCCATCGTTCTGTACTGGGGCTTGTTTTCCACCGGGACCGAGGAATTGCGTCCGCGTCTGGCACTGACCGAAACAGAGCAGAGCGTGGCGCGCGAGGCCGGCGTGCGCGAGGGCGACACCGTGCTGTCGGTCGATGGCGAGGGCGTGCGCAGCTGGACGGATCTTCGCTGGCTGCTGCTGCGCGAGGTGCTCGACCGCGGCCAGACTCAGATACATGTGCGTACCGCGGAACAGGTTGAAACCATCCGGACCCTGGATTTCCGCCAGGTGAGTATCGACGACCCCGACACCGACCTGATCGAACGCATCGGCCTGCGCCCGTGGCGGCCGGTGATTCCGCCGATCGCCGGGCGCATTCTCGACGGTGGCCCGGCCGATCGCGCCGGGCTGCGCGAGGGCGATCGCATCGTGGCGGTCGAGGGGCGCGACATCGCATCCTGGAGCGCTCTCGTAGCGACCATCCGCGAACGCCCCGGGGAGCCATTGGCCACGCGCGTGGAGCGCGACGGTACGCAACTCGAGTTGACCGTCGTCCCGGAGGTGACCGAGGAGGGCGGGCAGCGCTTCGGACGCATCGGTATCGGCGCGGCGGACGTGCCGGAGCTGCGCGAGCAGATGTTCACGACCGTGCGTTACGGACCCGTAGAGGGGCTCACGCGGGCGATCGGCAAGACCTGGGATACCAGTGTGCTGACGCTGAAGATGATCGGGCGCATGTTCACCGGCGACGTGTCGTGGAAGAATCTCTCCGGGCCGGTCACGATTGCCGATTACGCAGGGCAGAGCGCACGCCTGGGATTGGCTCACTACCTGGGTTTCGTGGCCTTGATCAGCATCAGCCTGGGGGTGCTCAACCTGCTCCCGATCCCGGTGCTGGATGGCGGGCATTTGCTGTATTATGTTGTGGAGATTTTGAAGGGCAGTCCCGTTTCCGAGCGCACCATGCAGATCGGACAACAGGCCGGCCTGGTGGTACTCGCGATGCTGATGACGTTTGCGTTCTACAACGACATCATGCGGCTGATTTCCGGTTGAGAGCCGAATGAGATTGAAACTCCTGAGCGGGCTGGTGGCAGCCCTTTTTGTTGCCGGCCCGGCTCTCGGCTTCGAAGCCTTCGAAGTCCGTGACATACGGGTCGAGGGCATTCAGCGCACCGAGGCCGGTACCGTCTTCAACTACCTGCCGGTGCGCGTCGGCGACACCTTCACCGAGGAACAGGCGGCCACCGCGATCCGCGAGCTCTTCGCGACCGGTTTCTTCAGCGATGTGCGCATCGAGGTCGAGAACGACGTCATCGTCGTCATCGTCGACGAGCGCCCGGCCATTGCCGACATCACCTTCGTCGGCCTGCGCGAATTCGACGAGAAGGTACTCAAGGACAGCCTGCGTGTGATCGGCCTGGCCGAGGCACGGACCTTCGATCGCGCGCTGCTCGAGCGGGCCGAACAGGAACTCAAGCGCCAGTACCTGGGGCGTGGCAAGTACGCCGCCGAGGTCGTCACCACGCTCACGCCGCTCGAGCGCAACCGCGTCGGCATCAATTTCACCGTCGACGAAGGGCAGGTGGCGAAGATCCGCCAGATCCGCATCGTCGGCACCAATGACTTCGACGAGGATGATCTCCTCGACCTGTTCGCCCTTCGCACGCCGGGCTGGCTGACCTGGTATACCAAGAATGATCAGTACTCGCGCCAGAAGCTGTCGGCCGATCTCGAGGCGCTGCGCTCGCACTATCTCGACCGCGGCTACCTCGATTTCAACATCGATTCGACCCAGGTCTCGATCACGCCCGACAAGAAGGACATCTACATCACGGTGAACATCACCGAGGGCGAGAAATACACGGTTTCGGACGTGAGCTTCACGGGTGACCTGATCCTGCCCGAGGAGGAATACCTGTCGCTCGCGCGCATCCGTCCGGGCGAGGTGTTTTCGCGCGCCAACCTGACCGAGACCACGGACGCGATCATCGATCGGCTGGGCAACGAGGGCTATGCCTTCGCCAACGTCAATGCCGCCCCGGAGGTGGACGAGGAAAAGCGCGAGGTGTCCTTCACGATCTTCGTCGATCCGGGTCGCCGTGTGTATGTGCGTCGCATCAATATCGGTGGCAACACGCGTACGCGCGATGCGGTCGCGCGTCGCGAGATGATTCAGATGGAGGGTGCGTGGTATGACGCGTCGTTGATCAGCCGTTCGCGCAATCGCATCGACCGGCTCGGCTACTTCGACGAAGTGTCGCTGCAGACGCCTGCCGTGCCGGGAGCGACCGATCAGGTAGACGTCAATGTTACGGTCAAGGAGCGTCCGACCGGGAACTTGGCGCTGGGCGCCGGTTTCTCCAGTTCGGAGAAGCTTGTGCTGTCCGGTTCGATTTCGCAGGACAACCTGTTTGGCAGTGGAAAGTCATTGTCTTTGGGTATCAATACGGCCAAATCAGGGCGGACGGTGTCGCTGTCGTTTACCGATCCTTATTATACGGTCGACGGCATCAGCGTTGGTTACGACGTCTATCATCGCACTTACGATCCTTCGCGCACGCTGTCGGTGGCGCGCTACCGCTCGGTGTCGACAGGTGGTGGTTTGCGTGTTGGCTTCCCGGTCGGTCTCGACGATAAAATCAACTTTGGCTTGGCAGTCGACCGTACAGAGATTACGACCTATGAAGACAGCCCTGATCTGTACAAGGACTTTTGCACGGATTTCGGTTGCTCGTCGGATTCAGGCGTTGGCAAGGTTACGGTTGATAGTCTGATTGCCTCGCTCGGCTGGTCCAGCGATTCGCGCGACAGCGTCCTGTACCCGCGTTCGGGTACCTATCAGCGAGTGTCTCTCGAGGGCTCAATCCCGCCGGGCGAGCTAAAGTATTACAAACTCAATTACCAGTACCAGTACTGGCTGCCCTTGGGCCGTGACAATGCCTTGATGCTCAACACCAATGTCGGCTGGGCAAAAGGCTATGGCGGCAAGCCCGTTCCGTTCTACAAGAATTTCTATGCCGGGGGTATCGGGTCTGTGCGCGGCTATGAGCAGAGTTCTCTGGGGCGGAGAACGGCCGACGACGATCCGATCGGCGGTACGCGCCTGGTGGTGGGCAACGTCGAGTACTACTTCCCGCTGCCGGGATCGGGCCAGGACCGCACCTTCCGCACCTCGTTGTTCTTTGATGCCGGCTACGTCTGGGACGAGGACGAAGACCTCGATTTTGGGCAGATGCGCTACAGTACCGGTCTGGCGTTTTCGTGGTCGTCACCGCTCGGACCGCTCAAGTTCAGTTTCGGCTTCCCGCTCAATGCCGAGTCGGGCGACGACGTGCAGCGCTTCCAGTTCCAGTTCGGTTCGGTATTCTGAGTCCGCGCTGCCATCGGACATTCCGGAGGTCCAAGTGAAATTCAAGGCAATTCCCGTTCTTTTCCTCGTACTGCTCGGCGCGATGCCGCTCGCCGCCGCTGCGCAGTCGAAGATCGGGTTCGTCGATTCCGATCGCCTGATGCGCGAGGCCGCGCCGGCGGTGCGCGCGCAGCAACGCCTCGAGAAAGAGTTCGAGCAGCGCGACCAGGATCTGCAGCGCATCGCGCGCGAGTTGCAGACCATGCAGGAAGAGCTCGAGCGCAACAGCCTGACCATGGGCGAGACCGAGCGGCGCGAGAAGGAACGCGCCTTCAACGACATGAGTCGCGATTTCCAGCGCAAGCAGCGCGAGTTCCGTGAGGATCTGAACCAGCGTCGCAATGAGGAGCTGGCGATGGTGCTCGACCGGGCCAACAGCGCGATCAAGGATGTCGCCGAGGCCAATGACTACGACATCATCCTGCAGGAAGCGGTGTTCGCCAGCCCGGATATCGACATCACCGACATGGTGATCGAAGCGCTCGCCAACGGGCGCTGAGCGCGCCCGCGATGTTCCGTCTCGATGAACTGGTGGAGCGTCTTGGCGGCGAACTCGTCGGCGATGCCACCGTGACCGTCTCCCGTGTCGACACGCTCGAGCGTGCCGGCGCGGATGCGATCAGTTTTCTCGCCAATCCCAGATATGCCGGCCAGCTGGCGAGCACGCGCGCGGCCGCGGTGATCGTGGGCGCCCGCGCCCGCGATGCGACCACGCTGACGCGCATTGTCGCCGACGATCCCTACGTGTACTTCGCGCGCGTGTCGCAGCTGCTCAATCCGGCGCCGCGCCCCCCGGCGGGGGTCGCCCCGTCCGCCGATCTGGCATCGGTGGTGCCGGAGACGTCGAGCGTCGCGGCGGGCGTGTCGATCGGCGGTGGTGTCGTGCTGGGCGAGAACGTGGTGATCGGGCCGGGCTGCCACATCGACGACCGCGTGCGTCTGGGCGACGATACTGTGCTGCATGCCAACGTCACCATCTACGCCGACTGCGAGCTGGGCGAGCGTTGCATCGTGCACTCCGGTGCGGTGATCGGTGCGGATGGCTTCGGTTTCGCGCGCGAGCGCGACGGGTCCTGGGTGAAGATTCCCCAGGTGGGTCGCGTGATCGTCGGCAACGACGTCGAGATCGGGGCGAACACGACCATCGATCGAGGCACGCTGGCCGACACCGTGATCGGCGACGACGTCAAGCTGGACAACCAGATCCAGATCGCCCACAACGTGACCATCGGGGCGCACACCGCGATCGCCGGCTGCGTAGGCATCGCCGGTAGCACGACGATTGGGCGGCGCTGCATGATCGGCGGTCAGGCGGGCATCATCGGCCACCTCGAGATCGTCGACGACGTCGTCGTCTCGGCCGGTACCCTGGTCACCAAGTCGATTCGCGAGGCAGGCGTGTATACCGCCAGCCTGCCGCTGCAGTCGCATGGCGACTGGGTGCGCAATTTCGCGCATCTGCGCCATCTGGACAGCCTCGCGGATAGAATACGCCGCCTCGAACAACTCCTGACCGAGCGTCCCGACGCCTGAGATCCCATGGACATCAACGAAATTCTCGAATACCTGCCGCACCGCTACCCGTTTCTGTTGGTCGACCGGGTGCTGGAGATGGAAGAGGGCAAGCGCATCGTCGCGCTCAAGAATGTGACGATGAACGAGCCGTTCTTCCCCGGCCACTTTCCCGGCCATCCGGTGATGCCGGGCGTGCTCATCGTCGAGGCGATGGCCCAGGTCGCCGCGCTGCTGTCGTTCAAGAGCATGGGCGTGAAGCCCGACGAGAACTCGGTGGTGCTGTTCGCGGGCATCGACGGCGTGCGCTTCAAGCGTCAGGTGGTGCCGGGCGACCAACTCATGTTCGAAGTCGAGATCCTGCAGAGCAAGCGCAACATCTACAAGTATCGGGGCATCGCACGTGTCGACGGTCAGGTCGCGGCCGAGGCCGAACTGATGTGCGCACTCAAGACGAAGTGATGATTCATCCCACCGCAATCGTTCATCCGGGCGCGAAACTGGGCGAGAACGTCGAGATCGGCGCCTACTCGCTCGTCGGCGAACACGTCGAGATCGGAGACGGGACGCGTGTCGGCCCTCATGTCGTGATCGAAGGGCGCACACGCATCGGACGCGACAACGAGATCTTCCAGTTCTGTTCCATCGGCGCCGCACCACAGGACAAGAAGTACGATGACGAACCGACGCGGCTCGAGATCGGCGATCGCAATACCATTCGTGAATTCTGTTCGTTCAACGTCGGCACGGCACAGGATGCCGGTGCCACGCGCATGGGCGACGACAACTGGATCATGGCCTACGTGCATGTCGCCCACGACTGTCAGGTGGGTGACCACACCATCTTCGCCAACAACGCGACGCTGGCCGGCCACGTGCACGTCGGTGACTGGGCGATTCTCGGCGGCTTCACTGGAGTGCATCAGTTCGTGAGGGTCGGCGCGCACAGCTTCTGCGGCGTCGGTACCGTGCTGCTGCAGGATCTGCCGCCCTATGTCACGGTTGCCGGCAATCCCGCCAAACCGCACGGCATCAACAGCGAGGGGCTGCGCCGGCGCGGTTATTCGCCCGATGCGATCGCGGCGGTCAAGCGCGCGTACCGTGCGCTCTACCGTTCCGGGCTGAGCCTGGAGGACGCGCGCGCGCGCGTGGCCGAGATCGCCGCCGAGGTGCCCGAAGTGAGTCCGTTCGAACGTTTCCTTGCCGCGAGCACGCGCGGCATCGTTCGCTGAAGCGGGCGCCATGGTCAAACGCATCGCCATGGTCGCCGGAGAGGCTTCCGGAGACCTGCTCGCCAGCCGGCTGATCCGCGCCCTGCGCGTGCATCACCCCGACGCCGAGTTCTTCGGCATCGGCGGGCCGCAGATGGAGGCCGAGGGCTTTCGCACGCTGTGGCCGTGCGACCGCCTCGCGGTACATGGCTATGTCGACGCGCTGCGTCGCTACCGGGAACTGTCGGGCATTCGCCGCGAACTGCTCGCGCGCGTGCTCGCCGAGTGCCCGGACGCGCTCATCGGTGTCGATGCCCCCGATTTCAACCTCTGGCTGGAGCAGCGCGTGCGCGAGGCCGGCATCCCGGCCATCCACTTCGTCAGTCCGTCGATCTGGGCGTGGCGGGGCGGACGCATTCGGCGCATCGCGCGTTCGGTCTCGCACATGTTGTGCCTGTTTCCGTTCGAGCCTCCGCTGTACCGCGATGCCGGCGTGCCGGTGAGTTACGTCGGCCACCCGCTCGCCGACGAGTTTCCGCTGGTGCCCGATCGTGCGGCGATGCGCGAGCGGCTCGGACTGCGTCCGGATGCACGCGTGATCGCGATGCTGCCCGGCAGTCGCGACTCGGAGGTGCGCAATCTCGCGGGCATCTACATCGAGACTGCGCAAATTCTCGCCTCGCGCCATGCCGACGCGATCTTCCTGGTGCCGCTGGCCACACGCGAGACGCGTCGCATCTTCGAGCAGGCGCTGTACGACGCGGGCGCCGAAGAGCTGCCGCTGCGCGTGCTCTTCGGGCACGCGACCGACGCCATGACGGCGGCCGACGTGGTGTTGGTAGCCAGCGGCACGGCCAGCCTCGAGGCGGCGCTGCTCAAGCGACCCATGGCCATCTGCTACCGTATCGGCAAATGGCAGTACCGGCTGATGAAACGCATGGCCTATCTGCCGTGGGTCGGCCTGCCCAACATTCTGTGCGACGAATCGCTGGTGCCCGAACTGCTGCAGGATGCGGCCACGCCCAGTGCGCTGGCCGATGCGCTCGACGGCTGGCTCGAAGATCCGGCCGCCTGTGAGCAGCTGGCCGAGCGCTTCACCGAATTGCACCTGGACTTGCGCCAGGACACCGGGGCGCGCGCGGCCGAGGCGATCCTGCCGTATCTCGAACGCGTGACGGAGCGCAGCGCATGAGCACGCTGGTGTGTGGCGTCGACGAGGCCGGCCGGGGGCCGTTATGCGGCTCGGTGGTGGCCGCGGCCGTGATTCTCGATCCGGCGCGCCCCATCGAGGGGCTGGCCGACTCGAAGCGGCTCACCGCGAAACGGCGTGAGCGCCTGGCCGTGCAGATCCGCGAACGCGCGCTGGCGTGGGCGGTTGCCGAGGCCGGAGTCGAGGAAATCGACCGACTCAACATCCTGCATGCCTCATTGCTGGCGATGCGCCGTGCCGTCGAAGCGCTGCCGTTCGCGCCCGCCCTGGTGCGCGTCGATGGCAACCGCTGTCCTGCGCTCGGGCTGCCATGCGAGGCGGTCGTTGGCGGCGATGCCTTGGTGGCGGAGATTTCGGCGGCCTCGATTCTCGCCAAGACCGTGCGTGACGAGACCATGAACCTGCTCGACGCGCGGTATCCGCACTACGGTTTCGCACGCCACAAGGGCTATCCGACGCCCGAACATCTGGCCGCGCTGCGTGATCATGGCGCACTGGCCTGCCATCGCCGCAGTTTCGGGCCGGTTAGGGCCATCCTGGCTCAAGCCAGCCTCTTTCCGGGAGAAACGACATGAGCCTGCAACACCTGACGCTGTTCCTGCACCTGCTGGCCGTCATCGTATGGGTGGGTGGCATGGCCTTCGCCTACCTGTGTCTGCGACCGGCGGCGACGATGCTGCCGCCGGCACAGCGCCTGCCGCTGTGGGTAGCCACGCTGGAGCGTTTCTTCACGCTGGTGTGGGGCGCGATCGTGCTGATTCTGGCGAGCGGCTTCGGCAAGCTCGGCGCGGTCGGTTTCGCCAACGCGCCGGGCGCCTGGCACTGGATGATGCTCACCGGACTGGTGATGGTCGCGGTCTTCGTCTTCCTGTGGTTCGGCCCGTGGCGCCGCCTCAAGGCCGCCGTCGCGACCGAGGACTGGGCAGGCGGCGCGCTCGCACTGGGCATGATCCGACGCCTGGTGGGCTTCAACCTCGCACTCGGCCTGGTCACCGTGGCCATCGCGACGCTGGGCCTGGCCTGGTTTTGAAGCACGTCAGCTCGCGCGACAATGCGCTGCTGCGGCGCCTGCGCCGTCTCGCCACGTCGGCGCGCGAGCGGCGCGAATCCGGGCTGACGTTGCTCGACGGCGTACATCTGGTCGAAGCGGCCGAGGCCGCGGGCGTTATCTTGCAAGAGTTGCTGGTCAGCGAACACGGCGTGCAGCAGCCCGAGATCGACGCGCTGCTCGCGCGCCATCCCGGCGTGGCGGTGACGCTGGTGCCCGATACGCTGTTCGCGCATGCCAGCCCGGTGGACTCGCCGTCGGGGGTGCTCGCACTCATCGCGACGCCGCCCGAGACCGATGCAAGTCTGTCGTCCAGCGTGATCGTGCTCGACGGTGTTCAGGATCCGGGCAATCTCGGCACCATCTTGCGCACCGCCGCGGCTGCCGGTGTCGGCGATGCGCTGCTCACTACCGGCTGTGCCCAGGCGTGGGCGCCGCGCACGCTGCGTGCCGGCATGGGCGGGCACTTCCGCCTGCACATCCGCGAACGCGTCGACGTCTCCACGGCACTTGCGGGTTTTCAGGGGCGCATCGTCGCCACCGGAGTGGGCGCGAACGCGCGCTCGCTGTACGAGACCGAACTGACCGGAGCGGTCGTCTGGCTGTTCGGTGCCGAAGGCGCCGGCTTGTCGCCCGCGGTGGCGGCGCTTGCCACGGATGTGGTGACGATTCCGATGCCCGGTGAAGTCGAATCGCTCAACGTCGGCGCGGCCGCGGCGGTGTGTCTGTTCGAACAGGTGCGCCAGCGCCTTGGCACAGCGCTCAATCGATGAGCTTGCGGTAGGCCTCGGCGTCGAGCAGGGCGGGTTGCGCCCCGGCTGCCGGGCGCATGCGGAACAGCCAGGCGTCGTAGGGGGCGTCGTTGACCGATTCAGGCGCCTCGCTCACGCCGTTGTTGATCGCGATGATCTCGCCGGAGACGGGCGCATGAATGTCCGAGGCAGTCTTGACCGACTCGATCACTGCACACGGGGCGCCGGCCTCGATGGCGCGTCCGGCTTCGGGCAACTCGACGAAGACGATGTCTCCCAGCGCGTCCTGCGCGTGGTCGGTGATGCCGATCGTGAGCGTGCCGTCGGCTTCAGTGCGCACCCACTCGTGCGTCTCGGCATAAGCCAGTTCGGCGGGAAGATGGCTCATCTGCAGTTTCTCCGGTGATGTTTCGATGCGGTTCGCGGCGCGTCGGTCCGCGGCCGGGAACGAATGGTAGCGCGATGCGGCGTTGCATGCGCGACCCGCGAGCGGGGTGCGCAGGTGTTTTCCGACGGGCTATGATCGGCGCCATGAAGTCCTTTTCGAGCACTTTCCATACGCTGCGCGGCGTGACCATTCATGTCCGCGAATGGGGCAGGGCGGATGCGCCGGCCCTGTGGATGCTGCACGGCTGGTCCGACGTCTCGGCCACCTTCCAGTTCGTCATCGACGCCCTCGAGCACGACTGGCGCGTAATCGCGCCGGACTGGCGCGGCCACGGCCTGAGCGCACGCGGCGCCGACGCCTACTGGTTCGCCGACTATCTTGGCGATCTGGACGCGCTGCTGCGCGTGTATTCGCCACACGCGCCGGTGCGCATGGTCGGGCACAGCATGGGCGGCAACGTGGCGCACCTGTACGCGGGTGTGCGCCCCGCGCGCGTGCGTGCGCTGGTCACGCTCGAATCCCTGGCGCGCGCGCAACGCCCGGCCGAGGAGACGCCGCAGCGCCTGCAGGCCTGGCTCGATCAGCTCGCCGCTCGCAAGGCGCCAAGGCGCTACGAAGACGTCGAGGCCCTGGCGCTGCGCCTGCGCCGCGCCAATCCACGCCTGAGCGCCGAGCGTGCGCGCTTCATGGCGCAGCACTACACCGAGGCCGACGGACGGGGCGGGGTGCGCATCGCGGTCGAGCCGGCGCACCGCAACGTGCATCCGTTCATGCATCGTCGCGACGAGGCCGCAGCGTGCTGGCGCCGCATCACCGCACCGGTGCTGTGGCTGATGCAGGAGGGCGGCGGCTGGCGCGAGCTGCGCGGCGTCGACGAGGCCGCCTGGGAGCAGACCCGTGCCTGTTTCGCCGATCTGCGCGAAGCGGCGATCGCCGATTGCGGGCACAATATGCAGCATGACCAGCCAGAAGCCGTGGCCGCCGCGATCGAGGATTTTCTCGCCGAGGTCGCGCCCTACCATGCCGGATGACATGAACGACGAACCGCGCAACGCCGATCTGCACTGCCATTCCAACGCCTCGGACGGCTGGATGTCGCCCGCCGAGGTGGTGCGGCGCGCGCACGCCAATGGCGTGGACCTGCTCGCGCTGACCGACCATGACACGCTCGCCGGGCTCGACGAGGCGCTCGCCGAAGCCGCGCGACTGGGGCTGGACATGGTCTGCGGCGTGGAGGTTTCGGTGACCTTCGCCAACGAGACGGTGCACATCGTCGGCCTGGGGGTCGATCGCGCCGACGCGACCCTGCGCGCGGGGCTCGCCGGCCTGCGCGCCGGGCGCATCGAACGGGCGCGGCGCATGGGCGCGGCGCTGGCCGAAGCGGGGGTGCCGGGCGTGTTCGAACGCGCGATGCGTCTGGCGAGCAATCCCGAGATGATCGGCCGCGCGCACCTTGCGCGCGCCATCGTCGACGCCGGGCATCAGCCCGACGTGGGCACGGTGTTCCGGCATTATCTTGCCAAGGGCAAGCCCGGCTACGTCGAGCATCGCTGGGCGACGCTCGAGGATGCGGTGGCCTGGATCCGCGCGGCCGGCGGAATCGCGATCGTTGCTCACCCGGCGCGCTATCGGCTCGATGCGATCGGCATGGAGCATCTGTTCGACCGCTTCGCCGCCTGCGGTGGCGAGGGTGTCGAGGTGGTCTCCGGTGCGCACGATGACGACGAGATCGCCGAGTATGCACAACTGGCGCGCCGACGCGGCCTGCTTGCCTCGCGCGCCTCCGATTTTCATGGCCCCGGCGAGAGCCGCGTCGATCTCGGCGGCTGCCTGCCGTTGCCGGCTGGGCTCAAGCCGGTGTGGGCCCGCTTGCAGGGAGGTTAGATGTCCCAGTTCTTCAGCGTCCATCCGACGAATCCGCAACCGCGTCTGATCCGTCAGGCGGCGCAGATCGTGCGCGAGGGCGGGCTGATCGTGTTCCCGACCGATTCGGCCTGGGCCCTGGGCGGTCACATCGGCGACGCCGGGCTGCTCACGCGCATCCGTCGCATCCGCGGCGTGGACGATCGCCACCACTTCACGCTGATGTGCCGCGACCTGTCCGAGATCGGCACCTACGCGCGCGTCGACAACGCCCTGTTCCGCCTGCTCAAGGCCACCACACCGGGCACCTACACCTTCATTCTCGAGGCCACGCGCGAACTGCCGCGTCGCGTCATGCACCCCAAGCGCAAGACCATCGGCCTGCGCGTGCCCGATCATCCGCTGGTCTCGGCGCTGCTCGAGGAACTGGGTGAGCCCCTGCTGACCTCGACCCTGCTGCTGCCGGGAGAGGATCTGCCGCTGAGCGACATCGACGACATCGTCGAGCGCGTCGGCAAGCAGGTCGACCTGATCATCGAGGCCGGCGCCTGCGGCCCCGAGGCGACCACGGTCATCGACCTGACTTCGGGTGCGCCGGAGTTGTTGCGCGCGGGCAAGGGTGACCCCTCGCCGTTCGGGCTGGAGGCAGGATGAGGCGCTGCCCGGCACGGGCAGGGCGCGCTCTCTGCTAGAATCGGACGCTTTGATGCGCGCGCTTTCATGGACACGCTGATTTCCACCCTCGCGATCTGGTCGCTGCCGGTGCTGCTTGCGATCACGCTGCACGAGGCGGCTCACGGCTATGTGGCGCGACATTTCGGCGATCCGACCGCGGCCGAGGCGGGGCGCATCACGCTCAATCCGTTCAGCCATATCGACCCGGTGGGCACCATTCTCGTGCCGGCGGGCATCCTCGTCCTGTCCATGCTGGCGGGCAGTGCAGGCATCCTGTTCGGCTGGGCCAAGCCGGTGCCGGTCAATTTCGCGCGGCTCAACAATCCCAAGTCCGACATGCTGTGGGTGGCCGCGGCCGGCCCGTTCATGAATCTGGTGATGGCCATCGGCTGGGCGGCGCTGCTCAAGCTCGCACACGCCGGCTTCGGTGGCGCGTATGCCGACCCGCTGATGCAGATGGCGCTGGCCGGCATCATGATCAACGCGGTGCTGATGTTCCTCAATCTGCTGCCGATCCCGCCGCTCGACGGCGGGCGCATCGCGGTCAGCCTGCTGCCCGACCGGCTGGCCTGGCAGTTCGCGCGGATCGAGCCCTACGGCTTCCCGATCCTGTTGCTGCTGCTCTTCTCGGGTATCCTCGGCGCGATACTGTGGCCCATGATCGCCATCTTTCGCGACCTGCTTTCAACGATTTTCGGTTTCTAGACTTCTTCAATCATCATGTACGCTGAACGCGTTCTCTCCGGCATGCGCCCGACCGGGCGTCTGCATCTGGGCCACTATCACGGCGTGCTGCGCAACTGGGTGAAGCTGCAGGAGGAGTATCCCTGCCTGTTCTTCGTCGCCGACTGGCATGCGCTCACGACCAACTACGATTCACCGCAGGTGATCGAGGACACCGTGTGGGACATGCTCGTCGACTGGCTCGCGGCCGGCGTCGATCCTGCCCAGGCCACGCTGTTCATCCAGTCGCGCGTGCCCGAGCATGCCGAACTGCACCTGCTGCTGTCGATGATGACGCCGCTGGGCTGGCTCGAGCGCGTGCCGACCTACAAGGATCAGCAGGAAAAGCTCGCCAACAAGGATCTGTCGACCTACGGCTTCCTCGGCTATCCGCTGTTGCAGTCGGCCGACATCCTGATCTACCGCGCCGACAAGGTGCCGGTGGGGGAAGATCAGGTGCCGCACGTCGAGATCACGCGCGAGGTCGCGCGGCGTTTCAATCATCTCTATGGGCGGGAACCGGGCTTCGAAGAGAAGGCGCGCGAGGCCGCGCGCAAGCTTGGCACCAAGCGCTCGCGCCTGTATTTCGAGTTGCGTACCCGCTTTCAGCAGGAAGGCGACGAAGCCGCGCTCGAGCAGGCCCACGCAGTGCTTGAGGAGACGCAGAACCTGAGCATGACCGACCGCGAGCGCCTATACGGCTTTCTCGAGGGCAGCAGCAAGATGCTGCTGGTCGAGCCCGACGCGCTGCTCACCGAATCTGCGCGCATGCCGGGCCTGGACGGGCAGAAGATGTCCAAGAGCTACGGCAATACGATCTACCTGCGCGAGGATCCGGACACGGTGGCGAAGAAAATCCGCACCATGCAGACCGACCCGGCACGCGTGCGGCGCACCGACCCGGGCGATCCGGCCAAGTGCCCGGTGTGGCAATTCCACGTCGTGTACTCGGACGATGCGACCTGCGAATGGGTGCAGCAGGGCTGCCGCAGCGCCGGCATCGGCTGTATCGAGTGCAAGCAGCCGGTGATCGACGCGGTGGTCGCCGAGCAGGAACAGATGCGCGAACGCGCCCAGCCCTACGTCGAGGACCCGACGCTGGTGCGCAACATCATTGCCGACGGTTGCGAGCGCGCGCGCAAGCTCGCGCAGGAGACCATGCGCGACGTGCGCGAAGCGATGGGGCTGTCGTACTCGTGAGGCATGTCACGTTTCGTGACCATGCCGGGGCTTGCTCCAGACGCCGGCGTTCGAGCTACAATGTCGCAGCCGCTCGATCTCGCACCGGCTGATGCCGCCGGTCGGCTCGATGCGGTGGCGCGTCTTTACGGCGCGCCGATGCTCGAATTGCCGAAGGACCTCTACATCCCGCCCGATGCGCTGGAGGTGTTTCTCGAGGCCTTCGAAGGTCCGCTGGACCTGCTGCTGTATCTGATCCGCAAGGCGAATCTCGACATCCTCGACATTCCCATGGCGGCGCTGACCGCGCAGTATCTGGGCTACGTCGAGGCGATGCGACGTCACAATCTCGAACTGGCGGCCGATTACCTGTTGATGGCCGCGACGCTGCTCGAGATCAAGTCGCGCATGCTGTTGCCGCGGCCGTCGAAGATTGCGGACGATGAGGAGCACGATCCGCGCGAGGAACTCGTGCGTCGTCTGCTCGAATATGAACAGATGAAGCTCGCGGCGCTGCGCATCGACGCGCTGCCGCGCCTCGATCGCGATTTCGCCATGGTCGGCGTGTTCGTTGCCGAGCGCGTCGTCGAACGCCTGCCGGAGGTGAGCCTGCACGACCTGCAGCTGGCCTGGCTGGCGCTGATGAAGAAGGCGCGCCTGAGCGCGCACCACACGGTCAGCCGCGAGGAACTGTCGGTCCGCGAGCACATGAGCCGCATGCTGCGCAGTCTGCGGCGTGGATCGTGGGTTGGCCTGGAGACCCTGTTCGAGCCGGAGCTGGGGCGCGCGGGGCTGGTCGTGAGCTTTCTGGCGATGCTCGAACTGGTCAAGGAGAAGCTCGTGCTGGTCACCCAGGTCGAACCGCTGGCGCCGATTTACGTGAAGCTTGCCGATGCACCTGCAAACGCCTGAGGACTACAAGCGGGTTATCGAGACGGTGCTGCTGGCCGCGACCGGTGCGCTTGAGGTGGCCGAACTGCGGCGCCTGTTCGAAGCCGATCCAGGGCCGGAGATGGTGCGCAAGCTGCTTGACGAATTGCGTGCCGACTGGGACGGGCGCGGTGTCGAGTTGGTGCGCACTGCCTCGGGCTGGCGCTTCCAGACGCGGCTCGAGTACCAGGTGTATGTGGAGCGACTGCGGGACGAAAAACCGCCGAAGTACTCGCGCGCGGTGCTCGAGACGCTGGCGATCATCGCCTACCGTCAGCCGGTTACACGCGGGGACATCGAGGACATCCGCGGCGTGGCGGTGTCACCGAACGTGATCCGCACCCTCGAATCGCGCGGCTGGGTCGACGTCGTCGGCCACCGCGACACCCCGGGTCGACCCACCTTGCTGGCGACCACCCGGCGTTTTCTCGACGACCTTGGCTTGCGCAGCCTCACCGAGCTGCCGCCATTGGTCGAAATCGAAAGGATGATGGACCTTGTCGAAGAACAGGAAACCGCGCACCCCGCTGCGCCCGCCGACGAAGAAGAAATCTGAACCGCAGAACGCCAATCCGGCGATGCGCCCGGATGCGCACAAATCCGCGCTCGGCGTCATCAAGCGCGAGGGGCCGCCGCGCGCGCGTCCCGGCCGCGGAGAGCCGCCGTCCAAACCCGCGACCTTCGCCGAGCCAGAGCGTCTGCAGAAAGTACTCGCCCAGATCGGCATCGGCTCGCGCCGCGAGATCGAGGAATGGGTGATTGCCGGTCGCATCTCGGTCAATGGCCTGCCGGCAGCCCTGGGACAGAAGATCGGCCCCGGAGATCTGGTCAAGTACAACGGCAAGCCGATCCCGCTCAAGTTCGCCGAGCAGCGCGAGACGCGCGTGCTGATCTACCACAAGCCCGAGGGCGAGATCGTCTCGCGCGACGATCCGGAAGGGCGCCCGTCGGTATTCGAGCGTCTGCCCATGCTCAAGAAGGGGCGCTGGATCGCGGTCGGCCGACTCGACTTCAACACCTCCGGCCTGCTGCTTTTTACCAATGACGGTGATCTGGCCAACAAGCTCATGCACCCGCGCTACGAGATGGAGCGCGAGTACGCCGTGCGGCTGCTGGGCCGGCTCGACGACGAACAGGCCGCCGCGCTGACCGCCGGCATCGAGCTCGAAGACGGGACGGCGCGCTTCTCCAGTCTTCGCGACGAGGGAGGAGAGGGCGCCAACCACTGGTATCGGGTGATCCTGTCCGAAGGGCGCAACCGCGAGGTGCGCCGCATGTTCGAGGCGGTCGGCCTGACCGTGAGCCGGCTGATGCGCGTGCGCTATGGCCCGGTGGAACTGCCGTCCAAGATCAAGCGCGGCATGTGGATGGAAATGCCCGAGGCGCAGGTCAAGGCGCTGACCGGAAACACCGCGCCGGGGCGCCAGCAGCGTCCCGAGGAAAAGAAGCGCCGTCGGCGCAACGAGGGCAAGGTGCACCGCACCGCTGCGCCCAGGCGTCGCGCCGCGGGCTGAGCGCGCGCGTCTTTCCCAAATTGCCTGTTTTCGGTGCAGGCGTTATAATCGAAAAGCTCGACAGATCGCGAATTCGCGTTGTGTCGGCGTTCCGGTTGAATTCAACAGGGATGGGCGCTGGCGCCCATTTTTTATTTGTAGGCGTCGAAAATGGATATCGAAGCGCTGGTCGGCCAGGTCGTCGAGGGACTCGGCTTCGAGTTCGTGGACTTCGAGAGCACCCCGAAGGGGCGGCTCATGCGCGTGTTCATCGATATCGAGCGCGGCATCACGGTCGACGACTGCGCTGCGGTGAGCAATCAGCTCACACGCGTTTTCGAGGTCGAGAACGTCGATTACGACCGCCTCGAGGTGTCCTCCCCGGGGCTCGATCGCCCGTTGAAGAAGGCCGCCGATTACGAACGGTTTACCGGTAGCGAGGTGCAGTTGCGTCTGCGCATGCCCGTCAACAATCAGCGCAATTACATCGGCGTGCTCGCCGGCCTGATCGACGGCGAGGTGCGGCTCGAGACCGGCAAGGGAGAGGTCTCCTTTCCCCTGGAAGAAATTGAAAAGGCACGCCTGGTTCCCAGGTTCTGAGTTTCCGGATGTGGAGGTTTGTTAGATGAGCCGCGAAATACTGCTGCTTGTGGATGCGCTGGCACGCGAGAAGAACGTCGAGAAGGACGTCGTGTTTGCCGCGCTCGAATCGGCGCTCGCATCCGCGACGAAGAAGCGAATCAACGACGACGCCGATGTGCGCGTGACCATCGATCGCGAGACCGGCGACTACGAGTCGTTCCGGCGCTGGGTGGTGATGCCCGACGACGAAGTCACCAACGACGAGGCCGAGATGGGCGTCATCGATGCGCGCGAGGTCGACGCCGAGATCGAACTGGGCGACTACATCGAGGAGCCCATCGAGCCGGTCGATTTCGGCCGTGTCGGCGCACAGGCGGCCAAGCAGGTGATCCTGCAGAAAATCCGCGACGCCGAGCGCGAGCAGGTGCTCAACGACTTCCTCGAACGCAAGGAGCATCTGGTCTCCGGGTCGATCAAGCGCATGGAACGCGGTAACGCGATCATCGAGGTCGGGCGGCTGGAGGCGGTGATTCCGCGTGACCAGATGGTGCCGCGCGAGAACCTGCGCGTGGGAGACCGCGTCAAGGCCTTCCTGCAGCGCATCGACCGCAACGCGCGCGGACCCCAGCTGATCCTGTCGCGCACCGCACCGGAGTTTCTCGCCAAGCTGTTTGAGCTGGAAGTGCCCGAGATCGAGGAAGGATTCCTCGAGATCAAGGGTTGCGCCCGGGACCCCGGTCTGCGCGCCAAAATCGCCGTCCAGTCGCACGATTCGCGCATCGACCCGATCGGCACCTGCGTGGGTCTGCGTGGCTCGCGCGTGACTGCGGTGCGCAATGAGATCGCCGGCGAGCAGATCGACATCATCGTGTGGTCGTCCGATCCGGCGCAGTTCGTGATTTCGGCCTTGCAGCCGGCAGAGGTCGTCTCCATCGTCGTCGACGAGGAAAACCACTGCATGGATGTGGTGGTCGACGAGAACAATCTGGCGATCGCCATCGGCCGCAGCGGGCAGAACGTGAAACTCGCCTCGGAACTGACCGGTTGGACGATCAACCTGATGAGCGAGGAAGAATCGGCGCAGAAGTCCGACGAAGAGCGCAGCAAGCTGCGCGAGCTGTTCATGAGCAAGCTCGACGTCGATGACGAACTGGCCGACATCCTGATCGACGAGGGTTTCGCCTCGCTCGAGGAAGTTGCCTACGTGCCGCTGGCCGAGATGCTCGAGATCGAGGCCTTCGATGAGGCCACCGTCACCGAGCTGCGCGACCGCTCACGCAACGTGCTGCTGACCGAGGCGATCGTTACCGAAGAGCAGCTCGAACACGTGTCCGAGGACATGCTCGGACTTGAAGGCATGGACAAGTCACTGGCAGCGACGCTCGCCCAGAACGAAGTGCGTACGCGCGACGATCTGGCCGATCTGGCTGTCGACGAACTGGTGGAAATGACCGGGATTCCGGAGGACCGCGCTGCGGCGCTGATTTCGCTTGCGCGCGCGCACTGGTTCGAAGAGTGAGGGGAGGGATTCGATGGATGAAATGAGCGTTACCCAGTTCGCCGGCGAGCTGAAGATGCCGGCCAACGTGCTGCTCGAACAGCTGCAGAAGGCGGGCGTGAGCAAGTCCGGAGTCGAAGACCTGCTCACCGAGCAGGACAAGGCGCGGCTGCTCGAGTACCTGCGTCGCTCGCATGGCGAGATGCAGCCCAAGGGCAAGATCACGCTGACGCGCAAGCAGACCTCGGAGATTCGCGCCACCGACTCCTCCGGTCGTGCACGCACGGTGCAGGTCGAGGTGCGCAAGAAGCGCGTCTTCGTCAAGCGTGACGAGGTCGCCGCCGAGGCACCGCCCAAGCCCGCCGTGGAAGCCGTCGAGCCGCCGCCGGCACCCGCTGCGGTGGCCGAGGACGTCGCGGCTGTCGAAAAACCGGTCGCGCCCGTCGAGCCGGTCGAGAGCACGCCGGAACCGGTGACCGAAGCGAGCGCGCCTGTCGACGCGCCCGCGCCGACCCCCGAGCCGGTCGTCGAGGAGGACGTCGCTGCGAAACGCGAAGCGGCGGCCGCAGCGGCCCCGGCCGAAAAGGAAAAGAAGTCCGACGGCGATGCCAAGCCGGTGCGCAAGCGCACCCGCGTGCCCGCTCAAGCCTATCTTTCCGCAGACGAGATCGCCTCGCGCGCAGCCGAGGACAAGCGCATGCAGCAACTGCGCGAACGCCAGGAAGCCGATCTGCGCGCCAAGCAGGAGCGCGAGCTGGCTGCCAAGGCCGCTGCAGTAGCGGCCGCGGTGGCGGCGGAACAGCCTGCCGAAGAGGAGCCTCAGCGCGGCAAGGGGCCGACGGGTACGCTGCATCGCCCGGCCAAGGCTGACGCCGGGCGCGACGCCCGGCGCGGTGCCCGCCCGCCGGCCGACGACGCGCCCAAGTCGCGACGCGGCATGAAGACGCGCGGCGAGATCGGCGGTGGCGGCGGCAACTGGAAGGGCGCGCGTGGTGGCGGTCGCTCGCGCGGCGGCAATGCCAACCGCGATCAGTCGAACTTCCAGGCCCCGACCGAGCCCATCGTGCGCGAAGTGCACGTTCCCGAGACGATCACCGTCGCGGATCTGGCCCACAAGATGGCAGTCAAGGCGGCAGAGGTCATCAAGGCGCTGATGAAGATGGGCTCGATGGTCACCATCAACCAGGTTCTCGATCAGGAAACGGCGATGATCATCGTCGAGGAGATGGGCCACAAGGCGGTCGCCGCCAAGCTCGATGATCCGGATGCCTTCCTCGAGAGCACCGAAGAGGATCACACCGACGCGATGCTGGTGGCGCGAGCCCCGGTGGTCACGGTGATGGGTCACGTCGACCACGGCAAAACCTCGCTGCTCGACTTCATTCGTACCTCCAAGGTCGCGGCCGGCGAGGCCGGCGGCATCACGCAGCACATCGGCGCCTATCACGTCGAGACGCCGCGCGGCATGCTGACATTTCTCGACACGCCGGGCCACGAAGCCTTCACGGCGATGCGTGCGCGTGGCGCCAAGGCCACCGACATCGTCATCCTGGTGGTCGCAGCGGACGACGGCGTGATGCCGCAGACACGCGAGGCCATCCACCACGCCAGCGCCGCAGGCGTGCCGCTGGTGGTCGCCATCAACAAGGTCGACAAGGAAGAAGCCAACCCCGATCGCGTCAAGCAGGAGCTGGTCTCCGAAGGCGTCGTGCCGGAAGATTACGGCGGTGACGTAATGTTCATGCCGGTGTCGGCCAAGACCGGGCAGGGCATCGACGAACTGCTCGAGGCCGTGCTGCTGCAGGCCGAAGTGCTGGAACTGCAGGCGCCGGCCGATACGCCGGCCAAGGGCTTGATCATCGAGGCACGCCTGGACAAGGGGCGCGGTCCCGTCGCGTCCCTGCTGGTGCAGTCCGGTACGCTGCGCAAGGGTGATGCCCTGCTGGTGGGTGCGACCTTCGGGCGCGTACGCGCCATGCTCGACGAGAACGGCAAGTCCATCGACGAGGCGGGCCCCTCGATTCCGGTCGAGATCCTGGGCCTGTCCGATGTGCCGGCGGCCGGCGACGAGGCAATCGCGCTGGCCGACGAGAAGAAGGCGCGTGAAATCGCGCTGTTCCGTCAGGGCAAATTCCGCGACGTCAAGCTCGCCAAGCAACAGGCGGCCAAACTCGAGAGCATCTTCGAGCAGATGGGAGAGTCGGAGATCCGGACGCTGCCGCTGATCGTCAAGGCCGACGTACAGGGTTCGCAGGAAGCGCTGGTGCAGTCGCTCAACAAGCTCTCCACCGAAGAAGTGAGGGTCAACGTCATCCACGGTGCAGTCGGTGCCATCACCGAGTCGGACATCAACCTCGCGCAGGCTTCGGGCGCGGTGGTGATCGGCTTCAACACCCGTGCCGACTCGGGCGCGCGCAAGCTCGCCGAGACCTTCGGCGTCGACATCCGCTACTACAACATCATCTACGACGCGGTCGACGACGTGCGCGCGGCGCTGTCGGGCATGCTCTCGCCGGAGAAGCGCGAGAACATCATCGGCATGGTCGAGGTGCGCCAGGTGTTCCGCGTACCCAAGATCGGTGCGGTGGCCGGCTGTTACGTCACCGAAGGCACGATCAAGCGTGGTGCACTGGTGCGTGTGTTGCGCGACCACACGGTGATCCACAGCGGTACCCTGGATTCGCTCAAGCGCTTCAAGGACGACGTCAAGGAAGTGCGCAGCGGTTTCGAGTGCGGTCTGTCGGTGAAGAACTATAACGAGATCGAGGAAGGCGACCAGCTCGAGGTCTACGAGATTCAGGAGATCGCCCGCAGTCTGTGAGCGGGGAGAGCGTATGGGCAACAAGGAATTTTCCCGTAGTCAGCGCGTCGTCGAGCAGATCCGTCGTGAACTGGCCGAGCTGATCCGCACCGAAGTGAAGGACCCGCGCGTCGGCTTCATCACGCTCACCGATGTCGAGATCAGCCCGGACTATGCGCACGCCAAGGTGTTCTTCACCTCGATGACCGGCGAGGAGGGGCTGCCGGAAATTCTCGTCGGCCTGCGACGCGCCAGCGGCTTTCTGCGTCGCGAGTTGGGGCGGCGCGTGCGCATTCACACGACGCCCGAGCTGCACTTCGTCTATGACAGTTCGGTCGAGAACGGCAGCCGCATGTCCAAGCTGATCGACGAGGTCGTGGCCGAGGACGAGGCTCGCGCGGCCGGGCGCGACACGAACGATTAAGGTGAATCGTCCCCCACGCAGAATTCCGCGCGAGCGCATCGACGGTGTACTGCTGCTCGACAAGCCGCAGGGGCTCAGCTCCAACGGTGCGCTGCAGGCGGCCAAGCGGCTGCTCAACGCCGCCAAGGCCGGGCATACCGGTACGCTCGATCCGCTGGCCACCGGGCTGTTGCCGCTGACTTTCGGCGAGGCGACGAAGTTCTCGCAGACGCTGCTCGATGCTGACAAGGAATACGAGGCAACGATCCGCTTAGGCTTCGAAACCGATAGCGGTGACGCAGAGGGTAGCATCGTCTCGACGGCCTCCGTCGCCGTCGGGGCGGCAGCGCTGGAGTCCGCGCTGGAGCCCTTGCGCGGCGAGATCGAGCAGATTCCGCCGATGCATTCGGCGCTCAAGCGCGATGGCAAGCCGCTGTACGAGTACGCACGCGCCGGCATCGAGATCGAGCGTGCCCCGCGGCGAGTGAGCATCCACCGTCTTGATGTGCTGGCCTTCGAGGGAACCGATGTTCGCGTGTCGGTGCGATGCAGCAAGGGCACCTACATCCGCAGCCTGGCGATCGATCTGGGCCGGGCGCTCGGCTGCGGCGCGCATTTGAGCGCATTGCGGCGCACCGCGATCGGTCCCTTCGGCGTGGCCGATGCGCTCACCCTCGACGCGCTCGAAGCCGAATCCGCGCCGACGCGCCGGACGCTGCTCGCGCCACCCGACCGGCTGCTCGCGTGTCCGTCGCTGGAACTCGAGGACGGGCAGGCGCAGGCCATCCTGCAGGGCAGGGCGCTGCATGCGGCATCCGCCCTGGCCGGTCCGGTGCGCCTGCATTGCAGGCACCGCTTCCTCGGCCTCGGCGAGGTCGGCCCGGACGGCACCTTGAGGGCACGGCGACTGGTGGCGGCCGACCCCGCCGAATTTGCCCCGCACGATTGAGTTTCAGGACAGATTCCCGCTATAATCGCCCCCTTAGATTTAAAGATCGAAAAAAGAGTAAACACCCACATGGCTCTCGAAACCGTAACCAAGTCCAAGATCGTCTCCGATTACCAGCGCGCGCCGGGCGACACCGGCTCGCCCGAAGTGCAGGTGGCGCTGCTGACCGCCCGCATCAATGGCCTGACCGGCCACTTCAAGGCCAACGCCAAGGATCATCACTCGCGCCGTGGCCTGCTCAAGATGGTCAGCCAGCGCCGCAAGCTGCTCGATTATCTCAAGGGTCGCAACGCCGACAGCTATCGCAACCTGATCGAGCGTCTGGGCCTGCGCAAGTAAGCAAGTCGCCGGACGTGCGCACAGCACCCGACGCCTCTTCCGCGCGACGAGCCGGCACGGTGGTTATCCACACCGTGCCGGCTTTGTCGTTTGTGCGGCCTGTCGGCCGCCGGCCGCAGTTGTCGTTTGCTGCGGCTCTTTTCTGAAAGGAATTCATCGTGCCTCAAGCCATCAAGAAGACATTCGCCTACGGTGCGCATAGCGTCACCCTCGAGACCGGCGAGATCGCCCGTCAGGCCGGCGGCTCCGTGCTGGTCAACATGGATGACACGGTCGTGCTCGCCACCGTGGTCGCGCAGCGTGAGCCCAAGCCGGGTCAGGACTTTTTCCCGCTCACTGTCGACTACGTCGAGAAGTTCTATGCCGCCGGACGCATTCCGGGCGGCTTCTTCAAGCGCGAAGGCCGCCCCACCGAGAAGGAAACCCTGACCTGCCGCCTGATCGACCGCCCGATCCGTCCGCTCTTCCCGGAGGGCTTCTACAACGAGGTCCAGGTCATCGTGCAGGTGCTGTCGCTGAACCCGGAGATCGATTCCGACATTCCGGCCCTGATCGGCGCCTCGGCGGCGCTGGCCATCTCCGGCATTCCGTTCCACGGCCCGATCGGCGCGGCACGCGTCGGTTACGTCGACGGCGAGTACGTACTCAACCCGACGCGCAGCCAGCTCGAGCAAAGCCAGCTCGACCTGGTCGTGGCTGGTACCGAAACGGCCGTGCTGATGGTCGAATCCGAAGCGCAGGAGCTGCCCGAGGACATCATGCTGGGTTCGGTGGTGTTCGGCCACGAGCAGATGCAGCATGCGATCCAGGCCATCAACGAGCTGGTCGAGGTCGCCGGCAAGCCCGAGTGGGACTGGCAGCCGCCGGCGCGTGACGAGGCCCTGATCGCGCGCGTGCGCGAGATCGCCTACGCCGAGCTCAACGAGGCGTTCAACCTGATCGACAAGGGGCAGCGCAGCGCCCGCCTGAACGAGATCCGTGCCAAGGTCATGGCCGAGGTGATCGAGTCGGCCGAGAACCCGCCGTCGAGCAACGTCGTAAAGGACATCCTGCACGACCTGGAAGCCGAGATCGTGCGCGGACGCATCCTCAGCGGCGAGCCGCGCATCGACGGTCGTGACACGCGCACCGTGCGACCGATCGACGTCAAGGTCGGCGTGCTGCCGCGCACCCACGGCTCGGCGCTGTTTACGCGCGGCGAGACGCAGGCCATCGTGGTCGCGACGCTGGGTACCGGACGCGACGAGCAGATCATTGACGCGATCGCGGGCGAGTACCGCGAGAACTTCATGCTGCACTACAACTTTCCGCCGTTCTGCACCGGCGAGACCGGTCGTTTCGGTGGCACCAAGCGGCGCGAGGTCGGCCATGGTCGTCTGGCCAAGCGTGCCCTGGTGGCCGTGCTGCCGAAGCCCGAGGACTTCGGCTACACGATCCGTGTGGTCTCCGAGATCACCGAATCGAACGGTTCCAGTTCGATGGCGTCGGTGTGCGGCGGCTCGCTCGCGATGATGGACGCCGGCGTGCCCATGAGCAACCACGTCGCGGGCATCGCGATGGGCCTGATCAAGGATGGCAACCGCTTTGCCGTACTCTCGGACATCCTCGGCGACGAGGACCACCTCGGCGACATGGACTTCAAGGTCGCCGGCACCGAGAAGGGCGTAACGGCGCTGCAGATGGACATCAAGATCCAGGGCATCACCAAGGAGATCATGCAGGTCGCGCTGGGGCAGGCCAAGGAAGGGCGGCTGCACATCCTGGGCATCATGCAGACGGCGCTCGCCTCGCACCGCGGCGAGGTCTCGGCCTACGCGCCACGCATGATGTCGATGAAGATCAATCCGGAGAAGATCCGCGACGTGATCGGCAAGGGCGGTGCGGTGATCCGCGCGCTACAGGAAGAGACCGGTGCGATCATCGACATCCAGGATGACGGCACGATCACGATCTCGTCGATCAGCTCCGAGGGAGCACAACTGGCCAAGTCGAAGATCGAGTCGATCACCGCGGAAGCCGAGGTCGGTCGCGTCTACGACGGTACGGTGGTACGCCTGCTCGACTTCGGCGCCATTGTCAATATCCTGCCGGGCAAGGACGGGCTGCTGCACATCTCGCAGATCGCCAACGAGCGCGTCAACGCGGTCACGGACTACCTGCAGGAAGGCCAGGCGGTGCGCGTCAAGGTGCTCGAGACCGACGATCGCGGCAAGATCCGTCTCAGCATGAAGGCCTTGCTCGAGGAGCAGGCAACCGAGTGATCGGTCAGCCCGCCCGTTAACGAGAAAGGGACGCCGCGGCGTCCCTTTCTTTTGGTTCATCGCGCTTTTCCGGGGAAGGCATCCTTGATCTTGAGGAAGAAGTAGGCTGAGTCGCGAAATCCGTAGGCCATTCGCTTAATGACTTTGATGCGGTTGTTGACGCCTTCGAGCACGCTGGTGTTGAGTGGAAAGATGGCTGATGCGAGGATGCCACGCAGGTACTTGCGCAGTCGTTTGGCAAAGGCGATCGCCGGGGCAATGCCGCTGTCGATAGCCATGCGGTACCAATCTTTCCATCTGCGAGCACCTTCGCGCACGGTCGGTGCAAACCAGATTTCCTTGATCGCGGTCTTGAGCAGGTAGACGGTGGCCAGCGGTGCATTGGCCGCCAACAACTCGTCGAGCTTGACTGCTTGCTCGCTGCCGAGGTTGTCGCGGTTGCGCAGCAGCAACCAGCGAGAACGCTTGATCACTTTGCGCTGTGCGGGTGCGCTGCGCAAGGCGTTGGCCTGGTCGACCCGCACCCGATCAACGACGTCCCGGCCGAAGCGCGCAACGGCGTGAAACAGGTCGTAGACCACTTCGGCGCTCGGACAATGGGCGCGTACTTCCAGATCGAAGGCCGTGTTCATGTCCATGGCGACCGCCTCGATGCGCTGACAGCCTTGTTTGCCGAGCAACTGGAAAAACGGTCGGACCGCGGCGCGGCTGTTGCCTTCGCCGACCCATAGCACACGCATGCGCTCTGCATCCATGATTACCGTCGCGTAGCGGTGCCCCTTGTGTAGTGCGAACTCATCCATCACCAGCCGTCGCACACCCTGCGCCTCGAAAGCGCCGTGTTGGGCTTGCAGGCGCCGCTGATCGATGCGCTTGATGGTGTGCCAGTGCAAGCCGGTCAGTTGGGCTACGTGGGCAATCGGCAGGATCTTTACGAGCGCCTCGACCCAGGCCCGCAGCCGGTGCGTGATGCGCTCGCCCGCATCGAGCCAACTCAGGCGCTCGGCGGCGCGCGCACCACAGTGGTAGCAGTCGAGCCGGCGAATCGGCACATCCAGCCAGACCCGTCGGTCGAACCAGTCTCGCTCGCGCACCAGCCGTCGTCGACGTTCGTGCAGCAGCACGCAGTCACTGCCACAACGACCACATCGGGGACGGTAGGAGGGCTCTTCACACAGATGTAGAAGCAACGAGCCATCGGCACGTTCTTCGTAGGAATCCACAACATGGCCTTCCCAGAAGACCATGTCCAACATAGCATCTCGCATGACGGGGAAGAGGAAGGGGATCGGTTTGTTTGGCGACTGCCAATTTACCAACCTCCGACCCGTCAACCACTACTTCCCCCAAATCACGCGAAGAACCTTTCTTTTTGGCGGCGGTGCGTCCGCAGCTCATTTGCCCATCTGGCGTTCGCGGATCTCGTCGAGGGTCTTGCAGTCGATGCACAGCGTCGCCGTGGGACGGGCCTCCAGGCGGCGCAGACCGATCTCCACGCCGCAGTTGTCGCAATAGCCGTACTCACCCTCGTGGATGCGCGTGAGCGCCTCGTCGACCTTCTTGATCAGCCGGCGCTCGCGGTCGCGGTTGCGCAGTTCCAGCGCGATGTCCGACTCCTGGCTGGCGCGGTCGTTGGGGTCCGCAAAAACCGTCGCCTCGTCCTGCATTGCATGCACGGTGCGGTCGATGTCTTCCATCATCGTCTTCCGCGCCGCTTCGAGGATGGAGCGAAAGTGGGCGAGCTGCGCCTCGTTCATGTAGTCCTCGCCGTCATCGGCGGCGTAGGGGGCGAAGTTGCGGTTCAGTGACTCGTCCGACATGCGATTGGACCGGGTTGTCAAGAGAAGGCGCTTTAATAGCAGAAAGAACCGCACTGCACAAGCGCAATGACATTTTGCCGGCCTTGGCGCAAAAACGCTCCAGACGCGCATTTGCGCCTGATCGCAAAATGCTCCGGTGGCGTTTGACGTGCCTGTGGGCGCTGTGTAGAATGCGCGGCTCTCGGGGTGTAGCGCAGTCCGGTAGCGCGCTTGCTTTGGGAGCAAGATGTCGGGGGTTCGAATCCCTCCACCCCGACCAGCTCGCCCCGGAAGGCCCGGCCGGATCTGCCCGTAGCTCAATCGGATAGAGCACCGGCCTTCTAAGCCGGGGGTTGCAGGTTCGATCCCTGCCGGGCAGGCCAGAACAAGGTTTTTCGCATCGCGGTTTATGGACTGCGCTGCACGCTACAGCGGCGGCATTAGCTCAGTTGGTAGAGCACTGGATTGTGGCTCCAGGTGTCACGGGTTCGATTCCCGTATGTCGCCCCAAAAATCAAGCACTTACGGAAATTCGCCAATTGGCGGAAATTAAAAGTAAGCGCATAGTAAGCACAAAGGCCCGGACTCTCCGGGCCTTTTTTGCGTTGCGTGACTGCAACATTACGTCGTCCGCAAGGACCAGAAACCGCCACGCGGGCGAGTGCCGTTGAGGTTAGGCGGGTCAGGGCTTGAAGTTCGGCAGGGCGGCATACCTGCGCGTACTCGATGGGGCGCTCGCCCTCGATTAGCTCCTGCGCACCGTGGTCCCGCAGGTTACGCGCCTCGGGATCAGCCGATCCCGTTGCGTGCCTGGTTCGGCGTCGAAGTACCACCAACTGGTGTACAGGCGATCTTCGTCGTCAAGCCACAGCAGATGAAACACCGGCTGCCCCTCGCGCGACTCGATCGCGTACAGGGTCAGGGGTGTTCCGTCGTCAGCTTTCCAGCCTTGCATCTCACTCCCCCGATGATGCGACCTCGCGGCAGGGAACGCAGGAATACGGCGCGCACCAGTTCGGGATCGACGAAAGCGAAGCCCGACAGGCGGCGCAGCATCGGCCCGCCGTGGATCAGGTCTTGGAATGCCGCGCGACGATAGCCCGCTTGGTCCTTGCCGGTCGTCGCATAGATTCGGGCGTCCTCGATGAACTGCGACAGCGCGGCATGCCATAGGTCGAGTTCCGGCAGATCAGGCGCGTGCGTCTCAGATTGGGGGCTGCGTGTCCTCGGCTGCATCCATGACCTCGTGCATGAAAATGGGCGGCACCGCATCACGCGACCCGCCCTGCCAGTGTTTTCCCCTCACGCACACCGAAAAGCGTGTCCAGCTCCCCGTGAGGGTTTAGCCCTCACGGCCCGCTGGCTGGGCGTTACTCGCTCGAAGGTGCGCTCAGATCCATGTGATAGACCGCCCAGGCGTCGCGGACCTCAAGGCCGGCGCGCAGCTCTCCCAGGATCGCCACCAAGTTGCGGGTGAAGTAATCCTTATGGCTGTTGGAGAGCATCACCGATGCCTGCTCACGGTCGAGCACGGTCACGTGCGACCCGTCGATCGTCAGCGCCTCGCCTTCCGGCATCGCGGGGGTACGGACGACGGCCACGTTCCACAGCGACGGCGGGACGGGCATCGTCGGCGAACCGAAAAGGTATTCATTATCGGTGTCGCCCTTGCGGGTGAGCTGCAAGCGGAACCAGTCGAGCGGGTTCATCACCACGATGGACGGGGAATAGCCCTTGTCGGCCTGCCGCACCAGCGCCTCGCCGATGATGTCGGCCGGCGTTGCGCCGATCGTGGGCAGGAAGGTCGTACCGACCTCGATGAAGCCCTCGATCTTGCCCTGTCCGCCTTGACCGTTGATCAGGCGATGCTCGAGGCGGGCCATCAGCTTGTTGTTCATCACTTCGTTGATGTTCGCCTGCAGCGCCGCATGATCCGACAGCACCTGACGCGATGCCGTGGTGTGGCCGGCGATCGTTACGATATTCGCGCGGACCAACTCGCCCTCGATATCGATCTCTTTCTTCTCGTCGCCTTCCTCCAACTGCTCGGACGGCTCGCCGTCGTAGTGCAGGCGGACATGCTCGACCGAATCAGCGGTCGTCGGGCGGCTTTCGAGGGCTTCGAGCAGGCGCAACGGACGCAGGGCAGGACCGAACACGCCGGAGCGTTCCGGGTTGCTCGGCATGTAGTGCCCTTCGCTCGAAGTGCCTTCGCTCGGGGTGTTGATGATCGCGCGGATGCCGGCATGAACCGGCGCGCGGGCGGTGCCCTGGTTCCACTCGGACAGCGCAGCGAATGCCGACGACTCGCGAAGCGAATCAAGCGCTTCTGCGCCGACGGAATTGATCAGCGCGGCAGTGCCTTCGCCATAGCCGTGTTTCGCGACGGCTTGCTCGATTGCCTGCAAGCGCGCGGAGATTTCGCCGCTATGCCCGAAGTGCTTTTCAAGGTTGCTCTGCACGTCCTTGAGATTGGCCTGCACTTCCTTGTACTGCTCCGCGACATCCTCGAGGCTGCCGACCTTGCCGAACTGGCGGCGGAAGGTGCCCGTGTAAGATGATGTGCCGCTCTCCGTGAAAAGTGCCGCCAGTGCGACGATGAACAGCGAGGCGAGCATCGCCAGGGGTGTGACCCCGAACACAGCCGGGATCGCGGCGGCCAGGGCGGTGACACCCAGGAATACCGCAGGGGTGAGATTCAGTTTTTTCATGGTCAGATCTCCAAACGGGTTGTGTTTGCGCTTGCGCGCAGCTCACAGGGCGTTACCTTTCGGCGTTCGGCGGACATCCATCGCGCCGGCCTGCTGGCATCTCGCGCAACAGGGCGTCCGGGGTCGGGCCTGGTGGCGACGGGATCTCCCTCGTCGCTCGTTGCCACATCTCGTAGGCAATTACCCCGAGGGTATCGACTCGATGAGCGTGTATCCATTCCGAATAATGCCTTTTAATGTCGTCGAGCTTCGATCCATGCCGCAAGGTCATCAACGCGGTATGAAATACGGCTCCCGGCGACCGGAATACGGTAGGCCGGCGGGCCGGTGCCCTGGTGGCGCAGGTTCTTCAGCGTTCCGGGGTGCAGCCCGAGCAGTTGGGCGGCGTCGGCCTCGCTCACGCGCTCGTCGCAACTGACGGCGACTCGATTCGCGCGGATCGCGTCACGCATGGCCTGTGCGATCTCGTGCGTGCGTTGTTCACTCGCCATCGTCGAGGCCTTCGATGATCTGACGCGCGATCCGCCTGCAATCATCCCGGCGCATCCCTTCGCGGCTTAACGTGCGTTCGACGAAGCGCACGCGCAGGGCACGCGCCTTGCGCGGCGACGGCCCACGCAGGCGCTCGAGCAGGTTCATCAATGCGCGCATGGGCGAACCTCCCGGATCGGCACGGTCGCCAACAGGTGCCGCGCGTGCCCCTCGCGCTCTACAAGCCACAGGCGCACGCTCGGATGCTCGGGATGGGGTACGACTTCGACCGCTGGCTGCGCGCCGCCATTGAGGGCCGTTTCGACGGCTTGCAGGGTGTTGGTATCGGCGCGGTCAATCGTCGCGGCTACCAGCCGCGCAGCGGCCTGGATCAGCTGCGCGGCATCGCGTGAAATGTCATGTTCATTCATGGTTGCGGTTCTCCAGTGGTTCGGCGGCAATCGCCGCGTGGTGTTCGGCCAGGACACGCGAGAGCGGCACGGCATCCTGGTATCGCTTCGTCGTCGGCTCGATCTCCGGCCAGTGAATCCGCCACACGCGAGCCAGGCGAAGGGCTTCGTCAGAAGTGCTTCGTTCCTGGTCCATCACTTCACCCCCCCCCATCCTGAAAATCGGATTCGTACAAAAAAAGGCTGGGCGGCCGGTCCTTTGGGAAGGGGCTTCGAACTTTTCGACCGCCCCCCGGCTGCGCGTGCATTTGATTGCGCACGCACGGGGTTGGCTGATGAGCGATCCATCAGCCGCACGTGATGGGTTGCCCTGGTGCCACCCCTCCCCCTATTCATTTCGCGGTTTTGCTCAACGTGAGGGGCGGCCGGTCTATTCGTGCGGCGCTGCGAACTTCTCGACCGCCCCCCGTTGTCTCTGTGTGTACCTTGGTGAATTAGGCGAATTAGGCGAACAAGCAGTAACGGCGCGGGTTTCAGCGGCACGCTAGGAAGCGAGCTAAGTGCATTAACTCGATCGCCGGTATCGGGTGCCGTGCCTTTACTCGCTGCTAACTCGCTGCAAGCTCGCTGCTGCATGCCTTGCTGTTGCTGATAACTCACCAAATTCACCAACTTCACTACACGTGCGCGACTCATTGCTGCGCCTCCTGGTCGGCGGCCGGGTAGTAGCGCAGCGCCACACGTCCGCCCGTGTTCGCGTCCTTGCGCTGGACGATCAGGGGCGGGGCCAGGTTGAGCAGGGTTTCGAGGGCAGCACGCACCGGCTTGATCTTCTTGCGGTGCCAGACCTCTTGCAGTTCGGTCAGGCTGATTCCGGGCCGGGCCTTCACGGCCTGGAATACCTCGGTCGCGAATGGGTCCAGTTCGTCGTCGCCGTCGCCGCTGCGGAACACGAACGACACCGACTCGATCCAGTAGTCGATCCATGCGAAGGCGGCGTGCAGGTCGCACGGCTCGATCTCGCGCCGGCAGTCCATCAACGCGAAGATCATCGCGAGCATTCGCGCATAGACCTCTGTGCGTGCCAGCAGCGCGCCCAGCTTGCCGTCGCGATCGCGGGTCAGGCGCGGGTATTGCTCGCACCACAGTTCGGCAGCCTCGTCGCCAAGCGTTACTTCCTGCGTGCAGTTGGCGAGAAGATTGCCCCCGGTGGCTGCCTCGACGGCATCGGCGAAGTGAGTCGCCAGGGCGTCGAGCTTGTGGGCCGGCGTGGGTTTCGGTAGCGGCACAAGCTTGGGGCGGTACACGAACAGGATCACGAAGCGATTCAGCAGCCCATTGGCCGCGTCGCCTTCGGTCGCACGCTCGCGCAGTTCGTGGCCGGTGATGTGCCCGATGATCACCACGTGCGGCCTACTGGCGCGCGTCGGTGCGGATTTGGTCAGCGGCTCGAGGTCGCGCCCGTCCCACAGATTGCGCACCGTCGCTGACAGGGTGTTTCCTTCGCGCCGACAGTGCGCCAGGACGTTGGCGAACTCGGATTCAATCACCAGCAGCCGCTTGTCATCGACGCCTGCGTCTGCCCCCTTGCCGTTGTCGTCCGCCTCGCGCGCGTCCCGTATCGCGAACGCGACGCCTTCGCCGGTCGAAAGCCCTCCGGCGTGGATGCGCAGCCGCGCGTCGCTCTTGGTGCGGCGGCGCAGTTTCGCATCGGTGCGCTTGAACACTTCCCGCACCAGTGTTTCAGCGGTCCCCTTGCGCGCCTTCCCAGATTTGCCCGCAACGATACAAAAGGGGCGGCAATGCACAATCCCGTCGCCGATACGCTGTATCGGGCCACGCCCTACCATCGCGGAGAAAGACGCAATGCAGTTCGCGGCTACGGCGACCGGGTGCGCCTCGCTGCTCTCCGTCGCCAGGTCGCACACTTTGCGCAACTGTGGCGGGAACCCCTCGGGGCGCATCTGTGGCGGCGCGAGCGGGTTGTCGGCGCGGTCGGTCGGTCCATCAGGCAGGCCGGAAACCTGCACGGGGATCTCTGGCAGCAGTCGGTCAGTCATCGCGTCCCCCTGCAATGACGACGTGCTCGGCGAAGGGCGGGCGCTGCATCAAGAGCACCAAGCGGCGCGGGCCGGCGGCGACGATGGCCTGCACGGTCGAGCGCAACCGGTCGCGGCTTGGTCGGTCGGCGTTGGCGACCAGTACGTCGCGGCCCGCGACTTGTGACCAGTCGAGCGCGCCAGGGTCGGCGTCACGGAACACGGACAGCACCGGGCGCACGGGCCTCTGTGGCGGTGCCTGGTCGATGAAGATGAGGATGTCGCGCGGCTCTTGCCCTTCGGCAAGGGTCGCGTCCAGTTGGCGGGCGTAGGCGGGGCGGCGGGTCATCGGGCCACCTCCGCGATCAACAGCAGCACGGCCAGCAGCGCGGCCGCTGCGACCGTTACGCCGATCACCGCGAAGGCTGCGCTACAGGCCTGGTGAAAAGTGAAGCGGGCAGGGGTAGAATCAGCGCGACCGCTCGCGCTCGTCTGCCCTTCGGGGCGGCGGGCGTTTTTCATGACGCGCCCCTTTACCGCGTGCTCGAGTAGCGAGGCGCGGTCAGCTTTGCGTCAATCCACGCGTCCAAGTCCTCGGGGTGATATACGGCACGGTTGCCGAATTTTCGATAGGCGGGGCCGCCCCCGACTGTGACAAGCTTTTGAAGGGTGGTATGCGAATAATGCAATCCGCGCTCAGTAAGATACGCGGCGGCTTCTTTGCGGCTCAGGTAGCGGGTCATTGCTGCATTCCTCGTAAAAGTAAGGTGCAGCACGAATACTATCGACCACGCGTGCGGGTTTTGGGGGACGCTAGAGGCTTATTTTTCTCCAATGTTTTGCATCCTCGATCGCGGCATGAATATGGCGCTCGGGGAATTCGATGGTGGACCCGCCGTGATCTTGCAGCCAATACGCCACGTACCTGTAAAAAACGGTGTTCTCACTTGAACTGATTGCGTGATTGGGTAGGGCCTCAGCGAACCAATACGCCAATTCCTGAATGGCCGGCACGAATCTTTTTGCGCAGCGACTTCCGCCACCCTTGCCGGGGCGATTCAATTCAACCTGTGCCACTATTTCCGCCAAGCTGCGAGCGGACGCGCGCCGCTCTGAATCGTCCTGCTCGATCAGCCGGTCGATCGCTTGCTCGAAGTGCGAGTCTCTCAAGTGGCGCTTGGCTAGTGGCTTTATCGCAGTATTGCGATCGTAGCTGTCTAACGCCTCAACGTCCGCAGGGGGCAGTGCACTGATCGCCTGGCGGACGACGCGGATAGCGCGATCCGTGTCGCCGCGACCACTTGCGATTTTCTCCAGCCCCTTTTGCAAGCGTTCTATGTTCGCTGCATATTCCTTGAAAGTGACTGCGGGTGCGTACAAGTCCGCGAGGAATCGTTGCCGCTGCGACGCGGCAACTAGTCCGTGTGCCAGCAGTTCTAGTGCGCGTGGTTCCGTCACATTCAACAGCTTCGAGAGCGTCGTGCGTGCGCTCATTTTCGCGCTTCGAATAGGTGAATGACGTTCCCCTCGCGCCGCATCGGTTGACGCTTGCGCTCCTTCTCGGCGCGATCAGGATCAATCAGTGGCTTCGGTCGCGGAAGTGCCCACATGCGGGACATGAATTCATGTTCAGCCCGATGGTATGCAGCCCAGCGCGCCGACCCTTCCTGCTCGCTGACGATGATCGTTACCCGGAAGGTATGCTTCGAAGCGCGCTCAATCCACCTATCCCCTGCGTTCCATCCTGCTGTTCGTCGCGACGTCTTGCCGCCGCGATGGATTGAACCGTCGGCAAGGATTGTAACTACCGTTTTGGGCATTCCTGTGGAGCCGGGCAGATGGCACGGGGCAACAAGGCCAGCGGCGACTAAGGCAGAAGCTGTGCCTCGGAAGGTGTCTCCATGCGGATAGGATTCTTTTTTCACTCCTGGAGCGTACTCGAAAGTCACGGAAGGGCGCTCGGGTCGATCAGGGAATCGGATATGCGCACGAAATTTCCCGTCGTGCCATGCCTCAATGTATCCCGGAAAACCGCGAGGATCTACGAAGCGTAGGCGGCGTTTGGGGCCTCCTGTTTCGCCGGGGTAGGGTTGATCTACTGCGAGCCCTAGCCCTTGTAGCTGTTCCTTCGTGCCGTAAAGACTCTCTCCCCACCAGCATGGGCTAAACTCAATCTCGCTGTGATCTGCCGTAGAATTTCCTGTAGGCATGGTGCATCTCCTTGCAGGTGCATATGCTCAGGGCCGGTCGGATGTTCCCGCATCCGCTCGGCCCGCCTCATAGGCGGCTACCGGACGGCGCCGCTTATTTCCGGGCCTCCGCGAGTTCAATCACGTCGGCTTTCTCGGTTTCGCCATTGAGTCCCGCCAGCGCTACCGAGGCGGCGCGCTCGGCAATGGTCTTGCGGGCGTCCTCGGCGTAGTGGATATAACGCAGGGTGGTTTCAACCTGTTTGTGTCCTAGCAACTCCATCAGCTCCACGGCCGATGCTCCCTGCATGGCAAAGTGAGTCCCGATGCTGTGGCGAAGGCCGTGCAGTCCGAGGTCGGCAGGCAGGCGGGCACGGGTGCGGACCTTGGGCCACTCGCGGCCCAGTTCGATGGGGCTGTCAGCACGCCAGGCGCGAAAAACGTAATCGTCGGCCTCGCCGGCAGGCTGTCGCGCGATGATTGCCTGCGCCTCGGCCGGCAACATGATGATGCGGGGCTTGCCGCTGCGGTGCCCGGTCTTGTGGGCGTGCGGCGGTAGCACGATGCGGCCGGCCTTCAGATCGACGTACTTCCACCGCAGCCCGGAGACTTCTCCACGCCGTGCGCCCGTTAGCGCGATCAGGCGGATTGCGTCAGCGGCAGGGGAGCGCAGTCGCTTCTCGTCCTCAAGTTCCTGGATGGCCTCGAACATGCGCCGGTAGTCGTCGGCACTGTCCAGAATGGTGTCGCGAGTGCCGGTCTGCCAGCACTTCATGGTGCTGGCCGGGTTGTCCTTCAAATAACCTTGTTCCGCCGCCCACTTGTAGAGCGCGGACAGCAGCAGCACGGCCTTGTCGGCGGTACCCTTGCCGCCTCTCACTTTCGCAAGCCCTCTGCTGCGGCCGGTCTTGACGTTGGCGGCCGTCTTGCCCTCGGTGATTTCGCGGTGCATGCGCTTGACCATCTCGGGGGTTACACGGTCGGCGAAGTGCTTGCCCATCGTTGGGCGCAGGTGCCGCTCGATGCGACCACGGTCGACAGTGCGCGTGCTGTCTGCTTTCGCCTGGAATGCTTCGCTGTCCAGGTAGGCGTCGAGCAGATCGCCGACGGTCTCGGCCTTGCGACGCTCCTGTTTTTCGCCCTGCGGGTCTTTGCCGCTGTGCACCTGAAAGGCGAGTTCCTTGGCTTTGCGCCGTGCCATGTCGGTAGTCAGGGTGTCGGACAGCTTGCCGATGGTCAGGCGTCGGGTGCGTCCCTCGGGGGATCGGTATTGATAGACGAATGAGCGCGCCCCCGACGGGAAAATCTTGATACCGAAGCCCTTTATTTCGTCATCCCATGCGAATACTTCGCGGTCTGGAATCTGTAGCTTTTCTACAAATGCCTTGGTCAGTTTCGGCATACTCCAGCTCTCCTCCAAATGTGCCACAGTAAGCACATAGTAACGGTCAGGGGGTAAATATGAGTTTGAGTGCTGGAATTGAAAGTAACGGGTTTCGCCAGTGAATACAAGGAAACGGTAAGTTTGTGGTTTCACACAGTAAGCATCGGAAAATGGCAGAAATGCACCAAAATGGGGATTGTGGCTCCAGGTGTCACGGGTTCGATTCCCGTATGTCGCCCCATCACACGCCAAACGGCACCCTGCGGGGTGCCGTTTGGCGTTTTCGCGTATGCAAAAGAAAAAAGCCCGGGGCTTTTACTCCCGGGCCTTTCGCACGTTGCGTCTCGGATCAGTCGAGTACCGGATAGGCGCCCGTGGCGTCGTGCTTCTCGCGGCCCGTGAGCGGCGGGTTGAACACGCACACCATGCGCATGTGGGTGCCACGATTGGCGCGCAGGATGTGCTTGTCGTGCTTGTTCAGCGCATACAGCGTGCCGGCCCGGATGGGGTGAATCTCCCCGGTGCCCAGGTCTTCGATCTCGCCTTCGCCCTCAATGCAATAGACGGTCTCTAGGTGGTTGCGATACTCCATTTCAAGGTTCGCGCCTTCCTTGATGATGGTGTCGTTGACCGAATAGCCCATGCCATCGCTCTTGAGAATGAAGCGACGGCTGTTCCAGCCATCGGAATCGACATCGGCGTCGGTGCCGATGATCTGGTCCAGATTCTTGACGATCATGAATGCTCCTTGTGGGTAGAGGATGCCTCGCGCGGCGCGCGGGGCAGAAGGTTCACGCCGCGTCCTTGGACTGCGACTTGATGACCGAGGCGGTGCTGCGCTCGATGATATCGAGTCCGCGCACCAGTTCTTCCTCGCTCATCGTCAGGCTGGGCAGCAGCTTGAGCACCTCGTCGGAGATGCCGGCGGTCTCGATGATCAGGCCATTGTCGAAACATTCGGCCGAGATCTTTCCGGGGAGTTCGGCGTCTTCGAACGCAACGCCCCAGATCAGGCCGCGACCGCGCACCGTGGCGGCCAGGCCGAGCTTGTCGATGATCGCGTTCAGGCGGCTCGAGACGAGCTTCTCCTTGGCCGCGAGCGACTTCTCGAACCAGCCGTCGGCCCAGAACTCCAGCGCCGCGGTGGCGGTCACGAAGGCCGGGTTGTGACCACGGAAGGTGCCGTTGTGCTCGCCCGGCGCCCACTCGTCGAGTTCGGGCTTCATCAGCACCAGCGCCAGCGGCAGGCCGTAGCCGGAGAGCGACTTGGACAGCGTGATGATGTCGGGCTCGATCCCTGCGTCTTCGAAGCTGAAGAACTTGCCGGTGCGGCCGCAGCCGACCTGGATGTCGTCGACGATGAGCAGCACGCCGTGCTCGCGCGTGATGTCGCGCAGGCGACGCAGCCATTCCATGCTCGCGACGTTGACGCCGCCTTCGGCCTGCACGGTCTCGAGGATCACCGCCGCCGGCGTATCCAGGCCGCTGCCGTCGTCGGCGAGCATGCGCGCGAGGTAATCGAGGGTGTCGATGTCGTCACCCAGATAGCCCTCGAAAGGCACGGCCAGCGTATTGTTGAGCGGTACTCCGGCGCCGGCGCGCTTGAAGCCGTTGCCGGTGACGGCGAGCGAACCTAGGGTCATGCCATGGAAGGCATTGGTGAAATTGACGATGCGCTCGCGGCCCGTGACCTTGCGCGCGAGCTTGAGCGCGGTCTCCACGGCATTGGTGCCGGTCGGTCCGGGAAACTGCATCTTGTAGGCCATGTTGCGCGGCTTGAGGATGACCTCCTGGAAGCGCTCGATGAAGTTGCGCTTGGCTACGCTGTACATGTCCAGCGAATGGGTGATGCCGTCCGCGGCCAGATAGTCGATCAGCGCGGCCTTGATGCGGTCCGGGTTATGCCCGTAGTTGAGCACACCGGCACCGGCGAAAAAGTCCAGATAGCTGCGGCCGTTCTCGTCCGTCATCCAGGCGCCCTTGGCACTCTTGAATACGGTGGGGAAGTTGCGGCAGTAGCTGCGCACCTCGGATTCGTACTGTTCGAAGATGTTCATGTTCGATCCTCCTCGTTATCGGTAATAGTCGGGATTCTTCATGGTTGGGCGAACGGCCCGATGCGGTACAGGCGTTCGGCCTCATGCGGTTCCGGGAACAGGTTCTCGGTGAAATGCGGATGATCCGTGCAGTCGACGCCCAGATCGCGTGCGACGGCCTTGAACAGCTTCTGCGAGGGCACGTTGTCGGCGGTGATCGTCGCCGTCATCCACCTGGCGTCGCGCACGCCCGGCAGCTTCAGCCACTCGCGCAGCAGCTTCTTGCCCATGCCCTTGCCGCGCATCTGCGGTGCCACGCCGACCTGCCACACGAAGGCCGCATCGGGATCGCGCGGCGGGCGGTAGCCGACCACGGCGCCGACGGTCACGCCGTCACGTTCGGCGATCAGGCAGGTCTCGCCGAAGTCGGTGGCGAAGATCAGGTAGAAATAGGCGGAATTCAGTTCCAGCGTTCCGGCATCGCGCACGAGACGCCACAGGGCGGCACCGTCTTCGGGCGTGGCCGCGCGGTAGGTCAAGGTGTCGTTGTCGTCGGTCGCTGCTGTCATGGGCATCCCTGTAATCTGTTTGTCATATTGGCGGCCGACGCGGGGTCTCAGCCAGACGCCGGCTCTTAGAATCAATCGTAGTGGATCGCGGGCAGAAATCGACCAGAGCGCGTGCGAGCGCAACGGCCAGGCTGCTTCAGGCTTGAGACGGTGAGTGCCCGGGCGTCGCCGGTCGGGGAAAAGCGGGGGAGGACTGTGTCGGGTTCGTCTGTCGCGTAACCGTGCATCGATCTGCAAACTGCACCAGTACTGGTCGTCTGCTGCTGTGAGGATGCGTGCAGTTTAACATATTTGGACGAATCTATCGAGGCCGCCACGCCGGCCTCGGCAGCCCTTACAATCCGGGGCTCGACCGCAATCCGACCGGAGATCCGACATGCAGCAGGTGCTGATCGCACATCGCAACGACGAAGGGCGCCATGCGGCCGACCGCATCCGCGGCGCGCTCGATGCCAGCCTGCACGTGCGCTGCACGAATCTGGACGAACTCGCTGACGAGCAGATCGAAGCGGCCGTGCGCCGCGCCGATCGCGTGCTGGTGATCGTCGATCGTGACTGGGCGGACGGGGGGAGTCGTGCGCTTGACGACGAGCCGGGCCGACGTCTGCACTCCGCGGTCGTCGTGGCCCTTGCGCAAGGGCGTGCGCTGCTGGCAATCACCCTGAACGACGCCGGGCTGCCGGCGGACGATGCGCTCGGCGACGCGATCGCGCCCCTGTCTTCAGCGCCGGTATTCCCGCTCTCCGCGGACGACTGGGCGGACGACGTCGCTGCGCTGATCGACGAAGTATCGGCCGCGCTGCCTGTCCCGGCCGGGCCGCTGCGCGACCAGAGTTCGCGGCAGATCCTGTTCGCCGCCGCGCTGGTCGGTATCGTCGTTTTGCTCGGCGGTCTGTTGGTCGCGAGCCGCATCTGGTTTGTCGACGCACCGCCGGCGGTTGGGCAGTGGGTGGCCGAGGTCGATTACGGCCGCGGGGTGGTGCGCGAGGAGCGCTTCGAATTCCGCCAGACCGCGGGCGAGATCGCCGGCAGTGCGAGCTGGCAGGGTGCGCGCCGCGTGATCGAGGATTCGGTGCTCGACGGCGAGCGCCTGTCCTTCCATATCCGCACGCACGAGACACTGGGTAGCCAGCGTCGCGAACTGCGTCACGATTACGTGGCGGTGCCTGAGGGGCCCGATTCGCTGCGCTTCACGCTACGCACCTCCGGCGGGTTCACGGAACGCGACGAACTCCGCTTCAAGGCGACGCGCGCGCAATGAGGCAGGTCGTCGAAGCCTTCGCGGTACCCGCCACACCATGAGTCCTAGACCGCACCCTGGCGCGTGGACGTGCATCTTCCTGCCGTTCGCGCTGGGCTATTACCTGTCGTATCTGCTGCGCACCGTCAACGCCGTGATCTCGCCGGATCTCACGCGCGAGCTGTCGCTGTCCGCTGCCGATCTGGGTCTGCTGACCAGCGCCTACTTCCTGACTTTCGGCCTGGCGCAGATTCCGCTTGGCATCGCCCTCGATCGCTTCGGTCCGAAGCGCATCAACGTGGTGCTGTTGCTGATCGCAGCCTTCGGTGCGGTGGTGTTCGCATTGGGTGATAGCCGCAGCGAGCTGACGCTGGCGCGCGGCCTGATCGGGCTGGGGGTGTCGGCCTGCCTGATGTCCGGGCTCAAGGCCTTCTCGCTGTGGTTCCCGCCGGAGCGTCAGAGCTCGATGACCGGCTTCATCATGGCCTCCGGGGCGCTTGGCGCACTGACCGCCGCCACCCCGGTCGAGGCGGTGCTGCCCCTGATCGGCTGGCGCGGGGTGTTCTGGGCCATCGCTGCGGTATCGCTCGCGGCCGCAGCCTACGTCGCGGTGGTCGTGCCCGAGGCGCCGCGCCATGACGGCGGGACGACGTTGCGCCAAGCCATGGGCGGACTGCGGGGCATCTTCACGTCGCCCGACTTCCTGCGCTTTGCCGGCACGGCCTTGTTCTTCACCGGCGGCTTCATGGCCTTGCAGAGCCTGTGGGCCGTGCCATGGCTGATGGAAATGGACGGACTGAGCCGTTCCGGCGCAGCCGGTTACCTCGTCGTGCTCAATCTGGGCATGTTCACGGGTCAGCTTGCCATCGGCTTCTTCGGTACGCGGCTGGTGCGGCGCGGTGTGCGCCCGGTCAATCTGATGCAGGCCGGCTACTGCATGGTGCTGCTCGTCGAACTGGCCATCGTGCTCGGTGGCGGGCCGTCCATCCTGTTGTGGTTCGCGATCGGCCTGCTGGCTGCGGTCAATGCGCAGGCCTATGTCGCAGCGGCCTCGTGCTTCCCGCGCGAGGCCTTTGGTCGGGTCAGCACCGCGATCAACCTGATGGCCTTCGGCGTGCTGATCGCGATCCAATGCGTGGCGATCGTGCCGCTCTTCCTCGGCGCGCGACGCCAGGGTGCTCACACGAACTGAGCCGCCGCGTGGCCCGACGACCAGGCCCACTGGAAGTTGAAACCGCCCAGGCGACCGGTGACGTCCACGACCTCGCCGATGAAGAACAGCCCGGGCACGACGCGCGCCTCCATGGTCTTGGACGACAGTGCGCGCGTATCCACGCCGCCGAGCGTGACCTCGGCCTTGGCATAGCCCTGGGTGCCCGATGGCGCGATGTGCCAGTCGCACAAGGCCTCGGCGACGGCATCGAGTTCGGCCGGCGCGAAGCGGTTGAGTGGTCGCTCCCAGCCATACAGCGCACACCAGGCATGGGCGAATCGGCGTGGCAGGACGTCGGCCAGCAGATTCGCGAGCAAGGCCTTCTCGTTCGCGCGCTCGGCCAGCCAGGCGCGCACGTCCAGGCCCGGCAGCAGGTCGACCGACACCGGTTGCCACGGCGCGTCGACGTAGGCCTGCTGCTGCCAGTAGCTCGACACCTGCAGGATCACCGGACCCGAAAGCCCGCGATGGGTCACCAGCATGGCCTCGCGGAAGCGCCCGCCGTCGCAATGCGCGACCACATCGAGCGATGCGCCTGCCAGCGGCTTGAAGCGCTCCAGGGTCTCGGGCGCCAGCGTCAGCGGCACCAGCGCAGGGCGCGGGGGCACGATTTCGAGGCCGAACTGTTCGGCGATGCGGTAGCCGAAAGGCGTTGCGCCGATTTTCGGGATGGACAATCCGCCGGTGGCGATCACCAGGCTCTCGCAGCGCACACGCCCGCGTGCCGTGTCCAGTTCGAAGCGTGTTGCATCCGCGTCGATAGCGCGCACCGCGTCGACCGCGCATGGCATCGCCCAGTCGACGCCACCCCATTCGCATTCGGTGCGCAGCATGGCGATGATGTCCTGTGCGGACTCGTCGCAGAACAGCTGGCCATGCTCGCGCTCGTGCCAGGCGATGCCGTGCCGATCGACCATGTCGATGAAATCGGTCGAGGTGAAGCGCGCCAGGGCCGAGCGGGCGAAGTGCGCATTGCGCGACAGGAAGTTGCCGGGTTCTACGCGGCGGTTGGTGAAGTTGCAGCGCCCGCCGCCGGAGATGCGGATCTTCTCGGCGAGCTTCTCGGCGTGGTCGATGAGCAGCACGCGACGTCCGCGCTGCCCGGCCAGCGCGGCGCACATCATGCCGGCTGCGCCTGCGCCGATCACGATCGCGTCGTAGTGGGATCCGTCGAGCTCGGGCGCGTTTGCATGGATGGGGGGCTTGCTGTGCACGGGCGTGTGCTCCACTGTCTACTGCACCGCGAAAGCGGCGCAGCATACGCGCAGGATTCACCCGCAGCAACGGAGGATAGTGATGAGCGACCGACTACAGGGCGAGGCCCGCAAGGACGCACTCGCCGAGCTCGAGAACTGGCAGGAAGTGAGCGGACGTGACGCGATCACGCGCAGCCTGCGCTTTGCCGATTTCAACGCCGCCTTCGGCTTCATGAGCCGGGTGGCACTGAAGGCCGAGCAGATGGGTCACCATCCCGAGTGGTTCAACGTCTTCAACCGCGTCGACATCACGCTGTCGACGCATGACGCAGGCGGCCTGACCGCGCTCGACGTGAAACTGGCGAAGTTCATCGATTCGCTTGCCTGAGGCCGCCTGCGGCACGAGGGCTCAGGCCTTGTCCAGCGCCTGATCCAGATCGGCGATCAGGTCATCGACGTGCTCGATGCCGATCGACAGCCGGATCATGTCTTCGGACACGCCGGCCTTTTCCAGCTCGTCCGGGCCGAGCTGGCGGTGCGTGGTCGAGGCCGGATGGCAGGCGAGCGTCTTGCAGTCGCCGATATTGACCAGGCGCGTGACCAGTTGCAGCGCGTCCTGGAAGCGCGCACCGCCCTCGCGTCCGCCACGCACGCCGAAGTTGAGAATCCCCGAGGCGCGCCCGCCCATGTATTTTTGCACCAGCGCGTGGTCCGCATGCTCGGGCAGTCCGGCGTAATTGACCCAGTCCACCTTGGGGTGGGACTTCAGATGGGTGGCGATCTTGAGCGCGTTGTCGCAGATGCGGTCCATGCGCAGCGCCAGCGTCTCGATGCCCTGCAGGATCAAAAAGGCGTTGAACGGCGACAGCGCCGCGCCCATGTTGCGCAGCGGCACGACGCGCGCGCGGCCGATGTAGGCGGCCGGTCCCAGCGCCTCGGTGTAGATCACGCCGTGGTAGGACGCGTCCGGCTCGTTGAGTTGGCGGAACTTGTCCTTGTGCTCGGCCCATGGGAAGCGGCCCGAATCGACGATCACGCCGCCCACCGAATTGCCGTGCCCGCCCAGGTACTTGGTCAGCGAATGCACGACGATATCCGCGCCGTGTTCGAAAGGCCGGCACAGATAGGGCGAGGGCACGGTGTTGTCGACGATCAGCGGCACGCCGTGGCGGTGGGCGACGTCGGCCAGATGGGCGAAGTCGGTGATGTTTCCCAGCGGGTTGCCGACCGATTCGCAGAACAGCGCACGCGTGCGCTCGTCGACCAGGCGCTCGAAGCTCGCCGGGTCGCGGTGGTCGGCGAAGCGTACATCGATGCCGTACTTGGGCAGGGTGTGGGCGAACAGGTTGTAGGTGCCGCCGTAGAGCGTGCTCGAGGTGACGATGTTGTCGCCGGCCTCGGCGATGGTCTGGATCGACGCGGTGATTGCCGCCATGCCCGAGGCCATGGCCAGCGAGGCCACGCCGCCTTCCATCTCCGCCAGACGCTTTTCGAGCACGTCGTTGGTCGGATTCATGATGCGCGTGTAGATGTTGCCCTGGACCTTGAGGTCGAACAGGTCGGCGCCGTGCTGCGTGTCGTCGAAGGCGTAGGAAGTGGTCTGGTAAATCGGTACCGCGACCGCGCGCGTGGTCGGGTCGGGCTGGTAGCCGCCGTGGACGGCGAGGGTTTCGATCTTCATGCGTCGTACTCCCACGTGCTCGATGAAATGGAAGTCCGAGTATAGCCGCGCTCAATCGCTCAGCGTGGCGCGCAGCAAGCCGCGCAGCGCGTTGCCGACGAACACGCGGCGGGCCGCCGCCAGATGCGTGCGATCGATCACGGCCTCGCGCGCCCGACCGCTTTCGATCAGTTCGCGGCGCAGCACGCCATCGAGCGCGCCGGCGGCGAGCGGCGGGGTGAGCAGCGCACCGTCCTCATCTTCGATGAAGACGGAAGTGCGCGCGCCCTCGACCAGTTGGTCGCGTTCGTTGAAGAACAGCACGTCGAACAGACCGGCCGCGGAGGCCTCGCGCAACGCCGCATCGTAGCGTGCGCGGGCAGTGGTCTTGTGACGCGCGAGCACGTCGTCGGAGCGCAGGCGCGAGGCAGCGAAGCCGACGCGCACCGGTTCGGGCAGCGCCTGCAGCGGCCCGCCGTCGAGCATCAGACGTCCGTCCGGCGACAGTTCCAGGCGCACCCGATGCGGACCCTGGAGAGAGCCGGCGTGGGCATACAGGATCGCGCGCACCGTCGCGCTGTCGCAGTCGAAGCCGAAGAAGCCGGCCGAGGCTGTCAGTCGTGCGAGATGGCGCTCGAGCAGCGGATAGGGCGCATCGGACTGCGGCTCGCAGCGCAGTGTCTCGATCAGGCCAAAGGTTGGCCGCAGACCGGTCAGGAAGCGGCCCTTGAGCAGGCACTCGTCCCATTCGCGCGTCGGCTCGGAATCGGCGACGATGCCGCTGCCCAGGCCGCAACGAAAGTGGCCGCGTGCATCGGCCTCGAGGGTGCGAATCGGCACGCTGAAGCGAAAATCCCCGTCCGGCGCGAGCCAGCCCAGCGCGCCGCAATACAAGCCGCGCGGCGCGGGTTCGAGTTCGCGGATGATCTCCATCGCACGGATCTTCGGCGCCCCGGTGACCGAGCCGCAGGGAAACAGCGCGCGAAAGATGGTCGCCAGATCGGCGTCGATCGGTTCGGCCGAAATCGTCGAAGTCATCTGCCACAGCGTCGGATAGGCCTCGACGTCGAGCAGGCTGTCGACCCGCACGCCGCCGGGCGGCGCCAGGCGGCCCAGGTCGTTGCGGATGAGGTCGACGATCATGACGTTCTCGGCGCGATCCTTCTCCGAGGCGGTGAGTGCTTCGGGCCCGGCTTCGCGCGGCGCCGTGCCCTTCATCGGCCGGCAGGTCAGGCGTAGCCCGCTGCGTTCGACGAACAGCTCGGGCGAGCGCGACAGGATGCAGCCGTCGGCGTGATGCAGATAGGTCCCGAAGCGCACCGGCTGGCGCTCGCGCAGGGCGGCGTAGAGCGCCAGCGACTCGCCGAGGATCCGTCCGCGCAGCGCGAAGGTGTAATTGACCTGGTAGCAGTCGCCGGCCTCGATGAACGCACGGATGCGCGCCACGCCATCGCGGTAGGTGTTCGCGTCGAGAGCGCGACGCACGTCGCCGACCGCGGCTACGCGCTGATGTTCATCCAGGCCGGCGAGGGCCGCGTCGATCGCGATCGCGGTGCGATCGGGAGGCATCTTGGTGGCCTGCGAGAAGACCCATACGGTCATCAGCGGCGCGTTTGCCGCCCGTGCGGTGCGCGCCAGTCGCGGTTCGAGCGCTTGGCCCAGCTCGAAGCTCGCTGCGATCGCGACCCACTTCCCGCGACGCCGGGCCGCCTCGATATGCGCGAACACCGCATCGATCTCGTCGGTGCGGTGACACACGATGGTCTCGCACAAGCCCTCGAGCAGCAGGTCGCCCCCGCCGGAGAGGTTGTCGTCGAACAGCGCGAAGGTCGAGGTGATGTCGAGGGCGGACATGAAAGGGCCGGCGTCAAGAATGGCGCGATGGTAGCCGATCAGTGGAAATCGCGGCTGCGCGCGTCGAGCGTGCCGAGCAGTTCCGATCGATCCACGACGCGCCCGGCGATCAGATGAACGACACGGCCCTCGCGCCGGATCTGGCCGAACACGCCCAGCAGACGCGCGCCGAGCAGTTCGCGCCGCTGACGTTCGAGCAGTTCGGCGTGCACGATCACATTGACCATTCCGGTCTCGTCCTCGAGCGTGATGAACATCGTGCCCTTCGCGGTGCTAGGGCGCTGGCGACAGGTCACCAGCCCGGCTGCGCGCGCGATCTGCCGGTCGGCGCAGTCCATGATCCGGGCGGCGGGGTCGAAGCGTTCGCCTTGCAGGCGTGCGCGCAGCAGCGCCAGTGGGTGACGACCCAGCGTGAAGCCGAGTCTGGCGTAGTCGGCAAGCAGATCCGCCGCTTCGGACGGCGCAGCCAGTTCGGCCTGCGTCTCATGTACCGGTGCGCCGGCCAGCACATCGTCGTGGCTGCGGGTCGCGGCGGCCTGCCACAGCGCCTGACGACGATGACCGGCGAGTGTGGCCAGCGCGCCGGCTGCGGCCAGACGGCGCAGCGTCGCCGCATCCAGCCGCGCACGCGCGGCCAGGTCGTCGACCGAATCGAAGGCCTGCTGGCGCCGCGCGGTGACGATGCGCGCGGCTGCATCGCGCGTCAGACCACGCACCCGGTGCAGACCCAGACGCACCGCCGGCGCAGGGACGATGCCGGGAAGGGGCGTGGAGGGCGCATCATCACCACAGGCTTCGAGCGCGCATTCGCCGTCGCTGGCGGTGACATCCGGGCCGCGTACGACGACGCCGTGACGGCGCGCGTCCTGGATCAGTTGCGCGGGCGCGTAAAAGCCCATCGGCTGGCTGTCGAGCAGGCCGCACAGAAAAGCCGCCGGCTCGAAGCGCTTGAGCCATGCCGAGAAATACACCAGCAGCGCGAAGCTGGCGGCGTGCGATTCGGGAAAGCCGTAGCTGCCGAAGCCCTCGATCTGGTCGCACAGACGCTGCGCGAATTCGGGTGCGAAACCGCGCTCGGCCATGCCGTCGAGCAGACGCGCTCGGTACTGCTCCAGCTCACCCTTGCGGCGCCAGGCACCCATCGAGCGGCGCAGCCGGTCCGCGTCGCCCGGCGTGAAACCGGCGGCCTCGACAGCCAGCTGCATGACCTGTTCCTGAAAGATGGGCACACCCAGCGTGCGCTCGAGTACGCGCCGCACGCCGGCGTCCGAGCGCGCATTGCTCGAGCGCGGGTAGTCCACCGGCAGGCCGGCGGCGATGCGATCGCGTGCGCGCAGATAGGGGTGCACCATGCCGCCCTGGATGGGGCCGGGGCGCACGATCGCGACCTCGACCACCAGATCGTAGAAGCACGCGGGCTTGAGCCGTGGCAGCATCGTCATCTGTGCGCGCGATTCGATCTGGAACACGCCGATCGAGTCGGCCTGCGAGAGCATTTCATACACGGCCGGGATTTCGCGTGGAATGTCGGCCAGCCCGAAACGCCAGCCACGCCAGCGCGAGACCATCGCCAGTGTGCGGCGCAGCGCCGTGAGCATGCCCAGCGCGAGCACGTCGATCTTGAGCAGGCCGACCGCTTCCAGATCGTCCTTGTCCCACTGGATCACGGTGCGATCGGGCATCGCCGCGTTCTCGACCGGCACCAGTTCGTCGAGCCGTCCGCGCGCGATCACGAAGCCGCCCACGTGCTGCGACAGATGACGGGGAAAGCCGGTCAACTCACGGGCCAGTTCGACGAGCAGGCGCATCTCGCGCGCGTCCGGGTCGAAACCCGCCTCGCGCAGGCGCTCGGGCAGGTTCTCGCTGTGGTCGAACCAGCGCTGCTCGCGCGTCAACTGGTCGACGCGCTGCGCGGGCAGGCCCAGCGCACGCGCCACGTCACGCAGCGCGCCGCGCGTGCGGTAGCGGATCACCGTGGCGGCCAGCGCGGCACGTTCGCGGCCGTAGTTCGCGTAGATGTACTGGATGACTTCCTCGCGCCGCTCGTGCTCGAAGTCCACATCGATGTCGGGCGGCTCGTCGCGCTCGCGCGAGACGAAGCGCTCGAACAGCATGATGCCCAGTTCCGGATCGACCTCGGTGATGCCCAGCGCCCAGCACACGGCCGAATTCGCCGCCGAGCCGCGCCCCTGACACAGGATGTCGCGCTCGCGCGCGAAGCGCACGATGTCGTGCACGGTCAGGAAATAGGGTTCGTATCCCAGTTCCGCGATCAGCGCCAGCTCGTGCTCGACGAGTTGCCGGATGCGTGCGCGGGCGGCGGCGCTGCGCGCGCGCTGGGTCTCGCGCCAGTCCAGCCCGCGCTCGACCAGTTCGCGCAGCCAGGCGGTGGGCGTGCGACCGGCCGGCACGAGGTCGTCCGGGTATTCGTAGCGCAGCTCGTTCAGGCTGAACGTGCAGCGCGCGGCCAGGGTCAGCGTCTCGGCGAGCAGCCCCGACGGGTAGCGGCGCGCCAGTTCCGCGCGCTCATGCAGGTGGCGGTCGGCGTTGGGCGCGAGCCGCAGGCCGGCCTCGGCCAGCGTGCAGCGCAGCCGGGTGGCGCTGAGCACGTCGGCCAGGCGTCGACGGGCGGCGTCGTGCATCAGCGCACCGGTGGCGGCCAGCGCCGGGATGCCGGCACTGCGCGCTGCACGCAGCAGCGCGGCGAGCCGCCCTGCGTCGTCCGCGCCCAGATGCAATGCGACGGTGAGCCAGGTTTCGTTCGCGAAGCGCGTCGCGAGCCAGCGTGCGTCGGCCGCGATCGCGGCCTCGTCGAGCTGCACATCCTCAGGCGGTACGAGCAGTGCGCTGCAACCGGGCAGACCGTCTTCGAGATCGGCGCGGCACAGATGGTAGGTGCCCTTGTGGGCGGCACGACGGCCGCGCGTGATCAGCCTAGACAGTGCAGCGTAGCCGTGACGATCGCGCGCGATCAGCACCACGCGCGGACCGTCCGCGAGCGCGATCTCGCTGCCGATGATCAGCCGGATGGGGGTTTCATCGCGCCTCGCCTGCTGGTGCGCGCGCACGATGCCGGCGAGCGAACACTCGTCGGTGATCGCGATCGCCGCATAGCCCAGCGTGGCGGCGCGCTCGACGAGTTCCTCCGGGTGGGAGGCACCGCGCTGGAAGCTGAAGTTGCTCAGGCAGTGCAGTTCGGCGAAAGCGGGTGGAGCTGGGCGCACCGAATGCGATCGATGACTGTACATAAGAACAGTATATCCGGGGCGGCGTCGTGAGCGCGTTAGAATGAAAAGCGTGTAAACGACCTAGCGAGGCACGATGACACCCGAAATCCGCTACACGATCACGCCGCATCATCCCGAGGCCCATCTGTTCCGGGTGAGCTGCACCGTCGAGCGCCCCGACCCGTCCGGACAGATTTTCCGCCTGCCGGCGTGGATTCCCGGCAGCTACATGATCCGCGAGTTCTCGCGCAACATCGTGACCCTGTCGGCCGAGGCCGCCGGGCGCCGCCACTCGATCACCAAGATCGACAAGAACACCTGGCGCGCAGCGCCGCTCGCGGCCGGACGCAGTCTGACCGTGAACTACGACGTCTATGCCTGGGACCTGTCGGTACGTGCCGCGCATCTGGACCAGACCCATGGCTTCTTCAACGGCACCAGCGTGTTCCTGTCCGTCGACGGACAGACCGACCGCCCGTGCCTGGTCGATATCCGCGCTCCGGCCGGTGCCGACGACTGGCAGGTCGCCACGGCGATGACACCGGCGACCAGTCTCAAGGGGGGGGCGCGCATCGGCGGATTCGGCCTGTATCGCGCAGACAGTTACGACGAGCTGGTCGACCATCCGGTCGAGATGGGGCGCTTCACGCAGGCGGTGTTCAAGGCCGGCGGCGTCGAGCACGAGATCGTGCTCACCGGGCGCCACGACTGCGACCTGGATCGCCTCACCGCAGATCTGACCAGGATCTGCGACTGGCACATTCGCCTGTTCGGCAAGCCCGCGCCGGTCGAGCGCTATGTCTTTCTCGCGACCATCGTCGGCGACGGCTACGGCGGTCTCGAGCACCGCGCCTCGACCGCGCTGCTGGCCAGCCGCAAGGATCTGCCCTACCGCGGCATGCGCGGCATGAACAAGGACTATCGCAACTTCCTCGGCCTGTGCAGCCACGAGTACTTCCACACCTGGAACGTCAAGCGCATCAAGCCGGCCGCGTTCACGCCCTACGACTACGCGTGCGAGAACTACACGCGCCTGCTGTGGGCTTTCGAGGGGTTCACGGCGTACTACGACGATCTCGCACTGGTGCGTTCGGGCGTGATCTCGGCGGCCGACTATCTGGAACTGCTCGGCCAGACCATGAGTCGCGTGCTGCGCGGCAGCGGACGCCTCAAGCAGAGCGTGGCCGAATCCTCCTTCGACGCCTGGACCAAGTTCTATCGCCAGGACGAGAACGCGCCCAACGCCATCGTCAGCTACTACGCCAAGGGCGCGCTGGTGGCGCTCGCGCTGGACCTGCAGCTGCGCACCCAGACCGGCGGCAAGCGCAGCCTCGACGACGTCATGCGCGCGTTGTGGAAGCGCCACGGCAAGACCGGCATCGGTGTGGCCGAGGACGGCATCTTCGCCATCGTCGAGGAGATCGCCAGCGACCCCTCCGCCGAGGAAGGGCGCCGTCTGGCCGAATGGCTGCGCCGCGCGGTGAGCGGCACGGCAGATCTGCCGCTGGCGCGTCTGCTGCGCCCCTTCGGCGTCAACTGCCGCTCGGATACCTCGGCGAAAGCGCCGGTGCTGGGCGTGCGCATGGCCTCCGGCCCCGAGGCGAAGATCGCCAGCGTCTTCGACGGCGCCGCCGCGCAGGCCGCGGGCCTGTCGGCCGGCGACGTGCTGGTGGCCTTCGACGGCCTGCGTGTGGCTGCCGGCGACGTCGAGGACATGCTGACACGCCGCAAGGCCGGCGAGACGGTGCGCGTGCACGCCTTCCGCCGCGACGAACTGATGGAGTTCGACGTCACGCTGGCCGCCCCCAGGGCCGACACCATGAAGCTCACGCTGCAGGAAAAGCCCGAGCCCTCGGTGCGGACCCTGCGCAAGGGCTGGCTCGGCCTGTGACAGGGTGATGCACGGAAAAGGCCGCTCCCGACGGGGGCGGCCTTTTTTATGTGCGCCCAGCATGGGCGCACTCCTGCGGGTGCGAGTCCCGCCGTAAGTTGATCACAGCGAACGAAGTGAAGCGCAACTGCATGAGGGTGACCGAGTGTGGGGAGGAAGCGTGGAGCATAAGCTGCGAGCCGATGAACAAGAATCGGATAGAAGGCGCTGCCGAGCAGGGCGAGCGGGCATGAAACCGCGAAGCTCTCGTGATCAAGGCGAAGCGGCGTAGATCCGGCGGTTGTGCAGCGAAGGAGTGCGTTCTTACCTGGGGAGATCTCGCTTTGTGTCTGAAAGGGCGACGGCGCCGAGCCGGAGCGAGAAGTCAGCAGAGGCCGTAGTAGCTGCCGTGCTGGGGCGAAGGGCCGAACGAGTAGGAGGGCCGAAGGCCATGTCGCTCGAACGTGCAGTGCATCAGAAGCCCGGTCATGCGGGGCGCAACGCGGGAGGGCGGGGTGAAGCCGCGCTTGAGGCGATGCGTGATGAAGCACGGACGGCGCGGCATGCAACTGGAAGCCCGGGGCGAGAGGGCCTGCTTGCGCAGGTGCTCGCGAGCGCGAACATGGAGGCGGCGTGGAAGCGCGTCAAATCCAATCGCGGCAGTGCAGGGGTGGATGGTCGGTCGATTGCCGAGACGGCGGACTACCTGAGAGCGCACTGGCCCCGGATTCGGGAAACGTTACTGGACGGCAGCTACCGGCCCGCGCCGGTGCGCCGTGTCCAGATTCCGAAACCCGACGGGGGCGTGCGTGAATTGGGGATACCGACGGTGACGGATCGGCTGATCCAGCAAGCCCTGCTGCAAGTCTTGCAGCGCAAGATTGATCCGACGTTCTCCGAACATAGCTATGGCTTTCGACCGGGACGCCGTGCGCATGACGCGGTGCTCGATGCACAGCGCTACGTGCAGGACGGCTACCGGGTGGTGGTCGATGTGGATCTGGAGAAATTCTTCGACCGGGTCAATCACGACATCCTGATGGAACGGTTATCGAGGCGCATCAACGACAAAGCCGTGCTACGGCTGATTCGTCGCTACCTCGTGGCCGGGATCATGGAGGGTGGAGTGGTCATGGAACGCTACGAGGGCACGCCGCAAGGCGGGCCATTGTCGCCGCTGCTGGCCAACGTGCTGCTCGACGAGGTGGATCGGGAGTTGGAACAGCGCGGTCACCGCTTCGTGCGTTACGCCGACGACTGTAACGTATATGTACGCAGCCGTCGTGCGGGCGAACGCGTGTTGGACGGGCTGCGCAAGCTCTACGACCGACTCCATCTGAAGGTCAATGAGGCCAAGACGGCCGTCGCGCCCGCATCTGGCCGGAAGTTTCTCGGTTATGCCTTCTGGTATGGCCGAGGCGGTCAGGTCAAATGCAAGGTGGCGGACAAGGCCAAAGAGACCTTCAAGCAACGCATCCGACAAATGACGCGTCGCTCGGGTGGGCGTAGCCTGCCGGAGATCGCCGAACAACTCCGGACTTACATGCCGGGCTGGAAGGCCTACTTCCAGCTCGCGCAGACGCCGCAAGTGTTCCGCGGACTCGACGAGTGGATTCGACACCGGCTGCGTGCCGTGCAGCTCAAGCACTGGCGCCGGAGTACGACGATGTATCGGGAGTTGAAAGCGCTGGGCGCTTCGGAGGCGGACGCTCGCAAGGTGGCCGCGAACAGTCGGTGCTGGTGGCGCAACAGCCGCATGGCGCTGAACCGGGCAATGCCTATCGCCTACTTCGACCGGATCGGAGTGCCCCGGCTCTCATGACCTCAACTGCTCGAACCGCCCGGTGCGGACCCGCATGCCGGGTGGTGTGGGAGGGGAACGGTCAGGTAAGCTGACCGCCCCTATCCCGATTTCGGACGTGTGAGCTTTCGCCGCCAGTAATGCCATGCCGGATAGGCCGCGGCCACGGCGACGATGAGCAGAAAGCCCACGCTCTGCCAGAACGCGATCGGATCGATGGCGAGCAGGTATTCGCGCGCCGGTCGGCGGAACGTGATCGAACCGGTCACGACGGCCTTGCCCGCCATGGCAGCCAGCGCCAGTGCCGGTGCGAACCACACGACAAGACCGATCGCGTAGAGCACGCGATCGAACAGCGGCGTGACGCGTGAGCGCGGCTGCGCGACGCTCTCGACACCGTGCCACATCGCCACCAGGGCGGCGGCCGCGGCGAGCAGCGGGGCGACGGCCATGGTCGCTCCGAGCAGGGTCGCGGCGAGCATGAAGGCAATGCCTTCGAGCGGCTCGATGCGCACCCAGATCGGCTCGATGAAACGAAAGGCCGTGAGCGCGATGGGCAAGGCCAGCAGCGCAACGATCAGTGCGCGCAGCGCCTTGCGGCGGTGCGCATCGCCTGCGGGTTCATCGGGACGCGGGCGTGAGAACGGAAACATCGCAATGGACTCGGAGCCGGGAGGCCGGCCAGTCTATCCAAAATGACCGTGCAGGTACCAGCTGCCTTGGTTGCGCTCGCGGAAAACCCACCACAGCGCCGCGTCCGGCGTGCGCGCGACATAGTAGTCGCGTGCCATGTCCGCGCCGTCCCACCAGCCGGTCTCGATGCGTTCGGGGCCGGCGACGAGTTCCAGCTGGTCGATCACGGCGAGCGCGTGCGGACGCTCGAGCAGCCAGGCCGGACGGGGGGTGGAGGTCGTGGCGTGCTCCCCCGCCGGTGCGCCTACGGGCAGCATGCGGCTTGCGCGCTCGGGCCGATGGTCGGGCCAGGGCGCGATGCGACGCACGGCCTGAGGTCCCAGACGCGCACGCAGACGATCGAGCAGCAGCACCGCGTTCTCGCGGATCCCGGCCGGGTCGCCGAACAGGTCCGGCGTGCGTCCGGGGCGCAGTACCGGTGCGTCGGCGGCCAGATGCAAACCCTCGACCGGAGCCGGCAGCGTCAGCGCGGACAGGCGTTCGCGCGCGAGCAGCATCAGCCGGGAGATTTCGCGCGAGGGCTCTCCACTGATGATGACAAGCGACGTCACGCTGTGGTCTTCGTGTACGAGTTCGAGCGCGAAGCGGTCGATTCCGGCGTGTCGTGCGGCCAACCAGGCGACCAGGCCGGCGACGAGACGCGACATCGCGAACAGCAGTGGTTCGGTATTCGTGGTCGCGACCGGCAATGCGAGCGTGGACGCAAAGCGCGCCGGCGGCTCGCGCCAGCGCCTTGGATCGGGTGCCTCGCCACGCGCGCGCGACAGTGCGTCGAGCACCGCGCGCGCCTGACGCCGGGCCAGTCCCTCGCGCGGCAGACGGCGCACCTGGGCGAGTCGTTGCAGACCCAGCTCGGTGAGCAGTTCCAGCGTCGCCGCGCTCACATCGGTGCCGATGCCGAGCACCCCGAGCGGCAGTGCGTCGAGCGCATCCTGCCAGCCCGGCCCGACCGGAGCCGTCGTTGCGGAGAGCGCGAACCAGTGGGCAGCCAGCGGGGTGGGCGCAACAGCGCTGCGTATGACCAGGCCCAGATCTGCGAGCGTGTCGCCGAGCGCGCGCACAAGCGCTTCACGTCCGCCGAACAGGCGCAGGCTGGTCGAGACCTCGAGCAACACGGTATCGGGCGCAGCCAGCGTGAGCGAGGGCGTGAAGCGCGAGCAGGCGGCGGCCACCTCGTCGAGCGTGGCCTGCTCGAGCGCGACTTCGCGCGCCCTGAAGACGACGCCCGGAGCGATCGCGCGCGCGGCCGCCAGCGTCTCGCCGGGGTGTAGGCCGAGTGCGCGGGCGCGGGTATCGGCGGCGACGATGCAGGGGCGGCGCGCGTCGTCGAAGAGCGCGCACGGCGCGGCCTCAGCCGTGGCGCGCGTGAATACCTGCAGGCACAGCTCGGGCAGATGCAGGGCGATCCACAGCATGGGCAGGCTCTCCGATGGATCGGGTCAGGGGCAGGATCAGCGGCGCGCTCGCGGGCGGACCGCGCCGCTTGAGGATGTCGACGTGCAGGCCTGCACGGTGACCGGCCAGCGCCAGGCGCAGCACGGCCGGCGAGGACTGGCGCGCGGCCTGCGGCGGGCGGTACAGGAACAGCGGCGTGGCCGCTTCCTCGGCGGCCAGTTGCAGGCGACGCAAGGCGGCCATGTCGATACGCTCGATCCACGCCAGCACCGCGTGACAGGCGCCGGAGGCCAGCGCCTGGCGCGTGGCCCAGATCGCTGCGGCCGCATTCTGTGCCACCACTACGGGCATGCGTTCGAGCGGTACGCCACTGTGAGCGAGTGAGGGCGCATACGGCAATCGTGGCGGGGCGACCCACACCACAAGACGATCGACCCCGGCGCGGGCGAGCAAGGGCAGTAGCAGCTCGATCTCGCCGATGCCGGGCGTGGCGACGAGCAGTTCCACGATGCCTTCGCGCGGCCAGCCTGCCCCGGGCAACTCGTCATCGAGCGCCTTGAAGCCGGTCGGCTCGCCCGGCGTGACGTCGCGGGCGAGGCGGTCGGCACGCCACACCAGGCCCGGCGGCAATGCTGCGAGGGCGGGCGAGGCGCTCATCCCACCCCCTTCAGCGCGGCAGGCCGTTGCGGATCAGGCCGACGGCCACGCCTTCGATGACCAGCGGCTCGACACGGGTGTCGACGACGATGGGTGCGAAGTCCGGGTTGGCCGGCATCAGGCTGACGACCGGTCCGCGACGGCGGAAGGTCTTGACCGTGACCTCGTCGTGCACGCGCGCGACGACGATCTGTCCGGCACGCGCCTCGGGCGTGCGGTGTACGGCAAGCAGATCGCCGTCGAGGATGCCGGCATCACGCATGCTCAGGCCGCGCACGCGCAGCAGGTAATCGGCGCGCGGCGAGAACAGCGCCGGATCGACGGTGTGGTGCGACTCGACGTGCTCGATGGCGAGCAGCGGCGAGCCGGCGGCGACGCGCCCGATCAGCGGCAGTCCGACGCCGTCGGCCAGCCGGATGCCGCGCGCCCGGCCTTCCTCGAGAACGATCGCGCCCTTGGACGCGAGCGCACGCAGATGGCTCTCGGCGGCGTTGGGAGAGCGGAAACCGAAGGCCGTGCACAACTCGGCGCGCGTGGGCGGACGGCCGCTGTGCGATACGGTGTCGCGAATGAAATCGAGAATCTCGCTCTGGCGCCGCGTGAGCGGTCGGTCGGGCGGGGTCATGGCATTCTCCGGGCAGAGCAGGGCAGGGTCGGTCGAGCAGGCGGACATTCTCGCCGAGAACTGTATTTTTAAACAGCTATCACAGTCTTGCAAGTCCGTGCCAAGGTGTATCCGGGCTTGAGGCGACCCGCTTGGTGGTCTATCCCTCAAGAACTTCGAACCTCCGCTGGGAGGACAGCATGCGAATCGATGCAGGGACCGACGCGGCTGGAGTTCGACAACGTTCCGGGCTAGAATCGCGCCCACGTCACGTGCCGCGGATTGGCGACCGGGCGCCGGTTTTTGCACTGCCGGACGCCGACATGGAAGTGTTCGACCTGGACGAGATGGTCGGCAGCAAGCACGTCGTGCTGTACTTCTACCCGCGCGACAACACGCCCGGATGCACGCGCCAGGCCGTCGACTTCAGCGACCATGCGCAGGACTTCGAGGAACGCGACTGCGTCGTCGTCGGCGTCAGCCCCGACGATTGTCCGACCCACGCCGAGTTCCGCGACGAGCATGGCCTGTCCGTGCGACTGCTCTCGGACGAGGACGTCGACATCTGTCGTCGCTACGGCGTGTGGCAATCGCGCGAGGCAGACGGCGTGCGGCGCACCGGCGTGACGCGCACCACCTTCATCATCGACAAGCGTGGCATCATCCGCCACATCTTTCGCAACGTCGCACCACGCGGCCATGTGGCCGAGGTCCTGGATACGCTCAGCCAACTGCAAACGGAACACGCACATGCAAATCCTTAAAGACACCGTCGTCACGCTCGATTACACGGTCACCGACAGCGACGGCAATCTGATCGACGACGGCAAGAACCCGCTGGTGTATCTGCACGGCGGCTATGACGGCATTTTCCCGCTGATCGAGGAAACACTGCAGGGCAAGGAGGTCGGCGAGACCTTCACCGTCAAGCTGCAGCCCGAAGACGCCTTTGGCGATATCGACGAAGAACTCGTGCTGATCGAGGAAGCCGCCATGTTCCCCGAGAACATCGAGGTCGGGATGGCCTTCGAGCGCGTCGGCGAAGACGACGAGGAAGACATGGTCTATCGCATCACCGACATCGCCGACGGCAAGGTCGTGGTCGACGGCAACCATCCGCTCGCAGGCATGGCGCTGGTGTTCGACGGCAAGGTCGCCGACGTGCGCTCGGCCACGCCCGAGGAGATCCAGCACGGCCACGTGCACGGAGCGGGCGGCCATCACCACTGATCCGCATGCACACAAGGATGTTTCGGGGGCCGCGAAAGCGGCCCCTTTTTAATTTGCGGAGACGTTTTGCGTCAAATTCCCTGGGTTCCTTGTGGTTTATTTCACACCACCGCCTCATGCCCGATGTCGCCCGCAGGCGCTATGGCACAATCGAGGCGGGAAGACCGGTTGAGACCCCACATGGAGCGCGCGCGTAGCGGATGAAGGCACTGGTCATCGAGGACACCGTCACGAGCGCGACGCTCATCTGCCAGATGCTCGGCAAGATGGGGCTGGATACGGTCAGGGCGCGCGACGGTCGCAGTGGCATCGAGGCCTTCGAACGCGAACGTCCCGACCTGGTGTTGCTCGACGTGATCATGCCGGACCTGGACGGTTTCCAGGTTGCGCGCCGCCTGCGCGCCATCGAGCAAGGCGTCGACTGGACGCCCATCATCTTCCTGTCCGCACGCGCCAGCGACGACGACCTCGCTCAGGGGATCGACGCCGGTGGTGATGACTATCTGGTCAAGCCGGTGTCCGAAAAGGTGCTCGGCGCCAAGGTGGCGGCGATGCGCCGCATCGTGCGCATGCGTGAAGTGCTGCTGCGCACCACCCGCAAGCTCGACGAGGCCAACCGCGAGCTCGCGCGCCGGAACGCGATCGACGGGCTGACCGGCATCGCCAATCGTGGCCGTTTCGACGAGGTGCTCGATCACGAGTGGCGCCGCGCATCGCGCAGCGGCCTGCCGATTTCGCTGCTGTTCATCGATGTGGACGAGTTCAAGGCGTTCAACGATGGCCACGGTCATCTGCCCGGCGATGAATGCCTCAAGGATCTTGCCGGGCTGCTGGAGCAGTCGCTGCGGCGTCCGTCCGATCTGGTCGCCCGCTACGGCGGCGAGGAATTCGCCGTGATCCTCCCCGAGACGGCCGGCGAGGGGGCCGCCTCGGTGGCTGATAGCGTGATGCGTGCGGTACGCGAAGCGGCGATTCCGCACGGCTTCTCGTCGGTTTCTCCATTCCTGACGATCAGCATCGGCATCGCCACGGCGGTGCCTGAACGCGGCGACGAACGCGGTTCCGAAATCCTGCTGACGCTCGCCGACGAAGCGCTCTACAAGGCCAAGCGCGCCGGACGCAACCGCGTCGTACAGGCCGACTGAACGCGTCTCCTCAGAACTCGTCCTTCCATGCACGAAGCGCGGTGAAACAGGCCAGATCACTGGCAGGGCGCCGACCCGTGTGGCGTGTAACGGCCTTGATCACCGAGGCCGACCCGGTGCGCAGAAAGGGATTGATCGCACGCTCGCGCTCCATCGTGCTGGGCAGCGTGGGCTGTCCGTCCGAACGCAGACTCCGGCAATGCGCGAACCAGGCATCGCGTTCGGCGTTGTCGGGCTCGGCCGCCTGCGCGAACTTCAGGTTGGCGAGCGTGTATTCGTGGGTGCAATACACGCGTGTGCTGCCGGGCAGGTCCTTGAGGCGTTCGAGCGAGGCGTGCAGTTGCTCCGCAGTGCCGCCCAGCAGCCGCCCGCAGCCGGCAGAGAACAGGGTGTCGCCCGGAAACAGCAGGTCGCCGGAGAGGAAGGCGATGTGGGTCGCGGTGTGGCCGGGCACCTCGAGCACCTCGAAGGCGCGATCGAGTTCGGGCAGATCGACGCTGTCGCCATCAGCCAATCCTGCCGTCACACCGGCAATGTCGGCCGCCGCCGGACCGTACACCGGAATGTCGCGTCGTGCGGTCAGCGCGCCGATTCCGCCGGTGTGGTCGGCATGGTGATGGGTGATGAGAATTGCGGTAAGGTCGAGTCCTTCACGCGCCAGATACGATTCGACCGGGGCCGGGTCGCCGGGATCGACGACGACGACCTTGTCGCCGCGGCGCAAGGTCCAGATGTAGTTGTCGTTGAACGCGGGCAGCGGAAGAATCTCGAGGCCGGCATCGCCGGGGGCGTCAATGGTCATGTCCTGTACAAGCCTTTCGGAGTGGTTCTCGGGTACGCAGGGCGGATACGTCCTGCGCTGGGAGCAGGCGCACATCGACGCCATCGTCTCCGACGTGTTCGGTTATAACGCAATGCAGGTCGGCTTGCCAGGGCACGACCTGTTGCGCGCGAGCCGCATCGCCCATCGTTTCGTGCTCGAGACGGAGTCTTCGCGTGGCGGAGCGGCGGTCTACGCGGAGGCAACCGGGCTGCCCATCGCCACCGCCAGCGTCGATCTCGTCGTGCTGCCCCATGTGCTGGAGTTCTCGCGCGATCCGCACCGCATCCTGCGCGAGGTCGAGCGCGTGCTGGTGCCCGACGGCAGTCTGGTGCTCGCAGGCTTCAATCCGTTCAGCCTGTTCGGTGCGCGCCGCCTCTTTTCGCGCTCGTCGGGCGCCTGGCCGTGGCGCGGGCACTATTTCTCGGTGCTGCGGGTGCGCGACTGGCTTACACTGCTCGGCTTCGAGACGCCGCCCGGCGTGTTCGGCTGCTACGTGCCGCCGGTGCGCACGCAAAAATGGGTCGATCGCTGGCAGTTCCTCGAGCGTGCCGGCAACCGGTGGTGGCCGGTGTGCGGCGGCTGTTTCGTGTTGCACGGCATCAAGCGCGTGCATGGCATGCGGTTGATCACGCCGCAATGGAAGGCCGAGGCGGTGCCCGCCAAGCGGCTCACGCCGGCATCGCGTCGCGGTCGCGGCGGCGTCACCACCACCCATAAGGACGAAGAATCAGGAACCCGATGCAGGAACTCGTAGACATCTTTACCGACGGCGCATGCAGCGGCAACCCCGGCCCGGGTGGCTGGGGTGCGATTCTGCGCGCGGGTGGACAGGAAAAGGAAATCTGGGGCGGCGAGGCGCAGACCACCAACAACCGCATGGAGTTGCTGGCCGTGATCCGCGCCCTGGAACTGCTCAAGCGCCCGGTGCACGCGCGCGTGCATACCGACAGTCAGTACGTGCAGAAGGGTATTTCGGAGTGGATCCACGGCTGGAAGGCGCGCGGCTGGAAGACCGCCGCCAAGGCCCCGGTCAAGAACGCCGACCTGTGGCAGGAGCTGGACCGTGCGGCCAGCCGCCACAAGGTCGACTGGATCTGGGTGCGTGGCCACGCCGGTCACGTCGAAAATGAACGCGCCGACGCGCTCGCCCGCCAGGGCGTTGCGTCAGTCAAGCGCAGTGCCACCCCAGCCACCAGCCCCTAGCCATGCGACAAATCGTCCTCGATACCGAAACCACCGGTCTGGACTGGCGCAACGGACACCGCGTCATCGAGATCGGCTGTGTCGAACTGGTCAACCGCAGCCTGACCGGTCGGCATTTCCACGTTTATCTGAATCCGGAGCGAGAAATCGACGCCGAGGCCGAGGCCGTGCACGGCATCAGCCTGGACTTTCTCACCGACAAGCCGAAGTTCGAGGCCATCGCGGCCGACTTCGAAGCCTTCGTTGCCGGAGCCGAGTTGCTCATCCACAACGCCAGTTTCGACGTCGGCTTTCTCAACGCCGAACTGTCGCGCTGTGGGCGCGGCAACGTCGCCAGCTTCTGCCACGGCGTGATCGACACGCTCAGGCTCGCCAAGGAGCAGAACCCCGGCAAGAAGGCCTCGCTCGATGCGCTTTGCGAGCGCTACGACATCGACAACGGCCACCGTACGCTGCACGGGGCGCTGCTCGACGCAGAGATTCTCGCCGAGGTCTACCTGGCGATGACGCGCGGCCAGGAGACGCTGGCGATCACGCTCGAAGAGCCATCCAACGGGGCCGACATGCCCGCGCGCAGCGTTGCGCCGGACCGGCCGCGACTCAAGGTATTGCGTGCGAATGATGCCGAGCGCGCAGCGCACGCGGCGGTGCTGGCCGACATCGAGAAAGCCGCCGGACATTGTTTGTGGCTGGCGAAGGTCCAAGCGGCTTCGGAAGCCGAATCGCCCTGAGCTTCAGAGGATGAGGGTGTCGCCCGGAACGCGCCCGCTGCGTTCCAGACGCGACAGCGTAGTCGTCAGATCCAGGCCGGTTCGCTTACGCAATGCGTCTGCACGCTCGTGCAATACATCCAGCGCGCATTCGATTGGCTCGCCCACTGCCGCCAGCACGATGGCGTTGCCGCTGTTGCACGGCGGCAGGGCCAGTACCCGTTCACCAAAGGCGTCGACGATGCGCGCCAGACTTGCGTCGAAGCCGTGCGCATCCCCGAACAGGTTCACGGCGATCAGCCCCTGCGGTGAGAGCCGCTTGCGGGCGGCGGCGTAGAACGCGGCCGTGTCGAGCGCGCCGGTGCGCGCCTCGGCGTCATAGCCGTCGACCAGGATGCAGTCGAAGGCCGGCCCGTCGGCCTCGATGAAGGCTGCACCGTCGCCGATCTCGATGGACAGTCGTGCGTCCGGCGCGGGCAGCTCGAACAGATGGCGCGCGGCCGCGTAAACGCGCGCATCGATCTCGACCACGGTCTGCCAGGTGTGCGCGCAGTGGCGATGCAGGAACTTCGTCAGCGATCCCGCGCCGAGACCGATCGTAAGCGCCTCGCGCGGCCAGGGCGAGGGGCGCAGCAGCAGACCACACAGTATGTCGCGCGCGTACTGCAGTTCCAGTGCAACCGGCTCGCGCAGACGCATCGCGCCCTGTACCCATTCCGAACCGAAGTGCAGATAACGTACTCCGTTCTTCTCGCTGATGTCGATCGAGTTCACAGCATCCTCTTGAGCAGATACAGGCGTTCGAGCGCCTCGCGCGGCGACAGGCTGTCGGGGTCGATCTCGTCGAGCGCGGTGAGCACCGGATGCGAGAGCGAGAGCGGTTCATCGTCGGGCACGGCGGCGAACAAATCCGGCTGCGGCCCGTTGCCGATTTCACGATTTTCCAGCGCGCGCAGACGGCGGCGTGCCTCGCGAATCACCGGTGCCGGCACGCCCGCCAGGGCGGCGACCTCGATGCCGTAGCTCTGGCTCGCCGGGCCTTCTTCTAGCGCGTGCAGAAAGACGATGCGGTGGCCGTGCTCGACCGCGTCCAGATGCACGTTCACGCATTCGGGAAACTCGGTGTTGAGCCGCGTCAGTTCGAAGTAGTGGGTTGCGAACAGCGTCATGCAGCGATTGTGCGTGAGCAGGGCACGCGCGATCGAGAAGGCCAGCGCGAGGCCGTCGAAGGTCGATGTGCCGCGTCCGATCTCGTCCATCAACACCAGGCTGTGCTCGGTCGAGCCGTGCAGGATGGCCGCCGCCTCGGTCATCTCGACCATGAAGGTCGAGCGCCCCGAGGCCAGGTCGTCGGAGGCGCCGATGCGCGTGAAGATGGCGTCCACCGGGCCGATGCGCGCGGCCGATGCCGGTACGAAGGCGCCCACATGCGCGAGCAGCACGATCAGTGCGACCTGGCGCATGAAGGTCGATTTGCCGCCCATGTTCGGGCCGGTAATCATCAGCATGCGGCGCGTCGCGCTCAGGCGGCAGTCGTTGGAGATGAAGTTCTCGACTTCGCGCTCGACCACCGCATGGCGGCCGCGCTCGATCTCCAGTCCCGGTGAATCGACGAACACCGGGCGGCAGTAGTCGTGGCGCAGTGCGATCTCCGCGAAAGCGGCCAGCCCGTCGAGCAATGCGAGCGCGCGCGCGATGCGCTGCAGCGCCGGAATCTCGCCCGCCAGCGCTTCGAGCACTTCGTCGTAGAGCAGCTTCTCGCGCGCCAGCGCGCGCTCCTGCGCGGACAGTGCCTTGTCCTCGAAGGCCTTGAGTTCCGGCGTGATGTAGCGCTCCACGTTCTTCAGCGTCTGGCGCCGACGGTAATCGTCGGGCACCTTGTCGGCGTGCACGCGCCCGACCTCGATGTAGAAACCGTGCACGCGGTTGTATTCGACCTTGAGGGTCGAAATGCCGCTGCGTTCGCGCTCGCGCACCTCGAGCGCCATCAGGAACTCGCCGCAGTTGCTCTGGATGCCACGCAGTTCATCGAGCTCGGCGTCGAAGCCCGGTGCGATTACGCCGCCGTCTCGCACCATTGCCCCCGGCTCGGCGTCGATTGCGCGGACGAGCAACTCGCAGGCGGCATCCGGTCGTGTCAGATCGGCACGGATACCGGCCAGCAGGTCGGCCTCGGCCACACCGATCGCGGACTGCAGCGAGGGCAGGGCGGCCAGCGCCTCGCGCAGCGCCGCGAGGTCGCGCGGGCGCGCGCTGCGCAGTGCCACACGGGCCGTGATGCGATCGACGTCGGCAATGCCGCGCAGGGCGCTGCGTACGTCGCCCAGGCGACGGCCATCGCCGTCGCCGATCAGTTCGGCCACCGTGGCGTGACGCTGCGCGGCATGTGCGCGCTCACGCAGCGGATGATGCAGGGCATGGCGCAGCCAGCGCGACCCCATGCTGGTGGCGCAGCAGTCGAGCAGCGAGAGCAGCGTGGGCGAGGCCTCGCCGCGCAGGGTCTCGGTCAGTTCCAGGTTGCGCCGCGTCGCGGCGTCCAGGCGCAGGGTCGCGGATTCGTGCTCGACCGTGAGCGTGGTGACGTGTTGCAGCGCCTGGCGCTGCGTGCCACTGGCGTACTCGAACAGCGCGGCGAGCGCGGCCAGCCCGGTGTCGAGTTCGTCGGCGCCGAAGCCGGCCAGATCCTGCGTGGCGAAATGGGCGGTGAGCAGGCGCGTGCCGTTGGCCGCGTCGAACTGCCAGTCGGGCAGGCGGCGCGTGGTGGGCGCGAGCGTGTCGAGCAGGGGCAGCGTGAGACCGTCGGGAATCAGCACCTCGGCCGGGCGCAGGCGCTCGAACTGGCTGGCAAGCTGCTCGGCGGGGCACTCCATCGCGCGCAGATCGCCGTTGGCCAGATTGAGCCAGGCCAGCCCCAGCGTGCCGCGCGAGAGCGTCAGTGCCAACAGCAAGGCATCGCGTCGGTCGTCGAGCAGGGCCGCGTCGGTGAGCGTGCCGGGCGTGACGATGCGGCTCACGGCGCGCTCCATGGGCCCTTTGGTCGCGCCGGGCTCGCCCACCTGCTCGGCGATCACGATGGATTCGCCCAGTTTCACGAGTCGCGCCAGATACTGTTCGACGGCATGGAAGGGCACGCCGGCCATGCGGATCGGCGCGCCGCCGGATTGCCCGCGCGTGGTCAGCGTGATGTCGAGCAGGCGCGCGGCGCGCTCGGCATCCTCGAAGAACAGCTCGTAGAAGTCCCCCATGCGGTAGAACAGCAGCAGGTCGGGATACTGCGCCTTGATGCGCAGGTACTGCTGCATCATCGGCGTGTGGCCGGCGATGGAGGATTCGTCGAAGGCGGGCGTGGCGGCGGCTCGGGACAAGGCGGGCGGGGCGGCGTTCAGCGCGCGCGCATGTGTTTCTGCACGATGGGCAGCAACTGTGCGAACAGCTTCGGAGGGGCGGCGACGACGCGGCCACTGTCGAGATGGCCGGAGTCGCCGTCGAAATCGGTGACCAGGCCGCCGGCCTCCTGAATCAGCAGCGCACCGGCGGCCATGTCCCAGATCTGCAGGCCGGCTTCCCAGAAGCCGTCGATGCGCCCGCAGGCGACCCAGGCCAGGTCCAGCGCCGCGGCGCCCGGGCGGCGCAGGCCGGAAGTCTTCTGCGTGAGTTCGCGAAACGCGCCGATGTAGGCTTCCAGATCGTCGTCGCTGCGGAACGGAAAACCGGTGCCGATCAGCGAGTCTGCCAGGCGGGTGCAGCGCGACACGCGGATGCGACGGTCGTTGAGAAAGGCGCCCGCGCCCCTGGAGGCAGTGAACAGTTCGTTGCGCACCGGGTCGAAGACGACGCCGTGCTCGACCGAACCGTTCTTCGCCAGTGCGATCGAAATGGCGTATTGCGGGAAGCCGTGGATGAAATTGGTGGTGCCGTCGAGCGGGTCGATGATCCAGCAGTACTCCGACTCGCCGGAGCGTCCCGACTCCTCTGCTAGAATCGCATGGTCCGGATAGGTGTCGCGCAGCACCTCGATGATGGCTGCCTCGGCGGCGCGGTCGACTTCGGTGACGAAATCGTTGGGCGCCTTCGATTGCACGGTGACGAGATCGAGTTGCAGCGACGCGCGGTTGATGACGCTCGCCGCGCGGCGGGCTGCCTTGACTGCGATGTTCAGGATCGGATGCATGGGGGAGAGGTCTCTGCTGTGCGCCGCCCCCTAGCGGAAAAGCGGCGCCGATGGGTATCGAACGACCGCGCATTCTAACCGTTTTCGCGCCGCGAATCTCCGCGCGGAGCGCACTACAAGCACATTCCAGATGCCCCAATCCGGCCTGCTCGACCGCATTCGTGTGGTCCTTTCCCGCACTTCCCATCCCGGCAACATCGGCGCCGCCGCGCGCGCGATGAAGACCATGGGCCTGACCCGTCTGGTACTGGTCGCGCCCGAATCCTTTCCCGACCCGGTCGCCGACGCGCGCGCATCGGGCGCGCTGGACGTGCTGCACGCTGCTCGCGTGGTGCCGACGCTTGCAGATGCGCTCGAAGGCACGGTGATGTCGGCTGCACTGACGGCCCGCCGGCGCGAACTGTCCGTGCCGCTGGCGCTGCCGCGGGAGGCCGCTCCCGAACTGGTTCGCCACGCGCAGGCCGGGGAGGTCGCCCTGGTATTCGGCACCGAATCCTCGGGCCTGTCGAACGAGGACGTCGCGCTGTGCACGCTGCCGGTGACGATTCCGGCCAATCCGGAGTATTCATCGCTGAATCTGGCCTCGGCAGTGCAACTGCTGTGCTACGAGCTGCGTCTGGCCGCACTCGTCCCGGAACTGCCCGAGGCGCCGTCCGAGGCCGCGCGCTTCGAGGACATCGAGGGCTTCTACGCGCATCTCGAAGAGGTCATGCGCGCAGCCGAGTTCTACGACCCGGCCACCTCCAAGCGGCTGCTGCCGCGGGTGCGCCGCTTGTTCGGTCGCACCCGCCTGGAACGCGACGAAATCAACATCCTGCGCGGTCTGCTGGCTGCATTGCAGCGCAAACTTGATTAAAATACTCGGCTATTGAGACACGAAGTCCGGCGCACACCGCCGGAGCTGCCGGGAGAGAAGCGTCCATGTTCAGTCGACTGCGTGAAGACCTTGCCAGCGTGCGCGAGCGCGACCCCGCTGCACGTTCCACCTGGGAGGTGTTGACGTGCTATCCCGGCGTGCATGCGCTGCTCACGCATCGCCTCGCGCACTGGGCGTGGACGCATCGCCTGTTCTGGCTGGGGCGCTTCGTCAGTCACGTCGGGCGCTTTCTGACCGGCATCGAGATCCACCCCGGTGCGGTGATCGGTCGGCGCGTATTCATCGACCACGGCATGGGCGTGGTGATCGGCGAGACCGCCGAGGTCGGCGACGAGTGCACCATCTACCAGGCCGTGACGCTGGGCGGTACCTCGCTGTATCGCGGCGAGAAGCGGCATCCGACGCTGGGCAAGGGCGTCGTGGTCGGCGCCGGGGCGAAAGTGCTGGGTGGCTTCGAGGTGGGCGATGGCGCGAAGATCGGTTCGAACGCCGTCGTGATCAAGCCGGTACCTGCCGGTGCGACCGCCGTGGGCAACCCGGCGCGTATCCTCGACAGCGACCGCGGGGAAGGGCGCGAGGCACGCGATCCGCGGGATGTGGCGCGCGAGAAGAAGGCCGAGGAGATCGGCTTTTCGGCTTATGGCGTGACGCGCGGCATGGACGACCCGCTGGCCAAGGCCATGCATTCGCTTCTCGATCACGCCGTCGAGACCGATCGGCGCATCCAGGTGCTGGTCGAGCGCCTCGAGAAGGCGGGCATCCAGCTCGATGAAACCATCGAGAGCAGCGACGCGTTCGACCCGCAGAAGGTGTCCAGGATGGTCGATTGATTAGTTGACCGTTTTTGTCGGGTACCTTATAGTTGACCGAAATGTTCGGGTATTGCCCGAGACGGCTCACAGCGCGAGGATCCACCATGAGACTGACCACCAAAGGACGTTTCGCAGTGACTGCGATGATCGATCTGGCGTCGCGCGAAGGCGACGGGCCAGTGACGCTCGCGGGCATCGCGGAGCGCCAGAAGATTTCCCTGTCGTACCTTGAGCAACTCTTCGGCAAGCTGCGCCGCTACAAGCTCGTCTCCAGCGTGCGCGGGCCGGGCGGCGGCTATCGACTGGCGCGCGACATGGACGGCATTACGGTTGCCGACATCATCGTCGCCGTTGACGAGCCGCTCGATGCGACGCAATGCGGCGGCAAGCTCAACTGTCACGATGAGCACCGCTGCATGACGCACGACCTGTGGGCCAATCTGAACAAGCGCATGTACGAGTATCTCGATTCGGTGACGCTGTCCGCGCTCGTGAATCACGAAATCAAGGCCGACCCGGACGTCAACGTGATCAAGGACGTGCGCCGGCGCGCGACCATTTCGCTGCGTGAGGCGGCGGCGGTCTGAGGATGGGCACCATGTTCGCACCCGCCTATCTCGACTGGAACGCCACCTCGCTGCTCGCACCCGAGGTGCGCGAGGCGATGCTGCCGTGGCTGGGCGAGCGCTTCGGCAATGCGTCGAGCCGTCACGAGTACGGCCGTCAGGCGCGTGCCGCGATCGACGAGGCGCGCGAACGCGTGGCCGCTGCGGTCGGGGCACACCCTACCGAGGTGGTGTTTGCGAGCGGCGGTTCGGAGGCCAACAACCTCTTCATCAAGGGTGCGGCTGCATGCATGAAGCCGGGGCTGCTCGCGATCAGCGCGATCGAGCACCCCTGTGTGCGCGAGCCGGCGAAGCAATTGCGACGCGCCGGCTGGGAAGTGATCGAACTTGCGGTCGACACGGCCGGACGCATCGATCGCGGCCATTGGCAGGCGGTGCTCGAACGACGCCCGGCGCTGATCTCGGTGATGCTCGCCAACAATGAATCCGGCGTGCTGCAGCCGATCGCCGAATTGGCGTCTGAGGTTCGACGCGGACGCGGCTGGATGCACACCGATGCGGTGCAGGCGCTGGGCAAGATCGATGTGGACTTTCGTGCGCTGGGCGTGCACGCGATGACGATTTCGTCGCACAAGATCGGCGGGCCGATCGGCGCTGGTGCGCTGGTACTCGACAAGCGGGTGGAACTTGCGCCGCTGATCGCCGGCGGCGGCCAGGAGCGTGGTCTGCGCTCGGGCACAGAGAACGTCGCGGCCATCGTCGGCTTCGGCGTGGCCTGCCAACTCGCTGCGGCAAGGGCGCGGGACGAGCGCGAGCGCCTGGGCGGCTTGCGCGATCGGCTGGAGACGCTGCTCGCCGAGACGGGTACGCGAATCTTCGCGCGCGAGGCTGAGCGGCTGCCCAACACCAGCTTCTTCGCGGTCGAGGGTATCGACGGCGAGACGCTGGTCGGCAAGCTCGACCGCGCCGGTTTCGCCTGCGCCAGCGGATCGGCCTGTTCCAGCGCCAACCCCGAGCCCTCGCACACGCTCACCGCGATGGGCGTCGAGGAGACGCTGGCGCGCAACGCCGTGCGTGTGAGCCTCGGGCCCGCCACCACGGCCGACGACGTCGAACGCTTTGCCGAGACCTTCGCACGCCAGGTCGCGGAATTGAGACAACTGGCCGCGGTGGCGGTCTGACGAATCACGATCAACACAGGTTCTGGAGATACACGATGATGAAGTTCCCGATCTACCTCGACTATTCGGCCACGACTCCGGTCGATCCGCGCGTCGCCGAGAAGATGATTCCCTGGCTGACCGAACAGTTCGGCAACCCTGCGAGCCGCTCGCACGCGTTCGGCTGGGACGCCGAGAAGGCCGTCGAGGATGCGCGGGGCGAAGTCGCCGCGCTGGTCGGTGCCGATCCGCGCGAGATCATCTGGACCTCGGGCGCGACCGAGTCCAACAACCTCGCGATCAAGGGCGCGGCCCAGTTCTACAAGGGCAAGGGCAAGCACATCCTGACGGTCAAGACCGAGCACAAGGCAGTGCTCGACACCGTGCGCGAACTCGAGCGGCTGGGCTTCGAGGCGACCTATCTGGACGTTCAGGAAAACGGCCTCATCGACCTCGAACAGTTCAAGGCGGCCCTGCGGCCGGACACCATCGTGGTGTCGGTGATGATGGTCAACAACGAGATCGGCGTGATCCAGCCGATCGCCGAGATCGGCGAGATCTGCCGCGACAAGGGCATCGTCTTCCACGTCGATGCCGCGCAGGCCACCGGCAAGGTCGCGATCGACCTGCAGGAGTTGAAGGTCGACCTGATGTCGTTCTCCGCACACAAGACCTATGGCCCCAAGGGCGTGGGTGCGCTGTACGTGCGTCGCAAGCCGCGCGTGCGCCTGGAGGCACAGATGCACGGCGGCGGCCACGAGCGCGGTCTGCGTTCGGGCACGCTGGCGACGCACCAGATCGTCGGCATGGGCGAGGCCTTTCGTCTCGCGCGTCTCGAAATGGGCGCCGAGAACGAGCGCATCCGCATGCTGCGCGACCGCCTGCTCGACGGCTTCAAGGACATGGAAGCGGTGTACGTGAACGGTGACCTCGAGCACCGCGTGCCGCACAACCTGAACATCTCGTTCGCCTATGTCGAAGGCGAGTCGCTGATCATGGCGATCAAGGATGTCGCCGTGTCGTCGGGCTCGGCGTGTACCTCGGCCAGTCTGGAGCCGTCCTACGTGCTGCGCGCACTGGGTCGCAACGACGAACTGGCGCACAGCTCGATCCGCTTCACGATCGGTCGCTTTACCACCGTCGAGGAAATCGACTTCACGATCGACCTGCTCCGTCAGCGCATCGGCAAGCTGCGCGAACTGTCCCCGCTGTGGGAGATGGTCCAGGAAGGCATCGATCTGGATACCGTACAATGGGCGGCTCACTGAGAGCCGGCCGGATTCACCAGGAGAGACAGCAATGGCATATAGCGAAAAAGTACTCGACCATTACGAGAATCCCCGCAACGTCGGCTCCTTCACGAAGGACGACAATGGCGTGGGCACCGGCATGGTGGGCGCCCCGGCCTGTGGCGACGTGATGAAGCTGCAGATCAAGGTCGGCGCGGGTGGCGTCATCGAGGACGCCAAGTTCAAGACCTACGGTTGCGGCTCCGCGATCGCGTCCAGCTCGCTCGTTACCGAGTGGGTCAAGGGCAAGACCGTCGATGAGGCGCTGTCGATCAAGAACACGCAGATCGCCGAGGAACTGGCCCTGCCGCCGGTCAAGATCCACTGCTCGATCCTCGCCGAGGACGCCATCAAGGCGGCGGTGGCCGACTACAAGAAAAAGCACGAGGCCTGAGCCCATGGCCGAGATCGCGACCCGTGGCGTGACGCTGTCCGAGCGGGCAGCGAAGCACGTCGGCAACTATCTGAGCAAGCGTGGCAAGGGCTTCGGCATCCGCCTGGGCGTGCGCACCAGCGGCTGTTCGGGCATGGCCTACAAGCTCGAGTTCGTCGATGAGGCTCAGCCCGAGGACCTGGTGTTCGAGAGCCACGGCGTACGCGTGGTGATCGACCCGAAGAGCGCGCCGTATCTCGATGGCACCGAACTCGACTTCGTGCGCGAGGGGCTGAACGAAGGTTTCAAGTTCAACAACCCCAACGTCAAGGACGAGTGCGGCTGCGGCGAGAGCTTCAACGTCTGAGGGACGATGGCCAACGACCTGCAGCAGGACTTCTTCGCACTGTTCGGACTGGCGAGGCGCTTTCGCATCGACGAAGCGACGCTGGAATCGGCCTATCACGAGCTGCATTCCACGGTTCATCCGGACCGCCACGCGCATCTGCCCGACGCCGACCGGCGTCGGGCGATGCAGTGGGCCACCCGCGTCAACGAAGCCTTCGACACGCTCAAGAAGCCGCTCTCGCGCGCACGCTATCTGGTCGAGCTGGCCGGGCACGATGTCGGCGTGGAAACCAACACCGCAATGTCCCCCGAGTTCCTGATGGAACAAATGGAATGGCGCGAGGCGGTCGAGGAGGCCGAGCAGGCCGCCGACGGGAGCGCCCTCGAACATCTGCACCATCGCTTGCGCGGCCACGCCCGCGAACTCGTGGACACCCTCGCTCGCCAGCTCGATGACGAGGAGAACGTGGCCGCTGCGGCCGAGTCCGTGCGACGGCTGATGTTCCTCGACAAGCTCAGACACGAAATAGACGACGCCCTCGAGGCGCTGGACAACTGACACATGGCATTACTGCAGATCGCCGAACCGGGCGAGGCGGCCGAGCCGCATCGGCACCGCCTTGCCGCGGGCATCGACCTCGGCACTACCAACTCGCTTGTCGCCACCGTGCGCAGCGGCAGCGCCGAATGCCTGCCTGGCGCGCAGGGCGCTATTCTCCTGCCGTCGGTTGTGCACTACCGTGCGGACGGCGGGGTGGATGTCGGCGCCGAGGCGCTGGCGCATGCCTCGGCCGATCCGGCCAACACCATCGCTTCGGTCAAACGCTTCATGGGGCGCGGCCTGGCCGACCTGGCGAATCCCGAATCGCTGCCCTACGAGTTCGCCGATGGCGAGGGCATGCTGCGCCTGCGCACCCGGCAAGGGGTCAAGAGCCCGGTCGAAGTCTCGGCCGAGATCCTCAAGGCGCTCGTCCAGCGGGCGGAGGAGTCCCTGGGTGGCGCGCTCACCGGCGTCGTCATCACCGTGCCCGCCTATTTCGACGACGCGCAGCGTCAGGCGACCAAGGATGCCGCCCGGCTGGCCGGTGTCGAGGTGCTTCGCCTGCTCAACGAGCCGACCGCAGCGGCCGTCGCCTACGGCCTGGACAATGCTGCCGAAGGCGTGTTCGCCGTCTACGATCTGGGCGGGGGCACGTTCGACATTTCCATCCTCAAGCTCTCGCGCGGCATCTTCGAGGTGCTCGCCACCAATGGTGACAGCGCGCTCGGCGGGGACGACTTCGACCACCGCATCTACGAGTGGATTGTCGAGAGTGCCGACATCGCAACCCCGGACGATGGCGACGTGCGTACCCTGCTGCGGCTGGCACGTAGCGCGAAGGAAGCACTGTCGACGAGCGAACGCACGCAGGTGCGCATCAAGCTCGCCAACGGGCAGCAGATCGACGTGGATCTGACGCGCGAGACCTTCGAGCGCATCACCGCCGATCTGGTGCGTCGCACCCTCGCGCCGGTGCGCAAGGCGCTGCGCGACGCGAACCTGGATCCCGAAGACGTCGCCGGTGTGGTGATGGTCGGCGGCGCCACGCGCATGCCGCACGTACAGGCTGCGGTCGCCGACCACTTCGGTCGCGCGCCGCTCAACAACCTCGACCCCGACCGCGTTGTCGCGATGGGCGCGGCGATCCAGGCCAACGTGCTGGCGGGCAATCGCAGCGCCGACGAGGACTGGCTGCTGCTCGACGTGATTCCGCTGTCGCTGGGCATCGAGACCATGGGCGGACTGGCCGAGCGCATCGTGCCGCGCAATTCGACCCTGCCGACCGCGCGCGCGCAGGAATTCACGACCTTCAAGGACGGCCAGACCGCGATGGCCATCCACGTGGTGCAGGGCGAGCGCGAGCTGGTCTCCGACTGCCGATCGCTGGCACGCTTCGAACTGCGCGGCATCCCGCCGATGGCGGCCGGGGCGGCGCGCATCCGCGTGACCTTCCAGGTCGATGCCGACGGTCTGCTGTCGGTGTCGGCACGCGAGCTGTCCTCGGGGGTGGAGGCGAGCATCGCGGTCAAGCCCTCGTATGGTCTGGGCGACGACGAGATCGCACAGATGCTGCGCGATGGCATGGAGCACGCCGGCGAGGACATGAACGCGCGCGCATTGCGCGAACAGGTGGTCGAGGCCGATCGTGCGATCGAGGCCGTCGAGCAGGCGCTGCGTGTCGATTTCGAGCTGCTCTCGAACGAGGAGCGCGCACGTATCGACGCGGCCGTTGCCGAACTGCGCGCGCTGCGCGACGGCGACGATCACCGCGCGATCAAGTCCGGCATCGAGCGTCTGGCGCAGGTGAGCGACGAGTTCGCCGCGCGACGCATGGACAAGAGCATCCGGTCCGCGCTCGCGGGCCGCAACGTCAACGAGATTTCCCTATGACCCAGATCATCGTCCTGCCGCACGTCGAACTGTGCCCGGATGGCACCGTCATCGAGGCCGAACCCGGCACCTCGATCTGCGACAGCCTGCTCGCCAACGACATCGAGATCGAGCACGCCTGCGAGAAGTCGTGCGCATGCACGACCTGTCACGTCATCGTGCGCGAGGGCTTCGAGGCACTCAACGAGGCGACCGAGGAAGAGGAAGACCTGCTCGACAAGGCCTGGGGGCTGGAGCCGCAGTCGCGCCTGTCGTGCCAGGCGCAGGTGGGCGACACGCCGCTGGTCGTCGAGATTCCGCGCTACACCATCAACATGGCCCGGGAGCATCACTGATGAAGTGGACCGACGTACAGGAAATCGCGATCCAGCTTGCCGACCGTCACCCCGAGGTCGACCCGCTGCGCATCAATTTCGTCGACCTGATGAACTGGGTGGTCGCATTGCCCGAGTTCGACGACGACCCCAAGCACTGCGGCGAGCGCATCCTCGAGGCGATCCAGCAGGCCTGGATCGACGAGGCCGACTGAATCGTTTCGCCGCAATGACAAACGGCGCCCGCGGGCGCCGTTTTTTTGTCGTCAGGCACGGCGCTTCACAGGTCCCGCGCCTGTACCAGGAACACCATGTCGTCGCCGCCGGATGTCGGCAACCAGATCAACGGGAGATCAGGGAAGGCGGCCTCTACGAAGCGACGATTGTGGCCGATCTCGACGACCAGCAAGCCGTCATCGGTGAGATGCTCGCGCGCCTGGGCGAGAATGCGCCGCACCACATCCATGCCGTCGTCGCCCGCGGCCAGCGCCATACGCGGCTCGTGCAGATACTCAGCGGGCAGGGCATCCATCGCCGCTGCAGTCACGTACGGCGGGTTGGACACGATGAGATCGAAGCGCCGCCCCTGCAGGCCGTCGAAGACGTCCGCGCGCAGCAGTTCGACACGATCCCCGAGTCCGTAGTCGTCGACGTTGCGTCGCGCCACTGCCAACGCGTCCTCGGACAGATCCGCGCCGACCACCTGCGCATTCGGGAAGACATGCGCAATCAGGATCGCCAGGCAGCCCGAGCCGGTGCACAGATCCAGCGCATTGCCGACTTCGCCATGCTCGTGCAGCCACGGCGACAGGCCGTCGCTGAGCAGTTCGGCGAAGAAGGAGCGCGGTACGATCACGCGCGGATCGACATAGAAGCGGAAATCCCCCAGCCAGGCTTCATTCACCAGGTAGGCGGTGGGAACGCGCTCTGTCACGCGTCGCTCGATGACCTCATGCAGGGCCTCGCGTTCGTCGGCGGTGATCGACGCGTCGAGAAAAGGCTCGAGCCGGTCCAGCGGCAGCGACAGCGTGTGCAGCAGCAGCCAGGCGGCCTCGTCGAAGGCGTCGGCGCAGCCGTGGCCGAAATGCAGGCCGGCGCGGTTGAAGCGCGTGACCGCGTAGCGCAGCCAGTCGCGCAGCGTCACCAGCTCGGCGAGCGGGCCGAAGTCGTCATCGTGATCGTGGTGGTCGTGATCGCTCATATGGAGCCCTTGCGTGCGAGCAGGTTTTCAAGGGTGCGCGCGTAGATCGCCGACAGTGGTTCGACGGAATCGACCGGCACGCATTCGTTGAGTTGATGGATGGTGGCATTGATCGGGCCGAATTCGACGACCTCGCGACAGATGCGCGCGATGAAGCGTCCGTCCGAGGTGCCGCCGGTGGTCGACAACTCGGTGTCGATGCCGGCGACGTCTCGGATTGCTCCGGAAAGCGCCTCGACCAGTGCGCCGCGCCCGGTCAGGTAGGGGTTGCCGGACAGGTGCCAGGAAAGTTCGCGCTCGACGCCGTGACGGTCGAGTATCTCGAGTACGCGCGCTTTCAACTCGTCGGCCGTGGTGACGGACGCGAAGCGGAAATTGAACAGCACTTCGCATTCGCCGGGAATCACGTTGTTCGCGCCGGTACCGGCGTGGATGTTCGACACCTGGAAGGTAGTGGGGGGGAAGAACTCGTTGCCGTCGTCCCAGTGCGTCGCGGCCAGTTCCGCCAACGCCGGTGCGAAGGCGTGTACGGGGTTCGTCGCCAGATGCGGATACGCCACATGCCCCTGCTTTCCCTTGACGCGCAAGGTGCCCGACAGCGACCCGCGACGGCCGTTCTTGATCATGTCGCCCAGCGTCCTGACCGAGGTCGGTTCGCCAACAATGCAGTAGTCGAGACACTCGCCGCGCGCTTCGAGCGCATCGACGACGCGGACCGTGCCGTCGGTGGCCACACCTTCCTCGTCGGATGTGAGCAGCAGCGCAATCGAACCGGCGTGGTCGGAGTGATCGGCGACGAAGGTCTCGATCGCGGTCACGAATGCGGCGAGCGAGGTCTTCATGTCGGCCGCGCCACGCCCGTAGAGTTTGCCGTCGCGGATGGTCGGCTCGAAGGGATCCGAATTCCAGCGATCGAGCGGGCCGGTGGGCACGACGTCCGTGTGGCCGGCGAAGCACACCAGCGGCGAGGCCGTGCCGCGCCGCGCCCACAGGTTGCACACACCACCCGAATCGATACGCTCGAGGCGAAAGTCCAGCGTGGCCAGGCGTTCACCCAGCAGTTCGAGGCAGCCAGCGTCTTCCGGCGTGACGGAGCGGCGCGCGATCAGCGCGCGAGCGAGTTCGAGCGTTGGGGTTGCTTCCGATACGGACATGAAAACTCTCATGGGTCCCGGTGCGCGACCGGGAGGGGGTCAGTGGGTCGACGAGTCGTCGTTGCTCAGATCGAAGCCGCTGAACGAGGCGCCATGCGCGCCCGCGGCAGCGCCTGCTTCGCGCGGCGTGGTCGCGCCGCTGCGGCTGTCCCTGGCCTGGGCGTTGTTGATGAGCCAGTTCAGGTTGGTCGGCGAATCGGCATTGGCCAGCGCCTCCTCGAGGCTGATGACCTTCTTGCGGTACATGCGATACAGATCCTGCTCGAAGGTCTGCGAGCCCGGCGACAGACTCTGCTCCATCGCCTCCTTGATCTCGTTGAGGTTGCCGGCCTCGATCAGTTCGGCGATGTAGCGCGTGTTCATCAGGACCTCCACGGCGGGAATGCGTTCGCCGTTGGGCTTGCGCACCAGCCGCTGCGAGGCGATGCACTTGAGCGCGACGGCCAGGTCCAGATAGAGCAGCGAACGGTTCTCCAGCGGGAAGAAGTTCACGATGCGGTTGAGCGCGTGATAGGCGTTGTTCGCATGCAGGGTGCCCAGACACAGGTGGCCGGTCTGCGAATAGGCCAGGGCCGCCTGCATGGTCTCGCGATCGCGGATCTCGCCGATCAGGATGCAGTCGGGCGCCTGGCGCATGGCGTTGCGCAGCGCGTCGTGCCAGCTGTGCGTGTCGATGCCGACCTCGCGCTGGTTGACCACCGACTTCTTGTGCGCGAACAGGTACTCGATCGGATCCTCGACGGTGAGAATGTGGCCCGACTGGCGCTGGTTGCGATGGTCGATCATCGAGGCGAGCGTGGTCGACTTTCCCGAGCCGGTGGCGCCGACGATGAGCACCAGGCCGCGTTTTTCCACCACGATGTCGGAGAGCACCTGCGGCAGGCCGAGCTTGTCGAGCGTCGGGATGTCGCCCTGGATATAGCGCACCACCAGCGCGATGCTGTTGCGCTGCCAGAAGATGTTGATGCGGAAGTTGCCCAGATTGCGCGCGCCGCGCGAGATGTTCAGTTCGCGTTCAATGTCGAAGCGCTCGAGCTGATCGGGCGTGACCAGTTCCTCGACCATCTTGCGGATGCCTGCCGGGTCCATCACCTGCTGGTTGATGGGGATGGTGTTGCCCTGGATCTTGATGTGGATGGGCGCGCCGGCACTGATGAAGATGTCGGAAGCGTTCTTTTCGGCCATCAGCTGGAACAGCTTGTCGAAGATCATCTCGGACTTGCTCCGGGCAACAGGGCAGGGCGGGGGCATGCGCCCCCCGGGGTGCGCGCGTCAGGCGCCGCGCAGCAGTTCGTTGATGCCGGTCTTGGAGCGCGTCTGCGCGTCGACCTTCTTGACGATCACCGCGCAGTACAGACTGTACTTGCCGTCGGCCGACGGCAGGCTGCCCGGCACCACGACCGAGCCGGCCGGTACGCGACCGTAGTGCACCTGACCCGTCTCGCGGTCATAGATGCGCGTGCTCATGCCGATGTACACGCCCATCGAGATCACCGCGTTCTCCTCGACCACCACGCCCTCGACGATCTCCGAGCGCGCGCCGACGAAGACGTTGTCCTCGATGATCACCGGCCCGGCCTGGATCGGCTCGAGCACGCCGCCGATGCCCACGCCGCCCGACAGGTGCACGTTCTTGCCGATCTGCGCGCACGAGCCGACCGTCGCCCAGGTGTCGACCATGGTGCCCTCGTCGACATAGGCGCCGATGTTGACGTAGCACGGCATCATCACCACATTGCGCCCGATGAACGCGCCGCGGCGCGCGACCGCCGGCGGCACGACACGGAAGCCGCCCTCGCGGAACTGTTCCGGCGTGTAGTCGGCGAACTTGGTCGGCACCTTGTCGAAGTACTGCGTGGAGCCGCCCGGCATGGGCTGGTTGTCGGCCAGCCGGAACGAAATCAGTACGGCCTTCTTGACCCACTGGTTGACGGCCCACTCGCCGTCGCGCTTCTCGGCCACGCGCAGCGTGCCCGCATCCAGCCCGGCGATGACGCGTTCGACCGCGTCGCGTACTTCGGCCGGCGCCGAGGACGGGGAGAGGTTGGCACGCGCCTCGAAGGCGTCGTCGATGATCTTCTGCAGTTCTTGCATGGGGGATTTCCGTTTGTGGTTCGTGTTCAAAGGGAGCGGCACAGCGCGACGATGCGCTCGGCGCCTTCGATGCATTCGGCCGGCTCGGCCACCAGCGCGATGCGCACGAAGCCGGCACCGGGATTGATGCCACGCGATTCGCGGGCGAGGAAACTGCCCGGCAGGACCGCCACATTATATTCGGCGACCAGCCGGCGGGCGAACTCGGTGTCGGAGATCGGTGCGCATTTGCGTACATCGGCCCAGAGGTAGAAGCCGGCCTCGGGCAGTTGCACGTCCAGCCAGGGTGCGAGCATCGGGGTGATGTGGGCGAATTTTTCGCGATACAGGCGACGGTTCTCGGCGACATGTGCCTCGTCGCTCCACGCCGCGATCGACGCCGCCTGCACGGCCGGACCCATCGCGCAGCCGTGGTAGGTGCGGTAGGCATGGAAGGCGGCGAGCAGTTTCGCGTCACCGGCGACGAAGCCTGAACGCAGGCCCGGCACGTTGGAGCGCTTGGACAGGCTGGAGAACATCACGATGTTGGCGAAATCCTTGCGTCCGAGTTCAGCCGCGGCCTGCAGCGCGCCCACTGGCGGGGCGTCGTCGTCGAAATAGATTTCCGAATAGCACTCGTCCGAGGCGATCACGAAGCCGTATCGGTCGGACAACTCGAACAGTCGTGCCCATTCGGGCACCGTCATCACACGCCCGGTGGGATTGCCCGGAGAGCACACGTACACCAGTTGCACGTCACGCCACACGGCCTCGGGCAGCGCATCGAAATCCGACGCGAAGCCGCTCTCCGGCAAGTTGTTGATGAACACCGCCTCGGCCCCGGCGAGCAGGGCCGCGCCCTCGTAGATCTGGTAGAACGGGTTCGGGCACAGCACTTTCGCGCCGGCTCGCGTGCCGTCGATGACGCATTGCGCGAAGGCGAACAGCGCTTCGCGCGTACCGGTCACCGGCAACACCTGTCGCGCAATATCGGGGGCGGGGATTCCATAACGGCGCGCGACCCAGGCGGCGATGGCCGTGCGCAAGGCGTCCGTGCCCTGCGTGGTGGGATAACTCGCCAGGCCGTCCAGGTTGTCGGCCAACGCCTCGCGGATGAAAGCCGGCGTGGCATGGCGTGGCTCGCCGATGGACAGGCGGATCGGCGCAAGATGCGACGCGGGCGTGACGCCTTCGAGCAATGTGCGCAGTTTCTCGAACGGGTAAGGGTGGAGGCGTTGTAGATTCGGATTCACGGCAATGGCGGAAGCATTTTGAAAGGCCGTCATCGTGCGGTTCGACGGGCGCGCAATGGTATCATGGCGCGCCAGCCCGGCCCCTCGTCGGCCCTCTTAGACCAGCCGGAAAAACGTGCGCCTGACCAAGCTGAAACTCGCCGGATTCAAGACCTTCGTCGATCCGACGACGATCATGATGCCGGACAACCTCGTCGGCATCGTCGGCCCGAACGGCTGCGGCAAGTCCAATGTCATCGACGCCGTGCGCTGGGTGCTGGGCGAGATGCGCGCCAGCGCGCTGCGTGGCGAATCCATGCAGGACGTCATCTTCAACGGCTCGACCACACGCAAGCCGGTGCAGCGCGCCAGCGTCGAGCTGGTCTTCGACAACGCCGAAGGCCGCGCGCCCGGCGGCTGGTCGCGCTATGCCGAGATCGCGGTCAAGCGCGTGCTGGACCGCAGCGGCGAGTCGAGTTACCACATCAACAACACCCAGGTGCGCCGCAAGGACGTGGTCGACCTGTTCCTCGGCACCGGCCTGGGGCCGCGCGCCTACGCCATCATCGAGCAGGGCATGATCTCGCGCATCATCGAGGCGCGCCCCGAGGACATTCGCGGCTTTCTCGAAGAAGCCGCCGGCGTCACCAAATACCGCGAGCGACGCAAGGAAACCGAGGGGCGGCTGTCGGATGCACGCGACAATCTCGCCCGCCTGGACGACATCCGCTCCGAACTGAGCGAGCGTGTCGAACACCTGCGCGAACAGGCCGAGGTCGCCGCGCGCTATCGCGAACTGCACGCCGCGCACGAGCAGCGCCAGCATCTGCTGTGGCTCTTGAAGCGCGAACAGGCGCGTGACGAGCAGGGGCGCCTGGAGGCCGAACTGGCGGACGCGACGCGCAGGCTCGACGCCGACAACGCGCGACTGATCGAGCTCGAAAGCACGGTCGAGGCCGCGCGCGAACGCCATCACGAAGCCAGCGAGACGACGCAGGCGGCCCAGTCCGAGCTGTTTGCGGCTTCGTCCGAGGCCAGCCGCCTGGAGAGCGAACTGCGTCATCTCGTCGACACGCAGACACGCATCGAGCGGCGCATCGCGGAACTCGCCGCGGAGGGCGCGGACTGGCAGGCACGCGAGCGCACCAGCCTCGACGAGCGCGGACGCTGGCAGGACTTGCTCGAGAATGCGGCGCATCGGGCGGCGCAGGCACAGGCGCGGCACGAGGAGGTGGCGGGGCGTCTGCCCGAGGCGGAGTCGGCTGCCGCCGAAGCTGCCGCCGCCGTGACGAACGCGCGTCGCGATCTGGCCGAGACCGAGAAGACGCAGCGCGTCGAGGAAACCCGGCGGGCAGGCGCGCGCCGTACGCTCGACACTCTGGCCGCACGGCGTGCGCGCGTCGAACAGGAAAAGGGCGCGATTGCCGGGCCGGATGCGACACGCATCGCACGGCTCGAGGCCGAGCTCGCCGAGCTCGACGCGGCGCTCGACGATCTGCGCAATGCCCAGGCCGATGCCCAGGCGCGCTGGCCCGAGGCACAGGCGACGCTACGCGCGGCGATCGAGGACGAAAAGCTCGCCCGACTTGCGCATACCGACGCACGTGCCCATCACGATGCGCTGGTCCGGCTACAGCAAGGCGTGCAGGCTCAGGGCAAACTCGGCGACTGGCTGCGAGAACGCGGGCTCGAAGGGCTGATGCCGCTGTGGCGTGCATTGGATGTCGACGCCGGTTGGGAGAGCGCAGTCGAATCCGTGTTGCGCGAACGACTGGCCGCACTCACCGGCGACACCGCTGCGGCCGTGCGCGCGCTGCTCGACGCCGCACCGCCCGAATCCCTGGCCGTGGTCCTGAGCGGCGGCGACGCGTCGACGCCCGAGGCCGCAGTCCTACCGGCAGGAGGCGAGCCGCTCACGCGATATGTACGCAGTAGCGACGCCGCTCTCGCCGGCGTGCTCGACACCTGGCTCGCAGACTGCTTTGCGGTCGAGTCGGTCGCCGAGCGGATCGAGGATCGGCACATGCTCGCACCACGGGCATGCCTGGTCGATCGCGGTGGTCGCATCCTCACCCGCGCGGCTCTGATCCACCACGCGCCGGACGGGCGAACGCATGGCGTCGTCGAGCGCCAGCGCGAGATCGAAATCGCCGGCGAAGCCCTGATGCCGCTCGAGGAACAGGCCGAGCGTGCACATGCCGCCGTTGCCGAGCGCGAGCAGGCCGCAAGCACACTGCAATCGAGCATCGAGCAGATGCGCCAGGAATTGCAGCAGTTGCAGCAGCGCCAGCATACAGGCCAGGTCGAGTTGCTCAAGCTGGTGCAGGCGGGCGAGCGCGCCGACGAGCAGCGGCGCCGTGCCGAACACGATCTGGACGAGATCCGGCGGCTTGCGGCGGCCGAAGCGCTGCTGGTCGAGCAGGCGGACAGCGAGCATGCCCGTCTGGAGGAATTGTCCGGGCTGCAACAGGCCGCGCTCGACGCCGCGACCGAGGTCGCGGCAGAGCGCGAGCGCGCCTTGCGCGAACTGCGCATGCTCGAGCAGGGCGCAGCGCGCGAAGCCCAGGAAGCCGCGTTCTCACAGCGCGAATGCGAGGCGCGCCTCGATGACATCTCGCGCGCACTCACACTCGCAGCAGAGCAGCTCGCGCGCATCGCCCAGGAGAGCGCCGAGCACGAAGAGACGCTTGCGGCAACCGACCGCAGTCGCAGCGAAGCGGCGCTGCAGCAGGCGCTGGACCTGCGCGAAGGCCGCGAGCGTGCGCTTGCCGCCTGTCGCGACGCACAGGAAGAGGCCGCGTCCCGCCTGCGCGAGTGCGAGGAAGCGCGACTGGCCATCGAACATTCGGTCTCGCCGCTGCGCGAGCGCATCGGCGAACTGCGCCTGGCCGTGCAGGCGGCGTCGATTGCGGCGCAGCAGTTCGACGAACGTCTGACCGAAGCGCAAGCCGACAGCGAGACCTTGCGCCCACTCCTGACCGATGACCTGCGCGAGACGGCTTTGACGCGTGAAGTCGCGCGACTCGCGCGCGAGATCGAAGCGCTGGGCGCCGTCAACCTTGCCGCGCTCGACGAACTGGCGGCATCCGAGCAGCGGCGAGACTATCTCGATGCGCAGTTCGAGGATCTGACCAGCGCGATCACCACGCTGGAAGATGCGATCCGGCGCATCGACCGCGAAACGCGCGAACAACTGCGCCAGACCTTCGACACGGTCAATGCGCGCTTCGGCGAACTCTTCCCGCAACTGTTCGGCGGCGGGCGGGCCGAACTGGTGCTCTCCGGCGAGGAGATCCTCGACGCGGGCGTGCAGATCATCGCGCAGCCACCGGGCAAGAAGAACAGCTCCATCCATTTGCTGTCGGGTGGAGAGAAGGCATTGACCGCGATCGCGCTGGTGTTCTCGATGTTCCAGCTCAACCCGGCGCCGTTCTGCATGCTTGACGAAGTCGATGCACCGCTGGACGATGCGAACACCGAACGCTACTGCAACATGGTGCATCGCATGTCGGCGCAGACGCAGTTCATCTTCATCAGCCACAACAAGGTGACGATGGAAATCGCACAGCAACTGGTGGGCGTGACCATGCAGGAGCAGGGCGTATCGCGCATCGTCGAGGTCGATATCGAGGAAGCATTGCGCATGGCCGAGCCGGAACCGGCGTGAAGCACACGCGCGGACATGCGATGATCGGGTCTGACAACGGCTTGGCGGTGGTCGCCGGGCCCCGGGACGGGAACAACGATGGATAGCGATTTGCAGATCGGTTTGATCGCACTCGGCGTGGCGGCGGTGGTCGGCATCGTCGCCTACAACAAGTGGCAGGAGCGCAAGCATCGCAAGAGCGCCGAGGACGCCTTCCGCGGCGATCATCCGGACGTGCTGCTCGACAAGGCGCCCAAGAGCCGCATCGAGCCGAGCTTCGATGGGGAGGAGCCGGCCGAGCCGGTGATCGGCGACTCGATGCTCACCGACGATGACGACGCGATCGCGCCGGCGGCCACGCAGCAGCCGTCCGGGCGACACACCACGCCCGGCATTCCGTCGGTACTCGATCCACGCGTCGACTGCGTGATCTGCATCGAATCGATCGAGCCGCTCGACGCGCCGCGCCTGTGGGCCGCCCAGCTCGAGCCGTTGCAGGAACTGTCCAAGCCGGTGCGCTGGTTCGCCTTCGACGACGCCGACAACCTGTGGCATGAGCTGTCCGCGCACAGCGCCGGCGCCTATCACTGGTTCTGCGCCGCGATGCAGATGGTCGACCGGCGCGGCCCGATCGACGAAAACGATTTCCGCGGCTTCACAGACGGCATCCAGCGCGTTGCCGACCAGTTCCTCGCGGTTCCCGCCGACTTCCCGTTGCGCTCGGCCGCACTGGCCAACGCCGCCGACATGGACAAATTCTGCGCCAGCGTCGATGTCCAGGTGGGCATCAACCTGATCGCCGACGGCGAACCGTTCCCCGGCGCGCGACTGCGCGCATTGGCCGAGTCCTGCGGCCTGCGCCTGGCCGACGACGGCAGCTTTCACGCCATCGACGCCGAAGGGCGCACGCTGTTTACGCTGTCCAACCACGAGGCCGAGCTGTTCGACGCCGACGGCATGAGCGACATCGTCACGCGCGGCGTGACCTTCGTCGTCGACGTACCGCTGGTGGTCGACGGCGCGGACGTGTTCGAAGACATGATGCGCATCGCCGAGGCCATGTCCGAGTCGCTGGGCGGGCGCATCGTCGACGACAACCGCGCTGCCTTCGGCAGCGAGGCGGCAGCCGTGATCCGCACCCAGATCGACCGCATTCAGGCCGAAATGGCCGACCAGGGGATTCCCGCGGGCGGATCGCTCGCCGTGCGCCTGTTCTCGGCGTGAGCCGCAGTTCCGAGGCCGTTCGCGCGGCCGAGCGTATCGAGCGCCTGCGCGATGCGATTCGCGCCCACGACCACGCCTATTACGTGCTCGACGCGCCCACCGTTCCGGACGCCGAGTACGACCGGCTGTTCCGCGAACTGCAGGCACTCGAGGCCGAACATCCCGAACTGGTCACGCCCGATTCGCCCACGCAGCGCGTTGGCGGCGCGCCGGCCCCGGAGCTCGCCGCGGTCGCGCATGCCGTGCCGATGCTGTCGATCCGCACCGAGACCGACATCAGCGCCAATGGCGTGTACACCTTCGATGCGCGCGTGCGCAGGGCGCTGGGGCTTGGCGCGGAGGACGCACCGGTGCGCTATCTGGGTGAGCTCAAGTTCGACGGTCTGGCCATCAGTCTGCGCTACGAGCACGGCCTGCTGGCGCGCGCGGCCACGCGCGGCGACGGAACGACCGGTGAGGACGTCACCCACAACGCGCGCACCATCCGTCAGATCCCGATCCGGCTCGAGGGGGGCGATGCGCCACCGCTGCTCGAGGTGCGCGGCGAGGTCTACATGCGGCGCGACGTGTTCGAGCGCCTCAACGCGACGCGACGCGAGCGTGGAGACAAGACCTTCGTCAATCCACGCAATGCCGCAGCCGGCGCGGTGCGCCAGCTCGACCCGCGGCTGTGCGCCGAGCGTGGCCTGTCCTTCTTCGCTTACGGCGTCGGCGCGCAGGAGGACGCGGCGATGCCGGCCTCGCAGGGCGAGATGCTCGACTATCTGGCAACGCGGGGCTTTCCGGTATGCGAGCATCGCGTACTGAGCGACGGGCCCGAAGGGCTGGTCGCCTTCCATGCGCGCATCGCGGCGATGCGCGACGCGCTGCCCTACGACATCGACGGCGTGGTCTACAAGGTGGACGATTTCGCGCTGCAGCAGCGCCTCGGCTTCGTCAGCCGCGAACCACGCTGGGCGGTCGCGCACAAGTACCCTGCGCAGGAGGAGATTACCGAACTGCTCGGCATCGAGGTGCAGGTCGGGCGCACCGGCGCGCTCACTCCGGTGGCACGGCTCGCGCCGGTGTTCGTTGGCGGTGTAACGGTGACCAACGCAACGCTGCACAACCAGGACGAGATCGATCGCAAGGATGTGCGCGCGGGGGACTTCGTGATCGTGCGCCGCGCCGGCGACGTGATCCCCGAGGTGGTCGGCCCGGTGATCGAGCGACGCACGCGCGATCTGCCGCGCTTCGACCTGCTGGCGCAGTATCCTCAATGCCCGGTATGCGGTTCGCACGTAGTGCGCGAGGAGGGCGAGGCGGTGGCCCGCTGCACTGGCGGGCTGTTCTGCGCGGCCCAGCGCAAGCAGGCGCTGCTGCATTTCGCCGGGCGGCGCGCGCTCGACATCGATGGACTGGGCGAAAAGATCGTCGACCAGCTCGTCGATGCGGACATGGTGCGCAACCCGGCCGACCTGTACCGCCTGGATGCGCAGCAACTGGCCGCGCTCGATCGCATGGGCGAAAAATCCGCCGCGAATCTGGTCGCGGCAATCGCACACAGCCGCAACACGACGCTGGCACGCTTCGTCTACGCGTTGGGCATTCGCAACGTGGGCGAGACCACGGCGCGCGATCTGGCGCGGCATTTCGGCAGTCTCGACGCCATCCTCGCAGCCGACGCCGATGTGCTGCAGACCGTACCCGATGTGGGGCCCATCGTCGCCCACAGCATCGTCGAGTTTCTCGCCGAGCCACACAATCGCGAGGTCATCGCCGCATTGCGCGAGGCCGGTGTGCATTGGGACGAGAGCGGCCCTGCGGAGGCCGCGAGCGGTGCGCTGGTGGGCAAGACGCTGGTACTTACCGGCACGCTGCCGACGATGACGCGCGACGAAGCGAAAGCGCTGATCGAGGCGCATGGCGGCAAGGTGACCGGCTCGGTGTCAAAGAAGACCTCGTTCGTCGTCGCCGGTGCCGATGCCGGCTCGAAACTCGCCAAGGCCGAAGAGCTAGGCATCACGATTCTCGACGAGGATGCCTTGTTGGCACTCGTCGGAAACAACCGAGACATGGAACACAGCGAATGAAGAAGATCACCAAGGCCGTCTTTCCCGTCGCCGGCATGGGCACGCGCTTCCTGCCCGCGACCAAGGCCAGTCCCAAGGAAATGCTGCCAGTGGTCGACAAGCCGCTGATCCAGTACGCGGTCGAGGAGGCGGTCGCGGCCGGCATCACCGAACTGGTGTTCATCACCGGACGCACCAAGCGCGCCATCGAAGATCACTTCGACAAGGCCTACGAGCTGGAGACGGAACTGGAGGCGCGCGGCAAGAAGGCCTTGCTCGATGTGGTGCGCAACACCGTGCCCGCGCACGTCAATTGCATCTACATCCGCCAGGCCGAAGCGCTCGGCCTGGGCCACGCCGTGCTGTGCGCCTCGCACGTCATCGACGACGACGAGGCCTTCGCGGTGATGCTCGCCGACGACCTGCTCGACAATCCGGACGGCGTGCCGGTGATGAAGCAGATGGTCGAGGTCTATGACTACCATCGCTGTTCGGTACTGGGCACGATGAAAGTGGCGCGCGAGCACACGCGCCAGTACGGCATCGTCAGCACGGAAGGTCAGGCGGCCGCGGTGATGCGCGTTTCCGGCATCGTCGAAAAGCCCGATCCGGCCGAGGCGCCGAGCACGCAGGCGGTGGTCGGGCGCTACATCCTGACGCCGCGCATCTTCGGTCACATCCGCGCGCTGCAACCCGGCGCCGGGGGAGAATTGCAGCTGACCGACGCGATCGGGGCGCTGCTGCGCGAGGAATCCGTGCTGTCCTATGAGTTCGACGGCACACGCTACGACTGCGGCTCCAAGATCGGCTACCTGATGGCCAGCGTGGAACTGGCTTTGCGCCACCCGGAGGTGGGTGAGGCTTTCGCGGAGTATCTCGCGCAGCGTCGCTGAAGCGATCTTGTGCACGGCACAAAAAGAGACGGCGCCCGCGGGCGCCGTCCTTGCTTCATCAGGCCGCTTCGCGCGACGCACGCTTGCGCTCGTGCTCCTTGAGGTGGCGCTTGCGCAGGCGGATGCTCTTGGGCGTGATCTCCACGACCTCGTCGTCGGCGATGAACTCGATCGCCGATTCGAGCGTGAGCTGGATCGGCGGCACCAGGCGCACGGCCTCGTCGGTGCCTGAAGCACGCACGTTGGTGAGCTGCTTGCCCTTGATCGGGTTGACCACCAGGTCGTTGTCGCGCGTGTGGATGCCGATGATCATGCCCTCGTACAGCGCCTCGCCGGGGCTGACGAACATGCGGCCGCGATCCTGCAGGTTCCACAGCGCGAAGGCCACGGCTTCGCCGTCATTCTGCGAGATCAGCACGCCATTGCGGCGCTCGCTCATGGTGCCGGCCATCGGACCGTAGTCGTCGAAGACGTGGCTCATCAGGCCCGTGCCGCGCGTCATCGTCATGAATTCGCCCTGGAAGCCGATCAGGCCACGCGCAGGAATGCGGTATTCCAGACGCACGCGACCCTTGCCGTCGGGCTGCATGTCCTGCATGTCGCCACGACGCCGGCCGAGTTCCTCCATGACCCCACCCTGATGGTTGTCCTCGACGTCGATGGTGAGCATCTCGTAGGGCTCGCAGCGCTGGCCGTCGATCTCCTTGAAGACCACGCGCGGGCGGCCCACGGCCAGCTCGAAACCCTCACGGCGCATGTTCTCGAGCAGGATGGTCAGGTGCAGTTCACCCCGGCCGGAGACTTCGAACACGTCCGAGTCCTGGGTGTAGTTCACGCGCAGCGCGACGTTCTTGAGCAACTCCTTCTCGAGCCGCTCACGAATCTGGCGGCTGGTGACGAACTTGCCCTCGCGCCCGGCCAGCGGCGAGGTGTTGACCATGAAGTTCATCGTCAGCGTCGGTTCGTCGACCGCAATCGGCGTCATCGCGTCCAGGTGGTCCGGGTCGCAAATCGTCACGCCGATGTTGACCTGGTTGATGCCTGCCACCAGTACGATGTCGCCGGCTTCCGCCAACTCGGACGCAGAGCGCTCCAGCCCCTTGAACGTGAGGATCTGGCTGACCTTGCCCTTGCCGCGGTTCTCGTCGCCATACAGGACGACGACTTCCTGATTCGGGCGGATGCTGCCACGCTTGATGCGGCCGATGCCCAGCTGACCCATGTAGGTCGAATAGTCGAGCGAGCAGATCTGCAGCTGCAGCGGGCCGTCGGCGTCGACCTCGGGCGGCGGTACGTGCTTGAGGATGGCTTCGAACAGCGGCCGCATGTCGGTGCGTTCGTCGTCCTGATGCTCGATCGCGAAACCGTTCAGGCCGGATGCGTAGATTACCGGGAAGTCGAGCTGTTCCTCGGTTGCGCCGAGCTTGTCGAACAGGTCGAAAGTCTGGTCGACGACCCAGTTTGCGCGCGCGCCGGGACGGTCGATCTTGTTGACCACGACGATCGGGCGCAGACCCAGCGCCAGCGCCTTGCGCGTGACGAAGCGCGTCTGCGGCATCGGGCCTTCCTGCGCGTCGACCAGCAGCAGCACGCTGTCGACCATCGACAGCACGCGCTCGACCTCGCCGCCGAAGTCGGCGTGGCCCGGAGTGTCGACGATGTTGATGTGGGTGTCGCCGTACTGGATCGCGCAGTTCTTCGACAGGATCGTGATGCCGCGCTCCTTCTCGATATCGCCCGAGTCCATGACGCGTTCGGCGACCTGCTGATTGTCGCGGAAGGTACCGGACTGGCGCAGAAGCTGGTCGACGAGGGTGGTCTTGCCGTGATCGACGTGGGCAATGATGGCGATGTTGCGAATGGCGCGTGACATGAGAACCTGCAAATATTTGAAAAACCAACGATTCTAGCACGGCAAGCTTGTGTTCCGAGGGCCTTTTTTTCGATCCACGCGTAACGAAGGCACATCCCGCGCCCATGCTAGAATCGCCGCCGTTTCCGAGGAGTTCCGCAATGCTAGCAATCATCGGTGGCAGCGGTCTGTCGCGCCTTTCGACGCTGGACATCGTGCGCCGCGAAGTCTTCCGCACGCCCTACGGCGAACCCTCCGGGCCGATCGTGTTCGGACGCCTGTGCGAAGGGCCGGTGATGTTCCTCGCGCGTCATGGGTTCGGTCACACCATCCCGCCGCACATGGTCAACTACCGCGCCAACCTGTGGGCGCTGCGCGAGGCCGGCGCCAGCGGCGTGCTCTCGGTCGCCTCGGTGGGCGGCATCCGTGCCGACCTGGTTCCCGGCTCGCTGGTCGTGCCGCACCAGATCCTCGACTACACCTGGGGACGCTTGCACACCTTCTTCGACCGCAACGACGAGGCGGTGCATCACATCGATTTCACCCACCCGTACGACGAAGCGCTGCGTCGGCGCATCCTCGCCTGTGCCGAGCGGGCCGGCGAACCGATGCGCGATGGCGCCGTGTATGCCGCCACCCAGGGTCCGCGCCTCGAAACGGCTGCCGAAATCGACCGCCTCGAGCGCGACGGGGCCGACGTGGTGGGCATGACGGGCATGCCCGAGGCCGCGCTCGCGCGCGAGATTCAGCTGCCGTATGCGGCGATCAACGTGGTCGCCAATTACGGTGCGGGTCGCGGCGACAGCGCCGGCGGCATCGCCTTCGAATCCATCGAGGACGTGCTGCATGACGCGATGGCGCGCGTGCGCAAGGTACTCGAGCACATCTGCGCCTGAGAGCCGCGACTCAGCAGCGGGCCAGCGCGAGCGCGAAACCGTCGTCGCGGTTTTCCCAGCAGTCCTGCGCGACGAAACCGGCTTGCCCGAGCAGCGCGAACACGCTCTCGCGAGTGTACTTGTGCGCACTCTCGATCCAGATCGGCTCGCCTGTGCCCAGCGCCAGTTCAAGCCCGGCCGCGGGAATGCGCACGGTCTGCATCCTGCGACTCACCAGCCAGGCTTCGACGCGTGCGGCATCGGCATTCCAGCGCACGCGGTAGTCGAAGCCGGCGAGGTCGAAATCCCCACCGAGTTCTCGGTTGATGCGCAGCAACAGATTGCGGTCGAAGGCGGCCGTCACGCCCAACGGGTCGTCGTAGGCGAGCAGCATGTCGCGTTCGTCCTTGATCAGGTCGGCGCCGAGCAGCACGCGATCGCCGGGACGCATCGCAGCACGCATGCTGCGCAGCATCGTCAGCGCGCCGGGGCGGTCGAAGTTGCCGATGTTCGAGCCGAGCATCAGCACCAGTTTCGGCCCGGAGCCTGACTCCAGCGCTGCCAGGCCGGCATCGTAGCTCGCCTCGTGGCGGACGACGGCAAGGCCGGGCAGGGCGGCCAGTCGCGCCTCGGCGGCATCCAGTGCGGCAGCGGATACGTCGATCAGATGTACGTCCAGCGGCTCACCATTGTCACCACGCGCACCCAGCAGACAGGCGAGTTTCGCGCCGTTGCCCGGCCCCAGTTCCACGACCGAGCGCAATGGCGCACATGCCGCAAGAATGTCCGGGCCGTGCCGTTCGAGCAGGGCGCTCTCGGCACGCGTGAGACGGTACCAGGGCAGGGCGCAGATCGCTTCGAACAGGGCCGAGCCGAGCGTGTCGTAGAGATAGCGCGATGGCAGATGCCGTGGCGATTCGCTCAAGCTGGCACGGATATCCCGCGCGAAGGCGGCGACCTCGGCGTCGGGGGACGTTCGCGCGTTCATCGGCCGGCTCCGCCCACACAGCGAAAACCGGCGAACACATACGGATAGCGCGGGCGGAACCAGTTGCGAAACGACGGCCGAAGCAGTTCGACCACGGTCGCTGGCGAAGCGCCCTTCATGACATAGTGCTGACCGTCGAAGAAGTCCGCCGAATACTCCGGGTACTCGGGCATCGGCACGAAACCGGGGAAGGGGGCGAATGGCGTGGCGGTCCATTCCCAGCCGTTACCGACGAGATCCTCGACGCCCCAGGCGCTCGCCCCGTCCGGATGGCTGCCGGATGGTTGCGGGTCGTAGCTTTTGAAACCGAAGTTGCCATGATGTTCTTGTGGCGCTTCTTCCCCCCAGGGAAAGCGTCGTTGCGGCCCGTCGGGATCGCCCAGCGCCGCGCGCTGGTATTGCCCCTCGGTGGGCAAGGCCATGCCGCGCCAACGCGCGTAGGCGCTGGCTTCGGCGTGAGTGACCCACACCGGCCAGGCCGGCGGCAACGCAACCGGGCCGAACATGCCACGCCACGACCACGCCTGGCCGTCGCGCTGCCAGAAATGCGGATGTTCGATAGCGTGCTCGCGCAGCCACGCCCAGTCCTCTGACTTCCACCAGCGTTGGTCCCGATAGCCGCCAGCCTCGACGAATTCGAGGTATTCGGCATTGGTGACCTTGTGTCGCTGAATGCGGAAGGCGGGCACGTGCTCGGCATGGGTCGGCAGTTCGTTGTCCCAGGCGAACGGCAGTTCGTCGCGCGCCACACCCAGCTGCGCACGTCCGACGGGTACTTCGACCATCGCCTGCTGCGGCGGTGCGCCGCCGATGTCGGGAGCGTAACCGTCCGGCGGACGCTTGTCCTCGAAGGGCAAGGCATGCCACAGATACATCAGCGTCTCGTGGTGCATGGTCTCGTGCTCGAGGATGCGATGCACCACCTCCAGCGGCCCGTCCGGATCGTCCAGTACGCGCTCGATGGCCGCGCGCACGCGACGGTCGGCCTCGTCACGGAAGGCGGCAACGTCCGCCCGGTCCGGCCATTCGTCGGCCTCGTTGCCGCGCGCCTTCGCGCCGGTCGTCGATTCGTGTGGATCGATGCCGCGTGCGAACAGGTGTTCCAGCGACTCGTCGATCGCAGCTCCGCCCAGAACCTTGCGAACCAGTTGTGCATGACTGAAGGCCGGCACATGGCCTTCGTAGAACACCAGCGGATTGCGCAAGGGAATCGGGCGTCCGAAGTAGGCGTCGTCGGGTAAGGTAGCGTAGAGCGCTTGCATGCGGCGACGGTTGCGGTCGAACTGCTCGAGCAGTTGCGGGCCGATGCGGAACTCGGTGCGGGCATTCATGCGGCAGTACCTCCTGGCCGTGACGGTCGGCGACGACCGGCTGGTTGCGATGGCTGCAACGCTACGTGTCCAATGTTGCCCGTTGTCGCGGCGGTGCGCCAGTTCTGGAACCGCGGAACACGTGCCGATGGCAGATCGTTTTCATCGCTAAACCGCGATAATTTGTATTATGTAAACTACGATAAAAGCAGACATACGATACAGCTTGGCCAGCCCCCTATTTCATCTCTTCCAGTTCGCGTGCGCGCTCGATCGCTTCATCGACGCGGTCGACAGCGATCACCTCGATTCCACGCAGCGCCCGCTTGGGTGCATTCGCCTTGGGGATGATGGCCGTCGTGAATCCGAGCTTGGCCGCCTCGCGCAGGCGTTCCTGTCCGCGCGGCGCTGGCCGGATCTCGCCGGACAAGCCGATTTCGCCAAACGCCGCGAGCCGTCGCGGCAAGGCGCGGCTGCACAGCGACGAGACGATGGCGAGCACCACGGCCAGGTCGGCCGCCGGCTCGGCGATGCGCACGCCACCGACCGCGTTGACGAACACGTCCTGGTCGAAGCATGCGACGCCGGCGTGGCGGTGCAGCACGGCGAGCAGCATCGCCAGGCGGTTCTGTTCGAGGCCGACCGTGAGCCTGCGCGGATTGGGGCTGTGCGCGGAATCGACCAAGGCCTGGATCTCGACGAGCAGCGGACGCGTGCCCTCCTGCGTCACCAGCACGCAGCTTCCGGGCACCTGTCGCTCGTGCTGCGACAGGAAGATCGCCGATGGATTGCTGACCTCGCGCAGGCCGCGGTCGGTCATCGCGAACACGCCCAGTTCATTGACTGCGCCGAAGCGGTTCTTGATCGCGCGCACCAGGCGAAAGCTCGAGTGCGTGTCGCCCTCGAAGTACAGCACGGTATCGACGATGTGCTCGAGCACGCGCGGACCGGCCAGCGCCCCGTCCTTGGTGACGTGGCCGACAAGCACCAGCGAGCAACCGCGTGTCTTGGCGAAACGCGTGAGTTGGGCCGCGCATTCACGAACCTGGGCGACGGAACCGGGCGCGGACTGCAGCGCATCCGAATACAGCGTCTGGATCGAATCGATTACGGCGATGCGTGGGCGCTCGCGTTCGAGCGTGGCAAGAATGGATTCGAGCCGGATCTCGGGCAACAGATCGAGCGCAGTTGCCTCCAGTTGCAGTCGACGTGCGCGCAAGGCGACCTGCTCGCCCGACTCCTCGCCACTGACGTAAATCGCCGGATTCGAGTCCGCAAGCGCGCAAAGCGCCTGCAGCAGCAGCGTCGACTTGCCGATGCCCGGGTCGCCGCCGATGAGTACCACGCCACCGGCGACCAGACCGCCTCCCAGCACGCGATCGAACTCGCCGATTCCGGTCGGAATGCGCGGCTCTTCACGTGCCTCCAGACTTGCCAGCGAAGTCAGTTCGGACGACGCCCCACCGGCCAGCGAGGCGAAGCGCCCTGCCCCAGGTCCGGAGGGTTCCGCCGGCATTTCGGAAAGCGTATTCCACGCCTTGCACTGCGGACACTGACCCTGCCATTGCGGCGTGCGAGCACCGCAATCCGAGCAGACGAAACTGCTGCGTGCGCGCGCCATCAGCGCAGGTTCCGCGCGATCTCCTCGGAACGGCGTGCGAGGCACTCGACCGCGTGTTCCGCGAAGGTCTCGATCAGCCGCGAGCAGAACTTGTCGCGCGGCATGATCACTTCGAGCGAGTTGTACAGCGGGGGCGACATGTGGATGGCTACCAGCGAACCTTCGCGCAACTCGCGCTGGATGGCAGCGCGCGAGGCGAACGCGTAGCCCATGCCTCGCACCACGAGCTGCTTGACGCTCGCAAGACTGCCCAGTTCCGCCGAGACGTCGAGCTCGCCGACATCGACGCCGGCTGAGGCGAACCAGTCCTCGGTCAGGTCGCGCACGGAGTTGCCCTCGTCACGATTGATCAGCGTATGGCCTACCAGATCCGGCGGTTCGACCTGCTGGCGCCCGGCCAGCGGGTGATCGGGCGTGCAGATCAGCATGATCTCGTCGCGCGCGCCGGTCAGGCGACGCACGTTGGGCTGGTCGGCGGCGATCTCGATGAAGCCCAGGTCGAGTTCGCGCGCGGCCACCCGTTCCTCGGTCAGCAGCGAGTTTCCGACGACCACGCGCGGGATCACCTTCGGGTATTTCTGCTTGAATTCATCGATGATCGCGGGCAGCCAGTAGCCCGCAATGGTCATGCTGGTGCCGATGTTGATCGGGCCGGCAAGCTCGTCGGTGAGTTCGGCCACGCGCGACTCCATCTCGTCGGACAGATCGAGAATGCGTTCGGCGAAGTTCTGCACGATCTGGCCAGCATGGGTGAGCGTCACCTTGCCGTGCCCGCGGTCGAGTAGCCGGGTGTTGAAATGCTCCTCGAGCTGCTTGATCTGAAAGGTCACCGCCGGCTGCGTCATGAACAGATGCTCGGCGGCGCGAGTGAAGGATCCGTATTTCGCCACGGCGGCGAATACCTGAAGACGTCGATCAGCCACTTCCTACTCATAAGTTATGTTTATGAGCGGATCATACATCATGATACGGAATGTGCGAACCCTTGGCGTTCCGGCGCCCGCATTGTGCCGTTTTCAGGCCGTGCCGTCGAGCAGGCGCCGAATGTGGCACAGATCTTCCCAGGCGCGTGCCTTGTCGGCCTGGTTGCGCAGCAGATAGGCCGGATGGTAGGTGACGATCAGCGCGATGCCGGCATGTTCATGGACGCTGCCGCGCGCCGCATTGATGCGCACCTCGGGCTGGCCAAGCAGCACCTGGGCGGCCGGACGTCCCAGGGCGACGAGCAGGCGCGGGCGCACCAGTGCGATCTGCCGATCGAGGTAGGGTCGGCATGCGGCCATCTCATCGGCCTGCGGCGTGCGATTGTGCGGCGGGCGGCATTTGACCGTGTTGGCGATATAGACCCCGTGCTCGCGCGTCAGGCCGATGGCGGCGAGCATCGCGTCGAGCAGCTTTCCCGCCGCGCCCACGAAGGGAAGACCGCGACGGTCTTCTTCCCCGCCGGGCCCTTCCCCGACGAACATCACGTCCGCGTTCCGGTCGCCCATGCCGGGCACGGCGTTCTGACGCTTCTCGCACAGGCGGCAGGCCGCGCACGCGGCGATCTCCGCTTCGAGAGCGTCCCAGTCCAGCTGGGCGATGCGCGCGGCGCGGGTATCCGGCAAAACGGCGGCCGGCGAAGAAGCCGCTGACCGCTCAGGCGCCGGCGGTGCCGGAGCGGCCGGTGATGGCGACTCGAGCCCCGGCGAACGACGCGCCTCGGCTCGCGGTGGCGCGGCGACCGTTTCACGTGCGCGCGGCCGCCACAGCGGCGTCAGTCCCATCTCGCGCAGGATGAAATCGCGGCGCGCGCTCACAGGGCGGTCCTCATCAGCAGGGCATCCTCGCGTCCTCCGTCCACGGCGGGATAGTAGCGCTTGCGACGCCCCACCGCGACGAAGCCGAGACGTCGGTACAGCGCGAGCGCGGGCAGGTTCGAGGGGCGCACTTCGAGGAACATCTGACTCGCGCCCTGCTCGCGTGCGATGTCCATGAATCGGCGCAGCATGCGGGCGCCGATGCCGTGGTTGTGCAGCGCACGCATCACGCTGATGTTGAGCAGATGGGCTTCGTCGAGCACCCGGAACATGATTGCGTAGCCGACCGCAGCCCCGTCGATGCGCAACACGCGGGCATCGTAACCGGCGTGCAGCGAATCGGCGAAGTTGCCGCGCGTCCACGGAAAATCATGCAAATCGGCCTCCTGCGCGGCGACCCAGTCCAGATCGGACTCGGTCATCGGGTCCAGGCACTCGGCCACGCTCAAGCCCGGCCTCCGCGCGCCAGGCGTTCGGCCGTGGTCATCGCGACCTTGTCGCGAACGTAGAGCGGCACGGCCTGTTGGGGCGCGAGCATGCCATCCCGCGCGGCGATGTCTTCGGCCAGCCTGGCGACCGCCGCGGCCTGCGGAACCACCTCGGCATCGCAACCGGCCACGCGTGCTGCGGGCAACCGCGCGGGCAAGTCGGGCCAGGCCTTCAAGGCCGAGCCCAGCAGCCACCAGCGCTCCTGCCCCGCTGGCAGTTCGAAGGCCTGCGGGGCGAGACAGACGGGGGCATGCACTTGCCGCGGAACACCCGCCTCGAGCACATAGCCTGCAGCGTAGATTTCACCCATGCGCGCATCGGTGAGCGCGATCACCCTGCCTTCGGGTGCGGCCGTCGCCAGCGCGGCAAGGGTGGGCACCGGCACGACGCCGATCTCGCCACCCATGGCCAGGCCCTGTGCGGTACCGCAGGCCAGACGCAGACCGGTGAAGGCACCAGGGCCGCTACCGAAGGCGATGCAGTCCAGATCCGCGACCCGCAGCCCCGCTTCGGCGAGCAGTGCGGCCACGGTCGGCAACAGGTATTCGGAATGCCTGGCGTGCCCGTCCAGTGCGCGGCTGATCGACGCGGTGTCGATGCGCAGGGCGACCGAGGCGTGTTCGCAGGATGTTTCGATGGCGAGAGTTTTCATTGCGGATCGCATTCTATCCGCTGCGAAGCCCTCACGTGCTCAGTACAGGGACGACTCGTCGCTGTTGGCACCCTGCAGTGCGTCGCGCAGTTCGCGCTTGAGCGCGCGACGCTCCTCGCGCGTGAGGTTCTTGCGCCGTTCGGCGGCTGCCGCCGCGTCGCCGCCGTCGACCAGCGCGCGCTTGAGGCTGCGGTGATCGTCTCTGCGTTCCTTCACGGACGCTTCGGGCTCGGGATCGGCAACCGCTGCGGTCTCACCCTCGGCCATCAGCCGCGAATTCCGTTCGATGCGGCGCTCTTCGCGTCCCAGCTTGGTCTTAAGATAGGCGTCGCGCATCGTTTCGCCGCTGAACTGCGTCGTCGGAGTGCCCGCCGTTGCGCTGGCGCCGTTCGCAGCGAACACTGGGACGCACATCGCGACGCACAGCGAGCCCACGACCACGCGCAGACTGCCTGACGATGAATATTGACCCCGCAGGGTCCGGCTGACATTGTGCATGTTTGAGACAATCCTCCGACGGCGTTGCTGCCGGTGCCAACATACCGCGAATGCCGCGCTGGCGCATGATCTGCCACTCACGGGGCAGGCCCGCTTTGTAAGCACCTGTTGCATCCTCGCCGCAGCCTTACGAAGCCTTACCGCCGGCGCTCCCGCGCTCCCGCGGCTGCGTCTAACATGACACCCGTCCCAATCACGCGGAACCGACACTCATGACCGGCAAGACTCGATACAAGGTGCTGCTCGTCGACGACGATGCCCGCCTGCGCGAACTGCTCTCACGCTACCTGCAGGAGCAGGGCTTCTCGATCAAGGCCGTCGCCGACGCGGCAACCATGGACCGCTCGCTGCACCGCGAGCACTTCGATCTGATCGTGCTCGATCTGATGTTGCCCGGCGAGGACGGGCTGACCATCTGCCGACGCCTGCGCGCGGCAGACAACAACGTACCGATCGTGATGTTGACCGCCAAGGGCGACGAGGTCGACCGCATCGTCGGCCTCGAGATGGGTGCGGACGACTACCTGCCCAAGCCCTTCAATCCGCGCGAACTGGTCGCGCGCATCCACGCCATCATGCGCCGCCAGCCGGCGACCCTGCCCGGCGCGCCGACGCTCGAGGAGGAAGTGGTGCGCTTCGGTCGTGTCGTCGTCAATCTGGGTACGCGGGCGCTCGCGCGTGACGGCGAGGACATCGCGCTGACCACCGGCGAATTCTCGCTGCTCAAGGTCCTGCTGCAGCACCCGCGCCAGCCGCTGTCGCGCGACAAGCTGATGGAACTGGCGCGCGGGCGCGAATACGGCGTATTCGATCGCGCCATCGACGTACAGATCAGCCGCCTGCGCAAGCTGGTCGAAGACGATCCGTCCAAGCCGCGCTATCTGCAGACGGTGTGGGGATTCGGCTACGTCTTCGTGCCGGACGAGACCAAGAACGGCACGGAAGCGGCGGATACGGCGGGAAGTGACGAAGCCTGAAGACCTCTCGCCGGCACCGCGCGGCAACGGCGGGCAGCCTTGGTTGCCACGCTCCCTGTTGTGGCAGACCTTTCTGCTCATCGCGCTGGTGCTGATCCTGTCACTGACGGTGTGGTCGGCCATCTTCCGCCATTTCCACGAGCCAGGCCGCGCGCGCGACCTGGCGCAGATGGCCGCCAGCGTGGTCAACCTGACGCGCACTGCACTGATCAACGCCGAGACCTCGCGGCGCACCGATCTGCTGATCGATCTGGCCGCGCTCGAGGGCATCCGCATCTACCCATCGGAGCCGACCGACGAGATCCTGCCGCTGCCCGAGACGCGTCCGATGCAGTTGCTCACGCGCGAGATCAAGAACCAGCTGGGCGAACACACTCGCCTTGCCGCGCGCTGGAAGACGCTCGACGGTTTCTGGATCAGCTTCCGTCTGGACCCCGAGGATCCGGACGACTTCTGGGTGCGCCTGCCGGCCGAACGCCTGGAGTCCTCTGGCACGGCCGATTGGCTGGGCTGGGTCTTCGCGGCCTTCTCGGTATCGCTGCTCGGTGCCTTCCTGATCGTCTCGCGCATCTCGACGCCGCTGCGCAGCCTCGCCGATGCGGCCAAGATGGTCGGCCGCGGACGCACGCCGCCGCCGCTGCCCGAAAACGGCCCGCAGGAGTTCGCCATCGTTTCGCGTGCATTCAACCAGATGGCGGGCGACCTGGCGCGCAACGAAGCCGAGCGTGCGGTGATCCTCGCAGGAGTCTCGCACGACCTGCGCACGCCGCTCGCGCGCCTGCGCCTGGGCATCGAGATGAGCGGCTCGCCGGACGAGGACATCGTGCCGATGATCGCCGACATCGAGGAGATGGACCGCATCATCGGACAGTTCCTCGACTTCGGACGCGGCGAGCCGCACACGCCGACCGAACCGATCGACCTCGCCGCGCTGGTCACGGACGTGGCCGAGCCCTATCGCTTGCGCGGCGTAGATCTCAACATCGACACCCCGGTTCGCCTGACCGTCTCGGCCCGCGCCCTGCCCTTGCGGCGCGCGATCGCCAACCTGATCGACAACGCGATTCGCTACGCGCCCGACACCCCCATCGATGTGCGCGTGCACGCCGATCGCGCCGAGGCGCACGTCGAGGTCCTCGACCGCGGACCGGGCATCCCGCCCGACCAGATCGACCGCCTGCGTCAACCCTTCACTCGGCTCGAGGCGGCGCGTTCGGACACCAAGGGCGCCGGGCTCGGCCTGGCGATCATCGATCGCGTGATGCGCAGCCACGACGGGCGTCTCGAGCTGCTCGAACGCGAAGGCGGAGGACTGCGCGCAGTGCTGTCCTTGCCGCTGCGCAAACAGCGCGCGAGAATGCGCGCCGTCGCGAACGCCCAGGACAAGCAATGACACCCTACGAACAGCTCGGCGGCGAGGCCGCGCTGAGCGCCCTCGTCGCCCGCTTCTACCGTTTCATGGACATCCTGCCCGAGGCACGCGCCATCCGCGCCATGCATCCGCCGGATCTGGCCGTGTCCGAGGAGAAGCTGTTCATGTTCCTGTCCGGATGGCTTGGCGGGCCCAGCCTGTACATCGAGCGCTACGGCCACCCCTTCCTGCGCAAGCGTCATTTGCCCTTCGCCATCGCCACGCCGGAAGCCGATGCGTGGATGCTTTGCATGCGTCGCGCACTGGCGGACACCGTTGCCGACGCGGCGCTTCGGCAAGCGCTCGAACAGGCTTTCGCCGGCATGGCCGCGCACATGCGAAACCGTCCCGACGTGGCCGGTTCGCCAGCCTGAATCCGCTATACTGCTGCGTTTTACGAACGCGCCGCAGTTGGCGCGCGAAACAGCGCAAGCGGAGGACGACATGCTCTACGTACTGATCGGCGAAGACGCCCCGACGAGTCTCGACGCCCGACTGGCCGCCCGCCCCGCCCATCTGGCACGCCTCGAAGCGCTGCGTGACGAGGGCCGACTGTTCGTCGCCGGGCCGATGCCGGCCATCGACTCGCCCGACCCGGGTCCGGCCGGTTTCGCCGGCAGCCTGGTGATCGCGGAATTCGATTCGCTGCAAAGCGCCGAAGCCTGGCTCGCCGCCGACCCCTACGTCGAGGCCGGCGTGTTCGCCCGCACCCGCGTCCATCCATACAAGAAGGTCCTGCCGTGAACCGCGTCGAACAGATGCGCCAACGACTGGCCGAGTTGAATCCCGTCTCGGTCGAACTCCGCGACGACAGCGCCCTGCATGCCGGACACGAAGGTGCCAAGAGCGGCGGCGGTCATTATCACCTCGTCATCGTTTCGGATTGTTTCCAGGGCCTTGGCACGCTGGCCCGCCATCGTATGATCTACGCCGCGCTCGGCGACATGATGCGCGGCCCCATTCACGCGCTCGCGATCCGGGCGCTCACGGCCGACGAGGCCGAATCACCATCCAGTCAAAAGGAATCTCGATGAAACTCACTCGCTGCCGCATCGCCGTCGCTCTGGCAACCGGAATTCTGTGCCAGTCGGTGTTCGCGGCCGACCCGGTGGCCACCGTCAATGGCCAGCACATCCCCGCCGAGCGCCTGGAGATCATCGTCAACGAGCAGCGCGGTCAGGGTCAGCCCGATTCGCCGCAGCTGCGCGAAGCCGTGCGCGAGGAACTGATCCGCCGCGAAGTGCTCTCGCAGGCCGCGCAGGCCGCCGGCACGCAGGACAAGCCCGCCGTGCAGACGCAGCTCGAACTGGCCCGACAGGCCATCGTGATCCGCGCCTATCTGCAGGATTACATGGCGGCCAATCCCGTCAGCGATGCGGATATCGAGAAGGAATACGAATCGATCAAGGGGCGCCTGGGCGGAACCGAGTACAAGCCGCGCCACATCCTGGTCGAGACCGAGGACGAGGCCCAGCAGATCATCGACCGCCTGCGCGCCGGCGAGGATTTCGCCGAACTGGCCAAGCAGTCCAAGGATCCGGGTTCGCGCGACAAGGGTGGCGAGCTGGGCTGGAGTACCGCCGATCTCTACGTGCCGCCGTTTGCCGAGGCGCTGGCTTCGCTGGAAAAGGGCCAGATGACGATGGAGCCGGTGCAGAGCGATTTCGGCTACCACATCATCGAGCTGCTCGACGAACGCGAGGTCGAGCCGCCGCCGATCGCCGAAGTGCGTCAGGAGCTGAAGCAGCACCTCGAGCAGCAACGCGTCGAGAACCACATGAACGCACTGCGCGAGAAGGCCACGATCGAGTAAGTCCGGTCCCGTCCGGGCGGCGCAGGCCTTCGCGGCTGCGCCGCCGGGCGCCTCATCGCCCGCCCAGGTAGCGGCGGTCGTCGAAGGCGGCCACCCATTCGGGCTTGTAGACCACGAACATGGTGGTCACCGCGCCACCGATCCACGCCTCCGAGAAGCCCAGCAGCAGGAAGTACGGCAGATAGTCGGAAGCGAGCCTCCACCACGGATACGCACCGGACAGTGCCAGCAGCGCCGTGGCGAAGGCGCCGCCGGCCAGCACCACCAGGCCGGAACCGGCAAACGCCATCACGAACACGAACACGAAGAAGTGCGCCGGCAGCAGCCGTTCGACCGCGCGCCGGATCGCGTGCGCGCACAGCACCGGCACCAGCACCATCACGACGAAGTTGATCGGCCACGCCGCCCACTCGATCGCGCCATTGGCGGCCACGCCGCCCAGCGACAGCGACAGCGCGAACAGCGCCAGTCTCGGGCCCAGCAGCAGACAGGCGGCCATCGCACCGAACAGATGCAGGTTGAGTCCCGGCAGCACGCCGGCACGCAGGCTCCACAGCAGCGCCATCACCACGGCCAGACCGCAGGCGAGATTGAGCCGCACGCCCGAGGCGAGCAGCGCTCGCCAGTCGATGCCGCGCGCCGCCACGGCGAGCGCGGCAAGCGTGAGCAAGGCGGCGATGACGTGCCAGGACAACGGGAACAGTTCGAACGGAAGATCCATTCAGCCGTCCCGCTCGAGCGCGGCGAGCAGCTCGGGCACCGCCTGGAACAGGTCGGCGACCAGACCGTAGTCGGCGACCTGGAAGATCGGCGCTTCCGCATCCTTGTTGATCGCCACGATCACGCGTGACTCCTTCATGCCTGCCAGGTGCTGGATGGCGCCGGAAATTCCGACCGCCACATACAGTTCCGGCGCGACGATCTTGCCGGTCTGGCCGACCTGCAGGTCGTTGGGCACGTAACCCGCGTCGACCGCCGCGCGCGAGGCACCCAGCGCCGCGCCAAGGCGTTCGGCCAGCGGTCCGAGCACGGCCTCGAAGCGCTCGGCGCTGCCCAGCCCGCGCCCGCCCGAGACGACCACGCGCGCGCTGCCCAGTTCGGGCCGTTCGGAACGCGTGAGCTCGCGTGAGACGAAGCGCGACAACGCGAGGTCCGGCCCGGCCGCGATCGCCTCCACCGGCGCGTTCGCCGTAACCCGCGCCACCGCCTCGAACGCCGTGGGCCGCACCGTGAGCACGCGCACGGCATCCAGGCTGCGCACGCTCTCGAGCGCGTTGCCGGCATAGATCGGGCGCACGAAGGTGTCCGGGGTACACACTTCGACGACATCGCCGATCTGCGCGACACCGAGCAGCGCGGCCACGCGCGGCATCAGGTTGCGGCCAAAGGTGGTCGCCGGCGCGAGCACATGGGTGCGTCCCTCGGTCAGGGTGAGCACCAGCGCGGCCAGGTTTTCGGCCAGTTCGTGTTCATAGTGCGGCGCATCGGCGACGAGCACGCGGGCCACGCCGTCGAGTGAAGCGCCCTGCTGCGCCACTGCGGCGCAGTCGTGGCCGGCGACGAGCAGCGTGACCTCACCGCCGATCGCGCGCGCGGCGGCGATCGTCGGGGCCGTGGCCGGGCGCAGGGCGTGATTGTCGTGTTCTGCGATGACGAGGATGTTCACGGGATCACCTTGGCGTGGTTGCGCAGTCGATCGACCAGCGTCGCGACATCGGGGACGCGCTCGCCGGCGCGGCGCTGCGGCGGCTCCGCCACCCCCAGCACCTCGATGCGCGGTGTCACATCCACGCCCAGCACCTCGGGACTCGTGCGCGCCAGCGGCTTGCGCTTGGCCTTCATGATGTTGGGCAGGGTCGCGTAGCGCGGTTCGTTCAGGCGCAGGTCGGTGGTCACGACCGCCGGCAGTACCACCGAGATCGTTTCCAGCCCGCCGTCGATCTCGCGCGTGACTTCGGCGCGCCCGTCGGCCACCATCAGCTTCGAGGCAAAGGTCGCCTGCGGCCAGCCCATCAGCGCCGCGAGCATCTGGCCGGTCTGGTTGGCGTCGTCGTCGATGGCCTGCTTGCCGCAGATCACCAGATCGGGCGCCTCCTGGCGGACGATTTCGCGCAGCAGCCTGGCCACCGCCAGCGGCTGCAGCGTGGCGCCGGTCTCCACCAGGATGGCGCGATCGGCGCCGATCGCCAGCGCCGTGCGCAGCGTTTCCTGACACGCATCCGTGCCGCAGCTGACGGCGACGACCTCGGTGGCCACGCCGGCTTCGCGCAGGCGCACGGCCTCTTCGACGGCGATCTCGTCGAAGGGGTTCATCGACATCTTGACGCCGGCCAGATCGACGCCGGTGCCGTCGGTCCGCACACGGATCTTGACGTTGTAATCGACTACGCGCTTGACGGGTACGAGGATCTTCAAGCTTCTCTCCCGGAATGTTGGCCGTGCATTATCCCATCACCCGCGTGCTCCAGTCGCGGCAGCACGGCCTGTGCATTGGTGGCCGTGGCTGCGGCCAGCTCGTCCACGCCGATGCCGCGCAGCCGCGCGATCACCGCGGCGATGCGCGGCAGGTTGGCCGGCTCGTTGGGTCGATCCTGCGCCCACTCCGGCCGGATGTCGGGCGAATCGGTCTCCAGCACGATGGACTCGAGTGGCAGTTCGGCGACGAGCCGACGGATGCGCGTGGAACCCGAGAAGGTCGCCGCGCCGCCGAATCCCAGGCGAAAACCCATGGCGCGGAAGATGTCCGCCTGCTGACGACTGCCGTTGAACGCATGGGCGATGCCACCCGGCACTTCGATGCGCCGCAACTCCTTGAGGATGGCGTCGACGGCGCGGCGCACGTGCAGGATCACCGGCAGGCCGAAGCGGCGCGCCAGCTTGAGTTGCTCGACGAAATAGTGGCGTTGCGTGTCCGGATCGACGTCGGCGACGTAGTGATCCAGACCGATTTCGCCGACCGCCACCGCCGTGCCCTCGCCCAGACGTTCGGCGAGCACTTCGAGGTCGGCTTCGCGCGCGCGTGTCACGAACAGCGGATGGATGCCGTAGGCGTGACGCACGTCGGCGTGCGCCGCAGACAGTGCGCGTACGGCGGCGAAGTTCTCCGCCCCGACCGCCGGCACGACGAAGGCGCCCACACCGGCCGCGCGCGCCGCATCGAGCACCGCCTCGCGCCGACCGTCGAACTCGGTGACGTCCAGATGACAATGCGTGTCGATGAGCATGATGCCGGTCCTCGCGTCGCTCGCGCCTCAGGCAGTCGCGCGTCCCGCGTCGCGCACCTGTACGGCCAGTCCGCGCCCGACCGACAGCCACTGGTGCTGCTCGTCCTCGAGCGCGGCAGCGGTGAGCGGGCGCTGGTCGAGCCAGTCGCGTTCCAGGCGGATCGCGAAGCCGGCCGAGGTGCGCGCCAGCGACACCGGCGGCACGCCGCGCCCATCGCGCGCGCGATGCAGCAGAAAGGCCAGGCGCAGACAGGCGATCAGCAGCCAGTCGGGGCTCTCATCCGGCAGCGAGGCCACGCGCGCGAGCTTGCCGCGATGGCCCAGCGCAATACGTGCCAGGCGGGACTGGTCCAGGCGCGAGAAGCCGGGCATGTCGGCATTGCCGAGAATGTAGGCGCTGTGCTTGTGATAGCTCGCATGGGCCACCGAGATGCCGATCTCGTGCAGGGTCGCTGCCCAGCGCAGGAAGCGGTGGTCGGGATGGTCGGGGTCGGCCGTCTCGGGGTCGAGACAGGCCAAGAGATGGCAGGCAGTGTCGGCCACGGCCGTGGCCTGGCGCGGGTCGATGCCGTAGCGCGAGACGAAGGCCGACACGGTCGCGTCGCGCAAGTCGTGATGGTGATAGCGGCCGAGCAGGTCGTAGAGCACGCCAAGACGCAGCGCGCCATCCGAGAACACCATGCGCTCGATGCCGAACTCCTTGAACACCGCGGACATGATCGAGAAGCCGCCGAGGATGACCGGCACGCGATCGTCCTTGAGCCCGACGAGCTTGACGCGATCGAGCCGCCCGGCACGCAGCAGTGCGTTGCGCATGCGCTCCAGCCCTTCGACGGTGATCGCGCCCTCGGCCCAGCCGTTCTGCTCGAGCACGTCGATCAGCGCCTTGGCCGAGCCGCTCGACCCCACCGCCACTTCCCAGCCGGCCTCGCGATAGGGCAAGGCGATGGTCTGCAGTTCGCTGCGCGCGGCCAGTTCGGCCTCGCGCAGGAACTCCCGCGTGATGCGTCCGCCCGGGAAGAAGTTCAGGCTGTAGCCCACGCAGCCCATGTAGAGCGATTCGAGCAGGATGGGTTCGAAACTCTTGCCGATGATCAGCTCGGTCGACCCACCCCCGATGTCCACGACCAGTTGCTGACGATGCGGTTCGGGGAGCGTGTGCGCCACGCCGACGTAGATCAGGCGCGCCTCCTCGCGGCCCGAGATGACCTCGATCGGCACACCGAGCACTTCTTCTGCCTGCTCGAGAAAGACACGTGCGTTCTTGGCCACGCGCAGCGTGTTGGTCGCCACGGCACGTACCGCCTCGGGCGGAAAGCCGCGCAGACGTTCGTTGAAGCGACTCAGCGCATCGAAACCGCGCTGCAGGGCGGCCGCATCGAGCAGCTTGTCGGCGGTCAGTCCGGCGGCCAGGCGCACAGGCTCCTTGATGCCGTCGAGCGGGTAGATCTGATCGTTGACGATCTTGCCCACCTGCAGCCGGAAGCTGTTCGAACCGAGGTCGATCGCAGCGATCAGTTCATGCATGATGTTCGGATAGGTGCCGGAAAGGCGGAATTCGGATGGGCGGATTCTAACATCCGGGCCGCCGCGCCCGGCGCTCGACCGCGCATCCTTGGCGGCGCTGAGGTAAGCTTGGACGCATCATGCCGGTGTCACCGAAGTGTAATCTTCATGCCGCACGATGGCCGGCCGCAAGCCGGCACGAAACTCCGGAACCACGATGAAACTGCCTCCGCGAACCCAGAACTTCCCGTCCGAGCACTTCCTCAACCGCGAGCTGTCTCTGCTGCAGTTCCAGCGGCGCGTGCTCGCCCAGGCGGCCGACCGCGACATGCCGCTGCTCGAGCGCCTGCGCTTTCTGTGCATCGTCTCGAGCAATCTCGACGAGTTCTTCGAGATTCGCGTATCCGGCATCAAGGAGCAGATCCGTCTGGGCATCCGCACGCCGGGCATTGACGGGCTCACGCCGGAGGAACTGCTTAGCCGCGTCAGCAAGGAAGTGCATTCGCTGATCGCCGACCAGTACGAACTGCTCAACGACGACATCCTGCCCGCGCTCGAGCGCGAAGGGGTGGTGTTCCTGCGTCGCGGGGAATGGAGCGAAGCGCAGAACACCTGGATCGAGGAGTACTTCGACCGCGAGGTCATCCCGGTGCTCACGCCGATCGGCCTGGACCAGGCTCACCCGTTTCCGCGCGTGCTCAACAAGAGTCTGAACTTCGCCGTCGAGCTCGAAGGGCGCGACGCCTTCGGGCGCGACTCGGGCGCGGCCATCGTGCAGGCGCCGCGCGCACTGCCGCGCGTGATCCGTTTGCCGCGCGAGATCTGCGAACACGAGTACACCTTCGTCTTCCTCTCCTCGGTGATGCACGCCAACGCCAACAAGCTGTTTACCGGCATGCGCGTGCTCGGCTGCTACCAGTTCCGTCTGACGCGCAACTCCGACCTGTTCGTCGACGAGGAAGAGGTCGAGAGCCTGATGGCCTCGCTCAAGGGCGAGTTGCAGCAGCGCCACTTCGGCGACGCGGTGCGCCTGGAGATCGCCGACACCTGCTCGGACGAGATGGAGCAGTTCCTGCTGCACCAGTTCCGCCTGTCCGAGGGCGACGTCTATCGCACGCCTGGCATCGTCAACCTGGTGCGCCTGATGCAGGTACCCGACTGGGTCAACCGGCCGGATCTGAGTTTCGCACCGTTCACGCCGGGCATGCCGCGCGGCATCGACCCCAAGCGCGGCGACATCTTCGCAGCGATCCGCCGTCAGGACGTGCTGCTGCACCATCCCTTCCAGAGCTTCGAGCCTGTCATCCAGATCCTGCGCGAGGCGGTCGACGATCCGCAGGTGCTGGCGATCAAGATGACCGTGTATCGCACCGGCACCGAATCGGTGCTGATGGAACTGCTCGCGCGGGCCGCGCAGAAGGGCAAGGAAGTCACGGTGGTGCTCGAGCTGATGGCGCGCTTCGACGAGGAAGCCAACATCACGCTCGCCAACCGCCTCGAGGAAGTCGGTGCGCACGTCGTCTATGGCGTGGTCGGCTACAAGACCCACGCCAAGATGCTGATGGTGGTGCGCCGCGAGAGCGGGCGTTTGATGCGCTACGTGCACCTTGGCACCGGCAACTACCACCCGCGCACCACGCGCTTCTACACCGACTACGGCCTGATGACCTGCAACGAGGAGATCGGCGCCGACGTCGCCGAGGTCTTCAAGCAACTCACCGGCCTGGGCAAGGCGAGCACGCTGCGTCACCTGTGGCAGGCCCCGTTCGCGCTGCAGCAGAACGTGGTGGCGGCCATTCACGCCGAAGCCGAGGCCGCGCGTGCCGGGCGCAAGAGCCGCATCATGGTCAAGGTCAATGCGCTGCTCGAACCCGAAACCATCGAGGCGCTGTATGCCGCTTCGCAGGCCGGCGTACCCATCGACCTGATCGTGCGCGGCCCGTGCGCGCTGCGACCTGGCGTGCCGGGGCTGTCGGAGAACATCCGCGTGCGCTCCATCGTCGGGCGCTTTCTCGAACATCACCGCATCTTCCACTTCCATGCCGGCGGCGAGGACAGGGTCTATCTGTCGAGCGCCGACTGGATGGATCGCAACTTCTTCCGCCGCATCGAGATCGCCTTTCCGGTGCTCGACCCCAAGCTGCGCCGACGCGTGCTGCGCGAAGGGCTGCGCGCCTATGTCGCCGACAACTCCCAGGCCTGGGAGATGCTCGCCGACGGCCGCTACCGCCGCAAGCATGCGCGCGGCGCCAGACGCTCGGCCCAGCAGATGCTGCTGCAGGAACTGGCTTCGGGCTGACGCGCCCGCCTACTTGCGGCGCGCGTCGATGACGCCGCCGACGCCGCGGATCAGGCCGATGGCGTGCTGGATCTGTGCCACGCCGGCGACTTCGAAGGTAAAGCACATGTGGGCACGCCCCTTCTTGGTCAGCGTATTGACCGCGGTGACGTTGATGCGCTCGCGCGACAGTACGTCGGAGATGTCGCGCAGCAGTCCCTGACGATCGCTCGCCTCGACGCTGACGTCCACCGGGAACACCGTCTGTGGCCCCTTGAACGCATCCTCGCCCCATTCGGCCTCGATCACGCGCTCGGGCTCCTGACGCACCAGGTTCTGGAACGACGGGCAGTCCACGCGGTGGATGGATACGCCGCGACCGCGCGTGATGAAGCCCTGGATCGCGTCCGGCGGCGCCGGCTTGCAGCAGCGCCCGAGCGAGGTCAGCAGCTTGCCCACGCCGACGATCAAGACCTTGCCGCTGGCGCCGCCCGAGCGGCTGCGCCCGACGACGATGCCCGCGTCAGCCTCGGCAGGCGGTGCCTCGGCCGCGCCGCGCAACGCGTTGTGCACGGCACGCGCGCCGATCTCGCCGCGGCCGGCAGCGACGAACATTACGTCGGCATTGCGAAAACCGAGGCGCTCGGCCAGATCCTCGATATTGACCTGGGTCTGACCCTCGCGCTGCAACTCCTTGATCACGAAGCTGCGCCCGCGCGCGAGCATTTCGGATTCCTCGAGCTGACTGAAGTACTGGCGAATCTTGCTGCGCGCGCGGTGCGTCGTGGCGTAGCCCTGCTGCGGGTTGAGCCAGTCGCGCGAGGGGCCGCCCTCCTTGGCCGCGACGATCTCCACCGTCTGCCCGCTCGCCAGCTGCGTGTTCAGCGGCACCAGCTGGCCGTCGACCTTGGCGCCGCGGCAACGGTGGCCGACGTCCGTGTGCAGGCGATAGGCGAAGTCCACCGGCGTCGCCCCGCGCGGCAGGTCGATCACGCGCCCGGCGGGGGTGAGCAGATAGATGGTGTCGTCGAGGGCGGCGCGGCGCGACTGCTCGATCCAGTCGGCGCTGCCGGCGATCTCGTCGCGCCACGACAGCAGGCTGCGCAGCAGCGCGATCTTCTCGTCGTAGGCCTCGGCCGCGCCACCGCCTTCCTTGTAACGCCAGTGCGCGGCCACGCCGAACTCGGCATGGCGATGCATCTCGTGGGTGCGGATCTGCACCTCGAGCGCGCGTCCGTCGCCCGCGCGCACCGCGGTGTGCAGCGATTGGTAGTTGTTGCCCTTGGGCTTGCTGATGTAGTCGTCGTACTCCTCCGGGATTGGCTCCCACAGGCGGTTGACGATGTCGAGGACCTTGTAGCAGTGGTTGACCTTGCGCACCAGCACGCGCACCGCGCGGATGTCGTAGACCTGCTCGAAGTCGAGCTTCTTGTGCCGCATCTTGTTGTAGATGCTGTAGATGTGCTTGGGTCGCCCGTACAGGTCGGCGTCGATACCGGCCGCGTCGAGCTCGCGCCGCAGCGCTGCCAGCGCCTCGTCGATGAAGGCCTCGCGCTCGGCGCGACGCTCGTCGAGCTTGCGCGCAATCTGCTTGTAGGTGGCGGGCTCGAGGAAACGGAAGGACAGATCCTCGAGCTCCCACTTGAGCTGGCCCACGCCCAGACGGTTGGCCAGCGGCGCATACAGATCGAGCGATTCACGCGCGAGCTCGTCGGACACCGGGCTCCTGGTGTCGGCATGGTGGCGCAGGGTCTGGGTGCGCGAGGCCAGACGCAGCAGCACGACGCGGATGTCGGCGGCCATCGCCAGCAGCATCTTGCGCAGCGACTCGGTCTGCGCATGCACATCAGGCGCCTCGGACTTTCCGCGCATGCGCGTGACCACGCGCAGGCCGTTGAGCTTGCGCAGCCCCTCGACGATGCCGGCCACGGCGTCGCCGAAACGCTGCGCAACCTGTTCCAGACTGCCGGTGCGATACACCGGCACGGCGAACAGGATGGCGGCAATGCGCGCCTCGGCGTCCAGGCGCAGCGAACTGCTGATCAGCGCCATGCCCAGCGCGTGGGTCCACACCGATTCGCCGGTGCCGAGCACCTCGTCGCCATAGATGTCGCGGGCAAGCGTCAGCGCCGACTCGATGTCCTCGCGGGCGTCGGCCTCGAGGCCCTCGACGAGCAGTTCGATCGGCGCGGATTGGGCGTCCGGAGATACGGCGTGAGTGACGGAAACCATGTCGACGATTATCCCACAAGCGCCGGCCCCCGGCCGTGGGCTCCGTGCGACCCCCGCCGCGATATGCGATCATCCGGGGCCGCATCCAGCCCCGCCTTCGTCCAATGCGCACGCCCACTCCGAGCCCCTATCTGTTGCTGACCCTGACCGTGCTGTTCTGGTCCGGCAACATGGTGGTCGGCCGCGGCATCCACGAGTCGGTGCCGCCGATCGCGCTCGCATTCTGGCGCTGGAGCATCGCGCTGGCCTGCGTGGCGCCGCTCGCCCTGCCCCATCTGCGCGCCGAATGGCCGCTGATCCGTCGCCACTGGCGCGCCCTGGTAGCGCTCGGGCTGCTCGGCGTGGGCGGCTACAACACGCTCGTCTATGTGGCGCTGGAATACACCACGGCGACCAATGCATCGCTGCTCAACTCCTTCATTCCGATCGCGACGATTGCACTGGCCTTCGCGCTGCTGGGGCGACGCCTGAGCCGCGTCGAGGCCATCGGCGCGATGATCTCGCTCGCCGGCGTGCTGACCATCGTCGCGCGTGGTGACGTCGGCACCCTGCTCGCGCTCACGCTCAACCGCGGCGACCTTTGGATGATCGTCGCGGTGATGGTGTGGGGGTTGTATACGGTCGGCCTGCACTGGCGTCCGGCGATTCATCCGATGCTCTTCTTCGCCGTGTGCGCGCTGGTCGGCCTGAGCGCGCTGGCGCCGCTGTACGTGCTGGAGCTGGCCTCCGGTGCGCGCATCGAGTTGAGCGCGCGTGCGCTCGCCGCGATCGGCTATGTGGGTGTGTTCGCCGGATTTCTCGGTCATGTCTTCTACAATGCCGGCGTACGCGCCGTCGGTCCCAGCCAGGGCTCGCTGTTCATTCACCTGATGCCGGTCTTCGGTACCGCGCTGGCCGCGGTTTTCCTCGGCGAGCGCCCGCAGTGGTACCACTTCGCCGGCATCGGCCTGATCCTGTCGGGCATCTACCTGACCACGCGCTACCGCCGTGCTTGAACTGCTGCGTCGCTGGCTGGGTCGTCACCGCCCGCAGATCCCCCCCGAAACCTGGCAACGCGTCGAGGCGCGCCTGCCCTTTCTCGAATTTCTGGAGACGCACGAGCGCGCTCGCCTGCGCGAGCTGGCCACCGGTGTGCTCGCGCACAAGCAGTTCCATGGCGCACACGAGTTCGCACTGGATGACGACATGATGCTGGCCATCGCCCTGCAGGCTGCGCTGCCGGTGTATCGGCTGGGACTGGACGCGTATCGCGGTTGGGTCGGCATCGTCGTTTATCCGGGCGACATCGTGATCCCGCGCAGCGAAGTCGACGAGGCGGGCATCGTGCACGAGTTCGACGACGAGGTGCTGGGCGAGGCCTGGGAGGCCGGGCCTGTGTTGCTGTCCTGGCATGACGACGAGGGCCGGCCCGATGGTGTCAACGTGGTGATTCACGAGTTCGCGCACAAGCTCGACATGGCCAATGGCGGTGCCGACGGCCTGCCGCCGCTGCCCGCCGGCATGTCGGTCGAGGCCTGGGCGCGCGACTTCGGCGCAGCCTACGAGGCGCTGTGTCGGCAGGTCGACATGGGCCTGCCGACGATGCTCGACCCGTACGCGGCGGAACATCCGGCCGAGTTCTTCGCCGTGGCCTCCGAAGCCTTCTTCGAGACCCCGCAGGCCTTGCGCGCCGCCTATCCGGCGGTGTACGCGCAACTGGCGCGCTTCTTCGGCCTGGATCCCGCCGCGAATCTGGAGCGACGTGCGAGCTGATCGCGGATTGGCTTCCACGGCGGTCTTGCGATCATCCGCAAGATTCACTGTTTGCCCCCTGTCGAGGCGACGTCTACGCTGAGATTGCCGCGAATCTTCGCGGCGCAGGAATCCGAAAGAAGCCTGAGCGCGGTTAGCGCAACATGCATCGGCCGCAACGGCCAACGATGCAAACGACACGGGGGAGCGGGCGTACGCCGCTCCCCCGGATCGTGCTTGCAGCGCGACTTCTGCGGATGGCAATCAAATGATCGGAGGAACACCCGATGGCAATTACCTGGATTCTGGTTGCAAACGCCAGCCTCGCCCGCGTGTATGAAAATCTTGGGCCAAAGAAAGGCATCAGGCTGGTCAAGGAACTGATCCACCCGGAAAGTCGTTTCAAGAATTCCGAGCTCGTCACCGACCGTTCCGGCAACATGGCCACCCAGGGCAACGGCAAGGGCGCACATACGCCGCAGACCATGCCCAAGGACCACCAGGCCAGGGTCTTCGCGCAGGAACTGGCCCACGAGCTCTATCAGGGGAGAACCAAGAACGCTTTCGGCCGCGCCATCGTCGTCGCGCCGCCATCCTTCATGGGCATGCTCAACGCCGAGATCGACCATCCGACGGCGCAGCTCGTCACCGACCGGTTCGAGAAGGACTACACCAAGTCGTCCGAGCCCACACTGTGCGAGCACCTGTCGACCTGCCTGTTCGTCTGAGACGCAAAAGCAGCGAACGCATGTGGCGGGGCCATCGCGCCCCGCTTTTCATTGCCTGCGCGGCCAGCGTGCGAGCGTCTCGTAGCCTGCACCCGTCGCTTGCAACCTTGACTCCACCAGCACGAATCCGTCGGCGCGCCAGCGCAGCGGCGCGGCGAGCCGCTCGTGCTCGTTGCCACAGCCGGCGCTGCGAAGCAGCGTCACATGCGGCACGAAGGGCCGGCGCTCGAGCGCCACGCCGAAGGCTTCGAGCTCGGCGCGCAAGGTCTCGACAAGCGCGACGAGCGCATTGCCGGGCTCGCGCGGGCCGGCCCACACAATGTGCTTGTTCTCCCACTGGCCGAGCGTGTCGATCGACAGATCGATTCCGCGTGCGCGCACACGATCGCCCGCCGCCGCCACATCGGCGATGCGCGCTTGCTCGATGGAACCGACGAAGGCCAGGGTCAGATGCAGGGTCTCGCGGCGCATCACGCGCCCGCCGAACCGTGCGTGTGCGTCGCTGGCGATGCGCGCAAGCGCAGCACTCGTGGCCGCGTCGGGCCACAGGGCAAAGAACACGCGGGCACGGGCCGGTTCAGCCCTCATCCTTGAAGTGCTGCTCAATCAGCACGACGACCTGCGCGGCGATGCCTTCGCCGCGCCCGGTGAAGCCGAGCCCCTCGGTGGTCTTGCCCTTGATGTTCACCGCCGAGCGCGCGATGCGCAGATCCGAGGCGATGTTCTCCACCATCGTCGGTGCGTGGGGCAGGATCTTCGGAGCCTGGCAGATCACCGTGGCGTCGACGTTGACCACCGCGAACTCGGCATCGCGCACCCGCCGGAACGCGCCTCGCAGCAATTCGCGGCTGTCGGCGCCGGCGTAGCGCGCGTCGCTGTCGGGAAACATCCTGCCGATGTCGCCCATGCCGGCGGCGCCCAGCAGTGCGTCGGTGAGCGCGTGCAGCAGCACGTCGGCGTCCGAGTGTCCGAGCAGTCCGAGGTGATAGGGAATGGTCACACCGCCGATGATCAGCGGGCGGTCGGGCACCAGGGCATGGACATCGAAGCCCTGGCCGATACGAAGCCGGGTGGTCGTCATCAGATCATCGCGCCGCCTCGAGGCGGCCCTCCAGTATGCGTTCGGCCAGATAGAGATCCACCGGCCAGGTCACCTTGAGGTTGGACGCGTCGCCCTGCACCAGTTTCGGATGCAGGCCTGCGGCCTCGATCGCGCCGGCCTCGTCGGTCACCTCGGCGGCGTCCTCGAGTGCGCGGCGCAGCATCACGTGGCGGAACATCTGCGGCGTCTGTGCCTGCCACAGACGTTCGCGCGCCACGGTTTCGAGCACGCGCCCGTGGCCATCGGCACGCTTGAGGGTGTCGGCCACCGGCAAGGCGAGCAGCCCGCCGACCTCGTCGTCCTCGAGCTCGCCGATCAGCCGCTGCACCTCCCACGGCGCGATGCACGGACGGGCCGCGTCATGCACCAGCACCCAGTCGCCCTGCCCCAGTTCGCCGGCGATCGCACGCAGGCCACCGAGCACGCTGGCGGCGCGCGTGGCACCGCCGCAGAACAGCGGCACCAGCTTCGGCCCCAGCCAGGACCAGTCGTGCCGACCCCATTCGGGGTCGTCGACCGAGAGCACGACGAAGACTTTCTCGATCGCCTCGACCGCGCACAGCGCGGCCAGCGTGTGCGCGATCATGGGCCGGCCGGCGAGCGGCAGATACTGCTTGGGCAGCGGCGCACCGATGCGGCTGCCGCTTCCGGCAGCCGGCACGAGGGCGACGTGGCGACTGGTGTGCTCGTTCATTGGCGCGATTCTAATGCAGCAGCGCGCACGCCGTCCGGGCAGACGCGCACGGGCTTTCTATAATGAGTCTCGACCCGACAACCCTGGACTCCGGAAGCAAGGTCATGGCCATCGCATCGATTCGTCCGGCGGCCGTCGCCGGACACTTCTACCCCGCCGATCCCGAGCTGTTGCGCGCCCGTGTCAGCGAACTGCTGACCTCCGCGATGCCGGCCGAGGAACTGACCGCCGCGCCCAAGGCGCTGGTCGTGCCGCACGCCGGCTATCTCTACTCCGGCGCCATCGCGGCCAACGGCTACGCTTCGCTACTCGGCCTGCGTGGCAAGATCCGGCGCGTGGTCCTGCTGGGCCCACCGCATCGTCTGCCCGTCACCGGTTTCGCGCTGGCCGCGGCCCAGGGCTTCTCGACACCGCTGGGCGTGACCCCCGTCGATCGCGCTCTATGGACCCTGGTGCAAGATCAGCCCGACGTGGTCGTGGACGACCGACCGCATGCGCTCGAACACTGCATCGAAGTCCAGCTGCCGTTTCTGCAGACGCTGCTCGAGCACTTCGAGATTCTGCCGCTGCTCGTCGGCCCGGTCTCTGCGCAACGCGTGGCCGACATGCTCGACCTGCTTTGGAGTGGGCCGGAGACGCTGATCCTGATCAGCTCCGACCTGTCTCACTACCTGAGCTACGAGGACGCGCGCGCGCTCGACCGCGCCACTGCGCGCCAGATGCTCGACTTGCGACCCGGCCTGCACGGCGAGCAGGCCTGCGGCGCGCATGCGCTCAACGGCCTGCTGCTGGCCTGCGCACGGCGCGGGCTGGAGCCCTATCTGCTCGATCTGCGCAATTCCGGCGATACGGCCGGCGACCGCAGCCGAGTGGTGGGCTATGCTAGCGTCGCATTTGTCGAATTTCCCACGGACCGACCGCATGCCCTCCGACATTGATCCTGGTCCGGCACTGATCGCACGCGCACGCGCGGCCATCGCCGCACATCTGAACATCGCGACGCCGCCGCCGCCCGAGCATCGGCGCCTTGGCGAGCGCGGCGCGAGCTTCATCACCTTGCACCACGACGGTCGCCTGCGCGGTTGCGTCGGCAGTGTGCGGGCACGTCGTTCGCTGGGCGAGGACATCGACGAGAACGCGGTCGCCGCGGCCAGTCGCGACCCGCGCTTCGCGCCGCTTGAGGCCGACGAGTTCGAGCACCTGCAGATCGAGGTCTCCGTACTGTCACGCCCCGAGTTGCTGGCCACACCGGGTGAGGCGGCGCTGCTCGAGGTACTGCGTCCCGGCGAACACGGGGTGATCCTGCACGGCGGCTGTCGCAGCGCGACCTTCCTGCCGCAGGTCTGGGAGCAATTGCCCGAGCCGTCGCATTTTCTCGGTGAGCTCAAGCGCAAGGCCGGGCTTGCGCCCGACCATCCCGGCGACGATCTGCTGTTCGCGACCTTCACCGTCGACAAATGGAGCGAATGACTCGCGCTGCGGTCCAACCGGCATGAACGCCGTCCATCCCGCCCGCTACTGGCATTTCCTCGACGACGGTCGCATCCAGTGCGATTTGTGCCCGCGCCTGTGCCGCCTGCATGAAGATCAGCGCGGCGCCTGCTTCGTGCGCCGGCGCGAGGACGACGCGATGGTGCTGACCACCTGGGGGCGCAGTTCGGGTTTCTGCGTCGATCCCATCGAAAAGAAGCCGCTCAATCATTTCTTTCCGGGCTCCAGCGTGCTGTCTTTCGGCACCGCCGGCTGCAATCTCGCGTGCAAGTTCTGCCAGAACTGGGACATCTCCAAGTCGCGCGACATGGACCGGCTGATGGATGTGGCCACGCCCGAGGCAATCGCCGACACGGCCGAACGGCTGGCCTGCCGCAGCATCGCCTTCACCTACAACGACCCGGTGATCTTCGCCGAATACGCGATCGACGCGGCGCAGGCCGCGCGCGAGCGCGGCATCCACGCGGTCGCGGTGACCGCCGGCTACATCGGCGAGTGCGCGCGCGATGAGTTCTTCGCGCCTATGGACGCGGCCAACGTCGACCTCAAGGGCTTCAGCGACGCGTTCTACCGCAAGCTGTGCGGGGCGCAACTGGCGCCGGTGCTCGAGACCATCGAATGGCTGGTACGCGAGAGCGGCGTATGGGTCGAGTTGACCACGCTGCTGATTCCCGGGCATAACGATTCGGACGCCGAGATCACGGCGATGTGCGAATGGATCGCCGCTCACTGTGGCACGCGAGTGCCGCTGCACTTCACCGCCTTCCACCCCGACTTCAAGCTCGCCGACGTGCCGCCCACGCCGCCGTCCACCTTGCGGCGCGCGCGGCGCATCGCGCAAGCCAGTGGCCTGCATCACGTATATACCGGCAACGTGCACGACACCGAAGGCGGAACCACCTGTTGCAGCGCCTGCGGCGCGCGTCTGATCGTGCGCGACTGGTACCGGATCGACGACTACCGACTCGACGAGGGTGGCCATTGCCCGGACTGCGGAACGGCGCTGGCCGGGCGTTTCGGCCATTTCGCGGCACCCTTCGGTGCGCGGCGGATTCCGGTGAGGATTGCCACGCAATGAATCACCGCTTGTCCCGCATGTCAGCCCATGCCAAGCTGGCCATAGCACTGTCCCGGAGGACATCGTCTTGAAACTGCGCGACTCCCGTGTCGGCATCCCGTGCAGCGATCAATGGCTTGGCGCGCGGCTGCGCCATGCGCCCGACGTGATCGCCCTGGTGTTGCTGCTCGATGCCGGAACGCCGTCCGACACCACCGCCGGCGATCGTCTCGTCGCCCTGCTGCATGAGGCCGGATACGCGACGCTGGAACTCGAACTGCTCAGCGACGCCGAACTCGCCCGCGACGGCGACGCAGCCTTCAACGTACCCGAGCTGGCCAACCGGGTACTCGCCGCGTGCGAATGGGCGCGCCACCAGCCCGAACTCGCCTCCCTCCCTGTCCTGCTGCTGGCGCACGGTACGGCCAGCGGTGCGGCCGTGCGCGCGGCCTGGAAACACCCGGCGGGCTTCGCCGGCGTGGTCTGCCTGGGCGGACGCCCCGATCTGGCCGGCGCCACGCCGTTGGGCTCGAACCTCGTTCCGACCCGCCTCATCGTGGACGAAGACGAGGCAGAACTGCCCATCGTGCGACGCGCCGCCGAGGAAATGTCCGCCCTGCACGATCTGTGCGTCACCGCTCCGGGAAGTCTCCCGGCCGACGCGCTCGCGCTCGAATGGCTGGGACGCTGGCGCGATCGCATCCACGGAGACGACGAGGATGAGGATCCGGGCACCGTCGCTTGAGTGGCGCCTGACGCGATCACGAGCGCTCGTCACGCTCGGCTGCCTCTTTGTCCTCTTTACCGTTTTCGCGCTCGCCGGCTGCTCGGCTCGCATCGTGCCTCCCGCCGAGCCGCTCGATCCGGTCAGCGTATGGGTGCTCGATCACGGCCGCCATTCCAGCCTCCTGTTGCCGGCCGAAGACGGCATCAATCGCTATTCCTGGGGTGACTGGCAGTGGTATGCCGAAGGCGTCACCGGGATCACCAGTGGGCTCAAGGCGCTGTTCGTTCCGAGCCCCTCGGCACTCGGTCGCCAGCATCTACCCGAGGCGACGGACCTGAAAACGGCGCTGTCGCGCATGTCGGTCGGTGTCGCCGCAAGCACCGAACTGCGCGTCGAAGCCGAAGCCGCGCGGCGTCTGCGCACTTCGCTCGACGCGCGCTTCGACGACGCAACGCAGCGGCGCTACAACCCCGACTACGACCTGCTCTTCATCGCCGACCCGCGCCCCTACTCGCTGGGCGACAACTCAAACCGGCGTGTGGGTGAATGGCTCACCGAGCTCGGTTGCGAGATCCGCGGCAATCCGTTGCTGTCGGGTTGGCGGCTGGCCGATCCGCGCTGACACTCGAGCACGGCGGTTCGTGTCGCAAGGGGTCGATCCCCTATAATTGCCGGCTCGCCCCAGGCTCAGAGCGTCCCTTCCCGATGCCCCTCAGCACCGATCCGCTGCTGCCCGATCTCGCCGCGCTGCCGATTCCCAAACCGGGAACGCGCATCACGCTGCCGCGTCTCTCCGGCTCATCCGACGCACTCGCGATCGCGCATTTCGCCTCGCGCGGGCGCACCTTGCTGGTGGTGTGCGCGAACCCGCCCGACGCGCAGCGCATGCAGGAGGAACTCGCCTGGCTCGCGCCGGAACTGCGCGCCCACCTGCTGCCGGACTGGGAGACGCTGCCCTACGACAGCTTCTCGCCGCATCAGGACCTGATCTCCGAGCGGCTTGCCACGTTGTACTCGCTCGCTCGCGGCGAGACCGACGTGGTACTGGTGCCGGCCTCGACCGCGCTCTACCGCATGGCGCCGCCGTCCTTCCTGGCGGCCTACACCTTCTTCCTGAAACAGGGAGAACGGCTCGACATCGACAAGCTGCGCATGCAGATGGCCATTGCCGGCTACGCCCACGTCACGCAGGTGGTCAGTCCCGGTGAATTCTCGGTGCGCGGGGGCATCATCGACCTGTACCCGATGGGGTCATCCCTGCCGCTGCGGCTCGACCTGTTCGACGACGAGATCGAGAGCATCAAGACCTTCGACCCGGATACCCAGCGCACGGTCTATCCGGTGCCCGAGATTCGTCTGCTGCCGGCGCGTGAATTCCCGCTCGACGAAAAGGCACGCCTGGCCTTTCGCAGCCGCTTCCGCGAGACCTTCGAAGGCGACCCGTCGCGCGTGCAGCTCTACAAGGACGTGTCCAATGGCATTGCACCCGCCGGCGTCGAATACTTCCTGCCGCTGTTTCACGACGAGACCGCGACGCTGTTCGACTATCTGCCACGCGACGCGGCGGTGGTACTGCACCACGACGTACCCACCGCGATCGACGAATTCTGGCGCGACACGCGCCTGCGTCACGACTTCTACAAGGGCGATCGCAGCCGCCCGGTAATGCCCCCCGAGGCGCTGTTCCTCGGCCAGGAAGACTTCTTCGTCGCGCTCAAGGCCCTGCCCGGCCTGGAGATTCGCGTGGATGACGCCGCGGTCGACGAACAGGCGACACGCAGCACCGAGGCGCCGCCGCCCATCGGCGTCGAGCGCAAGGCCGCCAACCCGCTGCACAAGCTCGCCGCGCTGCTCGACAGCGACTGGGCGCAGGCCGGCGGTCGCATACTGCTGCTGGCCGAATCGCCGGGCCGGCGCGAGACCATGGCCGAATATCTGGCCGAATACGGACTGAAGCCCGCCGCCTGCGACGGTTTCGAGGATTTCGTCACCTCCGGCTCGCGCTTCGCCCTGGGAATTTCTCCGCTGCTGAACGGTTTCGTCCTGCCGGGAGCACGCATCGCCGTCGTCACCGAAGCCGAGCTCTACGCCGCCACGGCGCGTCCGCGCGGCCGGCGCGAAAGCCGCAAGGCCGCCACCGTCGAGGGGTGGCTGCGCGATCTGTCCGAACTCAAGCCGGGCGATCCGGTGGTACATGTGTCGCACGGCATCGGCCGCTACACCGGGCTGGTGCACATGGATCTGGGCGAAGGCGACACGGAGTTCCTGCATCTGGAGTACGCCAACGGCGACAAGCTCTACGTGCCAGTGTCCCAGCTGCACATGATCACGCGCTACGCCGGCGCCGATCCGGAAGCAGTCGTGCCGCACCGCCTGGGCTCCGGCCAGTGGGAAAAGGCCAAGCGCCGCGCCGCGCAGCAGGTGCGCGACACTGCGGCCGAACTGCTGGTGCTCTACGCACAGCGGGAATCGCGCCCGGGACATCGCTTCGACTTCAAGCAGCACGACCTCGAGGCCTTCGCCGAAGGCTTCGGCTTCGAGACCACGCCAGACCAGCAGGCCGCCATCGATGCGGTCGTCACCGACATGAAGTCCGGTCGTCCGATGGACCGCCTGGTATGCGGCGACGTGGGTTTCGGCAAGACCGAGGTCGCGCTGCGCGCGGCCTTCGTCGCGGTCGCCGACAGCAAGCAGGTGGTGGTGCTGGCACCGACCACGCTGCTGGCCGAGCAGCACTACCAGACCTTCGCAGACCGCTTCGCCGACTGGCCGGTGCGCGTGGCCGAGCTGTCACGCTTCAAGTCCGCCAAGGAGCAGAACGAGGCGCTGGCACAGCTGGCCGAGGGCAAGCTCGACATCATCATCGGCACCCATCGCCTGCTCCAGAAGGACGTGCGTTTCCAGCGCCTGGGCCTGGTCATCATCGACGAGGAGCACCGCTTCGGCGTACGCCAGAAAGAGGCGATGAAGCGCCTGCGCGCCGAGGTCGACGTGCTCACGCTCACTGCCACGCCGATTCCGCGCACGCTGGGGCTGGCGCTGGAGGGGCTGCGCGAGTTTTCGATCATCGCCACCGCGCCGCAGAAACGGCTGGCCATCAAGACCTTCGTGCATGCGCACAGCAAGGGCATCGTGCGCGAAGCGGTGCTGCGCGAGTTCAAGCGCGGCGGCCAGGTGTATTTCCTGCACAACGAGGTCGACACCATCGAGAACATGCGCAACCGTCTGGCCGAGCTGGTGCCCGAGGCGCGCATTTCGGTCGGCCACGGCCAGTTGCCCGAGCGCGAGCTCGAGCGCGTGATGCGCGAATTCACGCAGCAGCGCACCAATCTGCTGCTGTGCACGACCATCATCGAGACCGGCATCGACATTCCCAGCGCCAACACCATCATCATCAACCGCGCCGACCGATTCGGCCTGGCGCAGTTGCACCAGTTGCGCGGTCGCGTCGGGCGCAGCCACCACCAGGCTTACGCCTACCTGCTGACCGACGCCGACGCCAAGCCCTCGACCGCCGCCCGCAAACGTCTGGAGGCCATCACCGCGATGGAGGAACTGGGCTCGGGGTTCTACCTGGCGATGCACGACCTGGAGATCCGCGGCGCCGGCGAAGTGCTGGGCGAGAACCAGTCCGGCGAGATCCAGCAGATCGGCTTCTCGCTCTACAGCGAGATGCTCAAGCGCGCCGTGCGCGACCTGCAGGAAGGTCGCGAGCCCAATCTCGCCGACCCGCTCGAGACCGTCTCGGAGATCAACCTGCACGTGCCCGCCCTGTTGCCCAATGGCTACTGCCCCGACGTGCAGGAGCGGCTCACGCTCTACAAGCGGCTGGCCAACTGCGACACCGAGGATGAGTTGCGCGATCTGCGCGAGGAACTGACCGACCGCTTCGGCGAGATGCCCGAGCAGACCCAGGCGCTGATCGAAACCCACCGCCTGCGCATCGCACTCAAGCCCTGGAACGTACAGAAACTGGACGCCTCGGAGCACCAGATCGCCGTGCAGTTCGGCCCGGATGCACCCATCGACCCGGCCAAGGTCATCGCGCTGATCCAGCGCGACCGCAATACGCGCATGGCCGGCCAGGACAAGCTGGTGCAGAAGATCGCCCTGCCTGCGCTGCGACTGCGCGCCGCCGCCGTACGGGAACTGCTCGAATCGGTCAGGGCCTGACCAGCCCCGTCATGGCATAGCGCTCGCCTATGCGCGCCATCCGGCCAATCAATTTTTTCCGGTGTACCCCTTCCGCTACGATTGAATGACGATGTGGCGCACGCCCGACCCGCCCCCGGCCGGCGCGTTACAATGCGTCCCCTGCCCCATCTGAATTCGGAAGCAAGCATGTCCGCAGCCAAGACCGAAAACCTCAACATCGCCGCCTTCGACCCGATGCCCTCGCCCGACGAGATCATCGCGCGCGTGCCGCTCACCGAGCGCGCCGCCGAGACCGTGCTGGCCGGGCGACGCGCGCTGTGCGACATCCTCGACCGCAAGGACCCGCGCCTGTTCGTGGTCATCGGCCCGTGCTCGATCCACGACCCCGAGGCCGGGCTGGACTACGCGCGTCGACTGAAGAAGGTCGCGGACGAAGTCGCCGACACCATGCTGATCGTGATGCGCGTGTACTTCGAGAAGCCGCGCACCTCGGTGGGCTGGAAGGGCTACATCAACGACCCCTACATGGACGACTCCTTCCGCATCGACGAGGGCATGGAGCGCGCACGCCGCTTCCTTCTCGCCGTCAACGAGATCGGCCTGCCCGCCGCGACCGAAGCGCTCGACCCCATCGCTCCGCAGTATTACGGCGACCTGATCTCGTGGACCGCGATCGGCGCGCGCACCTCGGAATCGCAGACCCACCGCGAGATGTCCTCCGGCCTGTCCACGCCGGTGGGCTTCAAGAACGCCACCGACGGCGACCTGAGCGTGGCCACCAACGCCATCCTGTCGGCCTCGCATCCGCACAGTTTCCTCGGCATCAACGGCCGCGGCGTGACCAGCATCGTGCGCACGCGCGGCAACCGTTACGGCCACGTCGTGCTGCGCGGCGGTGGCGGCCGGCCGAACTACGACTCGGTTTCCATCAAGCTCGCCGAGCAGGCGCTGGACAAGGCAAAGCTCGCGCAGAACATCGTCGTCGACTGCTCGCACGCCAACTCGTGGAAGAAGCCCGAGCTGCAACCGCTGGTGATGAAGGACGTCGTGCACCAGATTCGCGAGGGCAACCGCTCCATCGTCGGCACCATGATCGAGAGCTTCATCGAGGCCGGCAACCAGTCCATCCCCGATGACCTCACCCAGCTCAGGTACGGCTGTTCGGTCACCGACGGCTGTGTGGACTGGCCCGGTACCGAGACCATGCTGCGTGACACGCATCGTGTTCTGGGCGAATCCGGCGCCCTGCACGCGCGCATGCGATGAGTCTCATCGTGCAGGGCGCGCAACTCGCGCCCGACGCACTCGATGAATTGCGCACGGCCGCGCGCGCAAGCGCCGTGCGAACCCTCTCGGCCGACGCCTGGCGTCTCGAAGGCGGTCTGCCCACACCCGAGGCGCTGGCCCTGTGTCAGCGCGAGCGTGTCGATTGCACGGTCGCCCCCGGCCGTCGGCTGAGCGACGTTGGCCTGTTCGTCACCGACATGGACTCGACGCTGATCGACATCGAGTGCATCGACGAGGTCGCCGACCTGCACGGCGTGCGCGACGAGGTCGCCGCCATTACCGAAGCGGCGATGCGCGGCGAGATCGACTACTCCGAGTCGCTGCGCCGTCGCGTCGCCCTGCTCGCCGGCCTGCGCGAAGCCGCGCTGGCCGAGGTCTACGAGCAACGCCTGTCGCTCAATCCCGGCGCCGAACGACTGCTCGACACGCTCAAGGCCGCCGGCATCCACACCGTACTCGTCTCGGGCGGCTTCAGCTACTTCACCGATCGCCTCAAGGCGCGCCTGGGTTTCGACGCCGCGCATGCCAACCACGTCGAGATCCGCGACGGCCATCTGACCGGCCGTATCCTCGGCCCCATCGTCGACGCCGCCGCCAAGGCCTCGGTGCTGCGCGAAGCGCGCGAACGACTCGGCCTGTCGCGCGCACAGACCATTACCGTCGGCGACGGCGCCAACGACTTGTCCATGCTGCGCGAGGCCGGCCTGGCCATCGCGTATCGCGCCAAGCCCGTGCTGCGCGCCGCCGCCCATTGCACCCTCGACCACGCCGGGCTGGACGGAATCCTCAAGCTGTTCGACTGAGATCTCCGACGGGCCGCGAATCGGTCTCGCAGGACATCACGCCTGACGGCGGCGGAACACCAGACGGTCGTCGCTCGACTGCTCGGGCGCGAACGCGTAGCCATCCGCATCGAAGCCCTTCAGACCCTCGACGTCGGTGATTCGATGGACGATCGCATGGCGCGCCATCAGGCCGCGTGCGCGCTTGGCGTAGAAGCTGATGATCTTGTACTGGCCGTTCTTCCAGTCCTGGAACACCGGCGCGACGATGCGCGCCTTGAGTTTGGCCGGCTTGACCGACTTGAAATATTCGTCCGAGGCCAGATTCACCAGCACCGGGGCCTCGCCGGCCTGTTCGCGCTCGGCGATCACGTTGTTGAGTGCCTCGGTAATGCGCTCGCCCCACCATGCGTACAAGGTCTTGCCGGCCGGCGTCTCGAGCTTGGTGCCCATCTCCAGCCGGTAGGCCTGCATCAGGTCGAGCGGGCGCAGCACCCCGTACAGACCCGACAGGATGCGCAGGTGGCGCTGCGCCCACTCCAGATCCTCGCGCGAGAGCGACGGTGCATCGAGGCCTTCGTAGACATCGCCGTTGAAGGCCAGCACGGCCTGCTTGGCGTTGTCCGGCGAGAACGGGCGCGACCACTCCTGGTAGCGCGCGACGTTGAGTGCGGCGAGCTTGTCGGACAGCCCCATCAGCTTCGCCACCTCGGCCGGCGAGAGCCTGCGCAGCACGTCGATGAGTTCGGCCGAAGCGTCCAGATGATCCGGCTGCGTGTAATCGGCAACGGCGGGAGGGGTCTCGTAGTCGAGAGCCTTGGCGGGCGAGAGGACGAAGATCATGGGCGCGGTCGAGTCGATTGTGTGGGCACCGAATATTAGCAAAGCGGCGCGGGTGCCGCGTCCTGCAAGACCGCGGGCATGCACCGGGGTGCAGCGCCCGTGCCCCGCGGTTTGACACCCCCAGCGGCTTGCCGGAACATCCTGAGATTTCGCCGCAGCCCACCGGACCGCCATGCCCGCCCCGTTCCTGCTCGACCGTTCGCTCGCCAGCGTGTGGCATCCGTGCACCCAGATGAAGGAGCACGAGCAGTTTCCGCTCGTGCCCATCGTGCGCGGCGAGGGGCCGTGGCTGATCGACGCCGACGGCCGGCGTCTGCTCGACGGCATCAGTTCGTGGTGGGTGAATCTGTTCGGCCACTGCAACCCGCGCATCAACGCGGCATTGCGCGAACAGCTCGACACTCTGGAACACGCGATGCTCGCCGGCTTCACGCACGAGCCGGTGGTCGAACTGTCCGAGCGCCTGGCCGCGCTCACCGGCCACCGCCTGGGTCACGCCTTCTACGCTTCGGACGGCGCATCGGCCACCGAGATCGCGCTGAAGATGGCCGCGCATTACTGGCGCAACCTGGGGCGCGCCGACAAGACCGGCTTCGTCAGCCTCGCCGGCAGCTATCACGGCGAGACGGTGGGCGCACTGGCCGTGACCGACGTGGCGATCTTCCGCGACGCCTACGCACCGCTGGTGCGCGCCGGCCACACCGTGCCGTGCCCGGATGCACGCAGCGCGAGCGAGGGCGAATCGGCCACGGATGTCGCACGTCGCGCGGCCGCGGCGCTGGAGGCGCACCTGGAACAGCACCACGCCACCACCGCCGCGCTCATCGTCGAGCCGCTGGTGCAGGGTGCGAGCGGCATGGTGATGTACGACCCCGAATACCTGCGCCTGGCGCGCGCGCTGTGTGATCGCTATGAAGTGCTGCTCGTGGCCGACGAGATCGCCGTGGGCTGCGGACGTACCGGCACCTTCTTCGCCTGCGAGCAGGCCGGCATCTGGCCCGATCTGCTGTGCCTGTCCAAGGGCATCTCTGGCGGTTATCTGCCGCTGTCGCTGGTGCTGTCCACCGACACCCTGTACCAGGCCTTCTACGCCGACACGGCCAGTCGCGCCTTCCTGCACTCGCACTCGTACACCGGCAATCCGCTGGCCTGCCGTGCGGCGCTTGCCACGCTGGACATCTTCGCCGAAGACGACGTGCTCAAGACCAACCGCGCCCGCTCGGCCCTGCTCGGCCGCCTGCTCGACGAGCGCTTCGGCGCGCATGCGCGGGCGCGTCACCTGCGTCGGCGCGGCATGATCGCGGCCTTCGACGTGCCCTACACACAGCCGGATTTCCCGCGCCGCTTCTTCGCCGCCGGCATGGAGCATGGCGTGCTGCTGCGCCCCATCGGCAACACCGTGTATTTCATGCCGCCCTATGTGGTCGACGCCGACCAGCTCACGCAACTGGCCGATGGCGCACTGGCCGCACTGGAGAAGGCATGAGCCTGCTCGATGACCTGCGCGGGCAATTGAGCGCACTCGATGCGCAGCACCTGCGGCGCGTGCGCCGCGCCAACCAGATTCCGTGCGACGCGAAGATGCGCGTCGACGGCCGCGAACTGCTGTCCTTCTGCAGCAACGACTACCTCGGACTGGCGGCCGACCCGACGGTGGCCAAGGCGCTGATCGAGAGCGTCGTGCGATATGGCGTCGGCGCCGGCGCCTCGCATCTGGTCAGCGGCCACTACGATGTGCACGAGCGCCTCGAAGCGCGCCTGGCGGCATTCACCGGCTGCGAACGTGCGCTGTACTTCACCACCGGCTACATGGCCAACGTCGGCGTGATCCCGGCACTGATCGGGCGCGGTGACGCGATCTTCGCGGACCGGCTGATCCACGCCTCGCTGGTCGACGGCGCGCTGCTCTCGCGCGCCAACCTGGTGCGCTACGCCCACAACGACGTCGCCGCCCTAGCCAGGGCGCTGGAAGAATCGTCCGCAAGCAACAAGCTGATCGTCACGGACGCGGTGTTCAGCATGGATGGCGACATCGCTCCGCTGGCCGAACTGCTGGCGCTGGCCGAACAGCACGACGCCTGGCTGCTGGTCGACGACGCCCACGGCTTCGGCGTGCTCGGCCCGCAGGGCCGTGGCACGCTCGCCGAGGCCGGCCTGGATTCGTGGCGCATCGTGCTCATCGGCACCCTGGGGAAGGCCGCCGGGGTGTCCGGCGCCTTCGCAGCGGGTCACGCCGACGTGATCGAATGGCTGCTGCAGAAGGCACGCACCGGCATCTTCACGACGGCATCGCCACCGATCCTGGCCGAGGCGCTGCTGGCCAGCATCGACCTGATCGAGCGCGGCGACTTCCGGCGCGAACGCCTGCACACCATGGTCGACAACTTCCGCGGCTCGCTCAAACTCCGGCGCTGGCAGTTGCTGCCCTCGCGCACGGCCATCCAGCCGGTGCTCATCGGTGACAACGCCGAAGCCCTGCGCGTGTCGGACGCGCTGCGCGACGCCGGCGTACTGGTACCGGCCATCCGTCCGCCAACCGTGCCACCCGGCACGGCGCGGCTGCGCGTGTCGTTGTCCGCACGTCACGAGGTCGAGGACGTGTTGCGCCTTGCCGACCTGCTCAACGCGCTCGAGGAGTTCTGATGGCCGACACCCCGCTGGTCCTGCTGCACGGCTGGGGCATGACGCCGCGCATCTGGAACGGCCTGCGCATCTGCCTGTCGCCGCGCATCGCCGCTACGCCCGCCCTGCCCGGCCACGGTTCGCCCGCCTCGCCCGGCCCGGAACTGGCCGCGTGGGCCGACGTGCTGCTCGCGGAGTTGCCCGATGCCTGCGTGCTCGGCGGCTGGTCGCTGGGCGCGATGATCGCGCTCGACATCGCGCGCCGTCACCCGCAACGGGTGCGCAGCCTGGTGTTGTTCGGCGCCACGCCGCGTTTCGTCTCGCTTCCCGAAACCCTGAATGAGCCCGCCTGGGCGCACGGGCTGGATCCGGCTACCGTCAACGGCTTCATCGCCGGCTTCGCCGCGGACGCCGAGGCCACGCTGCGCCGTTTCCTCGCGCTGCAGGCCATGGGCGAGAGCCGTCGGCGCGGCGTCGTGCATTCGCTGGGACGTGCCGTCGTCGCGCCGGACGAAACCGATGCCGCCACACTGGCCGACGGACTCGCCATCCTCGCCAACACCGACCTGCGCGAAGCGATCGCCGGCATCGAGGTGCCCACCACGCTGATCCACAGCCGTGACGACGCGCTGATGCCGCTGGGTGCGGCCGAATGGCTGGCCCGCACCCTGCCCGACGCACGCCTGACGGTGCTCGACGACTGCGGCCACGCGCCCTTCGTGTCCCGTCCCGAAGAGTGCGCACGCGCGATGGCCGGTGCCTTCTCCGATGACTGAGCGCGAATCCCACCGCCGCGCGGTGCGTGATGCCTTCGACCGCGCCGCCCCCGGCTATGACGCTGCCGCCGGCGTGCAGCGCGAGGTGTGTACGCGACTGCTCACGTTGGCCGACGCCCATCCGCCGGCCTCGCCCGCGCTGCGCGTGCTCGACGCCGGCTGCGGCACCGGCTTCGCGCTGACGCTGCTGGGACGACGCCATCCGGCCGCTTTGCGCATTGCGCTGGATTTCGCCCCGTCCATGCTCGCGCGCGTCCCGGTCGCCGAACCGTCGGCGCTGCGCGTGTGCGCCGATCTGGAGGAGCTGCCGTTTCCGGCCGGCGCCATCGACGTACTGTGGTCCAGCCTGTCGCTGCAGTGGTGTGACGCGGACCGTGCGCTGCGCGAGTTCGCGCGCGTGCTCACCCCCGGGGGCAAGGCCTGGATCGCCACACTCGCGCCGCGTACGCTGTACGAACTGCGCGAGGCCTTCGTCGCGGTCGACGACGACGAGCACGTGCTGCGCTTCCTGCAGCCCCAGGATTGGCTGGATGCGGCGCGCGAAGCGGGTTTTCGCGTGGACTACCATTCGCGCGAAACCATCCCGGTGCTCGCACCGGACCTGCGTGGCATCGTGCGCCACCTCAAGGGCATCGGCGCGAACCGTATCGACACCCGAGCGCGCCGTGCGCTCACGCGCGCGCAGTGGCGTACGCTGGAGACTGCCTACGAAGGCCACCGGCGCCCTGACGGCATGCTGCCCGCGACCTACGACGTGCTGCTGTTCGCGCTGGCCAGACCTTGACGAAAGCGACCATCGCCATGAACACGACTGCCCGCGCCTGGTTCATCACCGGGACCGACACCGAAATCGGCAAGACCCATGTCGCCTGCGCGCTGCTGCACGCCGCCCGCCGCGCCGGGCTCACCGCCTTCGCGATGAAGCCGGTCGCCGCCGGCGCCGACGAGATCGACGGCCAGCGCCTCAATGAAGACACCGCCCGCCTGATCGCGGCCGGCAGCGAGCCGCTGGAGCCGGCCGAGGTCACGCCCTACTGCCTGCGGTCGGCGATCGCGCCGCACATCGTCGCCCACGACGAAGGCGTGACTTTCGATTTCGCGCGCATCGCGCACAGGCTCGATGCGCTGCGCGCGCGCGCCGACGTGGTGCTGGTCGAAGGCGCCGGCGGCCTGCTCGTGCCGCTCGACGAGGCACGCGACTTCGCCGATCTGGCGCGACACCTGGATCTTCCGGTGATCCTCGTCGTGGGCATGCGCCTGGGCTGCATCAATCACGCTCTGCTCACCTGCGAGGCCATCGCCACGCGCGGCCTGCATTTCGCCGGCTGGGTCGCCAACCGCGTCGAGCCGTACATGGCGCGCTTCGACGAGAACCTCGCCACGCTCGAAGCGCGCATCCGTGCCCCGCTGCTCGGCGTGGTGCCGCACGGCGACCCGGCCGAACCTGTCGCGCTGCGCCTTCCCGATTAGGCGAGCAGCGCGGCCAGCACCAGCAGCGCCGGCATCACCGCCACGCTGACCCAGATGCCACCGACGATCATGCGTCGCTGCGGCACGTGGCCGCTGCCGAACACGATGGCGTTGGGCGGCGTCGCCACCGGCAGCAGAAAGGCGCAGGACGTGGCCACGGCCACCACCACTGCGATGGCCGCGCCGTCGATCTGCGGCGCCAGGCCGATGAACAGCGGAATCAGCAGCGCCGCGCTGGCCGTGTTGCTGGTGACTTCGGTGAGGATCAGCGCGAAGAGCATCATCAACGCCAGTACCACGAACACCGGCATGGTCTCGACTGCGCCGCCAAGTTGCGCCGCGAGCCACGCCGCCGCCCCGCTGTCGGCAATCACGCGGCTGAGCGTCAGCCCACCGCCGAACAGCAGCAACACGCCCCAGTCCGCGCCCTTCTCGATGTTCTTCCACGTCGCGAGCCGCAGCGCATGCAGCAGCACCAGCGCCAGCAGCGCGACGAAGCCTTCGTAGCCGCGCGTCACGCCAATCGCGCCCGAAATCGGCCCGCCCAGCACCCACAGCGTCACGGCCAGGCCGAACACGCCGAGCATCGTCCAGTGCTTGCGCGTCCACACCAGATCGGCTTTCGGCGGCTGCACCGCCACGTCGAAACGCGGGCGCAGGCAGGCGCGCAGCGCGAACTCCATGGCGGGCAGCATCACGATCACGAGCGGCACGCCCCAGCTCATCCACTGCGCGAACGAGATGCCGACGTTCGACGCGGCGATGGCGTTGGGCGGGCTGCCCACCAGCGTGCCGATGCCGCCGATATTGGCTGCAAATGCCACGCCCAGCAGTACGTAGATCCACGTCGAGCGGTATTCCCGGCCCTGCAGCGGCGCGAGGAGACCGAGCGCCAGCGGCAGCATCATCGCGGCGGTCGCGGTGTTGCTGATCCACATCGACAGCACCGCGGTGGCCCAGAACAGGTAGCGCGCCGCGCGGTCCAGCCGGTTGCCCGCCTTCGCCACCACCCATGCGGCCATCCAGCGATCCAGCCCCTGCTGTTGCAGGCCGGCGGCGATCGCGAATCCGCCCAGGAACAGGAAGATTACCGGATCGGCAAACTGCAGCAGCGCCTGATCGAAAGCCAGCACCCCGCTGACCGTCGCCAGCAGCGGCACCAGCAGCGCCGTGACGCTCACATGCAGCGCCTCGCTGACCCACAGCCAGGCGATCGTCGCCATGATCGCCAGCCCCGCTCCCGCCGGCCCCAGAGCGGACTCCAGCCACGGCCCCGCGATCAGATAGATGCCTGCCGCAATCGCCAGATGCACCAGCCGCGCCACCTCAGCCCCCGAGCAGCGCGCGCATCACGCCGAAACCTGCGATCAGCCCCAGCGCGCCAAAAGCCAGCGCCGCCAACAGAAAGGGTGTGCCGCGCGAGTCCGGGTCGCGCCGGTAGGCCACCGCGTACCACACCCGCGCGCCGATCCACACCGAGCCGCAAACCGCTGCGATTCCATCGCCGACAAAGGCCGCCGCGATCCACAGACACGGCAGCACCATCAGCGTCCATTCGATGGTGTTCGTCTGCACGCGGCAGGCGCGCTCGAACTCCGGGTGTCCGGTCATCGCCGGCGCGCGGATGTCGTGCCGCTTGCGCGCCACGCCCACCGCGGCGGCGACGCCGAACAGCAGCAGGACGATGAACAGCGTGGTCAGTGCCGTGAGCGGGAGATTGGCCATGAAAAGGTCGTTGCGAGCGGTAATGCCCGACTATATCGCGTCGCGACGCTCGCACGCGCCGCAGTGCTGCCCTGCCCCGCAAGCGGCAGTCAAAGCCCCTGCGCCCCGCGTCGCAGCCAGTCATGCACGAAGGCGAGCTTGTGGCGGGCGAAGTCCGACAGCACGAAGGGGTAGAGATCCGGCAGGCCCATCGAGCGATTGACGTGATTGACGCCCACCGTAAGCTCCGAGGCGACGCGGATCAGCCGGCCCGCATCCGGCTCGGCGTAGGCATCCCAGCCGCGCTGGTCGATCTGCGGCGAGGACATCCCGGCGGCCACGAAGCTGTCGGCGATGTCGGTCAGGTGCAGCAGGTGCGCGGCGGTCTCGGCCCAGTCCTCGTGCGGATGCGCCGAGGCGTAGCTGGTCAGGTAGTACTGCCGCCATTCGGCCGGCGGGCCGTTGTCGTAGTGGTACTGCAGCGCCGCGCCATAGTCGATGCGCTCGTCGCCGAACAGGGTGCGGAAGGCGTCGAGGAAGTCCTCGCGCAGGCTCAGCCGCCACCACAGCATGTGGGCGATCTCGTGGCGCATGTGCCCGATCATCGTCCGGTAGGGCTCGAACAGCGCCTCGCGGCGCATCGTCACGAGTACCGGATCGGCCTCCGCCACACTGATCGTGACCACGCCTTGCGAGTGGCCCATTGGCACGGGGTAAGACCCCTCGGCGAGCATGTGGAACACCGGTCGCGCGCCCGGATCCTCGGGCCGGAACCAGTGCCAGCGCCCCAGGTTGTCCAGCATCCAGCGCTTGGCCGCCTCGGCCTTGGCCCAGTTGGGCATGGCATCGGGGATGTCGGGATCGGGTGCCAGCGCCGTCATCGCGCAGGACCGGCAGAACGCGCCGGACTGCGGCGCGATCCAGTTGCAGCCGATGCGCTCGCGGTTGGCGCAGAACGGCGGCATCGGCACAAAGGCCCGCGCCTGCGGGTCATAGGCGACGGGCGTGCCGTCGGCCGTGGCGAGGTTGTCGAACCACAGCGAACCGGCTCCCACCGGATTGGCGAATACACGCATCGAGCGGTGCTCCCGAAATTGCACACAAGCACATGGTGCGCGCCCAACCGGCACCTTCGCAAACCGCGGGGTTCGTCGTCGAGGCGCAGCGCCGGCGGCGCGTGTGAACAGGCCCTAGTCGCCCGCCGCCGAAAAGCGCCGCTTCAACCGGTACATTTCGGTATCCGCATGGCTCATCAGCGTATCGGCGTCCTCGCCGTCCTCGGGATAGCAGGCCACGCCGATGCTGCAGGACGGCATCCGGATGGCGCCGAATTCCTCGCCCAGCGGCTCGGCCATCACTGCGAGGATCCGTTCCACCTTCTCGGACACGGCGTCGGCCGACTCGATGTCCGTCAGCAGAATCGTGAATTCATCGCCGCCCATCCGCGCCACCGTGTCGGTCTCGCGTACGCAGCCCTCCAGTCTTCGCGCGATCGCACACAGCACGCGATCGCCCGCCGCATGCCCATGGATGTCATTGATCTCCTTGAAATCATTGACATCCAGAAACAGCAGGGCCACACCGCTTCGGCGGCGGCGCGCCGATCGCAAGGCCGAGTCCAGCCGATCATTCAACAGCGAGCGGTTGGTCAGTCCGGTCAGCGGATCGTGATGCGCGAGAAAGCGCAACTCCGTCTCGGCCTGCGTGAGCGCGGTCACGTCGCGCGCCACCCCGATGCGCACCCCCTCCTCCTCGGACCAGCGCGCTGACCACAGGATGTATACGACGCTGCCATCCTTGCGGACGTAGCGATTGCGAAAATCGAGATGGGGCTTGCCGCTCATGACCCGGACAATCGAGGCCCGCGTGGCGGCCAGGTCGTCCGGATGCATGTAGCGGGTGATCAAGGTACCGACCAGCTCGTCCGCACGGTAGCCGAGCAACGCCTCGCAGGCGTCGCTCACGAACACGATCCGGTCGTCCCGATCGACAAGAAAGATCGTGTCCAGCATCAGGTTGACGATTTTGGGATAGATCGCTTCGAAGTCGACGGGCATGATGCGGGAACTATCCGTGCAACCGTGGCGCCGGCAGCGCGTGTTCGCGCCCGCGATGCAGAGGAACGGCGTCGAGCAGGTTTCGGTGTGGGGTCATGTGGCGCTCTTCGAAAAGTATCGGACGTTCGGCAGACCGTCGAAATCGGCATCCTGCGTCCACAGCACGGCATCGTACTTGTTTGCCGTGGCGAAGATGATGCTGTCGGCCAGCGGCAACCGGTGATCGACGCCGAACTTCGCGGCGTCCATCGCCATATCCGCATCGAGCGCCATGACCTTCCCCTGTTTCATGTGCGCCGTCACGACCAGGGCGGCCTCTTCGCCGCGCTGGCGCAGCACGTTCCTGAACACCTCCGTCACGACGATGCTCGGCACCAGCAACTGCGCAATGTCTTCGATCGGCGCCGCGAACACCGCCGCGTTGCCATCGCCCGCGAAGTAAGACAGCCAGGCCGACGAATCGACGACGTTCATGTCCGGTCGTCTTCCCGGGCAACCGTGGTGTCGATCCCGGCGAGGTACCCCCTCATCTCCTCCATCGCCTTGAGCGGAACGAGTTCGATGCGCCCCCGATAGGCCACGACCTGCACCTTCTGCCCGGAAACGATGCCGAGGCTGTCCCGGATCTCCTTCGGAATGACGATCTGGAATTTCGGCGAAACGGTGACCGCAGTCATGGCAAGGCCTGTCGATGTGGATGCGGTATTACGATATCCCGATCGATCTGATTTCTCAATACCCGAATTCGGACGCCTCACTGCAGCATGTGCAACAATCGCGCCAAAATCCGCCACGCCCGACAGGAGCCGCGCCCATGAAGCCGTCCCGCAAGTCCGCCTTCGTTGGCGTGCTGCTCGTCCTCGCCGCCCTGCTCGCGACCGGCCCGGCGATCTCACACCCCGTCCATGAGCCGCTCGCCGCCAATCACGCCGCCCCACCCCTGGCCGACGCGAGCGCGCCAAACACGCAGACCATCGACGGCCTCACCGGCCCCACGCAGACCCGCGGCGTGGTCTCCGTCGAGGAACTCGGCATCATCCACCTGAGCGCGGAATTCCCTGCCATGCAGGGCCGACAGATGCGCGCGCGCGTCTTCACCATCGCCCCCGGCGGCGTCATCGCCATCCACGCCCACGAGCAGCGCCCCGGCTACGCGATGATCCTCGACGGCAGCATCGTCGAGCACCGCAACGACGCGCCCGGCCCCATCGTGCGCAACGCGGGCGACATCGCCATCGAGAAAGGCGGCGTGGCGCACTGGTGGGAGAACGTCTCGGGTGACGCGGTCAGGGCGCTGGTGGTCGATATCGTCGGGGCGGACTGAGCACCACCGAAAGGAACATCATGTAGCGCGCAATGAGCGAAGCGCATTGCGCCGAATGTGATGGAATCCACCGCCCTCCCCGGCGTGGATACATTCGCGGCTCGAGCACCCATCTCAACGCGCCGCGTCGTAAGCCTCGATACCGTCGATCCGGATCCGCCGCCCACGATCACGACTGAAGCTGAAGCGTCCGACGATCGTCACCTCCCGATCCAGATGCGGTGCGATCACATTCATCGGCTCCAGCCCGACCCGATTGATCTGCGGGTCTTCCAGCCAGTAGTGACGCGGGTCGTCGAAACCGCGCACGATACCGCGGGTGCGTACCGTACGGTCGTCGTAGGCTTGAGGCCTGGCGGCCAGCTCGGCCAGGCTGACGTCTTCCGCCGTAGTGCGGTCCGTGCCGCAGGCGGCAAGTGCGAGCGTTGTCACGATCGCGACGAGTAGGTTGCGGGCAGGCATGCCGGCGATTCTCACGACTGTCCCAGCGCTCGCGGCCACCGATGGTCCTGCTCGCTTCCGGTCAGGAACGTATCGGCTCCAACCGCAACCGCAACCCCAGCGCTCTGGCGACTTTCATGATGGTCGCGAACGTCGGGTTTCCGTCGCCCGAAAGCGCCTTGTAAAGCCCTTCTCGCGAGAGCCCCGTCTGGCGCGCCAGTTCGCTCATGTTGCGTGCGCGGGCGATGTCCCCCAGCGCAGCCGCGATCAGCGCCGGATCGCCGTCATCCAGACACGCTTCCAGGTACAGGCGCATGTCTTCTTCGGTGCGCAGATAATCCGCGGCGTCCCAGCGGCTGAAGGTCTCGGCGGTCTCGTTCATGGTTCAGTCCTTCCATTGCGCGGCAATGGCCTTGGCGTCGGCGATGTCCCGCCCTTGCGTGCGCTTGTCACCACCGCAAAGAAGAACCACCACCAGCGGACCTCGCCGCAGAAAATATACCCGGTAGCCGGGACCATGATCGATGCGCATCTCCGAAACGCCCTCGCCCACCGGCTTCACATCGCCCGGATTCCCCAGACTCAAGCGTCGGATACGCGCAACGATGCGCATACGCGCGTGACGGTCACGCAATTGCGCGAACCATTCTTCGAAGGCCGTACTCTTGATGACCTCGACCATGTGCCAACTCTAGTTATCAGCTCTGGAGCTGTCAACTGCGGTTATCACTCGAACCAGCAGTCAGGAGCCAGGCCTTTCGTTTGTAGATCCCCGTCCGCCCCTGCGCGCTTGGCAGGTCGTACGACCTTGGCGACGACGACTCGCCGACAGGACCGCAAGCTGCACGAGGCCACGCGCAAGATCATGAGGGAACTCATTCGCTGCGACGACCCCGCGACGGACACCGGCAAACCCGAACCGCTGAAGCACAACATCTCCGCCCCACCCCGGTCGTACAATCCCCGCTGCACCAACCGGATTCCCCATGCCCCGCCCCGCCGCTTCCATCTCCGATTTCCTCGCCATGCTTCGCCCCTACCGCAGCCGCGTCGCGGCCGCCGGCGTCGCATTGATCATTGCCGCGGGAGCGCTGCTGGCTGTGGGTCAGGGTTTGCGGGCGGTGATCGATCAGGGGTTTTCGGCGGGAGATCCGGCGTGGCTGGACCGGACGCTGGCGATCATGTTCGGGGTGATCGCGCTGCTGGCGGCGGCGACCTATGCGCGCTTCTACAACGTGTCGTGGCTGGGCGAGCGCATCACGGCGGATCTGCGGGGTCGGGTGTTCGACCATCTGCTGACGTTGCCGCCGTCGTGGTTCGAGGCCAATCGCACGGGCGAGGTGATTTCGCGCATCACGGCGGATACGGCGCAGATCGAGAGCGTGGTGGGGTCGACGCTGTCGATTGCGCTGCGCAACGTGCTGCTGCTGTTCGGCGGGCTGGCGATGATGTTCGCGACCAGTCTCAAGCTCACGCTGCTGACGATGATCGGCGTGCCGCTGGTGATCGCGCCCATCCTGATCTACGGGCGGCGTGTGCGGCGACTGGCGCGCGAGTCGCAGGATCGCATCGCGGACCTGGGCAACCGCATCGACGAGACCATTCACGAAATCCGCGTGGTGCAGGCCTATGGCCACGAGGATGCGGACCGGGCGGACTTCGGCGCGCGCGTGGCGCGCAGCTTCGACACGGCGCGCTCGCGCATCCGCACGCGGGCGGCGCTGGTGGCGGCGGTGATCCTGCTGGTGTTCGGCGCCATCGCCTTCATTCTGTGGATCGGCGGGCACGACGTGCTGGATGGCGCCATCACGGCCGGGCAGCTTTCCGCCTTCGTGTTCTATGCGGCGATTGTCGCCGGTAGCGTGGCGGCGCTGTCCGAGGTGTGGGGCGAGCTGCAGCGCGCGGGCGGCGCGACCGAGCGGCTGATGGAGATTCTCGCCGCTCAGCCGGCCATCGCCCCGCCGGCCGACCCGCAGCCGCTGCCCGAGCCGGCGCGCGGCGAGATCGTATTCGACGACGTGCGCTTCCACTACCCCACCCGGCCGGATACGGCGGCGCTGGGCGGCTTTTCGCTGAACGTGGCGCCGGGCGAGACGGTGGCGCTGGTGGGGCCATCCGGCGCGGGCAAGACCACGGTGTTCCAGTTGCTGCTGCGCTTCTACGACCCGTCCGCAGGCGCGGTGCGGCTCGATGGGGTGGAGTTGTCGCGCGCCGACCCGCGCGCGGTGCGCGGCCACATCGCGCTGGTGCCGCAGGAGCCGGTGATCTTCGCCGCCAGCGTCATCGACAACGTGCGCTACGCGCGGCCCGAGGCGAGCCTGGACGAAGTGCGCGCGGCCTGCGCGGCGGCCTGGGCGGACGACTTCGTGCGCGCGCTGCCGCAAGGGTATGAGACGGATCTGGGCGAGCGCGGCGTGAAGCTCTCCGGCGGACAGCGCCAGCGCATCGCCATTGCCCGCGCGATTCTGGCCGACCGGCCGGTGCTGCTGCTGGACGAGGCCACATCCGCGCTGGATGCCGAGAGCGAGCGCATGGTGCAGGCGGCGCTGGAGCGACTGATGGAGAACCGCACGACGCTGGTCATCGCCCATCGACTGGCCACCGTGCAGCGCGCCGACCGCATCGTGGTGATGGAGGCCGGGCGCATCATCGAGACGGGCACGCATGCGAGCCTCGTCGATGAGGACGGGCTGTATGCGCATCTGGCGCGGCTGCAGTTCGCCGCCTGAGACGGGCATCCGCTCAGCGACCCGTTTCGTCTGGCGCACGCAGCGCCTGGAGCAGCGCGACGACGCGTGAGACCACGTTCCAGGTGCCGGTGACCTTGACCGTCGTGAACAGCGGCATTTCGGCCGGCAGGCCGTCATCGACGCGCACGCGGAACTGCTGCATGCGCTGCGTGCTGTCGAAGCTGATCTGGAATTCCGACGGAATCGCCGGCGCGATGCCGAGGATCTCGACGATCTCGCCGCGCACCTGCGTCAGGCCCACGCGCACGAAGACCTCGTCGCCGACCTCGGCGCGGAACAGCCGGCCCGGCTCCATGAAACCGACGACGTAGGCCGGGCCGCTGAGAATGCGCATCAGCGGCGTGCCGCGCGGCACGATCTGCCCCGGGTGGATGTCCAGCTCCGACACCGTGCCGCCGATGGACGCGCGGATCAGGCCTTCGGCATAGTGGCTGCGCAACTGGGCCAGCGAGGCGCCCGCCACCGCGTAGTTCTGCTCGCCGCGCGCGATCTCCTCGGCGAGCGTGCCGCGCTCGGCCTGTAGCTGAGACAGTTCGCGCTCGGCCTCGTAGTACTTCTCCTCCAGGTCCTCGAGCCGCTTGCGGGTCGAATAGCCCTGCTGCAGCAGTTTCTTCGAATCCACCAGCGAGTCGCGCAGCGTGGCCACGCGCACGCGGGCCGTGGGAATCAGCGTGTCGAGCACGTTCAGACGGCTGCGCCGGGTGGCCAGATCGCCGGACAGCCGGTTGACGTCGATGACCAGGTCGGCGACATCGGCGAGCACGTCGATGCTGCGCAGCTGCGCCACGGCCATGTCTGCATGCACCGTCTGGCCGTCCTCGACCAGCACGTCCACCACCATGCCGTTGTAGTCGGGCGCGAGTACCACGTTGTCCTTGGTCACGCTGCCCGGCGCCTGCAGATAGAGCCGGTTGGCGGCCAGCACGTGCAGCAGGTAGAAGCACACGGCCAGCACCACCGAGAAATAGAACACCTTGCCGATGCGCCCCGATCGGCGCAGCCGCGCCTCGCTGACGAGGGTGTCGAGACGGCGTTTGGACTTGAGCGCGCGCATGCTCAGAACTGCTCCTGGGCACGATGTACCTTGCCCGGGTAGAAGCTGTCGCGGTAGGAGGCGCGGAACAGCAGTTCGCTCAGATAGGCGTGCAGGCGGTTGGCGCGCATGAACAGCGCGTCGTACACATTGGCCGCCGGCAGGTAGGCGAACAGGCCCCAGCGTCCGGGGCGCGGATGCAGCAGCACGCCCTGCAGCAGGTTGAGGGCTTCGAACACGAACATCATCAGGTGCAGCGTGGCGAGCACGACGATGGCCCACCAGCCGAAGGTGAGGACGGCGTAGATCACGTAGGCCACGTAGGCGAAGGTCTGGACGAGGTTGAACCAGATCTGGTTGAGCGCGGCGAGCATCTCGAGCAGCGAGAAGCGGCGCTGGAAGGGGTTGAAGACCTGACGGAACTTGCGCCAACGGTTGCGGATCAGGCTGCGGTTCCAGCGCAGGCGCTGGCGCCACAGCGCGCCCATGGTTTCGGGCACGTCGGTGAGTGCGCGCGCGTGCGGCGTGAAGCGGATGCGCCAGCCGGCCAGGCGCAGCTTGGTGGTGAGGTTGGAATCGTCGCCCGGGCCCACATCCCAGCCGCCCACGGCCTCGATGGCGCTGCGGCGAAACGCCCCGAAGGCGCCCGAGACGATCACCAGAATGCCCATCATCGACTGGAACTGGCGACCGATGGTGATGTTGGACAGATACTCGATGGACTGCAGCGCGGGCCAGATGCCGTGGTGGTCGTTGCGCACGCCCAGTTCGCCCGACACCGCGCCGATGGCGGGCGCGCGCAGCAGTTCGCCGACGATGACCTGCACCGCGTCACGGTCGAACGAGGTGTCGATGTCGGCCACCACGAGGTATTCGCTGCTGCAGTAGCGCAGGCCCAGGTTCAGCGCCGCGGCCTTGCCGCTGCGCACGTCGGTGCCCAGATAGCGCGCGATCTCGCCACGGCGCTCGGCGGCCTTGCCGTATGCGTACATCTCGCGCCCCGCGCCGTCCTGCACGACGACGATCTCGAGCCGGCGATGCGTCTGCTCGAGCAGCGAACCGAGCGTGTTGCGCAGGCCCGCGACATCGTTCATGCCCACCAGCAGCACGCTCACGCGCAGTTCCGGCGGCGCCAGCCGGGGCCGGTGGAACAACGCGTTGATCGCCACCGCGAACGACGACAGAACGAAGCGCGGAAATTCGAACAGGAAGTAGAACCAGTAGATGACGAACACGTTGGCGGGCGTGAGCTGGCGCCAGTAGGCTTCGAGCACGTCAAGCATCGGCATTCATCCGGGCGAGGAAGGCCGCGATCTGCTCAGCGTCGAGCAGGCGCGCCTCGATGTACTCGCCGATGCCCAGCACTTGCGACATCTGGCCGCGGATGCGCGCCTCGATGGCGGCGAAGCTCGCCGGGTCGGTCTCCGGCAGGCACAGCAGGATCTCGTCGTCGATCATCGACACCGAATCGGTCTTGCGCAGCAGCTGCGCGAGCAGATCGACGACGAGGTCGTAGTACTTGTGCAGGGCCTGCGGGCCGAGCTTGTCGTACAGCGCCTGGTCGTCGGCAATGCGCAGCGCCATCACGACGAAGTGCCGCGCGTAGCGTTCGCCCAGCTTCACGCAGTAGTCGGTCACCACGGCGAAGCTCTCGGGCGAACGCCAGGTGTCGAACGCCATCAGCCGATCCTGCAGGCGCTCGGCCGGCATGCGGCCGGTCACGCAGGCCACGCGGCCGGCCTCGGTCAGCGTGTAGGCGTGCCAATCGACGTGATCGGCGGTGTCGGCCCCGGTACGCCCGCCACAGTCGCCGCACAGCAGTTCCACCGCCGGTTCGGTGGCGACCTCGCCGCAGGCATCGCACTGCACGATGACGCCCGGCGCGTCGTAATCGACGCCGAAATGACGCAGTTCGCGGTCACACTTCGGGCACACCAGCGTCGTGCCCTGCAGGAAGTCGGCCTTGGGGCGCTGCGTACCGCAGCGGTAGTGGTGGATCACCTGCTTGTCCGAAACATGGGCCGAGCGGCACTGCGCGCAAACCTCGCGGGCATGCACGCGCGCCGAGCCGCAGTCGCGGCATACATGCGTGCGCTCATGAAAGCGCCGCGTGAGCAACCGTGCCGCGGCCAGGCGCTCCAGCGTCTGGCGCGGCTGCGGCAGAAAGGCCAGTTGGGGGTAGTCGAAGAAGTCGCTCGCATCGGCATTCACGCAGGGCGACAGTTCGGTGTCGCGCGTGTGCAGATAGCCCAGCGCCAGCAGGGCGTCGCGCTCGCGCGCATCGCGTGCGCTCGCCAGAGCGCGCACCCGGCCTGCGACGACGCGCGCGGCTTCGAGCGCCAGCGCGAGTTCCTCGCGATCCGACGTGTCGCAATAGCGGTCGGCCCCGCGGATGCCGACCCCGCTGCGGGCGATGACGTAGGCCAGCGGATTGAACGTCCCCTGCCGGCGCAGCGCCCGCGCCTGGGCCGCATCGTCGGGCAGCACCACGGCATCGACCCGAACACCTGCTTCGGTCTGCTCGATGCGTGCCCAGTCCGCCGGCAGCGGCGGACTGGTGGGCGGAACCAGGGCGGTATGGGCGGTCATGCGCACTCCTCGCTTGCGGCATCGGACATCGAAGCCGTATCGCACATGGCATGCAGCGGCCGATGCTACCCGAGCCCGATGTCAAAGCAATATGCAAATCGCACAGATCATGACATTTGCACGGTCTTCGCCGTGATAGTCGCGTTCGCGGCTTGCGTTGCGCGCGCGTAAGCTGCGGGAACCTTGCACAGCTGCAGTGTCGGACTGTGCGACGCCACCACGGAGGACACGATGAGCGGCAATCACGACCACGAACGCAGCCTGCTCGACGACGCGCTGTCGCGCCTGCAGGACATCTTCGACCGGCTGGACGTGGCCGACGACGTCCGCGCCCGCCTCGCACAGCCGGCACTGGCGCTGCAGGTGGGCATTCCGGTGCGCATGGACGACGGCCGGCTGGAGGTGTTCACCGGCTGGCGCGTGCACTACGACACCATGCGCGGGCCGGCCAAGGGCGGCGTACGCTTTCACCCGGCGGTCAATCGCGACGAAGTCACGACGCTGGCCTTCTGGATGGCGATCAAGTGCGCGGTGGTGGACCTGCCCTTCGGCGGCGGCAAGGGCGGCGTGGCGGTGGATCCGAAGAAGCTCTCGCGGCTGGAACTCGAACGCCTGTCGCGCGGCTACATGCGCGCGGTGGCAGACATCGTGGGGCCGGACCGCGACATTCCGGCGCCGGACGTGAACACCAACCCGACCGTGATGGGCTGGATGGCCGACGAGTACGACGCCATCGTGCGTTGCCAGCAACCGGCGGTGATCACCGGCAAGCCGCTGGCGCTGGGCGGCTCTCCGGGGCGCGTGGAATCGACCGGGCGCGGCGCGCTGCAGGTGCTCGACATGTGGGCCAGGCGCCACGACCGCAAGCCCGAGGACACCACGTTGGCGGTGCAGGGCTTCGGCAACGCCGGCTACCACTTCGCGCGGCTTGCGCACGAGCGGGGCTACCGCGTGGTCGCGGTGTCGGATTCCAAGGGTGCGATCTTTGATGCCGAGGGGCTGAGCCCGGAGCCGATCTGGCACCACAAGAACGAGTCGCGCGAACTCAAGGGCATGGTGTATTGCGAGGAATCCGTGCTGTGCGAGTGCGACCGCAGCACGGCCATGAGCCAGGACGAGTTGCTGGCGCTGGACGCGGACGTGCTGGTGCTGGCCGCGCTGGAAGACCAGATCCACGCCGACAACGCCGGCAACGTGCGGGCCGGCCTGGTGCTGGAGATCGCCAACGGGCCGGTCACCAGCGAGGCCGACGACGTGCTCGCCAGCCGCGGCATCCCCGTGCTCCCCGACGTGCTGGCCAACACCGGCGGCGTCATCGTCAGCCACCTCGAATGGGTGCAGAACCGCATCGGCGAGCAATGGGACGAAGACACCGTCAACGCCCGCATGGCCGAGCGCATCGCCCGCGAGGCCGAGCGCGTGATGGATCGCGCCGCAAAGGACGAAGTGAGCTACCGCACGGCCGCCTATCTGCAGGGCATCGGCCGCATCGCCGAGGCCATCGAACAGCGCGGCACGGCGAGCGATTTCGGCAGTTGAGGCGCGCCTTGATCGCGCAGATCGTAGGGCGGATTAGCGCAGCGTAATCCGCCGGATGTGTGGCCCATGCGACGCAATGCACTTCGGTTGTTGCGCCCTGCCTTTCGCCTGCGGCCCGGCGCGGCCCCGGGCGCGCGGTGGTAGACTGCGCCCCTTAGCATTTCGCAGGATCGAGCGTTTTCCATGGCCCAATACGTGATGTCGATGCTCCGCGTGAGCAAGGTTGTCCCGCCCAAGCGGACGATCATCAAGGATATTTCCCTCTCCTTCTTCCCGGGCGCCAAGATCGGCCTGCTCGGCCTCAACGGCTCGGGCAAGTCCACCGTGCTGCGCATCATGGCCGGTGTGGACAAGGAGTACGACGGCGAGGTGCAGCACCTGGCCGGCACGCGCATCGGCTACCTGCCGCAGGAACCGGAACTGGACCCGACCAAGACCGTGCGCGAGGAAGTCGAGGGCGGCATGGGCGAGGTCATGGAAGCCCAGAGCAAGCTGGAGGAGATCTACGCCGCCTACGCCGAGCCGGATGCCGACTTCGACAAGCTCGCCGAGGAACAGGCGCACTACGAGAACATCCTCGCCGCGGCCGGCTCCGACACCGAGAACCAGATGGAGATTGCCGCCGACGCGCTGCGTCTGCCGCCGTGGGATGCGGTGATCGGCAACCTCTCCGGTGGCGAGAAGCGCCGCGTGGCGCTGTGTAAACTCCTGCTCTCCAAACCCGACATGCTGCTGCTCGACGAGCCCACCAACCACCTCGACGCCGAGTCGGTGGAGTGGCTGGAGCAGTTCCTGACCCGCTTCCCCGGCACCGTCGTGGCGGTGACCCACGATCGCTACTTCCTCGACAACGCCGCCGAATGGATTCTCGAACTCGACCGCGGCCACGGCATCCCGTGGAAGGGCAACTATTCGTCGTGGCTGGAGCAGAAGGAAGCGCGCCTGGAGCAGGAGAACAAGCAGGTCGACGCCCACATGAAGGCGATGAAGCAGGAACTGGAGTGGGTGCGCTCCAACCCCAAGGCGCGTCAGGCCAAGAGCAAGGCGCGCCTGTCGCGTTACGACGAGATGTCCTCGGTCGAGTACCAGCGCCGCAACGAGACGCAGGAAATCTTCATCCCGCTGGGCGAGCGTCTGGGCGACAAGGTCATCGAGTTCAACAACGTCAGCAAGGCCTTCGGCGACAAGTGGCTGATGGACGACGTGTCGTTCAGCATTCCGCCGGGTGCCATCGTCGGCATCATCGGTCCGAACGGCGCGGGTAAATCCACGCTGATCAAGATGATCCGCGGACTGGAGACGCCCGATTCCGGCACCATCGACATCGGCCCGACGGTACACATCGCCTCGGTGGATCAGTCGCGCGAAGGCCTGCCCGACGACAAGACGGTGTTCGAGGCCATCGCCGACGGCGCCGACGTGCTCACCGTGGGCAAGTTCGAAATGCCCAGCCGCGCCTACATCGGCCGCTTCAACTTCAAGGGCGGCGACCAGCAGAAGATCGTCGGCAACCTCTCCGGCGGTGAGCGTGGCCGTCTGCATCTGGCCAAGACGCTGATCTCCGGCGGCAACGTGCTGCTGCTCGACGAGCCCTCCAACGACCTCGACGTGGAGACGCTGCGCGCGCTCGAAGACGCGCTGCTCGAATTCGCCGGCTGCGCGCTGATCGTGTCGCACGACCGCTGGTTCCTGGATCGCATCTGCACCCACATCCTCGCCGCCGAAGGCGAATCGCAATGGACCTTCTTCGAAGGCAACTTCCGCGAATACGAGGACGACAAGAAGAAGCGTCTGGGCGAGGAAGGCGCCAAACCCAGGCGCATACGGTACAAGCCGATCACGCGCTGAGCTCGACATGTACGCGCACCCGACTCACGTAACCTTCGACGACATCCGGATGTGGGTGTCGATTGCCGATGGCCGCGTGATCGGCGTGCCGCTCGCATGGTTTCCGCGCTTGCTGAATGCCTCTGCGGACCAACGCGCCAAATTCGAATTGAGTCCCGGCGGATTGCACTGGAATGAACTCGACGAAGACATCTCCGTGGCTGGGCTTCTCGCCGGCCGCGGCGACATGACGCACCCGCCGCGCGCCGTTGCCTGAACCGACTCACCGGAACACCGCATGACCCGAATCGGCACCCCGCTCTCCCCGACCGCCACGCGCGTGCTGCTGTGCGGCGCGGGCGAGCTTGGCAAGGAAGTCGCGATCGAACTGCAGCGCCTGGGCTGCGAGGTGATTGCCGTCGATCGCTACGAGAGCGCGCCGGCCATGCAGGTGGCGCATCGCAGCCACGTGATCTCGATGCTCGACGGCGCGGCACTGCGCGCGGTGGTCGAGCGCGAGCAGCCGCATTACATCGTTCCCGAGATCGAGGCCATCGCCACCGCGACGCTGGTGGAGCTGGAAGCCGAGGGCCATACCGTGGTGCCCACCGCGCGCGCCACGCAACTGACGATGGACCGCGAAGGCATCCGGCGGCTGGCAGCCGAAGAACTCGGCCTGCCGACTTCGCCCTACCGTTTTGCCGAAACCTTCGATGACTATGCCGCTGCGGTCGATGCCGTGGGCTTCCCGTGCGTGGTCAAGCCGGTGATGAGCTCATCCGGCAAGGGTCAGAGCGTGCTGCGCTCGAGCGATGACGTTCACCGCGCGTGGGAGCACGCGCAGGAAGGCGGTCGCGCGGGCAAGGGTCGCGTCATCGTCGAAGGCTTTGTCGATTTCGACTACGAGATCACGCTGCTGACCGTGCGCCACATCAATGGCACGAGCTTTTGCGCGCCGGTCGGCCACCGTCAGGAAGACGGCGACTATCGCGAATCCTGGCAGCCACAGGCGATGAGCGAGGCCGCGTTGCGTGAATCCGAGCGCATCGCGCTGGCCGTGACCGACGCACTGGGCGGGCGTGGCCTGTTCGGCGTCGAGCTGTTCGTCAAGGGCGACGCGGTGTGGTTCAGCGAAGTCTCGCCGCGCCCGCACGACACCGGGCTGGTCACGCTGATCTCGCAGGATCTGTCCGAGTTCGCGCTGCATGCACGCGCCATTCTCGGGCTGCCAATTCCGAAGATTCGCCTTCACGGCCCGTCCGCGTCCGCCGTGATCCTGGTCGACGGCGATTCGGAGCAGACCCGATTCGCCAATCTGGAGGCCGCGCTGGCCGATCCAGACACCGCGCTGCGCCTGTTCGGCAAGCCCGCAGTGCATGGGCGGCGACGCATGGGCGTGGCACTCGCGCTCGATGAGACGGTCGAAGCTGCAAAAGACAAAGCCCTGCGCGCTGCGCATGCAGTCGAAATCGAATTCTGATTCCACTCGCCGGCAAGGCCGGCATAACCACCCGGAGAGTTGTCCCATGACCCAAGCAAGCGCCCGCCACATCCTCGTCGACACCGAACAGGAATGCCTGGACCTCAAGCAAAGCATTGCCAATGGCGAAGACTTCGTCGCGCTGGCGATGAAGCACTCCAAGTGCCCCTCGGGCCGTCGCGGTGGCGAACTGGGCAGCTTCGGCCGCGGCCAGATGGTGCGCGAGTTCGACGAAGTCGTGTTCACCGCCCCGCTCAACGAAGTCCAGGGCCCGGTCAAGACGCAGTTCGGCTATCACCTGGTCGAAGTGACCGCCCGTAACGACTGATTCCAGGAACGCAGGCCGGACGCGCGCGATTGACGCTCGTCCGGCCGGCCAACTTACCCATGCGCATCTACCACAACCCCCGCTGTTCCAAGAGTCGCGGCACGCTCGCGCTGCTCGAGGAGGCCGGCGTCACGCCCGAGATCATCCACTATCTCGACACCCCGCCCACGCGCGCCGAACTCGTCGCGCTGCTCGCCAAACTCGGCATGCAGCCGTCCGAGCTGGTACGCCGTGGCGAAGACATCTGCAAGACCGAATATGCCGGTCGGACCATGAGCGAGGACGACTGGCTCGACGCCATGCTCGCACACCCGGTGCTGATCGAACGTCCCATCGTCGTCGCGGGTGAACGCGCAGTGATCGGACGACCGCCGGAGAAGGTGCTCGAACTGCTCGACGTGTAATTTCCGGTAACCCATCGGGCACCTCGCATGCGGCATGATCCGTCCATGTCCTGCTGCCTATGGTCGTTGCCCGTGCTGCTTCGCCGACTTCTGAACACCGCGCTGCTTCTGCTCGTTGCCATTTTCATCACCGGCTGCGAGCAATCGGCACCCGACCGCTTCGACCCCCTGCCCCCGGACGCCGTGGTGCTGGTCATCGGCGACAGTCTGGTGGACGGCACCGGTGCGCGTCAGGGCGAGGGCTGGCCCGAGCGATTGGCACAGGCGACCGGCTGGAAGGTGATCAACGCCGGCGCACCGGACGACACCTCGGCCGACGCGCGCCGCCGCCTGCCGGAGCTGCTCGACATGCACGCGCCGCAGGCAGTCATCATCGCCGTGGGCGGAAACGACTTCCTGCGCAACCTGCCGGCAGACGACACGCGCGCCAACCTCAATGCGATGGTGCGCCGCGCTCGCAGCGTCACGCAGCATGTCGCGCTCATGGCGATTCCCGAGAAATCGACCGGGGCAATCCTTCTGGGCAATCTGTCCGACCACGCCCTGTACGCCGAGTTGGCCGAAGAACACAAGCTCCCGCTGATCCGCGGCGTCGTCTCAGACGTGCTCTCCGATACCCGTCTGCGAGCCGACCGCATCCACGCCAACGCGCGCGGCTACGCGCGCATCGCGCAAGGTGTCGAAGACGCACTGCGCGCATACGGCTGGACGCCCTGAGTCGAAGTGGCGAATCCGGCACTGCGCCGGCTGCGATCGGTCAGCCCACGATCGAAACGCCCGTCGGCCGGGGCGCGATGTCCTTGGCAGACGGTGCGGCTCGTCAAGCCGTCCTAGCCGCCGACCGCCTTCTGCCCGCGGATGTAGATCACCCAGTACACCAGCCCCACCAGCACGCTGCCGCCGACGAGGTTGCCGAGGATCACCGGCACCAGGTTGCCGGCGAAGCCGAAGATGGTGATCGTGGACCAGGTGTCGGCGACGCCGCCCGAGGCCTGCAGCAGCATGGCCAGCGGGATGAAGTACATGTTGGCGATGCTGTGCTCGAAGCCGGCCGCGACGAAGGCCGAGATCGGGAAGACGATGGCCACCGCCTTGTCGACGACGCTACGCCCGGCAATCGCCATCCATACCGCCATGCATACCAGCACGTTGCACAGCATGCCGCGGAAGAAGGCCGTCCAGAACGGCAGTTCGACCTTGGCCGTGGCGATCGCCATCGTGGTCTCCGCCACGCGAGCGCCGTTCATCTGCGCATGCCCGGACAGGAACACCAGCAGCGCCAGCCCCGCTGCGCCGACCAGGTTGCCCAGGCACACGACGGTCCAGTTGCGCAGCACCTCGCGCGTGCTGATCTTGCCGTCGGCCCAGGCCATCGCCAGCAGGTTGTTGCCGGTAAACAGCTCGGCCCCGGCGACGACCACCAGCAACAGGCCGAGCGAGAACACCACGCCGCCGAGCACCTGCGCAGTGGCGAAACCCAGTGTCGGGTCCGAGCGCACCAGCGTGAAGTACAGCGCACCCAGGCCGACGAAGGCGCCGGCCAGCATCGCCAGCATCCACATCGTCAGCAAAGGCAGACGCGCCTTGCCCACGCCGATGGCCTCGACCTTGGCCGCGATCTCGCGCGGCGAGAAGGCGTCCGATCCGAACATTTCCGAAGACATGCCAACGGCTCCCGACGAAGTGCGAACGCGCATGGTAGCCCGTCGACGCGAACCCGTCATGGCGTCGTCACACTGTTGAAACATCCACCCCCTAGCCTTCGATCCGCCATCAGAGCGGCTTTCCGCCCTGCAATGACGTATCGCCCAATCCTCAGGAGTCCTCCGCAATGCACAGTACCGTCGCTGCAGTCCTCGCCGCTGCAGCTCCCGACCGCCCCGTCGTCTACAGCGACACCGCGCGCGACCTGATCATCGAAACGCCGTCGATCGCGCCGGACGTGACCAACCTCGAGGTGTTCCGCGCCTTCAAGGCCGATCTCGCGCTGGCGAGCCTGCCGGTGGTCGAGGACGGCCGGCCGGTGGGGCTGATCAACCGCCACATCTTCATGGAGGAGTTCGCGCGCCCGTTCGTGCGCGAGCTCTACCAGAACAAGAGCTGCATCGCCTTCATGGACAAGCATCCGCTGGTGGTCGAGGCCGACACGACGATGCAGGCGCTGTCGTCGACCATCCTCGAGTTCGGCGAAAAGGCGCTGTCCGACGGCTTCATCGTCACCGTCGAGGGCCACTTCCGCGGCATGGGCCGGGCGCAGGACGTGCTCGCGGCGATCTCGCGCATGCAGGAGGAAAAGAGCCGCATCGTGATGGAGTCGATCGACTACGGCCGGGTGATCCAGCGCTCGATCTCGCGCGCCTCGCGCGAGACGCTGGCCGCCTGCCTGCCCGAGCACTTCCTGTTGTGGGAGCCGCGCGACACGGTCAGCGGCGATCTCTACCACGTGCGCGAGTTCGACGACGGCATCCTCGTGATTCTGTTCGACTGCACCGGTCACGGCGTGCCCGGCGCCTTCATGACGCTGATCATGAGCGCCTTCATGCAGGGCGCGATCAACGCCGACAGTGCGCGCGACCCCGGGGGGCTGCTGGCCGACATCCACCGCCGCGTCAAGACGGCGATGAGCCAGCACGAGGGTGACGTCGACGACCACCACGCCGACGACGGCATGGACGCGGCGGTGTGCTGGATCGAGCATGGGGCGCGCCGCATGACGTTTGCCGGCGCGCACATGTCCGCCTTCGTGCTGGCGCCCACCGACGAGGACTTCGCGATCATCGACGGCGACCGCGAGGGCGTCGGCTACGCCAGCGTGTCGATGGCGCAACGCTGGACCAACCACTGCATGGAACTGGCACCCGGAACCGCCGTGTATCTGTTCACCGACGGCATCTTCGACCAGCTCGGCGGCGACAAGCGCATCGCCTTCGGCAAGCGGCGCACGCGCAAGTGTCTGTTGCGCCTGCGCGACGCCGACATGAAGATGCAGGCGCGTGCGCTGATGGCCGAACTGCTCGAGTACCAGGGCGAGGAGCCGCGCAAGGACGACGTGTCCGCGCTCGGCTTCCGCTTCTGAGAAGCACGCCATGGAGCCTGTAGAGATCGACCGCTTCCGTGCCGATGCCCGTGACCGACAGGTCCTGCTGCACTACTCGGGCGAGATCACGAGCCCCGTCGTCGCGACGCTGTCGGACACCGTGCGCGAGCGCCTCGACGATTCCGCGCCCGACCGGCGCGTCGCGCGTCGCGTGTTCTCGGCCTTCGTCGAGATGGCGCAGAACGTCCTGCACTACGCGCCGCCCGACCAGGCGGACGGCTTTCCGCACGGGACGCTGACGGTCACGCGCGGGGATGTGCACTTCACCGTGATGTGCTGCAACCGCGTGCGCAACGACCAGGTCGGGCGCATCCGCGAGCGCGTCGATGCCGTGCGCACGATGACGCTCGACGAGGTCAAGGCCGCCTACCGCGCCCGCCTGCGCGACGAGACGCCCGACACCGAGGGCATCAGCAAGGGGGCCGGACTGGGCTTCCTGACGCTGGCGCGCGAAGCCAGCGCACCCATCGATTACCACATCGTTCCCGTCGCGGGCGAACCGGACGACGCCGAATTCCACCTGCGCGCAATCATCTGACCCAGGAGGCCTGTCATGACCGCAATGCACATCCCCGCCACCAAGGAAACGCCCGAAGTCGTCATCGACCCGGCAACGATGAGCTTTCGCCTCGCCGGCGAGTCCTACCCCGAGAACGCGATGGCCTTCTACGCCCCGGTGCGCAACCAGCTCGAGTCGCTGCTGTCGCAGCCGGCCGCCAACGACGGCGTCGAGGCACACTTCAACCTGCGCTACTTCAACAGTTCCAGCACCAAGCTGATCCGTGCGCTGGTCGGCATGCTGCACCGCCGCGCGGCCGATGGCGTGCGCGTCGTCGCGCACTGGTACCACGACCCGGACGACGACATGATGGCCGAGTTCGGCGAGGACCTGCGCGACGAGTTCGCCGCTCTCGACTTCCGCATGATCCAGGCCGAGGCCCTGTAAGTCACGGCCTGTCGGATCGCGCGCGGGTGCACCCTGCGTGCGTCTGCGCCAGATCAAGAGGCGCCGTGTCGCGTGGTGATAGCATGTGCCGCATCGCAATACGGGACACGGTAATGGAATCGTTCGACTACGTAGTCATCGGCGGCGGCAGCGGCGGCATCGCCACCGCCCGGCGGGCGGCGGAATACGGCGCGAAGGTGGCGGTGATCGAAGCCGCACGTCTGGGGGGCACCTGCGTCAATGTGGGCTGTGTACCCAAGAAGGTCATGTGGTACGCCGCGGACATCGCCCACAAGCTCGTCGACGCGCCCGGCTACGGCTTCACGCTGGAGGCGGCGCGCCACGACTGGAGCGTGCTCAAGCACGCGCGCGACGCCTACATCGCGCGCCTGAACGACATCTACGCGAACATGCTCGTCAAGTCCGGCGTGACCCTGGTGCGCGGCTTCGCACGCCTTGTCGATGCGCATACCGTCGAAGTCGAAGGTCGGCGCCTCACGGCGCCACACATCACCATCGCCACCGGTGGCCAGCCGGTGTATCCGGACATTCCCGGCGCGGATCTGGGCATCAGTTCAGACGGATTCTTCGAACTCGAGCGCCGACCCGGGCGCGTCGTGGTCTCCGGCTCGGGCTACATCGCGGTGGAACTGGCCGGCATGTTCCGGGCGCTGGGCAGCGAGGTGACCCTGCTGGTGCGCGGGCAGCGCTTGCTGCGCGGCTTTGACGCGATGCTGGGCGAGGAACTGGCCATGCGCATGGCCGACGACGGCATCGACGTGCGTTTCGGTGCCCTGCCGCAGGCAGTCGAGCGCCGCGACGATGGCAGCCTGCGCGTGACGTGCACCGAGGGCGGCAGCGTCGAGACCGACTGCGTGCTGTGGGCCATCGGCCGACGTGCCAATACCGATCGCCTGGGGCTGGATGCGACCGGGGTGATCCGCAACGACGACGGCACGATTGCCGTCGATCCCTGGCAGGACACCAATGTCGACGGCATCCACGCCATCGGCGACATCGCCTCCAGCGTCGAACTGACGCCGGTGGCGATCGCCGCCGGTCGCAAGCTCGCCGCGCGCCTGTTCGACGGACAGGCCGACGCCAGGCTGGACTATTCGAACATTCCCAGCGTGGTGTTCAGCCACCCGACCATCGGCAGTGTGGGCCTGTCTGAAGCGGCCGCGCGCGAGGCCTACGATGACGTCAGGGTGTACGCGACACGCTTCACGCCGATGTACTACGCGATGACCGAGCACAAACCGAAGACGGCAATGAAGCTGGTGTGCGCGGGTGCCGACGAGCGCGTGGTGGGCGTGCACATCATCGGCGAGGGCGCCGACGAGATGCTGCAGGGCTTCGCCGTGGCGGTGAAGATGGGTGCGACCAAGCGCGACTTCGACGAGACCGTGGCGATCCACCCGACCAGTTCCGAAGAACTGGTCACGATGCGCTGAGCGACAGCGCTCAGCGCACGGCGTCCTGCTGCATGAAATTGAGCTCGCCGTCTTCGAGCAGGCGTAGCGGAGCGAGCATGCCCTCGACGTCCAGGCGGGCATTGAGTGCGTAGTTCAAGGCCTCGCGTCCGGGAGCGTTCACCAGCTCATTGAACAGGCGCACACTGCTGACCAGATCGATCGGCGATTGCAGTTCGATCTCGCTCTCGGCATAGGGCGGCACCTCGGCGATGCGCGAGGTCACGCCGGTCAGCATGCGATGACCTTCGAGCTCCACCGTGTAGCTCAGCCCGCGCACCTTGAGCGGTGTGGGGTTCGGGTTGACCAGCCGCAGACCGATCAGAAAGCGCGGAGCACGGCCGTCGGACGGCATCAGGCCGAACGAGGTCAGCGACACTGTGGGCTGTTCGAAGGCGGGTTCCCCGCGGCTCGAACAACCCGCGACGATTACGCCCACGGACAGGATCAGCACGGCCAGGACGAGGCGTCGGACGACGGACATGGAAGGGATTCTCCGGACGGGTTTTCAACGGGCGGCGTAACTGTGCGCGATCGGCTGCCGCCGGGCAAGCGTGCTTACGCCACGTTACGCACACGCCCCGCTTGCGATATTCCACAGAACCGACGCAAAACCCGCGTCGCGCGCGCGGGCAATCTGCTACGCTCACTGCGCATCATGCAGCACAACAATAATCAGACCGGAGATGACTCCATGCATGCCAGCGAACCCACCTCGACCACCTGGCGTCTGATCGGCGCCGCATTGCTGTCCATCATGCTGACCGCGCCCGCCGCGGCCCAGGAGCCCTCGGGTGAACCGCCGCGCGACGATCAGCCCATCGTTCTCGACGTGCCCTATGTGCCTACACCTCACGAGGCGGTCTATCGCATGCTCGAGCTCGTGCAGGTGCAGCCCGACGACTATGTGATCGACCTGGGTTCGGGTGACGGGCGCATCGTCATCGCCGCCGCGCGTGACTGGGGGGTGAAGCGTGCGCTGGGCATCGACATCGATCCCGTACGTATCGCCGAGGCCAACGCCGCCGCGCAGGAGGCGGGAGTGGCCGATCGCGTCGCCTTCGAACGCGGCGACCTGTTCGAGAAGGACTTCTCCGACGTCGACGTGCTGACCATGTACCTGCTGCCCTCGATCAATCTGGACCTTCGTCCGATCATCCTCGAGAAGCTGCGCCCGGGCACCCGCGTGGCCTCGCACGCCTTCGACATGGGCGACTGGCGCCCGGATGAATGGATTCTGGTGCAGGGCCGTTACGTCTACAAGTGGGTGGTTCCGGCCCGCATCGAAGGCCGCTGGGAAGTCACTCGCGCCGATGGCCGCAAATTCACCGTCGACATCAGGCAGACCTATCAGCGCATCGAGGGCATGGCCTTGATCGAGGGCCGGGCGCGTCCGCTGGTATTCGCCGATATCCGCGGCCCCACCCTGCGCTTCAGCCTTGCGAACGAGCACTACACCGGACTCGTCGATGGCGAGCGCATCACCGCCCTGCCGGGCAACAAGGTCGTGACGGCCTGGCATGCCAAACGCATCTGACGAAGGCGCGAACTGTCCCACTGCGGGTCCCAGCCGCGGACTCTCGGTCGTCGACGGCGTGGCCGTGCTGGTCGGTGTGGTCATCGGCATCGGCATCTTCGGCTTTCCACCGCTGGTCGCACAGTTCAGCGCAAGCCCCACGATCTATATCGGCCTGTGGCTCGCCGGCGGCGCGGTCATGCTGCTCGGCGCGCTGTGCTATGCGGAACTCGGCTCGGCCTGGCCGCACACCGGCGGTGAGTACCACTTCCTGCGTCGCGCCTGGGGGCCGTTCGTCGCGCTGTTCTTCGCGTGGGCGCGCGGCTCGGTCATCCAGACCGGCTCGATCGCTGCCGTGGCCTTCATCTACGGCGAATACGCGAGTCAGATCCTGCCATTGGGCGCGTACGGCACGGCCGTGCACGGCGCCTTCGCGGTGATCGCACTGACCACGCTAAACATCGTCGGCACGGGCGGCTCCAAGCGCACCCAGATCGTGTTCACGGCGTTCACGGTGGTCGCGCTGCTGGCCATCGTCGCCGCCGGTGTCGCCGCCGGCGGTGCGGGTGCGCCTGCGGCGGCCGTACCCGCCCCTCTTTCAGGCAACCTCGCCGGGGCGCTGGGCATGGGCATGGTGTTCGTGCTGCTGACCTACGGCGGCTGGAACGAGGCAGCCTATCTGTCGGGCGAGTTGCGCGAGCCTGCGCGCAACATGCCGCGCGTGCTGCTCATCGGCACTCTGGTGGTCACGGCCGTGTATCTGCTCGCCAACGCGGCCTATGTGCACATCTTCGGCCTGCAGGGCTTGCGCGAAACGCATGCGGTAGGTGCCGAGCTGATGCGCATCGCCTTCGGACCGATGGCCGCTGTCGCGCTCAGCCTGATGGTGTGTGTGGCCGCACTGAGCACGATGAACGCCACGATACTCACCGGCGCGCGCGTGTACTACGCACTGGGTCACGACCTGCCGCAACTGCGCATGCTCGCCACCTGGAGTGAACGCGGCGAGACGCCGACCCGTGCGCTGGTGGCGCAGGGGGCGATCACGCTGGCGCTGATCGTCTTCGGCGCGGCCAGCCGCAACGGCATCGAGACCATGGTGGCCTACACCGCGCCGGTGTTCTGGTTGTTCATGTTCCTCACCGCAATGGCGGTGATCGTGCTGCGCATGCGCGAACCCGACCGTCCGCGCCCCTTCCGCGTGCCACTGTATCCGTTGCCGCCGCTGCTCTTCGCCGCGGTGTGTCTGGGTCTGCTGTGGTCGAGCGCGCAATACGCCGGGGCCGGCGCATGGCTTGGGCTGGCGGTGCTGGCCGCCGGGCTGCCGCTGGTCGTGCTGCAGCGTCGTGGCGCGCTGCGCCCGGTCGAACAGTCCGGCCCCTGACCGGCGGATCGGCCGCGCCGGCCCGTTCGGGATTGGCGCGAGCGTCCGGCGCTGATAGGCTTGCTCGCCCGTCTTCGAGCCCGAATCCCGCGATGTCCACGAATGCCACGATCGTCGTCTGCCTGTGCGCCGAATGGTGCGGCGTCTGCCGCGACTATCGCGCGCCCTTCGACGCCGTCGCCGAGCAGCACCGCGACCATGTCTTCCACTGGGCCGACATCGAGGACGAGGCCGACTGGCCCGACGCGCTGGAAATCGAGAGCTTTCCGACGGTGCTGGTACAACGGGGCGACGCCGTGCTGTTCCTCGGTCCGGTTCTGCCCCAGCCCGGCCACCTGACGCGCCTGCTCGAAAGCCTCGCGACGCTGGACGAAGCCCAGGTGCAGGCGCATGTCGCCGCCACCGAGGAACGACGCCTGTGGCAGCAGGCACGCGAGTTCGGGCGACGCATCGCCGCAACCCGGGATTGAGTCCAGGCGCGGCGCAGATCGGGCGAGCGCCCGGCTTCAGCGCTCGCCCGGCTCGAGACGCAGGATGCGCCCGCGACTCTCGTCGAGCACGTAAAGATGACCATCCGGCCCCATGCGCACGTCGCGAATGCGCGATCCCATGTCCTCGAGCAAGGCGTGTTCGGCCACGACGCGCTCGCCGTCCAGCTCCAGGCGCACCAGCTTCCGCGAGGCCAGTGCGCCGACGAACAGGTCGCCGCGCCACTCAGGAATGGCGTCTCCCGTGTAGAAGGCCATGCCCGATGGCGCGATCGAAGTCGGCACCCAGTAGTGCACCGGCGCTTCGACCCCCTCGCGCTCGGTCGCCTCGCCGAACGGAAGCCGGGTCACGTAGCTGCGTCCGTGAGTGACGTCCGGCCAGCCGTAGTCGGCCCCGGCGCGGATGATGTTGACCTCGTCGCCGCCGCGCGGGCCATGCTCGTGAATCCACAGCTCGCCCGAATCCGGATGCAGTGCGGCCCCCTGCACATTGCGATGGCCGTATGTCCAGATCTCGTCGAGCGCGCCGCGCCGACCGACGAAGGGATTGTCTTCGGGCACCGAGCCGTCCGGTGAGATGCGCACGATCTTGCCCAGATGGCTGTCGAGCCGCCGCGAGCGCTCGCGCATCTGATTGCGGTCGCCCAGCGTGACGAACAGCATGCCGTCCGCTCCGAGCACCAGGCGCGATCCGAAGTGGTGGCCGCCGCCGGGGTCGTCGTTCTGCGCGAAGATGCGCCTGACACTGCGCAGCCGCATGCCCGAAAGGTCGAGCTCGGCGCGTGCGACGGCCGTTCGCGCCCCGTTCGGGGTGGCTTCGGCATAGGAGAAGAAGATCGTGCGGTCGCGCTCGAACTCGGGGCCGAGCACCACGTCGAGCAATCCGCCCTGCCCCTGCGCATGTACCCGCGGCACCCCCTGCAAGGGGGCGGACACGCGCCCGTCGGCGTCGACGATGCGCATGCGCCCGGCACGCTCGGTGACCAGCATGCGAGCGTCCGGCAGAAAGGCCAGGGCCCACGGCGATTGCAGCCCTTCGGCGACGATGTGCACGCGCAGCTCGGTATTGCCCCCCACGGCTTCGGGCGCGGCGAGCGCTCCGGGCGTGATCAGGAGCAGGAAATGAATGCTGACAATCACGGCAGTACGGCGCACCGCGCGCCCCAGGCTTGCAGTCATACAATTGCCTCCACCACTCGAGTGCAGCTTGCGGAACGATCTCCGCTGCTGTCCGGTCCGACCCCGTCCGCAGCCATCGGTTTCCCCATGTCCGTTCCACTTCGCCGCTTCGTCACCGTGCTGTTCGTCCTCGCGCTGGTCGCCGGCTTCGTGGTCGCGATGCTGCCCCCGCCCGAGGGCGTGAGTCTCGCCGCCGGCCGCGACAAGCTGTTCCATTTTGCCGCCTTCGCCGGCTTCGCGCTGTTCGGTTTCACGGTCTGGCCGACGCGCGTACCAAAGGTACTCGCCCTGCTGCTGGTCTACGGGCTGCTCATCGAGATCGCGCAGTCGGCCACCGGGCATCGCTCGGGCGATCCGCTCGACTGGCTCGCCGATGCGGCCGGCGTCTTCGCGGCCTTCCTGTTGCGCACGATGTGGCTGCGCCTGCGAGCCTCGACCGCCTGATTGCCGCCGGCCGGACGCGCCGCTAGGATACGGACGAACCATGACGGAGGGATGATGCGCGTGCGCGCATCGCCGACGAGCGTGCGCAATCACGTTTCGCGTCGGGTTCGCGCTAGAATCATCCGATGATCGGGTACGGCCCGAGCCCGACGCTGGTGCACACGAGGACCGACACGATGGAACGCATGGAATTTACCAAGCCGCTGCACGTGACCACCTGGATGGCCGTGTTCGTGGCCGTGGTCGTCGCGCTCGCTGCCTACCTGCTTGCGCATCTGCAGTTCGCCTTCCTGGCCAACCTCCCGTTCAACGCGCTGATCCTCGCCGTCTTCGCGATCGGCGTCATCGTCAATTTCGTCCATGTCTGGAAGCTGCAGCGCGAGGTGCTGTGGGCCGAGAGCTACAGCCTCGGCGGCCCGGACGCGCCGCATGCGACCAAGCCCGTCATGCTCGCCCCGCTGGCGCGCACCCTGACCACCTCGGCCGAGGACGAGGAGCAACCGCGGCTTACCCCGGCGATGATGCGCGCCACCCTCGACGGCGTGCAGATTCGCCTCGAGGAACAGCGCGACCTGAGCCGCTACATCATCGGTGCGCTGATCTTCCTGGGGCTGCTGGGCACCTTCTGGGGTCTGCTCGTGACGGTGCGCTCGGTCGGCGAGATCATCGGCGGCATCAGTGGCGGCAGCAATGCGATCGAAATGTTCGAGAACATGAAGCTGCAGCTGGACGCGCCGCTCTCCGGCATGGCCACGAGCTTTTCCTGCGCGCTGTTCGGACTGGCCGGCTCGCTGGTAGTCGGCTTTCTCGACCTGAACGCCGGCCACGCGCAGAACCGCTTCTACCAGGAGATCGACCAGTGGCTCGCCAGCGTCGTGGACGAGCCGGCGGCCAAGGCTTCGTCGGACACCGACGAGATCCGCGAGGAACTGCGAGCGCTGGTGCGCGCGATCAACGGCGCCCGCGGTGGCGGCGGGGCCGATTAAGCCGATGGCGATGCTCAACCGTCGTCGCGCGCTCGACTTCTGGCCGGGTTTCGTCGGGGCGCTCGCCGCGCTGCTGCTGGTGACGGTATTCGGCTTGCTGATTTTCGCCGTCGGTCAGTTCATGATCACCGACGTGATCACCGGGCGCGACCGCGCGCTGGCCCGCCTGGACGCGGAACTGAGCGCCCGCACCGACCGCCTGCAGAAGGAGGCGAGCACGCGCCAGCGTGCCGAAGCGACGATTGGCGAACTGTCGGCGAGCCTCACCGCCACCGAACGCGAGCGCGACGCCTTGCGTGCTCGCGCGCTCGAGCTGGACGCGGCACTGTCGGCCACCGACATCGAACTGAACGACCAGCGCGAACGCAACGCCCGCCTGAGCGCGAGCAACGACGAGCTTACGCAGCGTGTGGAGACACTGACCACCGAGCTGGCCGTCTCGGAGCGCAACCGTGCCGAGCAGGCCGAAGCCTCGGAGCGCACGCTGCGCTCGCTCGCCGAGGCCTCCGAACAGCGCATCGCCGCGCTCACGGCCGAGTCCGAGCGTGCCCTCGCCGGCGCGCGTGAAGAGACCCGGCAGGCGCGCACGCGCGGCGACGAATTGCAGACCCAGCTCGCGGCCACGCGCGCGACCCTCGTCGAGCGCGAGGCGAGCCTCGCAGCGGCCAGGGCCGACATCGCCGCCGGCGAGCAACGCATAGACCGGCTTGACAGTACGCTGGAGAAGGCACGCACGGAACTGGGCGAACGCGAGAAGCGCATCGCCGAACTCGACCGCAGCCTCACAACGACACGCGAACAGCTGGCGGCGGGTGAACAACGCATCGCCGAACTGGATCGCATTCTGGCCCAGACGCAGGAGACGCTCGTCTCGCGCGAGCGCCGCGTCGAGGCTCTCGATCGCGAACTGAGCGCAGCACGCCAACAGCTCGCCGAGCGCGAACGACGCATTGCCACACTCGAGGAAGAGTTCGACAGTGCGCGCACGAACCTCACGCGCAGCGAGGCCGCGTTGGCCCAAGCGCGGGAGCAGATCGCTGCGCGCGAGCAGGACATCGAGCAGCTCGACCAGGCGCTGGCGCAGGGCAAGCAGGACATCGCGCGGCGCAACGAACGCATCGCCACGCTGGAAAGATCGCTGGCCGCCGCGCGCGAAGAAGTCCAGGCGCGCGAGCAGCGCATCGCACAACTGGACGAGGCCCACACCGCGGCGCTGGCGCAACTGATGCAAAGCACGCAGAGTGGCCAACAGATCGAGCAGCAACTGGCCTCGGCGCGATCGTCGATGGCCGAGCGCGACGAACGCATCGAGGATCTGCAGCGTTCGCTGGAGGGGGCGCGACGCGATCTCGAGCAGACGCGTGACGAGCTTGCACGGATCGAGCGCGAACGCACGGCCTCCCCGGACGAACTGACGCGGCGCGCGCTGCAACAGACCACCGCCGCGCTGGACGCGGCGCGCAAGGAGCTCGACGCCGAGCGCGAGCGCGTGGCCGAACTGGAACGCGAACTGGCCCAGGCCCGCGCCGCGCCCGCACCGGACGTCGCGGCACTGACGCAGCAGCTCGAGGGGGCGAAGAAGGACCTCGAAGCACGCACTCGACAAGCGACCGAACTCGAGTCACAGCTGAATGCGACCCGCTCCGAACTGGCCGCACGCAGCGTGGCCGCCGCCGAGCGCGAGCGCGCCGTCGCGCTGGTCGACGCCACCATCGAACCCGCCCCCCAGGAAAAGCCCTTCGCCGAACACCGGCGCGAGTTCTACGCCGCGCTGCGTCCGGTCTTCGGCAACGCCTCGGGCATGGTCGGCGAGCGCCTCATCCTCCCCGCGGACATGCTTTTTTCGCCCGGCTCGGCCGAACTGGGCGATGCCGCGCGCGCCAGGCTGGCCAGCCTGGCCGAGATCCTGAAGTCCGCATCGGCGAGCTTCCCGCCCTCGGTGCAATGGTCGCTGCGCGTCGACGCTCACACCGAAGAAGGCCGGGTCAGCGGCGGCCGCTTCGCCTCGAACGAAGAACTGAGCGTCGCCCGTGCCCGCGCCATCACCCGCTTCCTGCAGACGCGCGACGTTCCTCCCGTGCGCCTGGCGGCCAACGGCTACGGTTCCATGCACCCGCTCGACACGCGCGGCACGCCTGCGGCACAGGCGCGTAACCGGCGCATCGAGATCCGCCTCACCGACCGCTGACGAACAGTCCGGTTCGACCCGTAGCGCACCCCGCCCCTATACTGGAATCTCCCGCAACGAGAGCAACGGAGGTTCCAACATGTCCGCACACGTCTACAAGCTCGTCGAACTGGTCGGATCATCGACCGAAGGCACGGACGACGCCATCCGCAACGCCATCGCCACCGCCAACAAGTCGCTGCGTCACCTCGACTGGTTCGAGACCACCGAGATCCGCGGCCACATCGCCGACGGCAAGATCGCGCACTGGCAGGTCAAGCTCAAGGTCGGTTTCCGCATCGAGGAGTGACGGCGCTAGGCGCGCGCCGCGTCCTGCCCGGTCAACGCCGGTGCGGGCGGCGCCGCGCGACGCCCGCGACGCCCCTTCACGATCTGGCGCGAGAGCACGATCATCGGCACCAGGCCGACGGCGACGATGGTCAGCGCCGCCGTCGAGGCTTCCGCCAGGCGCTCGTCGGCCGCCAGATTGTGGGCCTGGGTGGCGAGCGTGTCGAAATTGAACGGGCGCATCACCAGCGTTGCCGGCAATTCCTTCATCACGTCCACGAACACCAGCAGCCCGGCGGTCAGCAGGCTGCCGCGCAGCATCGGCACATGCACGCGCCGCAGCGTGGCAAAGCGCCCATGACCGAGAATGCGTGAAGCATCGTCCATGTTGGGCGTGATCTTGCCCAGGCTGGCCTCGACGGTATGCAGCGCGATCGACAGAAAGCGTGTGAGATAGGCATAGATCAACGCCGCGATGCCGCCGGTCAGGATCAGCCCCGGATTGACGCCGAACCAGGCCGTCGCGGTCTCGGCGATGGCGTTGTCGAGTCGCGTCACCGGAATCAGCACCCCCACGGCGATCACCGAGCCGGGCACGGCATAGCCCAGCCCGACCACGCGGTTGCCCGCCTGAGGCCAGTTCGACGGCGACAGGCGCGCCGCGTAGGCGAGCAGCAACGCCAGGCCGACCGCCAGCACGGCGGCGACCGACGCCAGTACGAAGCTGTTGCGAGCGAGCAGGACGAAACGCGGCCCGAACTGCGCATCGCCCTCGACGATGGCCATGTTCAGCAGGAGGCCAGCGGGCAGCAGAAAGCCGGCGACCAGCGGCATCAGGCACAGCAAGGTCACCACCCAGGCGCGCCAGCCACGCAGGCGGATGCGCACCGGCGAGGCGTTCTGGCGCGAAGTGTTGTTGAATCGCGCGCGCCCCCGGCTGATGCGCTCGAGCACCAGGACGACGATCACGAAACCGAGCAGCAATGCCGACAGCTGTGCCGCGGCCGCGCGGTCGCCGAAGGAAAACCAGGCGCGATAGATGCCGGTGGTGAAGGTCTGCACACCGAAGTACGAAACCGTGCCGAAATCGGCCAGCGTCTCCATCAACGCCAGCGCGGTGCCGGCGACGATGGCCGGGCGAGCCAGCGGCAGCGAGACCCGAAAGAAACTGCTCCACGGCCCCAGTCCGAGCGAGCGTCCGGCCTCGAGCATGCCCGCCGCGCGCTCGAGGAACGCGGTGCGCGCGAGCAGATAGACATAGGGATAGAGCACGAACATGAACATCGCCGAGGCGCCACCGACCGAGCGCACGTCGGGAAACCAGTAATCGCCCGCCCGCCAGCCAAACCATTCGCGCAGGGTACTCTGTACCGGTCCGACGAACTGCAGGAAGTCGGTGTAGACATAGGCCATGACGTAGGCCGGCACGGCCAGAGGCAGCACCAGCGCCCATTCGAGCACGCGCCGCCCGGGAAAGTCGAACATGCTGGTGAACCACGCCCCGAGCACCCCGATGCTGGCCACGCCCAGGCCCACGACGACGCACATCACGACGGTGTTGCGGATGAACTCGGGCAGCACCGTCGCGGCCATGTGGCTCCAGGTGTCCGAGGTGCCGGCGACCAGCACGTTGGAAAACACCGACAGCACCGGCACCGCGATGAGCACGGCGATGAACAGGCCGCTCCAGGTCGGGGGGGAACGATCCGGCAACAATCGGGTGGAAACGGTCCTGGCTTGCATCGGGGGCCCGAAGAATGAGGCCGCGCTCGCTGCACGGCCCCTGATTTAGAAATTATAATTGATCGCATTATCGCTTCTACGGAGGCGTGCCGCCAAATGCTGCGGCGCGTGAATCCCGATGTCCCACCTCGAACTCAGCGCAATCGAACTGGCCTACGACGCCCATCCGGTCGTGCGGCGACTGTCCATGCGACTGCCGCGCGGCGCGATCGGCTGCCTGCTGGGTCCGTCGGGCTGCGGCAAGACCACCGTGCTGCGCTGCATTGCCGGCTTCGAACATGTCGATGCGGGCGAGATCCGGCTCGACGGACGCGTGGTCAGCAGCACCTCGATCCACCTGCCGCCCGAACAGCGGCGCATCGGCATGGTATTCCAGGATTACGCGCTGTTTCCCCACCTCACGGTGGGCGCCAACATCGGTTTCGGCCTGCGCGGGCTCGAGGCGGGTGCGCGGCAATCGCGCGTCGGGGCCATGCTCGGCGTGATCGGGCTCGCCGGCCAGGGGGAGCGCTATCCGCACGAGCTGTCCGGCGGCCAGCAACAGCGCGTCGCGCTGGCACGCGCACTCGCCCCCGAGCCGGACCTGCTGCTGCTCGACGAACCTTTCTCGAATCTCGACGTGGAACTGCGCGAACGTCTCTCCCACGAAGTGCGCGACATCATCAAGGCCACCGGCATCACCGCGGTGATGGTCACGCACGACCAGAACGAGGCCTTCGCCGTGGCCGACGAGATCGGCATCATGTACGAGGGCCGCATCCAGCAATGGGACACGCCCTACAACCTCTATCACCGTCCGTGCAACCGCTTCGTGGCCGATTTCATCGGTCAGGGCGTGCTGCTCTCGGGCGAAGTTGTCGACGATCAGCACGTACGCACCGACCTGGGTCTGCTGGTGAGCGCCATCCCCACCGAATGCCGCATCGAGGATGGCCGCAACTGCGGACGCTGCACGGTCGAAGTGCTACTGCGTCCCGACGACGTGGTGCACGACGACGACAGCACGCTCCAGGCGCGCGTGCTCAAGAAGGCCTTTCGCGGCGCCGACATCCTGTACACGCTGGAGCTCGATTCAGGCGCGCGCGTGCTCTCGTTGGTGCCCAGCCATCACAACCATGCGCTGGGCGAGATGATCGGCATTCGTCTGGAAGCCGATCACGTCATCACCTTCCACCGCGACGCCGAGTACGCCGCCCATGCGCAGCCGTTCAACGCGCTGCAGTGCACCGAAGGATGATTCCCTGGCTGTCCTACACGCCGCACTTCCCGCCCGTCGACGCCGCACTCGACGATCCTCCGGGCCTGCTCGCGGCAGGGGGTGCACTGACTCCCGAATGGCTGCTCGAAGCCTACCGGCACGGCATCTTCCCGTGGTACAGCGCGGGGCAGCCCATCCTGTGGTGGAGTCCGAACCCGCGTCTGGTGCTGTTTCCAGGCGAGATCCGCATCTCGCGCTCGCTGCGCCGGACCTTGCGGCGCGGCCGCTTCGAAGTGCGCCTGGACACGGCCTTCGACGCCGTCGTCGAGGCCTGTGCGGCACCGCGCGACGACGTCCCCGGCACCTGGATCACCCCCGAGATGCGACGCGCCTACGGCCAGATGCATACCCTGGGCCATGCGCACAGCGTCGAGGCCTGGCACGAGGGCGAACTCGTCGGCGGCCTCTACGGCATCGCGCTGGGCCGCGCCTTTTTCGGCGAATCGATGTTCAGCCGCCGCACCGACGCATCCAAGGTGTGCCTTGCCCATCTCGCGCGCTTTCTTGAATCACGGAATTTCGGCGTGATAGATTGCCAGATGACGACGTCCCACCTGCTCTCCCTGGGCGCGCGCGAGATTGCGCGCAGCGAATTCTGCCGCCTCGTCGGAGAACTGGTCGACAGTGGTACGCCGCCCGAGCGCTGGCCAGCCAGCGCGGTTGCCGACACTTTCCGGGAAAGCGTTTGAGCACATGCAAAAGGACTATCCGTACGCCCTCATCCAGTTCTACGCAACGGCGCCCTATGCGTGCTCCTATCTGCCCGATCGCACCGCGCGCTCGCAGGTCGCCACGCCCGGCCATCTGATCGACACGCCGATCTACAGCGACCTGGTGCGCAACGGCTTCCGTCGCAGCGGCGTGTTCACCTATCGCCCACGCTGCGACAGCTGTCAGGCCTGCGTGCCGGTGCGCATCCCGGTCGATCGCGCCGCCTACGACCGCAACCAGCGCCGCGTGCTCGCGCGCCATGAACACCTGGTCGCGCACGAGCGCCCCCTCGAGTTCGACGAGGAGCATTTCGCGCTCTACCAGCGCTACCAGGGTGCGCGCCATGCCGGCGGCGGCATGGATCAGGACAACCGCGAGCAATACACGCAGTTCCTGCTGCAAAGCCATGTCGACACGCGGCTGGTCGAATTCCGCGAGGACGGCGTGCTGCGCATGGTCAGCGTGATCGATCGTCTCATCGACGGGCTCTCGGCCGTATACACTTACTACGAGCCCGACGTGCCGCGCACCAGCTACGGCACCTACGGCATCCTGTGGCAGATCGAGACCTGCCGCCGTCTCGGCCTGCCCTACCTGTATCTGGGATACTGGATCCGGGAGAGCCCGAAGATGGCCTACAAGAGCCGGTTCCGCCCGCTCGAAGGGCGCATCGACGGGCACTGGCAGGTACTCCAGGACTTCCTCCGGCCATAGCGCCACCACGACATGCTCTATTCCCTGCTGCGCCCCGCGCTCTTCGCCCTCGACCCCGAGGCCGCTCACGACCTGACCCTGCGCGCGCTGCGTACGGTCGGCCGCATCCTGCCACCTGCGGCGCCGGCCGATGCCGATGCGGTAGAGGTGATGGGCATCCGCTTTCCCAACCGCATCGGTCTGGCCGCCGGCCTGGACAAGAACGGCGCGGCCATCGACGGCCTCGCGCGCCTGGGCTTCGGCTTTATCGAGATCGGCACCGTCACGCCGCGCGCGCAGCCGGGCAACCCGCGCCCGCGCCTGTTCCGCATTCCGTCCGCCGAGGCCATCATCAACCGCATGGGCTTCAACAACGACGGCGTCGACGCGCTGCTCGCCAACGTCATGGCCGCACGCAGCAGCGGCGTGCTGGGCATCAACATCGGCAAGAATTTCGACACACCCATCGAGCGCGCCGCCGACGATTACCTGGCGTGCCTCGACAAGGTCTACCCGCACGCATCCTATGTGACCGTCAACATCTCCTCGCCGAACACGCAGAACCTGCGCCAGCTGCAGGGCGCGGACGAACTCGATGCGCTCCTCGGCCGCCTCAAGGCGCGCCAGCACGAACTGGCCGACGGCCACGGGCGCTACGTGCCGCTGGCACTGAAGATCGCGCCCGACCTCGATCACGAGCAGATCGTCGCCATCGCCGGGTTGTTGCGTCGCCACCGCATCGATGGTGTCATCGCCACCAATACGACGATCGCGCGCGAGCGCGTGCTGGGCCTGCCGCGAGCCAACGAACAGGGCGGGCTGTCAGGCGCGCCGGTGTTCGACGCCTCGACCGCGGTCGTGCGCCGGCTGTCCGAGCTGCTCGCCGGCGAGGTGCCGATCATCGCCGCCGGCGGCGTGATGCGCGCCGACGACGCGCGCGCCAAGCTCGAGGCCGGCGCCCAACTCGTACAGCTGTACACTGGTCTGATCTATCGCGGGCCGCGACTGGTGCGCGAATGCGTGCGGTGCACGGCCGACTTCGTCGACGCCGCCTCGCCGGCGGCGGCCTGAGGCGGCCCGCCCTCGGACGGATTGGGAATATTCCTATAACTGCGACAGGGTTGAGTGCTTAATTCCTGCGCGGGATAATCCGGGCCACATGTCGGCATCCACTATGAGCAGCTACTTCTTTCTCGTCATCGGCGCAGTCCTCGTCAACAACGTCGTGCTCGTGCGCATGCTCGGGCTGTGCCCGTTCATGGGCGTATCCAAGAAGCTCGAGACGGCGGTGGGCATGGGTGCGGCCACGACCTTCGTGCTCACCCTGGGCGCCGGCAGCAGCTACCTGATCGACCGCTACCTGCTCGAACCCAACGATCTGGGCTATCTGCGCACGCTGTGCTTCATCGTCGTGATCGCGGCGATCGTGCAGCTCACCGAGCTCGCCATCGAAAAGACCAGCCCGCTGCTGCACCGCGTGCTGGGCATCTACCTTCCGTTGATCACGACCAATTGCGCGGTGCTCGGCGTGCCACTGCTCAACGCGGGCATGGCCAACGACTTCGTCGAGTCCCTGCTCTTCGGCTTCGGCTCCTCGGTGGGCTTCACGCTCGCGCTGGTGCTGTTCGCCGGCATCCGCGAGCGCCTCGACGGTGCCGATGTGCCGCTACCGTTTCGCGGCACGGCCATCGCGATGATCACCGCCGGCCTGATGAGTCTTGCCTTCATGGGCTTCGGCGGACTGGACCGCTTCCAGTGATGCGCACGAAGTTCCGATCCCTCGCTTCGTTCCCGCACGAGGTGCGCCGATGCTGACCGCCCTGCTCGTCATGGCTGGTCTGGCCCTGGTCATCGGTGCCGCCCTGGGTTGGGCGTCGATCCGCTTCAAGGTCGACGCCGACCCGCTGGTCGACCAGATCGACGCCATCCTGCCGCAAACCCAATGCGGTCAGTGCGGCTATCCGGGCTGTCGCCCGTATGCAAAGGCGATCGCAGACGGCGAGGCCGACATCAACCAGTGTCCGCCGGGCGGCGAGGAAGGCATCCGTCATCTGGCCGATCTGCTGGGACGCGAGTTCAAGCCGCTGGACGAGTCGCACGGGGTGGAGAAGCCCAAGTCGGTGGCGGTCATCGACGAGGATCTGTGCATCGGCTGCACGCTGTGCATCCAGGCCTGCCCGGTGGATGCCATCGTCGGCGCCGCCAAGCAGATGCACACCGTGGTCGATCCGCTGTGCACGGGTTGCGAGCTGTGCGTCGCGCCCTGCCCGGTCGATTGCATCTACATGGAGCCGGTGCCGGAGACGGTCGAGAACTGGAAATGGCGCTACCCCGTGTTCAAGCTGGAGCAGGTGTCGTGATCACGAAGCTGTTCGGATTCAACGGCGGCGTCAAGCCCGCGACCCACAAGGACGACTCGGCGCGCGCGCCCATTATCCGCGCGCCGCTGCCGGCGCGCCTGATCGTGCCGCTGCGCCACAATACGCGCGCCATCGCCCGCCCCATCGTCGAGATCGGCCAGCACGTGCTCAAGGGCGAGCGCATCGGCGGCGCCGAGGGCGTGCTCGGCACGGCCTGCCATGCGCCCACCTCGGGCACGGTCGTGGACATCGCTGAACACACCATGCCGCATCCGTCGGGCCTGCCGACGCTGTGCGTGTATATCGAACCCGACGGCGAGGATCGCTGGATCGAGCGCAAGCCCTTCGACTACGCCAATTGCGGCTGCGGCGACCGGCAGGCGGTCCTCGATTATCTGCGCGACTCGGGCATCGTCGGCATGGGCGGCGCGGCCTTCCCCAGTCACATCAAGGTCGGCACCAAGCGGGTAGCGCACACGCTCGTGCTCAACGGCGCCGAGTGCGAACCCTGGATCACCTCCGACGACCGGCTGATGCGCGAGCGCGCCGACAGCATCCTGCGCGGTGCCGAGATCCTCAGCGACCTGCTCGGTGCGCAGCGCATCCTCGTCGGCATCGAGGACAACAAGCCCGAGGCCATCGCCGCGATGCGCGAGGCGGCGCAGAAGCTGCCCGTGGCCGAAGTCATCGTGGTGCCCACGCTCTACCCGGCCGGCGGCGAGAAGCAGCTCATCCGCGTGCTCACCGGCATCGAGATCCCGCACGGCAAGCTCGGCACCGAATTCGGCGTGCAATGCTTCAACGTCGGCACGGCCGAGGCCGTACATCGCGCCTTCGATCTGGGCGAGCCGCTGCTCTCACGCGTGGTGACGTTGACCGGCAACGTCGAACGTCCCGGCAACTGGGAGGTGCTCGTCGGCACGCCGATCGAGAATCTGCTCGAGCTGGTCGGCCCGCGCGCCGACACCGATCGCTACATCCTCGGCGGGCCGATGATGGGCTTCGCCCTGCCCGATCTGTCGGTGCCGGTGGTCAAGGGGACGAACTGCGTGATCGCCGCTTCCCAGGCGCTCTTTCCCTATCCGCCGCCGGAGCAGCCGTGCATCCGCTGCGGCGCCTGCGCCGAGGCCTGCCCGGCCGACCTGCAACCGTTCGAGCTGTACTGGTACGCACGCTCGAAGAACTTCGGCAAGGCGCAGGAATATCATCTGTTCGACTGCATCGAGTGCGGTTGCTGTGCCTACGTGTGCCCGTCGAACATTCCGCTGGTCGATTACTACCGCTTCGCCAAGAGCGAGATCTGGGCGCGCGAACGCGAGCACGACGCGGCCGACGCCGCGCGCGAGCGCTTCGAGTTCCGCAACTATCGTCAGGAGCGCGAGAAGGCCGAAAAGGCCGCGCGCCTGGCGGCCAAGGCGGCCGAGACCAAGGCGAAGCTCGCCGCCAGGGGTGAGGGCGAGACGGCGAAAGCCGAGGACGACCCCAAGAAGGCGCTGATCGCTGCCGCCCTGGCTCGCGCCAAGGCGCAGAAGGAGAGCGTCGCGCCGAAGAACACCGACGACCTGCCGCCCGAAGTGCAGGCCGAGATCGCCGAGATCGACGCGCGCCGCAAGCCACTCACGGGTGAGGAAGTGGCTGCGCAGGAGGCTGCGGAACCCAGCGCCCGCGAAGCGGGCGAAGCGGCAGCCCACGCGCGCGACGAGGACACGAAGAAGGCGTTGATCACCGCTGCCATCGAACGCGCCAAGGAACAGAAGGCAAAACAGGCCGAGCGGCGCGAAACGGCGGAGCGTGACGACAAATGACACGCGACGCGACGGAATCCCGCAGATGATCCATTCGCCCTACATCCGCACCGGCGCCAGCGTGCATGCGGTCATGCGCAACGTGCTCATCGCGCTCGTGCCGGGCATCGCCCTCTACGTGTGGCAGATCGGCGCCGGTATTCTCGTGCAGCTGGCCATCGCCACCGTGGTCGCGCTCGCCGCCGAGGCACTGGTGCTGCGCCTGCGCGCCCGCCCGGTGGGCATCGCGCTGACCGACCTGTCGGCGGTGGTCACGGCCTGGCTGGTGGCGCTCAGTTTCCCACCCATCGTGCCGTGGTGGATCACCGCCTTCGGCGTGCTCATCGCCATCGTCGCGGTCAAGCACCTGTACGGCGGTCTGGGTCAGAACCCGTTCAACCCGGCGATGGTCGGCTACTGCGCGATGATCGTCGCCTTCCCCTCGCTGATGGCGCAGTGGCCGCCGGCCGGCGCGCTGGACTTCGCCACCCAGCTCGAGCTGATTCTCGGCGGCGTGCGCGAGATCGATGCGATCACCGGCGCGACCGCGCTCGATGCGTTGCGCACCGGCCTGCGCGCCGACGACGCGACGGTGCCGCTCGTGATGCAGCGCGAAGCCTTCGGCATGGTGGGCGGGCGCGGCTGGGAATGGATCGGCCTGGGTTATCTGGCCGGTGGCCTGTGGCTGCTGGCGCGGCGCACCATCACCTGGCACATGCCGGTTGCCTTTCTGGGCACGCTGACGGTCATCTCCGCACTGATGTGGCTGATCGACCCACAGCAGTTCGCCTCGCCGCTGTTCCACCTGCTCAGCGGCGGCGCGCTGCTCGCCGCCTTCTTCATCGTCACCGATCCCGTCTCCGGCTCTACGACGCCGCGCGGCAAGCTGATCTTCGCCGCCGGCATCGCCATCATCGCCTACGTGATCCGCAACTGGGGCGCCTTCCCCGAAGGCATCGCCTTCGCCGTGCTGCTCATGAACATGTGTGTTCCGCTGATCGACATGAAGACCCAGCCGCCCGTGTTCGGTCACAAGGAGGCGCGCCGCCCATGAGTGACGAGCGCTATACGGCCAGCCGCACGGCGCTGCGCACCGCCGGCATCATGCTGGTGTTCACGCTGGTGTTCACGGCGCTGATGGCCGCCACCTACCGGCTCACCGCGCCGAGCATCGCCGAAGCCGTTCAGACCCACAAGATGCGGCTGATCCACGACATCCTGCCCCCGGGCAGCTACGACAACGATCTGCTCGCCGACGTCGTCGAGCTCGGACCCGCGCCCGAACTCGGGCTGGTGCGCGGCGGTCAGGTCTACCGTGCACGTCAGGGTGGCGCACCGGCCGCTCTGGTGCTCGACGTGGTCGCACCCGACGGCTATGCCGGGCGCGTCGCGCTGGCCGTGGCCGTGGGCATCGAAGGTCGCGTATCGGGCGTGCGCGTGACCGAGCACGCCGAGACGCCGGGGCTGGGCGACTACATCGATCCGGCCAAGGACCGCAATCGCGAGTCCCCCTGGATCGACCAGTTCGAGGGGGCCTCGTTCGCCGGCACCCCGCCATCGGACTGGCGCGTCACCAAGGATGGCGGCGCCTTCGACTACCATGTGGGTGCGACCATCAGCGCGCGTGCGGTAATCGAGGCCACGCGTCGCGCGCTGCACTGGGCCACGACGCACCGCGAGGCGCTGTTCGACGCCCCGGCGGGCGCTCGTCTGCAACTGGAGTGAGAGGCATGGACTGGCAACGATTCCGCGAAAACTCGTACAACGGCCTTTGGAAACAGAACCCCGGCCTGGTGCAGTTGCTCGGCCTGTGTCCCATCCTCGCCGTGAGCACCACGCTGGTCAATGCGGTGAGTCTGGGTCTGGCAACCATCCTCGTGATGGCGGTCGCCAACCTGGCCATCGCGCTGCTGCGCAACTTCATTCCGTACGAGATCCGCATCCCGGTGTTCATCCTGGTGATCGCCGCGCTGGTGACCATGGTCGACCTGGCCTTCAACGCCTACTTCCATGAGCTCTATCTGGTGCTGGGCATTTTCATTCCGCTGATCGTCACCAACTGCATCGTGCTCGCCCGCGTCGAAGCCTATGCCGCCAAGAACGACCCCGTCGCCTCGACCATCGACGGTGTGATGATGGGCCTCGGTCTGGTGTGGGTGCTGGCCGTGCTCGGCGGCACGCGTGAGCTCATCGGCGCGGGCACACTGTTCGCCGGCATCGACATGATCGTGCCGGCGCTGTCCCACATCGACGTGTTCGGTCAGGACTACTCGGGCTTCCTGCTGATGATCCTGCCGCCAGGTGCGTTCTTCACGCTGGGCTGCCTGATCGCGCTGTTCAACTGGATCAACGCCCGCGCCGCGTCCCGCAGCGAGCGCGCGAGCGGAGAGCCGTCGGCAGGCGCGGAGCAGGCCGAAGCCGCGACCGGCGCGTGAAGCGCGCAGCCATCGCCGAGTTCTTCCGTCGGCTGGCGCAGGCCAACCCGAACCCGACCACCGAACTCGAGTACGCCACGCCCTTCCAGCTTCTCGTTGCGGTCGCACTCTCGGCCCAGGCCACCGACCGCAGCGTGAATCTGTGTACGCGCAAGCTCTTCGCGCTCGCGCCGCGCCCCGAGGACATGCTGACCCTGGGCGAAGCAGGCGTGACCGAATGCATCCGCACGATCGGCCTGTTCCGCAACAAGGCGAAGAACGTGGTCGCCCTGTCACGCCTGCTGCTCGAACGCCACGGCGGCGAAGTGCCCCACGACCGCGCCGCACTCGAAGCGCTGCCCGGCGTGGGGCGCAAGACCGCCAACGTGGTGCTCAACACCGTCTTCGGCGATCCGGTGATGGCGGTCGACACCCATATCTTCCGCCTGTCCAACCGCACGGGGCTCGCGCCCGGCAAGGACGTGCTCGAGGTCGAGCATGCACTGATGCGTCGCGTGCCGAAGGAATACCTGAAGGACGCGCACCACTGGCTGATTCTCCACGGACGCTACGTGTGCACCGCGCGCAAGCCCGGCTGTGGCCGCTGCATCGTGCGCGACCTGTGCGACTTCCGCGACAAGGTCGATTGAGTCTCGCGCCATGCCGCCGTCACGCGTTCCGGGTTAGCATGCGGCGTCATCCTGTTTGCGGGAGTCTCCCATGACCACCTGGATCGTCCTCGGCCTGATCGTTGCGCTCATCGTCTATGTGATCGCGATCTACAACGGCCTCGTCGCGCTGCGCAACCGCGTGCGCAACGCCTTCTCGCAGATCGACGTGCAGTTGCAGCGGCGCTACGACCTGATCCCCAATCTCGTCGAGACCGCCAAGGGCTATCTCAAGCACGAGCGCGAAACGCTGGAAGCCGTGATCCAGGCGCGCAACACCGCCAAGGCCGCAGCCAGCCAGGCCGAGGGCGACCCGGCCGACGGCGGCGCGATGCGTGCGCTGATGGGCGCCGAGGCCGCACTCGGCGGCGCGCTGGGGCGCTTCTTCGCGCTCGCCGAGGCCTATCCGGATCTGAAGGCCAACGAGAACATGGCGCTGCTGCAGGAGGAACTGGCCAGCACCGAGAACCGCATCGGCTTCGCCCGCCAGGCCTTCAACGACGCGGTCACGACCTACAACATCAAGCGCGAGTCCTTCCCGGACGGCATCATCGCCAACACCTTCGGCTTCCGCGCCGCCCAGCAGTGGCAGATGGAGGACACTGCCGCGCGTGCCGCGGTGAAGGTCGATTTCGGCAGCTGACGGGTTCGCCATGGATTTCTTCGGTGCCCAGGAGCGCGCCCGGCGCGGCACGCGCTGGCTGATGCTGTGGTTCGCGCTGGCGGTGGTCGGCATCGTCGCGGTGGTCTATCTCGCACTGGCCTTGGTCACGGGCATGTCGGCCGAGGCGCAGGGCGAACCGGCAACGCTGTGGCGACCCGTGTTGCTGGGCTGGACGCTGGCCGGCGTGGGTGGATTGATTCTCGCCGGCTCGCTCTACAAGCTCGCACGGCTGGCGCGCAACGGTGGCGCAACCATCGCGCTCGATCTGGGCGGACGGCCGGTGTCGCGCTCCACCACCGATGTGCGCGAACGCCGTCTGGTCAATGTCGTCGATGAAATGGCGATCGCCGCCGGCATCCCCGCCCCGCCGGTATACGTGCTCGACGCCGAGGCCGGCATCAACGCCTTCGCCGCCGGCGCGCGACCGGCCGAGGCCGTGATTGCCGTCACCCGCGGCACGCTCGAACAGCTCGACCGCGATCAGTTGCAGGGCGTGGTCGCGCATGAGTTCAGCCACATCCTCAATGGCGACATGCGCCTGAACCTGCGCCTGGTGGCCGTGCTCCACGGCATCCTGCTGCTCACGCTGGCCGGGCGCACGCTGCTGCGCAGCGCACGCGGCTCGGGGCGCAACGGCGCACCGCTGGCCATCGCCGGGATGATGTTGGTGGTCTGCGGCTACCTCGGAGTCTTCGCCGGCAAACTCATCAAGGCCGGCGTGTCGCGTCAGCGCGAGTTTCTCGCCGACGCCTCGGCCGTGCAGTTCACGCGCAACCCGCAGGGAATCGCCGGGGCGCTTGCGCGCATCGCCGATATCGGGTCGAACATCCATCATCCGGGCGCGGAGGAAGCCAGTCACATGTTCTTCGGCAGCGGCGCGAAGCTCTCCAGTCTGCTCGCCACGCACCCACCCGTGGAGGAGCGCATCCGGCGCATCGACCCGGCCTGGAAGGTGCGCGAGCGTATCCGCGGCAAGGCTCGGTCTCCCTCGGACGCGGCGGCGCCAGCCGGCGTATCCGGTTTCGCCGCCGGTGTCGGCCAGGTTTCTCCAGAGCACCTCGACCACGGCCGTGCGCTGATCGCCGCCCTGCCCGACGGGCTGGTCGAGGTGCTGCATCGGCCGCGCGGTGCGCGTGCCGCCCTGTTCGCGCTGCTGTTGTCACGGGAAGCGGACATCCTCACGCGTCAGTTCGATGTCATCGAAGTGCGCTTCGGCGCCGAAATGCGCGCCGAATGCGCCGAACTGGCGGCGACGCTGCGCAGCCTGCCGGCAGGCCGGCGCCTGCCGCTGCTCGATCTCGCGCTACCGGCGCTGTCCGAGTTCCCGGAGGGCGCGCGCGACGAGATCGTCGCGGTCGTCGACGCGCTGGTCGCCGCCGACGGACGCACGTCCGCCTTCGAGTACGTCGCGCGCCGCCTGCTGCGCGCAGTGCTCGATCCGGCTCCAGCCGGCGCACCGCATATCCGCGTGCCGGCCGCGCGACTGCGCGCGGACGTGGCGCGACTGCTGTCGCTGCTCGCGCACGCGGGCCACGCGCGCGAGGACGAGGCGCGCGCAGCCTTCACCGCTGCGGCGGCGATCGCCCCGTTCGACGGGCTCGAATTCGAATCCGACAGGAAGGGATTCTCGAGCGCGGATCTCGACGCCACCCTGGCGCGCCTGGCCTCGGCGACGCCGCGTTTTCGCGCACGACTGGTCGACGCCTGCGCCGGCGTCGTCAGCCACGACGGGCATCTGCATGCGACCGAACTGGAACTGCTGCGCGCATGCTGTCAGGCACTGGATGCACCGATGCCGCTGCTCGAAGCGTGAACAGGAAAACGCCGCAGGCGGAAAATCCGCTGCGGCGCTCCGGGACTTGCGCGATGGATCAGCGCTTGAGGTAGAGCGAGCCCTTCTGCGAGCCGTAGAAGGCCGCCAGATCCTTCATGTCCTGACGGCTCAGGTTCTCGACCTGGCCGGCCATGATGGCGTTCTCGCGCGTGCCCAGCTTGTAGTCGAGCAGCGCACGGTACAGATACTCGGGAATCTGTCCGCCGATGTTCGGGAAAGCCGGCGTGGGGCTGGTGCCGTCCGGGCCATGGCAGGCCGCACAGGGGGTGGACAACTCCTTGCCGCGCGCGGCATCGCCGGCCTGGGCAGGAACGGAAATGGCGAGCATCAGCGCCGCGAGGCAGGAAATCTTGCCGAAAGTCGTCATCTTCTCACTTCTCCGGTTGGGCATAGTAGGCAGCCAGATCGGCCATGTCCTGATCGGACAGGCTGCGCGCTATGGCCTGCATGCTGGGATGGCTGCGGCTGCCGTCGCGATACGCCTGCAGCGCCGCGACGATGTAGCCCGCATGCTGACCACCCAGCAGCGGCACCGGATAGACTTCCGGATAGGCCGTGCGATAACCCGGTATGCCGTGACAGCCCTGACACATCGAGAGCTTGTCCTGCGCGGCATCCGCGTCGCCCTCCTGTGCGGCGAGGCTGCCGCACGCGAGCGCAATTCCCACGGCAAAAACGATACGTCGTCCCACCATACGATCTCCCTCTATTGGATTTTTATTTATCGCATCCCCCGATGCGTCAAGATGATACGTTGCGTGGAAGAACCTTTGCAAACGATTGTTGCCCGCCGCGAAGCGGGTCCTGCGGCCAATGACGGACCTATAATGAGCAGCCGCCAGCCTCGGCGACGCTGCATTGCCACGACCCGCAGGGACCTCCCATGGGCTTGTTCGACGCGCTGCTGAAGTGGTTCGGCCTTCGTCGCGAATCGCCACGCGAAGACGGCTTCACGACCCTCAACCATCGTGCGCCGCTGCGCAGCGAAGAGACTGCCGGGCGCATGCCGGAAGGCGCGCTGCTGTGCCGCGAAGCCGTCCTCGGGCGTGACCAGCGCGTCGCCGGCTACCGCTTCCAGTTGCGCGAGAGTACGCGCAATCGCATTCGTCGCAGTTCGCGCATCGTGCATCACGTGTATGCCGAAGTACTCGTCGGCGGCTTGGTGCAGAGCGATATTCCCTGCCTGCTCGGCCATCGCCTGGCTTTCGTCGAGGTGCCCGACAGCTTTCTCTCCCATGCCAGCCTGCAGCGCCTGCCGTCCGACAATACGGTGATCGTCGCGGTTGCTCTGGAGGACCCGGCGGACGCTCCGTCCGGGCGCGAATTGATCGACGCCATCACCATGCTGCGCTCCGCCGGCTACCGCACGGGGCTGCGCAGTGAGTGCGCGCAGGACGTACCGCAGGGACTGGTCGGCCTGCTCGATCATGTACTGGTTTCCGGCACCGACTTCGATCCGGTCGCCTGCGAGCAGTTGTTGACGTCGCTACGGGCGATGCCACATCCGCCGGCGTGCGTCGCCACCGATCTGGCCACGCTCGACGATTTCCAGTACTTCCACGCGCTCGGCGCGCAATGCTTTCATGGCCCCTTCGTCAGTCGCCGCGAACAATGGGAACAGACCGAGCTGAGCCCCGACCTGGTGCAGGCACGCCCGCTGCTCGCGGCATTGCAGCGCGACGCGGCCGATGCCGAGATCGTCGCGCTCACCAAGCGCAATCCGGCTGTTGCGCTGCGCCTGTTGCGCTACGCCAACTCCGCGGCCAGCGGCGTCGAGCGGCGCATCGATTCGATCGAACAGGCCTTGCAACTGGTCGGCCGCGCGCGGCTGGCGCGCTGGGTGACGATGGTGCTGTTCGCCGGGCACCCCGATCACGGCCGATCAGCCGCGGCGCTGGAAGCGGCACTGGTGCGCGCACGCATGCTCGAGTTGCTCGGCCAGCATGCCGGTCGTGATGCCGAGACGCTGTTTCTGGTGGGCTTGCTGTCGCTGGTCGATGTCGTCTTCCGCACCGACATCGGACGCGCGCTCGACGTGCTGGCCGTCTCGGACGAGATCCGCGAGGCCATCGTCGAGCGACGCGGACGGCTCTACGCGCCGCTGGCGCTGGCCTGCGCCTGGGAAGACGGGGAGGTGGACGAAGTCACGGCGCGGGCCGCCGAATGCGGCATCGGCCCGCAGCAGGCGGCCGATCTGCATCTGCAGGCCTTGCGTTGGGCACTACAAGTGCGTAACTGAGCCGCCCTATTCGGTGAAGGGCAGCGGCTGCATGCCGAAGCCCTCGTCCATCTTCTTGATCTGGCGCAGCAACTGGTCGAGACTGCGCTGCAACTGGCGCAGATCGCTGCCATCGAGCGTGCACAACGCCTCGGGCAGCACGCCGCGTGCCGGTGACGGCGCCCCGGCGAGCAGTTCGCCGCCGCGATCGGTCAGGTACAGGCGCACCACGCGCTGGTCGACAGCGGTACGCTCCTTGCGCACCAGGCCGGAGGTCTCGAGCCGGTCGACCATGTTCGACACGGTCGACTGGTGCAGCGCCATGAGGTTGCCCAGCTCGCCCACCCGCAGTCCGGGACGTTCGAACAACTCCTGCAGAGCCCACAACTGCGCGCCGGTAATGCCGCTCTGGCGCTCGATCCACTGTGAATGGCGCTGCGCCGTGCGGATCAGCACGCGGAAGCGCTGCAGGACTTCGAGCGGCGTCGGCGCGTCGCCGCCGGCAACGTTCGCCGCATCGGATGTTGCGTTTTTGCGTGGCATCGGCGCGCTCCTGGCCGCTTTGCGTTTCAACACGGAATGAATGTGGCGTATCGTAGCGAATAGTTGCCGCGTGCGCATGGTCGCCGGCCGCGGCAGGCCATGGAAGCCGTGCTCCAGCGAATCGACGCGAACGCGATGAACCTCTTCCGCAACACCTCGTCCCGCTATTTCCGTCATTTTCGGCGCGGCGGCCTGCGTTACGCGATGCCGTGGCTGTCGCTGCGCCGCTGGCGTCAGCGCTTTCTGCTGGTGGGCGCAGCCCTGCTCGCCGGCCTGATCTGCATCCTGTTCGCGATCGGCGCCGAAGTTGCCATCGCGGCCCACCGCGAGCTCATGCAGCGCGCGCCGTGGCTGAGCCTGATCATCGCGCCGCTGGGCTTTGCGTTCCTGGTATGGATCGCCCACCGCGTCATTCCGGGCACGCTCGGCAGCGGCATTCCGCAGGCCGTCGCCGCTTCGATCACGGACAACCGCCGTGTGCGCGAGAAGCTGTTGTCGCTGCGTATCGCGATCGCCAAGGTGTTCCTGACGCTGGGCGCATTGCTGTGCGGCGGCTCGGTCGGCCGCGAGGGCCCGTCGGTGCAGATCGGCGCCTCGGTGCTGCACGTGCTCTACGGGCGGCGGCGCAAGAACCGCATCGCATCGAGCCGCGACCTCATCGTCGCCGGCAGCGGCGCCGGCGTGGCCGCGGCGTTCAACACGCCGCTGGGCGGCATCATGTTCGCGATCGAGGAGATGTGCCGCTATCGCGCCTTCCAGGCCAACAGCACGACGCTCACCAGCGTCATCTTCGCCGGCCTGATGTCGCTCGCGGTGCTCGGCAGCTATACCTATTTCGGCCGCACGCCGACCACGCTGGACTGGCCCGGTGGCCTGTGGCCGGTGCTCGCCTGCGGCGCGATCGGCGGCTTGCTGGGCGGGATGTTCAGCCGCATCCTGATCGCCACCTCGCGCGGCCTGCCCGGCGCCGTGGGCCGCTTCGCCACCTCGCGTCCGGTGCTCTTCGCCGGCGCCTGCGGGCTGGCCACGGCCATCGTCGGCATGGCCAGCGGCGGTCTGACCTACGGCACCGGTTACGACGAGACACGCGACGCGCTCGAAGGCATCTCGCCGCTGCCGATGTACTTCCTGCTCGCCAAGATGTTCGTGATCTGGCTGGTCTTCGTCAGCCGCATCCCCGGCGGCATCTTCGCCCCGGCCGTGGCGGTGGGCGCGGGCCTGGGCGCGAACGTGGCCTCCTTCCTGCCGCCCGACCAGGCGGCGGCGGTGCTCGCGCTGGGCATGGTGGCCTTTCTGTCGGCGATGACGCAGACGCCCATCACCTCCTTCGTGATCGTCATGGAGATGACGGCCAACCACCACATGCTGCTGCCGCTGATGGCCACATCGGTGATCGCGCATGCGTTCTCGCGCACGGTCTCGCCGGTACCGCTCTACCAGGCGTTGTCCTACACGCTGCTGCGCAACACGCAGGAGATCGTGCGCAAGGAGAATCTGGAACGACAGCGACAGAAGGCCGAAGCAACGGCCGTGATCGATGCGACTGAAAAGGCCTTGAGCGGGCATGAGACGAGCGCGCCGGCCGTACCCGACGCGCACCCCGGCGAAGTCACCGCCCACCCCGCACCACCCGCGCCCGAGGCCGCCGCGCAGGATCCGCCCGAGGCGCGGAAGAAGCCGCCACGCCGCCGGCGCAAGCCGCCCGACCCGTGAGAAAGGCCGCGCCCCAGCCAAGGGGCGCGGCCTTTTCACGCGTATGCGAGGTGACGCTCAGTTACCGCTCATGGCCAGCATCAGGTGGTTGATGCGCTTGACGAAGGTCGCCGGGTCGTCGAGCGTGCCGCCCTCTGCCAGCAAGGCCTGCTCGAACAGCACCGCCGCCCAGTCGTCGAAGCTCGACTCCTCGGCCCTGAGGCGCTGTACGGCCGGGTGCGACGGGTTGATCTCGAGGATGGGCTTGGCCATCGGCGCGTCCTGACCGGCCGCCTTGAGGATGCGCGCCAGGTTCATGCCCATGTCGTGCTCGTCGGCGACCAGGCAGGCGGGCGAGTCGGTCAGGCGGTGGGTGACGCGCACGTCCTTGACGCGCTCGCCGAGGCTGGCCTTGACGCGGTCGAGCAGTTCCTTGTACTCGTCGGCGGCCTTCTCGGCCTCCTTCTTCTCCTCCTCGTCCTCGAGCTCACCCAGATCCAGGCCGCCCTTGGCGACCGAGACCAGCGGCTTGCCGTCGAATTCGGTGAGGTTGCCGGTGACCCATTCGTCGACCCGGTCGGACAGCAGCAGCACCTCGATGCCCTTCTTGCGGAAGATCTCCAGGTGCGGGCTGTTCTTCGCGGCGTTGAAGGTCTCGGCGGTGACGTAGTAGATCTTGTCCTGCCCTTCCTTCATGCGGCCGATGTAGTCGGCCAGCGACACCGTCTCGTCGGGCGTGTCGGCATGCGTGGAGGCAAAGCGCAGCAGGCCGGCGATCTTGTCCTTGTTGGCGAAGTCCTCGCCGGTGCCCTCCTTGAGGACCTTGCCGAACTCCTTCCAGAAGGCGGCGTAGTTGTCCTTGTCGTTCTCCGCCAGGTCTTCGAGCAGGCCCAGCACGCGCTTGGTGCAGCCGGCGCGGATGGTGTCGATGTCCTTGCTCTCCTGCAGGATCTCGCGCGAGACGTTGAGCGGCAGATCGGCCGAATCGACCACCCCGCGCACGAAGCGCAGATAGGTCGGCATCAGCTTCTCGGCGTCGTCCATGATGAACACGCGCTTCACGTACAGCTTGATGCCGTGGCGCGCGTTGCGGTCCCACAGGTCGAACGGCGCGTGCTTCGGGATGTAGAGCAGCTGGGTGTATTCGTGGCGGCCCTCGACGCGATTGTGGGTCCAGGCCAGCGGCTCGTCGTAGTCGTGGCCGACGTGCTTGTAGAAGGCCTTGTACTCGTCGTCCGTGATCTCGTTCTTGGACTTGGCCCACAGCGCGCTGGCCTGATTGACCGTCTCGTCCTCCTCGCTGACGACCTGCTCTTTCTTGTCCTCGTCCCATTCCTCCTTCTTCATCAGGATGGGCTGCAGGATGTGGTCCGAATACTTGCGGATCAGGCTGCGCAGCTGCCAGCCCGAGAGCAGATCGTCCTGATCCTCGCGCAGGTGCAGCGTGATGGAGGTGCCGCGTGCGGCGCGCTCGATGGCTTCGGTGGTGTATTCGCCGGCCGTCTCGCCCGTCATCGCGCATTCCCAGCGCACGCCCTCGCTCGCCGGCTGGCCGGCGCGGCGCGTCTCGACCGTGACGCGGTCGGCGACGATGAAGGCCGAGTAGAAGCCCACCCCGAACTGACCGATGAGGTTGGCATCCTTCTGGCGATCACCGGTGAGCTGGCCGAAGAACTCGCGCGTGCCCGACTTGGCGATGGTCCCCAGATGCGTGACCACTTCCTCGGCGCTCATGCCGATGCCGTTGTCGGACACCGTGATCGTGCGTGCGCTCTTGTCGAAGCCCACACGGATGGCCAGATCAGGATCGTTCTCGAACAGTTCGGGTGCGTCGAGCGCCTCGAAGCGCAGCTTGTCGCAGGCGTCCGATGCGTTGGAGATCAGCTCACGCAGGAAGATCTCGCGGTTGGAATACAGGGAATGGATCATCAGGTGAAGCAGCTGCTTCACCTCGGCCTGAAAGGCATGGGTTTGCGCGGTGGCGGTCTGGGACATCCCTTCGACTCCGTTGGTTTGACGAACGGGTGGGATATGGGTGCGCCCATGCGCGATTTCAAGTGCTATTCGTAACGCACCTCGATGACTTCGATCTCGCGCACCCCGGCCGGGCTCATGAAACGCACGACATCGCCCTCGCGCGCCTTGAGCAGGGCGCGCGCGAGCGGCGAGATCCAGCTGATGCGCCCATTGGCCGCATCGGCCTCGTCCACGCCGACGATCTGCCAGGTCTGCTCCGCACCCCCTGCGAGATCGTCGATGGTGACGGTGGCGCCGAAGAAGATCTGGTCGTTGCCCGCCTGCATCTGCGGGTCCACGACTTCGGCGTTTTCGACACGCTTGATCAGGAAGCGGATGCGACGGTCGATCTCGCGCAAACGCTTCTTGCCGTAGATGTAGTCGCCGTTCTCGGAGCGGTCGCCGTTGGCGGCGGCCCAGGCGACGGTCTCCACGAGCTTGGGACGCTCGCGCTTGACCAGTTGCTCGAGTTCGTCACGCAAGGCGTCGTAGCCGTGCCGCGTGACGTAGTTCTTGCTGCCGGGCGGCAGGCGCACGGCGGCGGGAACCTCCTGCTCGTCCTCGTCGCCGTCGCCTTCCCTGGTAAATGCCTTGCTCATGTCCGTCCGGTTGCGTGCAGTGAATCGGAGACGCTCAATGGTAGATCGCCTGCTGCGTCATCAGCGCACCGAAATGGCCGATGAATTCATCCACCTTGTCGGGGTCGGCCGACTCCGCCCACAGTTCGAGTTCGGCGCGAAAACGTTGCGCTGCCTCGTCACGCATCATGCCGCCGCGACCGATGCGCTTGTCGATGACCTCGACCGCGTCGATCGCCGGATAGTCCACCACGTACAGTTCGGGGCTGTTGCACACAACTCTCATGGTCGTTCTCCTTCGTGGCCTCGCCCGCACCGGATGGTGGGACGCGTGTCGTATTGAACATCGGGTCGTAAAGCGGCTTTTCAAGACGCGTCGGGGCACCTCCGATCATGTTGTCATCGATGGGTCGCACGCCTACCATAGCACCCGACAGGTGCCCATGGACGACGCGCAATGAGCGAACACGATGCCGAAGCCGAAACGTTCCGCCTGCGCCTGGAGGAACTGCGCGAGGAACACCGCGACCTCGACGCGGCCATCGACCGGCTGGCGGCGGCGCCGGTCGAGGATGTGCTGCTGTTGCGCCGCCTCAAGAAGCGCAAGCTGGCGCTGAAGGATCGCATCACCGCGCTCGAGCGCGTGGTCGAACCGGGCGACTTCGCGTAAGCGCACCTGCAGCAAGAACACAACAGGGTGCCTCGAAGAACCGTAGCGAGCGGTTGGAGTGCAAGGCGCACGGAGCGCAGGATGCGAGACATATCACATTGATAGGCGAGCATCCGGGCACCGCGCAACGCAGCAATCCGACCGCGCAGCAGGTTATTCGAGGTATCCAAAAAAAAAACAAACAACAACAAAAAACGCCACGACACACCTGAGGAGGGAGCAGATGTCGCAATCCGGCAACGCCGCCAACGAGGAGGAGGGCCTGCCCTTTCCGCGTCCGAGAAACGTCTCCGTCGGCGCCCCCTTGCGGTGGCTCGTTCGGGGCTTCGACGACTTTCGCAGCTGTCCGGTTCCCAGCCTGTTCTACGGTTTCTGTTTCGCCGGAATGGGCCTGCTGATGACCTTCGTCTTCGAGCACGCCTACGAATACGCGATGGCGGTCACTTCGGGCTTCCTGCTGCTCGGCCCCTTCCTCGCCATGGGTCTGTACGAGATCAGCCGCCGCCACGAGCGCGGCGAGGGCTGTTCGCTCGCGCCCACGCTCACGGTGTGGCGCCGCAACGCCGGCAACATCGGCATCTTCGCCGTCGTGCTGGGCATCGTCTTCATCGTCTGGGCACGCGCCTCGCTGGTCATCTTCGCGCTCTTCTACACCAGCGAGATGCCCAATCTGTCGGGCTTTCTCAAGCAGCTGCTGGTGGTCGACAACCTCGAGTTCCTGGCCATCTACACCGGCATCGGCCTGATCTTCGCGACCGTCGCCTTCGCCTTCAGCGTCGCCTCGCTGCCGCTGATGCTCGACCGCAACCAGGATGCGGTCTCGTCCATGCTCGGCAGCGTCGGCGCCCTGCTGCACAACCCGGCAGCGATGATCGTGTGGGCTACGCTGATCGTCGGCTGCACGGCGATCGGCTTCCTCACCTTCCACCTCGGACTGGTAATCCTGATGCCGCTGGTGGGTCACGCCACCTGGCACGCCTACCGCGACCTCATCGAACCACTCGAAACCACCCCGCGCCCGCGCGACTGAACGCCCGCGCGCTCAGTACTCCAGTTCCAGCACCACCGGCTGGTGGTCGGAGGCCGGCGTCGCGGTCTCGACCGCAACCGCGCGCACGCGCGGCGCGATACGCTGTGACACCCAGAAGTAGTCGCAGCAGTACTGCCGGTCGGGCCAGTCGGCGCCATGCAGACCCACCGTGGGGTCATGCGCGAGGGCACCGTTGGCCTCACACCAGGCGTCGACCCAGCCCACCCCCTCATCAGCCGTGGGCTCGGCCATCAGCGCGTAGTCGGGCGAATCCGGCTCCATGTTGAAGTCACCGCAGATCACCGCTTCGAGCGGACGCGGCTGCCGCACGAAGGCCGGATTGGCGTCCCTGCGGCTCGTTGCCGCCGTCCCCGCGTGGCCAGCGGCCTCCTCCTGCAACTGACGCAGGGCCATGATCTGAGTGCGCCGCTGCAAGGCGGAGTAGTACTCGAGGTGGGTCGTGAGCACGCGCAGCGGCCCCGAAGGCGCGGCGAGTACGGCCTCGACGCAGCAACGCGGCATACCGGGCACACCCGCATCGGCCGGGAATGGCAAGGCGTGACGGGACACCGCGCCGACCGGCAGGGCCGACAGCAGCAGGTTGCCGAACTGACCGCGCCCGCCGTACGTGCCGGGCACGTCCACACCGGCGCCGAATACCGCCTCGTGCCCTGGAAAGGCCGCAACCAGCGCGGCCACCTCGTCGACCGGATCGGACGCCAGATCGGGGAAGCCACGTACCACTTCCTGCAGGCAGATCACGTCCGCACCGCCCATGTCACGCAGCGCGGCGATGGTGCGATCGAGTGCGACACGCCCGTCGGCGCCGCGTCCCCATTGAATGTTCCACGTGATGATGCGCATGATGTAGCCTCCCTCTTCCCGGCCGTCCGGCCATCTACGCAGCGACGAACGATAAACCCGATGGCGCATTCCCACCACGGCCACGACCACGCCCATTCGCATTCCGGCCACGGCCATCACCACCACGATCACGGCCGCGACGCCTCGGCGCGTGTGCTCACGCTCGCGCTGCTGCTCACACTGGGTTTCGCCGCGGTCGAGGCCGTGGCCGGCTGGTGGTCGGGTTCGCTGGCACTGCTTTCGGACGCCGGCCACATGGTCACCGACAGCATGGCGCTGGCCATCGCCGCGGCCGCCGCGCGGCTGTCGCGTCTGCCGGCCAGCCACACCCACACCTATGGCCTGCGCCGCGTCGAGACGCTGGCCGGCCTGATCAACGGGCTGACGATGCTCGCGGTGGTCGCGATCATCGCCTGGCATGCCGTCGAGCGTCTTGTCGAACCGCGTCCCGTCGAGGCCGGCGCGGTGATGGTCGTCGCCGCCATCGGCCTGATCGTGAATCTCGTCGTCGCGTGGATGCTCTCGCGCGGCGAGTCCACGCTCAACACGCGCGCCGCGCTGTTGCATGTGCTGGGCGATCTGCTCGGCTCGGTGGCCGCGCTGGCCGCCGGCATCGTGATCCACTTCACCGGGTGGACGCCGGTCGACCCGCTGCTGTCGATGCTCATCTGCGGCCTCATCCTGGCCGCCACCGTCCGCCTGCTGCGTCAGGCCACCCATACCCTGCTCGACGGCGTGCCGCCGGAACTGTCGCTGCCCGAGGTAGGTACGGCGATGGCGGCCGTCGATGGCGTCGCCTCCGTGCACGATCTGCACATCTGGAGCCTGGATTCGCGCGAAGCGGCGCTGTCGGCCCACATCGTGCTACTACGCAACGACGACTGGCCGGACGTGCTGAACGCACTGCAGGCGCTGCTGGCCTCGCGCTTCGGCATCGAGCACGCGACCCTGCAGCCCGAACTGCCTGCGCGTCAGGTGATCCGCTTCGCCACCCCGTCGCGCGGGCGCTGACGTTGCGTTGACGACACACCTGTGGCGGCACGCGCGGCGGCACGAACGCCACATCCGTCGTCGTCTCCGAGAACCTCGTTTGATCGCCTACATGCGCCGAACAACTGCGGAAATCCGGCGATCCGGGCCCGAAATCTACGACTTTCGAACTACTAGATCTAGTGTGCCGTTTGTTGATGACATACCGTTGAAATTGTTAAGTTGTTGTTTTTTATAAAACTTAATTTTTTGCCTTGAGCGCCCTTCCCGGCTATGCTTCGGAATGTCCCTCGAAACAACCATGGAGCCCTCCAGAAGATCATGAGCGCGAAGAACTCCACTACCGCAGCGATCAAGGCCGACGCGACCACGCTCGCCCCGCAGGAGATCTGCACCGAAGTGCTGATCGAGAAATACGCGAAGAACGGCGAGACCGAGATTCACGAGGTTCGCGCCCGTGTCGCGCGCGCACTCGCCGCGATCGAACCCGAAGAGCGCCGCGCCCACTGGGAAGCGAAATTCCTCGAAGCGCAGGAGCACGGTTTCGTGCCGGCCGGGCGCATCAACAGCGCCGCCGGCACCCGTCTCGCGGCCACGCTGATCAACTGCTTCGTGCAGCCGGTGGGCGATTCGGTCACCGAGAGCGTCGATGGCCGTCCCGGCATCTACACCGCGCTGGCCCAGGCCGCCGAGACCATGCGCCGTGGCGGTGGCGTGGGCTATGACTTCTCGTCGATCCGCCCCAAGGGCGCGATGGTCAAGGGCACGCAGTCCAACGCCTCCGGCCCGGTGTCCTACATGCGCGTGTTCGACCGCTCGTGCGAGACGGTCGAATCGGCCGGCGCGCGCCGCGGCGCGCAGATGGGCGTGCTGCGCTGCGACCACCCGGACATCGAGGACTTCATCCACGCCAAGGACGAAGGCGACCTGACCAACTTCAACATCTCGGTAGGCGTCACCGATCCGTTCATGCAGGCGGTCGAGAAGGACACCCAGGTCGAGCTCGTGCACAAGGCCGAACCCACGCCCGAACTGCGCGAGGCCGGTGCCTACCAGCGCGACGACGGCATGTGGGTGTATCGCAAGGTGCGTGCGCGCGACCTGTGGGACCAGATCATGCGCTCGACCTACGACCACGCCGAGCCGGGCATCCTGTTCCTCGACCGCATGAACGCGGACAACAACCTGTACTACTGCGAGACCATCGAGGCCACCAACCCCTGCGCCGAACAGCCGCTGCCGCCCTACGGCTGCTGCTGCCTGGGTTCGATCAACCTCACGCCCTTCGTGAAGAACCCGTTCACCGACCGCGCCAGCTTCGACTTCGAGGGCTTCGGCAAGGTCGTCGACGTGTCCGTGCGCATGCTCGACAACGTGCTCGAGGCCACCCACTGGCCGCTCGAGGAACAGCATCGCGAGGCGCAGAACAAGCGCCGCGTGGGCCTGGGCTTCACCGGTCTGGGCGACACGCTGATCATGCTGCGCACGCGCTACGACACGGCCGAGGCCTGCGCGATGGCGACGAAGATTGCCGAGTACATGCGCAATCGGGCCTATCTGGCCTCGGTCGAACTGGCCATCGAGCGCGGCCCCTTCCCGCTGTTCAACGGCGACATGTACCTGTCCGGCGGCAACTTCGCCTCGCGCCTGCCGGCCGACATCAAGGACAAGATCCGCAAGCACGGCATCCGCAACTCGCACCTGCTGTCGATCGCGCCCACCGGCACCATCTCGCTGGCCTTCGCCGACAACGCCTCCAACGGCATCGAGCCGCCCTTCTCCTACACCTATACGCGGCGCAAGCGCATGGCCGACGGCACCTTCAAGGAATACGCCGTCGAGGACTACGCCTGGCGGATGTACAAGCATGGCGGCGGCAACGTCGACAAGCTGCCCGACTACTTCGTCACCGCGCTGGAGATCTCGGCCGAAGCACACAAGAACATCGTCGCGGCCGTGGCTCCGTACGTGGACACCTCGATCTCCAAGACCGTCAACGTGCCGGCCGACTACCCCTACGCCGACTTCGAAGACCTCTACATGAGCGCCTGGAAGGCCGGCCTCAAGGGGCTCGCCACCTACCGCCCCAACAGCGTGCTGGGCTCGGTGCTGTCGGTCACGCCGACCGAGGAGCAGAAGCAGCCGCAGGACGTCGAACTGACCGACGCCAACCGTCGCCTGTCGATCAACAGCCTGCCCGCGCCGGTGCTCTCCAGCCTGCGCTGGCCCGGCCGTCCCGACCTGCCCGACGGCAACATGGCCTGGACCTACATGCTCAACAGCCCGCAGGGCGAGTTCGCACTGTTCGTCGGCCACATCGAGCGTGACGCCGAGGGCAACTTCACCAACGACAGCAAGGGCGTGGACCACTTCCCGTTCGAGGTCTGGGTCAACGGCGCCGACCAGCCGCGCGGCCTCGGCGCCGTGGCCAAGACGCTGTCCATGGACATGCGCGCCAACGATCGTGGCTGGCTCAAGCTCAAGCTCGACACGCTGGCCCGCACCATCGGCGAGAAGTCCTTCGAGATGCCTTTCCCGCCGCATGGCGAGAAGCAGCTCTTCCCCGGCGTGGTCTCGGCCTTCGCCCAGGTCGTGCGTTACCGCTGCGAGAAGCTCGGCGCGCTCGACGGCGACGCCCCCACCCCGGTGCTCGACAGCCTGTTCAGCCTGCAGGAACCCAAGACCGGCACCGACGGCACGCTGTCCTGGACGGTCGACATCAGCAACCCGGCCACCAGCGAAGACTTCGTGCTGGGCCTGAAGGAAATCACGCTGCCCGACGGCGTCACCCGCCCGTACTCGGTATGGCTGTCCGGCAACTACCCGCGTGCGCTCGACGGCCTCACGCGCATCCTCGCGCTCGACATGCGCGTGATGGACCCGGCCTGGATCGGCATGAAGCTGCGCAAGCTGCTGAGCTACCCCGAGCCGCTGGGCGACTTCATGGCCTTCGTGCCCGGCACCCGTCGCCAGCAGAACTTCCCGAGCACGGTGGCCTACATGGCACGGCTCATCATCCACCGCTACGCGATGCTCGGCGTGCTCGACGAGAACGGCTACCCGACCCGCGAAATGGGCATCCTCGAGGCCCCGCACAAGAGCAGCGACCCGGAAGTCATGCAGGGCGGCCTGTGCGCCGAATGCGGCAACCAGTCCGTGATCCGCAAGGACGGCTGCGACTTCTGCACGGCCTGCGGCGCGGTGGGGACCTGCGGGTGAACTAGGAGAACGCGATGAGCGACGCAACGAAATCAGATATCTCATTGGATCGCAAACGGCTGTGTAACCCTTGGGCACATCTTGATGAAAACGGCGGTTTCAGTGCCTTCACACCGATTGCATCACAACTAAGCAACCGGCCGACTGAACGTTTCGCGGCGGAGTGTTCGAGGTTCTTGCAACGTACGCGGAGCGTCAAGGATCCGAGCGATACGCAGATCATGGAGTTTGCGGTTGAATTGCAACGCATGCTTTGGAGAGAGCACGTTAGACAGAACGGAGGGATGTCGCCAAGTGACCCGATCCAAGTTCTCGATCCTGCCTTCGCAATCAAGCGCCTCGGCTACGGGTATCACGAAGAAGACACGCTCGGAGAAATGCGAAACAACGGGCAGACTGTCGAAGTTGCTGGCGTAATCGACCATGAATCACGTCACGTAAAGATTTCAAAGCGGCACCCGCCGGTAACGCGTCTTTTTAGCGCGGCTCATGAGCTTGGGCACTTGCTCATGCACCCTCAGGGCGGACTCCATCGAGACCTTCCGATGGACGGGGCAAGGATTGCGCGTGACAAACGTGAGAGACAAGCTGATAAATTCGCATCGTACTTTCTGATGCCTGAGAAATTATTACGCGAGGAGTTCAAGAAGCGATTCTTGACTGAACAGTTCCGAATTTCAGACGAAACTGCCTTTGCGCTTGCGAACACGACTCAAAGCGATCTGCAGCGGAAGGCCTCGAGTCTGCGGGCACTGAGTCGGTTGCTTTCGGAAGCACAGTCGTACAACCGCATACGTTTCATTTCGTTAGCTCAACAGTTCGGGGTGTCCCGAGAAGCAATGGCGATTCGCTTGGAAGAAATCGGAGCCATCTCGTAGAACGGATGTCCGTGCGAGCCACCGTGTCGGCGTTAGGGTAATCTCTCCGCTCGACTCGACTACCCGCGCGCAGCTCGTTCACGGAGAATCGCTCATGACGTTTATCTCGCATGCGACAGCCCGATTGGTGGCAGTGGGCTGCGCGGCGCTGTTATCTGTCGCTCCTGCGGTCCCCCAAGATTCCAGCGTCCGTTCCTCGCCCTTCGAAATCACCACCCCCGGACCGGCAGCCGTGGTCAACGCCGCGGCGCACTACGTCGACGAGATCTTCGCGCAGACGCTGGCCTCGCTGGAGCTGATTGCGGCCACACCGGAGGCGCGCGCGGGTGACTGGGAGGGGGTGCGGCGCTATCTGCTGAAGTTCGAACCGCGGCTGGCGGCGATCCATTTCTACCTGCGGCCGGACGGGCGTTACTACACGCGTGGCAGCGGGCTGATGCCGGCGAACCTGACCGACCGGCCGTATTTCGAGCCGCTGTTCGCGGGCGAGCCGGTACGCGGATATCCGGTGATCAGCCGCGCCACCGGGCGCAAGGTCGCAGTGCTGGCGGTGCCGGTGTTCGACGACACGCGCGTGGTCGGCGCGGTGGGCGCGTCGGTGTTCCTTGACGAACTGCGCGTTCGGCTCAACGCGGAGTTGGCCTTGCCGGCCGGCTACACCTGGTTCGTGGTCGACCGCGATGGCAACACCCTGCTCGACCGCGACCCCGAGTACATCCTGATGAACGTATTCGAACAAGGCGGCGCGGCGATGCAGACGGCGGTACGCGCGGCACAGGATTCGGACTCGGGGATCGCGCAATACGCGTTTGGCGGCTCACGTACGGCGCATTACCGGCGGCTGCCGACGATGGACTGGTGGATGTTCCTCGCCCGCCAGGGCAACCCCGAGATCGACGTGCCGCCCGGGCACGTCCAGGCGCTCGACACCGTGACCGAGACGCTGCAGCGCGAACTCGACACCATCGACGCGGCGCTGAGCGCAGCCATCGACCGCCACGGCGCGGTCGACCCGGACGAGGATCTGCACACCCTGCTGGAGACCGTGGCAAACGCGAGCGCGCATGTGGCCAACGCCGCCTTCATCGACGCCGACGGCGTGATGCGTCAGATCGCACCACGCGACCACGCGGCCGTCGAAGGTACGGACGTATCGCACCAGGCCCATGTGCGCACCATGCTCCAGGTGCCCACGGCACGCTTCGGCCCGGCCTTCGACGCGGCCGAGGGCGGTCTGGGGGCGAGCGTGATGCGACCGGTGTTCGACGCGCGCGGGCGCTTCGTCGGGGCGGTCAGTGCGCTCGTGCGGCCGAGCGCACTCGCGCGCGCGGTGCATGTCCATCCACCGGGCGACGGACAGGAGCTGTGGCTGATGCAGCCGGACGGCCGCATCCTGCACGACGAGGACGCGGGCGAGATCGGACGCGTGCTGTTCACCGACCCGGCCTACGCGCAATACGCCGGCTTGCAGGCGCTGGGCCGCTCGATCGCCGGAAGCCCGGAAGGTGCGGGTGGCTACGTGTTCCCGGCTGCGGGCTCGAGCAAGGATCTGGTCAAGCACGCGGCCTGGCGCACGGTGCGCCTGCATGACGGGCAATGGCGTGTGGTGCTCGCCTGGCAGGCCTTCGACGGCAACTGAGGGCGGCTCGCGCACCGATCGGCGCGCGCAGGTGTGACAAATCTGGCGCATGCGGGTAAACGCGGTTTCGACCCCCATGTCGCCGGTGTAGGCTGAATTGACGCTGATGCGTCTTCGGGAGCCTGGCCCACCATGACAGCCCGCAACGCCTTTCGCCGCTATCTGCTCGCATGGGCGCTGCTCGTGCTTGGCTCGACCCTGTGTCTGCCGAGCGCGGCCCGAACCGACGGGCAGTTGCAGCCGGTGCGCGTACAACTCAAGTGGACCCACCAGTTCCAGTTCGCGGGCTATTACGCGGCGATTCACCAGGGCTATTACCGCGATGCCGGCTTCGAGGTGACGCTGATCGAACACCAGCCCGGCCTGGGCGCGATCGACCAGCTCATCGGCGGCCGCGTGGACTATGCCGTAGGCGATTCGGGCGTATTGCTGTACCGCGCCACCGGCGTGCCGCTGGTCGCGCTGGCCGCGATCTTCCAGCAGTCGCCCTCGATCCTGCTCACGCTCGAGGAATCGGGCATCGAGACGCTGGCCGACCTGCGCGGCAAGCGCATCATGCTGCTCGGCGGCTATCTCAACGCCGAGCTGATGTCGATGCTCGCCACGGCCGGCATCGGCGCGGACGACTTCACGCTGTTGCCCGCCGACACCGACGTGCGCGCACTGATCGACGGACGCACCGAGGCCTACAACGCCTACACCACGAACGAGCCGTTCGCGCTCTCCCGACGCGGCATCGCGCACCGGGCCTTCTCGCCCTCCGACTACGGCGTGGATTTCTACGCCGATATCCTGGTCACGACCGAGGGTCGGGTGGCGGCCGATGCGGACGGCGTACGCCGCTTCACCGAGGCGACCTTGCGCGGCTGGCGCTACGCGGTCGACAACCCGGAAGAAGTCGTCGATCTGATTCTCGAGCACTACAACACCCAGGCACGCTCACGCGACCACCTGCTGTTCGAGGCTCGCGAGGCAATCCGCCTGATCCTGCCCAACGTCGTGCCGATCGGTTTCATCAACGAGGAGCGATTCGCGCGCATCGCGAAAGTCTTTCGCGACCAGGGTCAGCTCGCCAACGCCGTAGACCTGAACGAATTCATCTACCGGCCCGACGACGACCGGCTGTTCGAAGTGCTTGCTCGCCACCGGCTGCAGATTGCCGCCGCGGTGATCGCGCTGTTCGCGCTGGCGCTGCTCTCCCATATCCTGCGTCTGCGCGCCCAGGTCCGCGCACGCACGCGCGAGCTCGACGCGGCACGAGAATGCGCCGAGATCGAGGCCCGCACCGATGCACTCACCGGCCTGCCCAACCGACGCAGCTTCCTCGAAACCCTGCACCGGGATCTGGCACGCGCCGAACGCAGGAACGAGCCGCTGACGCTGATGAGTCTGGATATCGATCATTTCAAGACCATCAACGACCGCTACGGCCATGCCGCCGGCGATCTTGCCCTGCAGCGCACCGCCGAGACGCTGGCCGCGCACGTGCGCTCGGGCGACATGGCCGCGCGCATCGGCGGAGAGGAGTTCGCAGTGGCCTGTCACGCAATCGGCGGACCGGAAACCCTGATCCTGGCCGAGCGCCTGCGCGCTGCGGTCGAGGCGACCGAGATCGTTTTCGAAGACCAGCACATCGCGCTGACGGTGAGTATCGGCGTCGCCGAGCGTGAAGCAACGGATGACGTCGGGAATCTGCTGCGCAAGGCCGATCTGGCCCTGTACGTGGCCAAGCAGCAGGGACGCAACCGCGTGTGCACGCCGAGCGTCGGCCCGCCCGAGACGCGCAGCGATTGAGTCACCCCGGCGTGGCGCGCGAGCCGCGATTCGGTTAGGTTCACGCCTTCGCGCCGCAGACTGCGGCCACCCCACCCCGGAAGAATCGATGAAACCCGCCCTACCGCTGTTCCTCGCGCTGGCCGTGCTGAGCACGCCCGCGTTCGCACAATCGCCCGCCACCACGCAGGACGCGCCGATCCCGACGCTTCCTGAGGTCTCCACCACCGCCTCCCCGTATGCGCCCGAAACCGATACGGCCGAGGCGCCACCATCGACACCCGACGCCGTCACACCCCTGGAGGCCACTGCGTCAGCGTCCGATGAGGTTCGCGCCGACGCGGCCGACGCAACGCAGCCGGCGGACGCGCCCCGCACTTCCGGCGATGCGGACGCGGACGCGGACACCGTCACGGACAACGACAGCGTCCGCGACGATGGCGATCCGCCCCTCTCGCGCGCGGAAGTCGACCGTCTGCCGGTGCGCGCATTGTGGAACATCCCTTACGCCGGGCTGCGCGAAGCGCGCCACCGTCTCGACCTGTACCTGCCGCGCGAGCCGAGCGTCTTCCCGCTGCCCGTGATCGTGTTCTTCCACGGCGGAGACTGGGTCGCGGGCGACAAGCGCGACGCGGCGCGACGCCTTCTGCCCTTGGTACTGAGTGGACGCTACGCAGTGGTCTCAGCCAACTACCGGCTGGCCGACGACGCCCGCTGGCCCGCACAGATCGAGGACGCCAAGGCGGTGATCCGTTGGATACGCGCCGGCGAACGGCGCTACGGCTTTGATCCGGAGCGCATCGGCGTGTGGGGCGAGGACGCCGGCGCGCAACTGGCGATGCTGCTCGGCACCACCGGCGACATCGCCGCCGTCGAGGGCGACTTCGGCCGACTGGCGCCGAACAGCCGCGTACAGGCGGTCGTCAGTTTTTCCGGGACATCGGACGTACCGGGGCTGCTCATCCAGCCCGGACGCATCGACCACGATATGCCGGATTCGCCCTCGTCCCGCCTGCTCGGCCAGCCCCCCTCGCAGCTGGCCGATGCCGCACGCCAGGCCTCGCCGCTGCACTGGGTCACTGCCGACGACGCACCAACGCTGCACGTACACGGCACGCTCGATCGCATCGTCACGATGGCCCAGCCGGAGGCCATGGACGCGGCGCTGCGCGCAGTCGGTGTCGAAAGCGTGCTGGTGCCGGTTCTCAACGCGCGCCACGACGGGTTCGGCGCGGTCGCAGACGAGCATGCGCGGGTGTTCTTCGAACGCCATCTGCACGACAAGCCACTGGCGCTGCCGTCGGACGAAATCCTCGACTTGCAACCGCAGTAGGGCCTGCAATGCTGAATTGTCGTGACGCTCGCGCAAGCATCCCTGCGCCCCGCGCACACGTACGGCGATAGACTGGATTTCCGTTATCGAAGGAGCGCGCGATGCAGCCCGTTCTGTTGATCACCGGTGCAAGCCGTGGCATCGGAGCCGCCACTGCAAGGCTGGCCGCGGAACGCGGCCACGCCGTGTGCGTGAACTACCGTCGCGATGAAACCGGCGCGCAGGCCTTGGTGCGCGAGATCGAAGTCGGCGGCGGTCGCGCGATCGCGGTGCAGGCCGACGTCGCCATCGAAGCCGACGTGGTGCGCCTGTTCGAGACCGTGGACGCGCAGCTGGGCACGCTCTCCGGCCTCGTCAACAATGCCGGCGTGCTCGAGCGCCAGGGCCGCGTCGAGGACATCGACGCGGCACGACTCGCGCGCATCTTCGCCACCAACGTCACCGGCGCCTTCGTGTGCGCGCGCGAGGCCGTGCGCCGCATGTCCACGCGCCACGGCGGGCGTGGCGGCGCGATCGTCAATGTCTCCTCGATCGCCGCACGCCTGGGCGCGCCGGGCGAGTATGTCGATTACGCGGCCAGCAAGGGGGCGCTCGACACGCTCACGCTGGGACTGGCGCGCGAGGTCGCGGCCGAGGGCATTCGCGTCAACGCGGTGCGTCCGGGCCTGATCCACACCGGCATCCACGCCGACGGCGGCGAACCGGGGCGGGTCGAACGCATCGCCCCCAGCCTGCCGATGGGCCGCGGCGGCACGCCCGAGGAGGTCGCGCAAGCCATCCTGTGGCTGCTCTCAGAGGAGGCTTCCTACGCCACCGGCAGCTTCATCGAACTGGGCGGCGGGCGCTGATTCAGCGCGTCCAAGGCGGCGGCGCTTCCGCGTCGATGCCGTAACGCGCAATGGCCTCGGCCTGCAGCTTCGCATCCAGGTCGCCGCGCTCGACCAGCGCGTGGATCGCGGCCATCACGATGTGACGGCGGTCCACCTCGAAGAAGTCGCGCAGCGCGCTGCGCCGGTCGCTGCGGCCGAAGCCGTCGGTGCCCAGCGCATGAAAGCGGTTGGGCAGATAGGCGGCAATCAGTTGCGGTACGGCGCGCACCCAATCGCTGACGGCGACCACCGGGGCATCGTCCGCGATGCAGCGGCGCAGGTGGCTCACCGGCGCATCCTCCCCGGGATGCAGCCGCGCGCTGCGCTCGGCCTCGCGCGCGTCGCGTGCCAGTTCCGACCAGCTCGTCACGCTCCACACCTCGCTGGCGATGCCCCAGTCGGCAGCGAGCATCTCGGCCGCCGCCACGGCCTCGGGCAGCAGCGAGCCCGAACCGCACAGGTGCACGCGGCCTCTCGCCTTCTTCGGCGCGTGGCGGGCGAAGCGGTACATGCCGCGCAGGATGTCGTCCTCGACGCCGGCCGGCATGCTCGGCTGGGCGTGATTTTCGTTGGCCACCGTGAGGTAGTAGAAGACATCCTCGCGCGCATCGAGCATGCGGCGCATGCCGTCGGCGGCGATCACCGCCAGCTCGTAGGCGAAGGCCGGGTCCCAGGCGCGGCAGTTGGGCACCGTGGCGGCGACGAGCTGGCTGCTGCCGTCCTGGTGCTGCAGACCCTCGCCGCTGAGCGTGGTGCGTCCGGCCGTGGCGCCGATCAGAAAGCCGCGTGCACGCTGGTCGGCGGCGGCCCAGATCAGGTCGCCGACGCGCTGGAAGCCGAAGATCGAGTAATAGATGTAGAACGGCAGCATGGCCAGGCCATGCGTGCTGTAGGACGTCGCCGCGGCCACCCAGGACGACATCGCACCGGCCTCGGTGATGCCCTCTTCGAGCAGCTGGCCGTCGCGCGCCTCGCGGTAGGACAGCATGGAGCCCGCGTCCTCGGGCTCGTAGAGCTGGCCGTGCGGCGAGTAGATGCCGATCTGGCGGAACAGCGCCGCCATGCCGAAGGTGCGTGCCTCGTCGGCGACGATGGGCACGATGCGCGGGCCCAGCGTCCTGTCGCGCAGCAGGCCGGAGAGCATGCGCGTGAAGGCCACGGTGCTCGACATCGCCTTGCCGTCGGCCTCCAGCGCGAAGCGCGCCCAGGCGGCCAGCGGCGGCACTGCCAGCGCAGCCGCCTCGCTGCGACGTGCGGGCAGCGCACCGCCCAGCGCCGCACGGCGTTCGCGCAGGTATTCGAGTTCGCGGCTGCCCTCGGCCGGACGATGAAAGCGCATCTCGGCCAGATCTTCGTCGGTGAGGGGCAGCGCGAAGCGGTCGCGGAAGGCCCGCAGCGCGTCGACGTCGAGCTTCTTCTGCTGGTGCGCAGTATTGCGTGACTCGCCCGCGCCACCCATGCCGTAGCCCTTCTTGGTCTTGGCCAGGATCACGGTGGGCTGGCCGGCGTGCTGGCGCGCCGCGTGCATCGCGGCATGGAGTTTGCGCAGGTCGTGGCCACCACGCTTTAGGCCGTCGATCTCCTCGAAGCTCATGTGCGAGACCAGCGCGCGCAGTTCGGGGTCGAGATCGAAGAAATGGCTCTTGTTGTAGGCGCCGTCGTTGGCGCCCAGCGTCTGATACTCGCCATCCACGGTGCTGGCGAAGCGGCGAAGCAGCGCGTGGTGGGTGTCGCGCGCGAACAGCGCGTCCCAGTCCGAACCCCACAGCACCTTGATCACGTTCCAGCCGGCGCCGGTGAAGATCGATTCGAGTTCCTCGATGATGCGTCCGTTGCCACGCACCGGCCCGTCCAGGCGCTGCAGGTTGCAGTTGACGATGAAGGTCAGGTTGTCGAGGCCCTCGCGCGCGGCCAGGCTCAGGCCGGCGAGCGATTCGGGCTCGTCCATCTCGCCGTCGCCGAACACGCCCCAGACGTGGCGCGTCGACGTGTCGAGCAGGCCGCGATGCGCGAGGTAACGCATGAAGCGCGCCTGGTAGACGGCGCTGATCGGCCCGATGCCCATCGAGCCGGTGGGAAACTGCCAGAAATCCGGCATCAGCCAAGGGTGCGGGTAGGACGACAGCCCCTGCCCACCGGTCTCCTGGCGATAGTTGGCCAGCCGCGCCTCGTCGAGCCGCCCTTCGAGATAGGCGCGCGCATACACGCCGGGCGCCGAATGCGGCTGGAAGAACACCAGATCGCCGCCGCCGGGCGCGTCCGCGCCACGGAAGAAATGGTTGAAGCCGGTCTCGAAGATCTCGGCGGCCGAGGCGAAGCTGGCGATGTGCCCACCCAGTTCGCCGTAGGCCTGGTTGGCGCGTACCACCATCGCCAGCGCGTTCCAGCGCACCAGCGCGGTGATGCGCTCCTCCAGCGCCAGATCACCCGGGTACGGCGGCTGGCGTTCGAGCGGTATGGTGTTGCGGTGGCTGGAATACGGCTGCACGTGGGCGAGGATGCCCAGTTCCTGCGCCTGCTCCTCGAGCTGGCGCAGCAGGAAGCGCCCGCGCGCCTCGCCGCCAGCGCGCACGACGGCGGCCAGCGCATCCAGCCACTCGGCGGTCTCGGCCGGATCGAGGTCCTCGTCCGGCACCGGGCCATGGATCGGGTCGTGGATGTTCATGTGCGCCTCCCGCGTCGTCGTTACCGAAGATGCTACGCCGGAGGGCACCGCATGGGCTGCTCATGTCGTTGCCGGAATGCAGCCGTTGCAGCACACTGTTCCGGGACAACCGGGTCAGGGAGCAGATCATGCCGCACAAGACACTCGATGCGATTGACCTTCGCATCCTCGACGCCTTGCAGGAGAACGCCCGGCTGACCAACGTCGAACTGGCCGCGCGCGTGAACCTGTCGCCGTCGCCGTGCCTGGCGCGCGTGCGCGCGCTCGAAGCGGCCGGCGTGATCCACCGTCACGTCACCTTGCTCGACCCGGCCGCAGTCGGGCTGCCGGTGAGCGTGTTCATCCAGATCAGCCTGGAAAAGCAGACCACCGCTGCGCTGGAGGTGTTCGAGCGCGAGATCGCCGCGCGCCCGGAAGTGATGGAGTGCTATCTGATGAGCGGCAACGCCGACTATCTGATCCGCGTCGTCGTGCCGGACGTGCGCTCGCTCGAACGCTTCATCCTCGACCGGCTCACGCCGATTCCGGGCATCGTCAACATCCGCTCGAGCTTTGCGCTCAAGCAGGTCAAGTACGAGACCGCGCTGCCGCTTGCCCCGACCGACTGAGTGCCACCGTCGCGCGCCCGCCTCAGAGCGGCTCGCGCGGCACCCATGGTCAGCGGTACTTGTCGGCCGCTGCCTTGAATCCCTTGGCGAGTTCGTCCCAGGCGCTCTCCACGCTCTCGCGCAGGGTCTCGAAGGCTTCCTCGCTGGCTTCATTGACGTCGCGCATGCGCTCGCGCAGCTTTTCGCGCTGCATGCGCATGGCCGAGATCTGCTTCTCGTACTCGATCTTGGCGTCGGCCTGTGCGCCGCGCGCCTGCGCCTCGATCTTCTCGATCTCGGCGTTCCACTCGTCGATCTGGGCCTTCATCTTCTCGAGATAGGCTTCACGGGTGCTCATGTCGTCCTCCTTGGCTTGGCAGGCGACGCCTGCAGGTTGGTCGGACTCGCAGGCCGCATCGCCCTGTGCGCCGGCCCGCGCCCCTACAGTGTAAGCTCCTCGCGTGACAATGCGAATGCGTGCGCGCCGAGCTGACGATGAGCCGATTCCACTCGCCCGAACCGTTCAACACCGAAGGCTGGCGCCACCGCAGCTTCTGCGTCGTATTCGGGCACGACACCTTCGCCGGGCGCGTGTTCGACGTCGCCCTGATCGTCGTGATCCTGACCAGCGTCGCGGTCGCGCTGATGGACACCATCGACGCGCTGCATGTGCGCTGGGGCCAGATCTTCTTCGCGATGGAGTGGGCCTTCACCCTGCTGTTTACCGCCGAATACGTGTTCCGCATGGCGATCGTGCGCGAGCGCATGCGCTACGCGCGCAGCTTCTATGGCGTGATCGACCTGCTGGCGGTGCTGCCCACCTATCTGTCGCTTCTGTTTCCCGGCGCGCAGTACCTGGCCGTGCTGCGCGTGCTGCGCATCCTGCGCATCTTCGAGGTGCTGCACCTGCGCCGCTACACACGCGAGAGCAGCGTGCTGCTCGACTCGTTGCACAACAGCTGGCGCAAGATCCTGGTGTTCCTGCTGGCGATGCTCGCGATCATCACGGTATTCGGCGCCGTGATCTATCTGGTCGAGGAGCCCCAGAACGGCTTCACCAGCATCCCGCAGTCGATGTACTGGGCGCTGGTCAGCGTCACCACCGTGGGCTACGGCGACATCTCGCCGGCAACCCCCGCGGGCAAGCTGGTGGCGTCGGTGCTGATCCTGCTCGGCTACGGCATCATCGCCGTGCCCACCGGCATCTATACGGCCGAACTGGCCACCACGCTGCGCCGGCGGCTGGACGGTCGCCGCTGCGCGCAATGCGAACGCGTCGGTCACGAGGACGACGCAAGGCATTGCCGGCACTGCGGCGCGGAGCTACCCCCGCGCGACTGATTCAGCCGTTCAGCGGCCAGAAAAACAACAGCGCGGGCACGGCCACCGCGATGACGATGAGATCCGTGGGCAGGCCCATGCGCCAGTAGTCGCCGAAACGGAATCCCCCGGGACCCAGCACCAGCGTGTTGTTCTGGTGACCGATCGGGGTCAGGAAGGCGCACGAGGCGCCGATCGCGACCGCCATCAGGAAGGTGTCCGGATTGACGCCGAGCTGCAGCGCCGCGCCCAGGCCGATCGGCGCCATCACGGCGGCGGTGGCGGCGTTGTTCATCAGGTCGGTGAGCACCATGGTCGTGACCAGGATCACGATCAGCCCGATCACCGCATCGCCGCGCGCGAGCGTATCGAGCAGCGCACGCGCCACCAGATCGGCCGTGCCGGTGGCCTGCATCGCGCCGGCCACCGGCAGCAGCGCCGCAAGCAGCACGACCACCGGCCAGTCCACGGCGTGATAGACCTGCGCCGGCTGCACCGTACGCAGCGCCATCGACGCGAGCACGCCGCCGGCGAAGGAAACCGCGGCCGGCAGCCAGCCCAGCGCTGCCACCGCCACAGCCACGAGCATGATCGCCGCAGCGGTGATCGCGCGGCGGCGGTCGGGGATGCGCAGCTCCCGCTCGGCCAGAGGGACACATCCATACTCGCTGGCGAAATCCGTCAGCGCAGCGCTACCACCCTGCATCAACAAGACGTCGCCCGGGCGCATCTTGAGCGTGCGCAGGCGCGAACGCGAACTGGCGCCATCACGCGACACGGCGAGCAGGTTGAGTCCATGACTGGAGCGCAACTGCAAGTCGGCGGCACTGCGCCCGGCCAGTGCCGACTCGGGTCGCACCACCAGCTCCATCAGCACGACGTCGTCGGAACGCTCGCGCGGCTCGTCGCCCTCATCCTGCGCGGCATCGGTCTCGTCGCCGGGGTCGTCGGCGCGCTCCTTGGCCGGCTCGTCGTCTTCGTCTTCCTCGCGCTCGGCCTCCTCCAGTTCCAGGCCCAGGCCGGAGAGCACCTTGGCGAGCGCCTCGACGTCGGCCTCGATGACGAGGATGTCGCCTGCGCGCACCAGGCGCCCGCCGCTGGGCGCGGTCATGCGCACCTCGTTGCGCACCAGGCCGACGATCTGTGCGTCGGCCGCTTCGAGCTCGGTCTCGATCTCGGCCAGACGCATGCCGTCGGCCTTGGCATCCTCGGGAACGCGCACTTCGGTCAGGTAGGCCCCGGTGTCGAAGCCGGCCGCACCGGCATGCTCGCGCCGCGGCACCAGCCGCCAGCCGAGCAGCGCGATGAAGAGTACGCCGGCGATCATCAGCGGTAGTCCCACCCAGGTGAAGTCGAACATGCCGAAGCCGCCCATGCCCTCGACGTCGCCACGAAAGCCGGAGACGATGAGGTTGGGCGGCGTGCCGATGAGCGTCGTCGTGCCCCCCAGGATGGAGGCGAAAGCCAGCGGCATCAGCACCTTGCCGGGCGGCAGTTCGAGCCGGGCAGCCAGTTGCATGGCCACCGGCATCAGCAGCGCGAGCGCACCGACATTGTTCATGAAGCCGGACAGCACGGCCGCGAGCAAGGTCAGTGCGGCAATGCTCGCCGTAGGGCCGGCTTCGGCCGGCAACACCTTGCGGGTGAGCGCATCCACCGCGCCGGACGCCTGCAGCGCGCGACTCAGCACCAGCACGCAGGCCACCGTCACGACGGCCGGATGACCGAGGCCGGCGAAGGCCTCGGCCGGTTCGACCAGGCCGGCGACGACGCAGGCCAGCAGTGCGCCGACCGCGACCATGTCGTGACGCCAGCGCCCCCACAGGAACATCGCCACCGTGGCGAGCAGGATGGCGAGAATGACGCTCTGGCCGGTCTCCATGCCGTTGCGCCCTCAGACCTCGCCCGCGGCGAGCGCCTTGCGCACCCGCGCCAGTTCCGCGCGACGCGCCTTGTCGGTTGCCGGATAGGCCAGATCGAGCGATTCGAGCGTGTCGCGGATGATCTGCGAGACGATCAGCCGCGCGTTCTTCTTGTCGTCGGCCGGCACCACGTACCACGGCGCCTGCTCGGTGCTGGTTGCCGACAGGCACTGTGCGTAAGCCTGCATGTAGGCGTCCCAGTGACGGCGCTGCTCGAGATCGGCGTCGGCAAACTTCCAGTTCTTGTCCGGATCATCGATGCGCGCGATGAAGCGACGGCGCTGCTCGTCCTTCGACAGGTGCAGGAAGAACTTGACGATGCGCGTGCCATTGCGGTGCAGGTGCGCCTCGGATTCGACGATGGAGCGAAAGCGCTGCGGCCAGAAGTCGGCGTGGTCGCGCTCGCCGTCGGGCAGTTTCTGCGCGGCGAGGATCTCCGGGCGCACACGCACGATCAGCACTTCCTCGTAATAGGAACGGTTGAAGATGCCGATGCGACCGCGCTCGGGCAACCGGCAGTGGGTACGCCACAGGAAGTCGTGGTCGAGTTCCTGTGCGCTGGGATGCTTGAAGCTGTGCACATCGCAGCCCTGCGGATTGACACCCGACATGACGTGACGGATCGCGCCGTCCTTGCCCGCTGCGTCCATGGCCTGAAAGATCAGCAGCAGCGCATAGCGGTCATGGGCGTAGAGCTTGCGTTGCAGGGTGGCGAGCTTCCTGGTGCCGGCAGCCAGCGCATCGCGGTAGGCGCGCGACGAGTCGTACAGCGGCTCGATCGCGGTCGGCCAGCGTGCCAGATCGACCTGGCTGTCCGGCGCGACGCGCCAGTCTCCCGACCGGATGTCTCCGACGTGCTTCATGCCCTGCTCCCCCGATGCGCAATGCCGCCATTCTGGCACCTCGCGGGTCTGCGGCGCACGCGGCGTATGCCGCGACGTGGCATTCGCGCATCACGGCGGGCACAATGCACAACCCGAACTCCGGCGCCGCGACCGATGGACGACCGCATCGAACGACTCGAAACCCGCTTCATGGCCGCCGAGGACCTGCTCGACGAGCTCAACCGCACGGTCTGGCGTCAGCAACAGGAAATCGACGCGCTGCGCCAGATCGTGCAACGCCTGGAAGGCCAGTTGCGCAGCGCGCACGCCGGCGTGCAGGCAAGCCGGCCGGAGGACGAGATTCCGCCACACTGGTAGGCCTCACGGCGGTGTGCCGCGGCCGGGGCGTCAGTCGGCCGGGGGTACATCCGTCGCGCCTGCGTCTTGATGCGACTGATGCACTCGAGCGCGCCACAGGACATAGGGCAGCATCCGCAGACCCAGCTGGAAACCACCTGCGATCAGGGCCCGCAATGCCGGGCGGCTCGCCGGCCCGGCGCTCGCCCGCAGCGGTGCAGGCCGCTTCCAGCCGAGCACACCGCCCAGCGCGAACGCCACGGCCAGACTGCCCGGACGCGAGGCGCGATCGAGGGCAGCTTCGCGGGCGCGGCGCAGATGATCGCTGACAGCGCGCCGACGCGCTGCCACCAGGCGCTCCTGATCGGTCACGAGGCGCATCGATGGCAGGCGCATCATGTATCGGCCTCGCTTCGTGCACGAACATCCAGCGACAATTGCCGACGCGTCGCGGAAAATTGCAGATTGCGGCTCATCAACACGCACACGCCGATGAAGCCGAGTGCAGCCAGCAGGTTGATGCCCGTCACCGACAACACCGCGAGCAGCGGATCGATCCCATCGGCAATCATCCACAGCGCCAGCGCGGCCGACAGCCCGATCCACACGGCGACGAAACACACCGCCGCGAGCAGTGCGCACACGAGCATCCACACCAGCGACAGGCTGGCGCGCCGCAGCTCCAGCAACAGCAGTTCGAGCAGCGCGGCCACACTTTCGCGCGCTGACGCGAAGGCGTTGGCAAGTTCGTCGAAGACACCCCCAACATTTTCGTGGCGGGGATCATCCGCGCGCGAGGGCTCGGTGCCGGGTGGATCGGCCCCATCACCCGGCGGGACGGACCGGTCGTTCACCGGCGCAGGATGCGACCCAGCACGTAGCCGGTGAGCACCGCGATACCGAGCGATTTGATCGGATGCGCCGAAACGTAGCTGCAGGTCTCGGCGACCAGCCTGCGCTGGGATGCCTGCAACTCCTCGCCATGCTCGGTCAGCCATTCGGCGGTCGGCTTCGCCGCCTCGACCGCGCTGTCGACGGCCTGGTGTGCCTTCTGCGCAATCTGCTCGATCGCGGGCGTAACCTTGCTGGCCGCTTCCTCGGCAGCGTCCGCGGTGGAATCGACCGCCTCGTGTGCGCGCGCAGAGGCTTTGGTCGCCGCGCGTTCGACCTTCTCGCTGTTGCCCGCGGCACTCTTGCCGGATGTCGTCGCCATAAATCTCTCCAGTATTCTCGGAAACGGTTCGCGCTCTATCCCCGGCCTAGCGGCGGGAATCGGACTTGTAACCCAGTGCCACGCCGATCAGCAGGCCGATGCCGGCGACCGCGCCGAGCACGGCCAGTGGGTGCGTCCGGACGTAGTCGCCGGTCACGTCGGCCGCGCGACCGGCGCGTTCTGCGACCACGTCTCGGGCGCTCTCCAATCCGTGCGCGATCTCGTCACGCGCGACCGACGCATTCTTCATGCTTCTGCGCCGGACTTCGTTGAGCACCTCGCCGGCATCCGCACCGGCCTCTTCGAGTTCCTTCATTACACGAGCAACTGCACTTTCTCTACGATTCATTTTGACTCCTCTGGATCGTTGTGATCGGCATGGTGCCTGGTCATCGACAGGAGGCGGCCTGCGGCGGGCCCGACACCGCACAGGCGCTGTGGCGGGCCACCAGCGAATGCCGGAAGTGATTCGGGCAAGCTACGCCCGCACCCCCGGACGGTCAAGCGTTCCGGCCGCAAGGCTGCCGCGCGCGAACGTCGCAAGCGACGCGCGAGCAGCGATCAAAATACAGGGGAAGACGGCGACGACGTTGTCGACAGCCCGCTGCCCGTTCCGCATTCGAAACCGCATGTTGCCGTGGCCTGACCCGGGCGCGACGTGACCGCGGGTGTGGTGATTACGTCTGCGAGGGCGGCCGCAATGACGCGTGAAAACCACAACGCGGCCATGGCGCACCGCCACATTCCTCGCAGAACTGGTTCCAGCACCGGTTTCGGAGCATCATGGGACGCGTCCGCAAGGATGGATTTCCGCGCAGCGCAACGAGGCGAACGATGCAACGGATCGGCACCCGAAGCCCGGCATGAAGAAGGCCATCGCGATCCTGCTCGCGTCCGCCCTTCTCGTCGCGGCGCTGCTCGTGGGCTGCGAGGACCTGTTCGGTCCGGCTTCGCGCAGGCCGGTGACGATCGGCCTGTACGAGAACCCCCCCAAGGTCTACACCGCCGGCAACGGCGAGCCGGCCGGCCTGTTCATCGAGCTCATCGAGGCCATCGCACACGCCGAAGGCTGGCGGCCAGCCTATGTGCCCTGCGACTGGAACGACTGCCTCGCGCGACTCGCAAACGGCGAGATCGACCTGATGCCCGATGTCGCGTTCTCGAGCGATCGGGCGGCGCGTTTCGACTTTCACCGCGTTTCGGTCACCAACAGCTGGTCACAGATCTACGCCCAGCCCGGGCGCGTCGTCGAGAGCATTTCCGACCTGAACGGCGCGCGCATCGCCATGCTGCACGGCGGCATCCAGCAGGATTTCGTCGAGCAACTGATGAACGCGGCCGGACTGCGCTTCGAATCCGTGCTGTTCGACAGTCTCGAGCACGCCTACGCAGCGGTGGAAGCGGGCGCGGCGGACGTGGTCGTGACCAACAGCTTCTTCGCCGCACGCAACGGTCACCGCTTCAAGCTGGTCGAATCGCCCATCGTCTTCCTGCCCTCGACCCTCTATTACGCCACCGCCAAGGGGCGCAACGCCGACCTGCTCTCGGCCATCGACGTACGCCTGCTCGAATGGCGGCGCAATGCCGGCTCGGTCTATTTCGACGCGCTGTATCGCTCCATGGCCGCTCCGCCCGAGCTGCTCGTGCCGCGCTGGGTGCAGTTCTCGCTGATCGCCCTCGGCGCGGGCGTGGTGCTCGCCATCGGCGTCGGCGTGCTGCTCCGCCGCAAGGTCGCCGAGCGCACGCGCGACCTGCTCGAAACGACCCGTCAGCTCGAGTTCGAGCGCGGCAACCTCGAGCACATCGTCGAGGAACGCACCGCCGAACTGGTCGCCGCGCGCGACGAGGCCGAACGTGCTTCGCACGTGAAAAGCGATTTCCTGGCCAACATGAGTCACGAGATCCGCACGCCGATGAACGCCATCCTGGGCATGCTCTATCTCGCCCTCAAGAGCGACGAGCTGTCGTCGTCGCTGCGCAACCACCTGAGCAAGGCGCAGGGGGCGGCGCACTCGCTGCTGGGCGTGATCAACGACATCCTCGACATCTCCAAGATCGAGGCCGGCAAGCTCGACATCGAGCACGTCGACTTCAGCCTCGAGTCCGTACTCGAGCAACTGACCGACGCCATCGGCTACCAGGCCGAACAGAAGGGCATCGAATTCCTGATCCGCTACGACCCGACGATTCCGTCGCAGCTCGTGGGCGACCCGCTGCGCTTCGGCCAGATCCTGCTCAATCTTTGCGGCAACGCGGTCAAGTTCACCGAGTCCGGCGAGGTCGAGCTGGCCTTCGCCCGCATCTCGGGCAACGACGAGAACCTCGTCGTGCAGGTTTCCGTGCGTGACACCGGCATCGGCATCGCACCCGAAGCCCAACTCAAGCTTTTCGAGAAGTTCTCCCAGGCCGACCAAAGCACCACCCGGCGCCACGGCGGCACCGGTCTGGGCCTGGCGATCAGCCGCAGTCTGGTCGAGCGCATGGGCGGACGCATCTGGATCGATGAATCGACCCCCGGCAAGGGCACGACCATCTGCTTCACGGTCCATCTGGGCCTGCCGCAACGGGTGGTCGGGCACCAGCGCGAGCTGGTCGCGCGTGCCGGCCCCTTGCTGCGCGGTGTGCGTGTTCTGGTGGTCGACGACAACGAGGTCTCGCGCGAGATCCTCGCCGAGATGCTCGATTTCTTCCAGGTCGAGGTGCTCACCGCGACCAATGGCGCCGAGGCCATCGCAGCGCTGCGCTCCCCCGGCGGGAAGCCGTTCGACCTGGTGCTGATGGACTGGCGCATGCCCGGCATGCAGGGGGACGAAGTCACGCGGCGCATCCACGGCGACCCGGAGATCACCAGCCGGCCGCGCATCGTGATGGTCACGGCCTATGGGCGCGAGGAGGTCATCCGCCTGTGCGAACAGGCAGGCGTGGACGGTTTCCTGATCAAGCCCGTCTCACCCTCGACGCTGCTCGACACCCTGCTGACCGTACTCGGTCGCGGTCGCGTGTTCGGCACCGGTGAGCGCCAGCGCCCCGCCACCCCCGACCTGGCCGTCAGCGGGCGGCTGGCCGGCGCACATGTGCTGCTCGTGGAGGACAACGACATCAACCGCGAATTCGCCACCGAACTGCTGCGCAGCGAGGGCATGAACGTGGACATCGCCGAAAACGGCCAGATCGCCGTCGAACGCGTGCAGCAACGCGACTACGACGCCGTACTGATGGACATCCAGATGCCGGTCATGGACGGGCTGGAGGCGACGCGGCGCATCCGTGCACTGACCGGAAGCGACGGCGCCGAGCGCTTCGCCCGTCTGCCCATCATCGCGATGACGGCACTGGCGATGGCGAGCGACGCCGACGAAAGCCGCGCGGCGGGCATGAACGACCACGTCACCAAACCCATCGCGCCCGACCGCCTGATGGGCGTCTTGGCACACTGGATCCGGCTCGCCGGCTCGCGCTCGCCCCGGCGCACCGACGAGGCGGCGAACGCGCGCGCACCAATCGCCAGCGCCCCGCCGGACGAGTTGTCGCGGCTGGCGTCGATCGACGCGCGCGCAGGCATTCGCCGCATCGGAGGCAAGGTCGATGCCTATCGTCGCCAGCTGCGCCGCTTTCGCGAGCACTACGGGAACGCGATGGACACGCTGCGCGCTCACATTACCGAGGCGCGTCCGGACGAGGCCGAGGCCTTCTGCCATGCGCTCAAGGGCGTGACCGGCAATATCGGCGCGAATGCGCTGCATGCGGCTCTGTCGTCGATCGACGAGGCACTCAAGGCCGGGCAGGCCCCGCCAGCCGCCTTGCTCGACGAGACCGCCTCGCTGCTCGCGCGCCTGATCGAGGACATCGACTCGCTCAGCGATGAACCCGTGACGACGGCGCTCGGACCGAGACTGACCACGGAAGAACTGCGCACGCTACTCGAACGCATCGGCCACGCCCTGGAGTACGATCTGGGAGCGGTCGAGCCGATGCTCGCGCAACTGCGCGCGGGCACGGCCGGAACACCGCTCGCCGAGGAGGTCTCGGCACTGTGCGAACGCTTTGATGTCTTCGACATCGATGGCGCGAGCGCCGTACTGCACCGCATCGCACAGGGACCCACGGAATCTCCCACATGACCGACGCCGCAACGCCCGACGAGAACCGGCCACGCATCCTGATCGTCGACGATGTGCACGAGAACCTGCACGCGTTGATGAACGTGCTGCGCGACGACTACGCGATTCTCGCCGCCACCTCCGGTGATCGCGCGCTCGAACTGGCGCGGCGCCATCCGCACCCCGATCTGGTGCTGCTCGACATCAGGATGCCGGGCATGGACGGCTATTCGGTTCTGACCGAACTGAAGATCGACCCGTCCACGGCGGGCATCCCGGTGATCTTCGTCACCGCACTGTCCGAAGCCAGCGACGAGGCGCGCGGGCTGGCCATGGGTGCGGCCGACTACGTGACCAAGCCGGTCAATGCCGAGCTGCTGCGGGTACGCGTACGCAACCAGATCGAACTGCAACGCTATCGCCGCAATCCGGTGATGTACGACATCACCTCGCCGTCCGAGCCCACGCAAGTACCCTCGCTGCTGGTGGTCGACGACGTGCCCGAGAACGTGCACGAACTGCTCGAGGCGCTCAAGGACGAATACCGCGTGATGGTCGCGTGCAACGGCAACAAGGCGCTGGACATCATCACCGGCCCCTCGCCCCCGGACATGGTGTTGCTCGACGTGCGCATGCCCGGCATGGACGGTTACGAGGTGTGCCGCCACATCAAATCGACGCCTGCCGGCGCGCGCATCCCGGTGATGTTCGTGACCGTGCTCGATGCCGCGCACGACAAGGTGCGCGGTTTCGAGACGGGGGCGGCCGACTACATCACCAAGCCCTTCGACATCGACGAGGTGCGCGCGCGCATCCGCACGCATCTGGAACTGGCGCGGCTGCGCGGCTTTCTCGAAGACCTCGTCGCCCAGCGCACGGCAATGCTGCAGGTCAGCGAAGAGAAGTACCGCACGCTGGCCCATCGCGACGCGCTCACCGGCCTGCCCAACCGCGTGCTCTTCGCTGAACTGCTCGCGCACGCGCTGGCGCACGCCGAACGCGTGGATGGGCGCTTTGCGCTGCTGATGCTCGATCTGGACAACTTCACCACCGTCAACGAGAGCCTCGGCCACAGTCTCGGCGACCAGTTGCTGATCGGCGTCGCCCAGCGCCTGCAGGGCGAACTGCCGGAGAGCGACGCGATCGCCCACATCGGCGGCGACGAGTTCAGCATCCTGCTCGAACACCACGCGGACGGCCCGTCCGTCGACCTGCTCGCCCAGCGCATGATCGAAGCGCTCGCCGCCCCGTTTACGATCGGCGGCAACACCGTGTACGTGGGCGCGAGCATCGGCATCGCGCTGTATCCGGACGACGGCAGCGATGCCGAGGCGCTGCAGAGCAATGCCAACGCCGCGCTGCATCAGGCCAAGCTCAATGCACGCGGCTCGCTGCGCTTTTTCTCGCCGGAGATGTCGCGCCGCGCGCGCCAGCGCCTCGCGCTGGAAGCCGACCTGCGCCGCGCACTCGACGAGGACGAACTCGAACTGCATTACCAGCCCCAGGTGGACCTGGCCAGCGGGCGCATCGTCGGCCTGGAGGCGCTGGTGCGCTGGAACCGCCCGGAACACGGGCTGGTCGCCCCCGACGCGTTCATCCCGTTTGCCGAGGAAAACGGCATGATCGTGCGTATCGGCGCGTGGGTGCTGCGCAAGGCCTGTATGCAGTTCCGCCACTGGCTCGACGAAGGCCTCGGGCCGCAGCGCATCGCGGTCAACATCTCGGCCATCGAACTGTCGCGCGGCACGCTGATGCGTGCCGTCGACGAAGCGCTCGAGCACAGCGGTATCGATTCGTCGCAGCTCGAACTGGAAATCACCGAAACCTTCGTGATCGCAGACCGCGAGCAGTCCTTCCGTTCCATCGATGCACTCAAGGCCGTCGGTGCGCGTTTCTCGATCGACGACTTCGGTACCGGCTATTCCTCGCTGGCCTATCTGCAGCAACTGGCCGCCGACAAGCTCAAGGTCGACATGTCTTTCGTGCGCGACATCACGACCAATGCCGGCAACGCATCCATCGTCAAGGCCATCGTCGCGGTGGGTCACAGCCTGGGTCTGGAGATCGTCGCCGAAGGCGTCGAGACGCAGGAACAGGCACTGGCGCTGCGCGCCCTCGGCTGCGACGCGATCCAGGGCTATCTCGTCAGCCGACCGCTGCCGGCCGCCGCCATGGGCGAATTCCTCGCCAACTACGAGTCGCTGCGCCTGCCCAGCTGATCGCTGGCCGCGGCCTCTTCCTCGCTGCCGGCGAGCACGCAGCGATTACGCCCCAGGCGCTTGGCCGCATACATCGCCCGGTCGGCGGCGAACAGCAGCGCGCTGCGGTTGGCGCCATCGTCCGGGTAGCTCGCCAGCCCGATGCTCGCCCCGATCTGTACCTCGGCACCGTCGGCCAGGCGAATCGGCGCGGACAGCGCGGACAGCACCGCCCGGGCGAACTCGCGCATGGCCTCGTCATTCTTGCGACAGCCGTAACAGGCGAGCACGAACTCGTCGCCACCGACGCGTGCGACCAGATCCGACGAGCGGCGCAGCACCGCAGACAGGCGGTGTGCGACTTCGACCAGCAAGGCATCCCCCCCCGCGTGGCCCCAGGTGTCGTTGGCCTGCTTGAAGCCGTCCAGGTCGATGTAGAGCAGCGCGCAGCCGGCCGCGTTGCGCTCGGCCTCGGCCAGTGCGCGGTCGATGTAGGCCTCGGCGCCACGCCGGTTGATCAGATCCGTCAGTCCGTCACGCTCGGCCACGCGCAGCGCGGCCTGTTCGCGCTCGCGCCGCGAAGTGACGTCGTAGAGCACGCCTTCGATGAAACGAAAACCGCCGTCCGCCGCGCGCGACACGGACAGCAGGCAGTGCACCCATTGACGCGGTGCCTCCGGATCGCCCACCAGTTCCAGGTCGGCCGCGGCGACATGTCCGGTCGAACGGGCGTCCTCGACCAGCACCCATGCCTTGTCCGGGCGCATGAACAGGCGCGAGAAAAAGTCCGCGCCGCGCGCGCCACCGGCCGGATCGGCCGCCTCGACACCCTGCAGCCGCTCGGAGAGCACGGCATTGCTGTTGATCAGGCGTCCGTCCAGATCGAGCACCATCACGCCGACGCTGGTCGATTCGAAGATGCGCTTGTAGTGCGCCTCCATCGACTCGACCCGTTCGCGCAGCGCACGTTCGGACTCGATCGCCGCTTCGCTCGCTGCCAGATAGCCGTTGACGCTGTCGGCGAGCAGCCCGATCTCGGTCTTGCTGTGCCGTGGCGGCACTTCGATGCGCTCGCCGCTGCCCGGATTGACACGCTGGAGCTGACGCGTCAGTCGCGACAGCGGCCGCCCCACGACACGCCGGAACGCGACCACGCCGATGATGCCCAGCAACGCGGTCTGCCCGAGCAGCAGCGCCAGCTGATGCAGGGCGGCGCGCTGCGCGCGCTGGGCGAGCAGGACGATGTCGGGGAGGATGGTGAGCTGACCGATACGCGCCCGCGGAAAGGTCGGCTCGTAGAGCGGAAAGCTCATCTCGGTCCCGGGATCCCAGCGCGGCGGCGTGTGATCGTTCCAGCGCATCACCTGGTAGCCGCTGTCGGATTCAAGCAGTACCGCCAGGATCTCGTCGTTGCGCAGCAGGCCGTCCATGACGTCGCGCCCGATCTCCTCGCTGGTGACGAACACGGCGATCGACGCCGAACTCTGCACCGTGGCCACCAGGCTGTCGAGGGTGTGGCGACTGCGCTCGGTCTCGTGATCGTAGGCCACGCGATAGACCGCGGCACCGGCGACGATGCCGAACAGCACGGCAGCGGCAGCCAGTGCCAGCAGCAGGCGCCGCTCCAGGGATCCGTTGCCGTGCCGCTTCAAGCTCAGTCCCCGAAATGCAGGACGACTCGCACGCGCGCGTCGGACGGTGGGGTCGAGACGTAGCCGATCGCGAGCGGCTCGCTCGCGACGGCTTCGATGACTTCGGCGTCGCTGACGCGCACCTCGGGCGGCGTGACACGGCCGGTGAAGCTCAATCGCGCCCAGTAGGCATTGACCTGAGGGAGGGTCATGCCGGCGAGTTTGAGAAAGAAACGCTCGCGCACCGGCGCGTGGCCGGGCTGGTCGACGAGCACCGCGAAGTGGCCGCTGCCGAAACTGCGGCTGCGGCCCAGGTACAGGCTGGCGACCTTGTCGATGCCGAGCGCATGGACCGGATTGTCGCGATGCACGATCACGTACACCTCGGCCTGCGCGGTCGCGGCCAGCCCCGCCAGGATCAGCGCGCAGTACAGCCGGATGGAGAATCGCGGGAAGCGTCGCATCATCGTCAGAAGACGAAATCCATCGAGATCGACAACACGTCGATACGCCGACCTTCGTTACCGCCAACGACATTGTCAACTTGCCACAGACCGTAGCCGTGACCTTTGACATGGCTGCGATCCCACTGCAGCTTGAGCGCGGCCTGATCGGCGAAATCCCAGCGCACGCCCAGGGTCAGCGTGCGTTGGTCTATGCGAAATGTATTGTACGCAGCCAACACCCGGCGCTGCAGCAGATCGGCATCGGCCCCCAGCGCAGCCCAGTCGTTGGCCGCCTTGCGCGCATCGCGCGAGGGGTGGAAGCGCGCAAGGCTCACATACGGCGTGAAGGCACCGATGCGCCGCGCCACACTGAGATAGCCGGTGGTGCCGCTGGCGACCAGATGACTGTCCGCGTCGACGCGCGCGAGTTCGCCCTGCAGCACCCAGCGACCATCGTCGTAGGCCGCGCCCAGCGAGTGATAGCGCACGGTGGTGCCGTCCAGATGCAGGTCACGCCCAAGCCGCGCCGCCTCGTCGCTGATCGGACCGAAGCCGCCGGCGGCGAGCCCGCCCAGCGCGGCGCGCGCCGGATCCAGGTGCGGATCGCCGTCAACCTCGAATACCGACAGTGCTGCCTTGAGCTGCCATGGTCCGCGCTCGGCGAGCACCGAGAGATTGCGAATACGATCCGCGCCGAAGTCGAAATGTTCGTCCTCGGTCAGCGGAAACGGCGTGGAACTGCGTCCGAGCTGGGTCTTGAAGGTGAAGCGCGTCTGGCCGGCATCGAAGCGCCAGGCCAGATCGGCACCGTCGATCGAATACAGCGGAATCCAGCCGTAGAATTCGCGCGGCGGGCGCACCCAGGTCTGGGCGTAGCCCAGGCTGCGATGGTCGGAGAGCAGGAACACGTCCTTGCCGACACGACCGACGCGCAGGTCGAAGGCATCCGTCGGCCGCCACGCCAGATAGGCCCATTCCACCGCATCCTCGAGCGAGGAGCCTTCGCGATGGCGGGCGACGAGCTGGGTCGCGAACTCCCACTGCGGCGAGAAGCGATAGCCCGCCTGCACGCCCAGGATGGAGTCGCTGCGCCAGGTCCCGTCCCGATCCGGGGGCACCGGCTGGGTGACGTCGCGCAGGAAGGCGACATCGTCCGTGTGCTCGTGCGTGTAGCCGAGGCTGCCGAAACCCCGCAGATGAAAACCGTCGACGGCGCCGGCCGACACCGGCATGGCCGCACAGACGGCCGCGACCAGGCCGGCGAGTGCGCGCGACCAGAGACGCAGCACGGCGAATCCGTTGCGAATCTCCTGCAAGTCCTGCTCCCGAATCTGATGCACTGGATTGGGGCGAGTGTACGTCAGCGAAAGCTGATGTGCGCTTGAGAACGATCAAGTCCGTGGAAAATCGCGCACTTGCGTGACATATCTGGCTTTCGACACCGTGTCACCGATACGCCACGGCATTGCGCCGCATGACATTCAGAATCCGCTTTGGAACTGCGTCGGCAGCGAGTGGGCCATGATTTCTCCAAGCCGCACCGGGCGTCCTTCGCACCAGCCGGCATCGAACACAACGGTGTCGCGCGGAAACAGCATCACGACCGTCGAACCGAGCAGGAAGCGACCCATCTCGGCACCGCGCGCGAGCACGACTTCGCCATCCGCGTACGACCACTCGCGCACCGTACCGGGACGCGGCGGATTGATCACGCCGTGCCAACTCGTCGCCATGCTGCCGACGATCGTAGCGCCGACGAGCACCATCACGAAGGGCCCTTCGTCCGAGTCGAAGACACACACCACGCGCTCGTTGCGCGCGAACAGCCCCGGCACCGTGCGTGCCGTGAGCGGATTGACCGAGAACAGCGATCCGGGCACGTGGATCATGCGGCGTAGGCGTCCGTCGCACGGCATGTGGATGCGGTGATAGTCGCGCGGACTCAGGTACAGCGTGGCGAAGCTGCCATCGCGAAATGTCTCGGCCAGCCCTCGGTCGCCACCGAGCAGCGCGGTGCAGGTGTACTCATGCCCCTTGGCCTGGAGAATGCGCTCGCCGTCGATGCGTCCGCACTGGCTGATCGCCCCGTCGACCGGACACAGCAACCCGCTCTCAGCCAGAGGCCGCACGCCCTCGCGCAGGGCGCGCGTGAAGAATGCGTTGAAACTGGCGTAGGCGGCGACGTCCGGCTCGGCAGCCTCGCTCATGTCCACGCCATAGCGGCGCACGAACCAGCGGATCACCGCCGTCGTCGCCGCGCCGCCCTCGAGGTTGGCGAGCCGCCCCATCAGCGCGGTCAGCGCCTGCTTGGGCAGCAGGTATTGCGGCAGGACGGCAAATCGGTCGGACACAGAGACTCCGTTCGGTCGTTACGGCGGACGGCGATTATAGCTGCGCGCGCCCCGTCACCGCCCCTCGCAAGTGCCCTCGGCGCACGCGGCCCGCATGCTATGCTTCGCGCCGCGCGCCGGTGGTGGAATTGGCAGACACGCTGGATTTAGGTTCCAGTGCCGCAAGGCTTGAGGGTTCGAGTCCCTCCCGGCGCACCACCAGTAAATACAAGGCTTGTAGGCTCATTCAGGTTTTCCGAAAATCCCTTGTTGCATATTTGTGGCACATTTTTGGCACACCGACGCACCGCCACACCCCTTTGATTGCCGTTTAGTGCCCATGGCGCTACTGTTTTGCTCATGGCATCGCCGAGGGCATGAACGTGGCAACTATCACCAGGCGCACGGGCAAGAGCGGCACCAGCTACAAGGTGCAGATTCGCATCAAGGGATACCCGACCGACACCGCGAGCTTTGACCGACTGACCGACGCGAAACGCTGGGCAGCCGAAACCGAAGCCGCGATCCGACAGGGCAAGCACTTCGGTATCGCTCGACGCCGTTCATTCGCCGACCTGGCAGACAAGTACGAAGCTTCAATCGGCGAGTACCTCAAATCGGCGCAAGCGCGGCGCGGCCATTTCAGATACTGGCGCAGCGAGTTCCGCGGGCACAGCCTCGAGGACATCACGCCTGCCCTGATCGCCGCGAGCTACGCCAAGTTGCACAAGGATAGCGATCGATCGATTGCGACGGCGAATCGCTACCTGGCGTCCCTGAGCGCCGCCTTTACCTACGCCGTGAAGGAGTTGGGCTGGATCGAGCGCAACCCCTGCTCTCGCGTACGCAAGGGCACCGAATCGGCCGGTCGTGTCCGGTATCTCGAGGACGACGAGCGCGTGCGCCTGCTCAAGGCCTGCAAGGAGTCTCGCAATCCCCTGCTCTACCCTGCATGCGTCCTGGCGCTATCGACCGGCGCGCGCCAATCCGAACTGATGAACCTTCGCTGGCCGCAAATCGACTTCGCGCGACGAACCATTCTCTTGCGCGACGGCGAAACGAAGAACGGTAGCGGCCGCGTTCTGCCGCTTACCGGGGAGGCCTTCAACCTACTTCGCGACATGAGCAAGGTCCGCGATCTGCGGGATGATCGGGTTTTCCCGGTGGCTGCCGCGGGGCGAGGCTTTGGCAGCCTGCGGAACGCCTGGGACAAGGCGCTCGCGCGTGCCAAGGTCGAGGACTTCCGGTGGCATGACCTACGCCACACCGCCGCGAGCTACCTCACGATGGCCGGCGTGGGTTCAATGGAGGTCGCCAAGGTACTTGGCCACAAAACCCTGCAGATGACGGCGCGGTATTCGCACCTATCGCCCGAGCGCACCGTAGAGATTGGCGACGTACTGACAAAGAGGCTTGGCTTGACTGGCAAGGCCAGACGATGAGCGCCCACAGCGACTTACCGAGCAACACCGCCGCCTGACGGGTTCAGGCTAGCGGGCCGACCAGGTGCAGCAACACCAAGCCGGCCCTGACCACAACCGACCTACACAGGAGGTCCGCATCATGGCTACTACCGAGATTACAGGTTTCGATATCGGAAAGCTGAGGACGAAGGTGGCGCTACTGCAAAGAGTGGCGGCTGCGCTTTACGACGACAACGAAAGAGCTTCATCGGTCGCTGAGTTGATTTGCACACGGCTGACTCCGCGTGGCACTGGGGACCCCGACACCGACCTGGGGGCGTGGCGAGCTTGCGAGGTCCTTCTCGAGCACCTGGAAGATGTCACCCTTCTCTCAGAACTGAGGAAAGACCTGGAATACGTTGCCGCTGCGCTGGCAGATGCCGAGAAATCGACCTGACGACTATAAGTGCCAGGCCCGGTTTGCTCCGGGCTAGGCATACCTATTCTTGAGGTCAACGATGCCAATCACGATACCCGACAAAATCATCGCCGAAGCTCAGCGGTGGGAACTTCGATACTGTCAGGGCCAATGCAGTTTGTTCGATGCGATCTGGTATCACATGCATTTGGGCGTACCTGTTCCGCAACTGTTGTTTGACGCTTTTTCGCATGCCCAAATGGAATACCAGGAGGGCAAGTTCTCCGACCTTGCCGAGCCCTTCGGGGTCGCGATGACCAAGCGCGAAAAGAATCGCTGGAAGCGAGTACCGGATCTGTCGAACATAAGATTCCACGTGGACGGCGCGTCGCAGAAGGGATTTCCTAAGACAAATCCCTCCTACTACGAGAACACGGCCTTTCACCAGGTGGCGGAACTGACCGGTCTGTCGCCGCAACATATTTTTGACCTGTACTACAAAGCCCGCTGACTGCTAGGGGAAAAAGAAAAAAATCCCCCGAATTACTGGGAATCGGCGATTCCCTAGATTGATTTCCGTCACAACCCACAACGGATGACGGAAATGCAAGCAACCCCGCAACATTCGCCCGAGGCGCTCGGGCATCTCCAACCGCGTCGCCGCCTGGCGACCGTCGCGCAAGTCGCCGAGGCCTATCCGGTTTTCAGTCAGGCCGCGCTGCGTGATCTGATCTTCAAGTCCGCAGACCGCTTCAACTCGAAAGGCGATCGCATCCCCGGCAACGGCCTGGCGGAAGCTGGCGCGATCAAGCGCATAGGTCGAAAGGTGCTGATCGACCTCGATGCGTTCGAGGCTTGGATCGACTCGCATGCATCCGAAGGCTGAGGCGAGCCATGAAAAACGCCCGCCGCCCCGAAGGGCAGACGAGCGCGAGCGGTCGCGCTGATTCTACCCCTGCCCGCTTTACTTTTCACCAGGCCTGTCGCGCAGCCGTCGCCGTGATCGGCGTAACGGTCGCAGTGGCCGTCTTGCTGGCCGTGCTGCTGTTGGTCGCGGAGGTGGCACGATGACCCGCCGCCCAGCCTACGCCCGCCAACTCGCCGCAACGATCGCCGCAGGATATGAGCCGCTGCATGGCATCGCCGTATGGCTCGACCGGCGGCCGCCTGATGGCGGAATTTTCGCGCACCTGGCGTGCTTCTCTGACACCGACCCCGCCGCGCTCGATTGGGGGCTGTGCTACCGCCGAGACGTAATCGTGCCGTGTGCCGACCAGTGCAACCAGGCGCGGCTTGATCGGTTGCTTGCCGCCCTTGCCGCAGCTGATCCGCGGCGACTACAGACATGGAGCGCCAACGGCGACAACGTGAGGTTTCTGATCGTCGGGAGAGTCGCCGCATGATGATCAGGCCTATGACCGACGAAGAGCGCGGTGCGATGCGCAAGCGCAAATCCGTCGCGGAAATTTGCTCTGTGGACTATCTGGAATTGGCGGCGAAGGACTTGCCTGAACCCGAATCGATTTTAGGGTCCTGGCTCCTTCGGCAAACCCTCAGCATGGTCTACGGCTGGCGTGGTGTCGGGAAATCCTTTTGGGTAATGGGAGTCATTTGGGCAGTCTCGACAGGAGGCCGTTTCCTTAAATGGGATGCGTCTTACCCGATGCGAGTGCTCTACATAGATGGAGAACTACCTGCCCGGACGCTGCAAGACCGCTTTGCCTCTCTGTGTGAGATGTACGGCGCAAAACCTGAACCAGGATTTTTAACGGTCATTACCTCGGATCTGTTGGCGCGCGCCGCGCCTGATCTCGCCTCGGAAGATGATCGGCTTTCCTTGGACGAGCTCATCGAGGAGAAGAAGATCGATGTGATCGTACTCGACAATCTTTCGTGCCTGATCAGATCCGGCGCGGCAGAAAACGACGCTGAATCATGGGTGGATGTCAGTTCCTGGGCGCTTCACCACCGCGCCAAGGGCCGAAGTGTTCTGTTCGTCCATCACGCCGGCAAGGGTGGCGCTCAGCGCGGCACCAGCCGGCGCGAGGATCTTCTCGACGTGGTTATCTGCCTGAAGAAGCCGCCTGACTATTCGCCCGACGAGGGCGCACGGTTTGAGGTGCACTTCGAGAAGGCGCGGCACCTGTACGGCGAGGACGTTGAGCCCTTCGAGGCCGCGCTCGTCACAGACCCTGATGGCTACCAAAGATGGGTGACATCTGGGCTTGAGGGCAACCTCGACGACCGGATTATCGAGATGTTCGGCCTACCAGGCGTGAGCATGACCGACATTGCCCGCGAGATCGGTATCGACAAAAGCAACGTCTCGCGCCGGATTCAGCGCCTCAAGGCTGAAGGTCGGATCGTCGATCAGCCGAAGCAGCCCCGAACGTCCAGCCGTGATCCGCGCGACCGGGAACTGCTGTGATGAAAGCGCAACAGCCACCGCAACACGCCCCGCTGCATTGCGCAACGCGATCCGCAACGGCACCGCAACAGCGAGCGCGAACACCACTATTTAAAAGGTTTTTCATCGCAACGACAGCGCAACGATTCCAACTCTCGGCGCTGTTGCGTGTTGCGCTTTTAAGAAAGCGCAACAGCGCAACACCTGCGAGCCGGGATCGTGATTCGGGCGGATACGGCGCGGGGGGCGGTCGAAAAGTTCGAAGCACCTCCAGACAGGACCGGCCGCCCAGTCTTTTTTTGTACGAATCCGATTTTCAGGATGGGGGGGGTGAAGTGATGGACCAGGAACGAAGCACTTATGACGAAGCCCTTCGCCTAGCTCGCGTGTGGCGGATTCACTGGCCGGAGATCGAGCCGACGACGAAGCGATACCAGGATGCCGTGCCGCTCTCGCGTGTCCTGGCCGAACACCACGCGGCGATTGCCGCCGAACCACTGGAGAACCGCAACCATGAATGAACACGACATTTCACGCGATGCCGCGCAGCTAATCCAGGCCGCTGCGCGGCTGGTGGCAGCGACGATTGACCGCGCCGATACCAACACCCTGCAAGCCGTCGAAACGGCCCTCAATGGCGGCGCGCAGCCAGCGGTCGAAGTCGTACCCCATCCCGAGCATCCGAGCGTGCGCCTGTGGCTTGTAGAGCGCGAGGGGCACGCGCGGCACCTGTTGGCGACCGTGCCGATCCGGGAGGTTCGCCCATGCGCGCATTGATGAACCTGCTCGAGCGCCTGCGTGGGCCGTCGCCGCGCAAGGCGCGTGCCCTGCGCGTGCGCTTCGTCGAACGCACGTTAAGCCGCGAAGGGATGCGCCGGGATGATTGCAGGCGGATCGCGCGTCAGATCATCGAAGGCCTCGACGATGGCGAGTGAACAACGCACGCACGAGATCGCACAGGCCATGCGTGACGCGATCCGCGCGAATCGAGTCGCCGTCAGTTGCGACGAGCGCGTGAGCGAGGCCGACGCCGCCCAACTGCTCGGGCTGCACCCCGGAACGCTGAAGAACCTGCGCCACCAGGGCACCGGCCCGCCGGCCTACCGTATTCCAGTCGCCGGGAGCCGTATTTCATACCGCGTTGATGACCTTGCGGCATGGGTCGAAGCTCGACGACATTAAAAGGCATTATTCGGAATGGATACCGTTGGGGCGCACTACTACGCTCCAAGTAATTGCCTACGAGATGTGGCAACGAGCGACGAGGGTGATCCCGTCGCCACCAGGCCCGAACCCGGACGCCCTGTTGCGCGAGATGCCAGCAGGCCGGCGCGATGGATGTCCGCCGAACGCCGAAAGGTAACGCCCTGTGAGCTGCGCGCAAGCGCAAACACAACCCGTTTGGAGATCTGACCATGAAAAAACTGAAGCTCACCCCTGCGGTATTCCTGGGTTTCACCGCCCTGGCCGCCGCGATCCCGGCTGTGTTCGGGGTCACACCCCTGGCGATGCTCGCCTCGCTGTTCATCGTCGCACTGGCGGCACTGTTCACGGAGCGCGGCGCATCGTCTTACACGGGCACCTTCCGCCGCCAGTTCGGCAAGGTCGGCAGCCTCGAGGATGTCGCGGAGCAGTACAAGGAAGTGCAGGCCAATCTCAAGGACGTGCAGAGCAACCTTGAAAAGCACTTCGGGCATAGCGGCGAAATCTCCGCGCGCTTGCAGGCAATCGAGCAAACCGTCGCGAAACACGGCTATGGCGAAGGCACTGCCGCGCTGATCAATTCCGTCGGCGCAGAAGCGCTTGATTCGCTTCGCGAGTCGTCGGCATTCGCTGCGCTGTCCGAGTGGAACCAGGGCACCGCCCGCGCTCCGGTTCGGGCCGGCATCCGCGCGATCATCAACACCCCGAGCGAGGGCACCTCGAGCGAAGGGCATTACATGCCGAGCAATCCCGAACGCTCGGGCGTGTTTGGCCCTGCCCTGCGCCCGCAGAGGCTGCTCGAAGCCCTCGAATCGCGCCCGACTACGGCCGACTCCGTTGAACATGTTCGTCTGCACTACGACGGCGAGCCGTCCGAGCAGCTGGAGGAAGGCGACGAGAAGAAAGAGATCGACGTCGAGGGCGAGCTGGTAAGCGCCAACATCGTGACGATCGCCGGTCACACCACGGCATCGCGACAAGTGCTGTCGGACCATGCGGCGCTGCAGGCGAACATCAACGACGTGATGAACAACAAGCTGATGGCCCGCCTCGAGCATCGCCTGATCAACGGTCAAGGCGGACAGGGCCGGATCGAGGGTTTGATCGAGGTCGGCACGACGTTCCTGCCCACGATCGGCGCAACGCCGGCTGACATCATCGGCGAGGCGTTGGTGCGGCAGGCCGACAAGGGCTATACCCCGTCGATCGTGGTGATGAACCCGCTCGATTGGTTCCGCCTGCAACTGACCCGCAAGGGCGATACCGACAATGAGTATCTGTTCGGCTCGCCGACCATGCCTGTACCGCCGTCGCTGTGGAACGTGGCCGTCGTCCGCACCCCGGCGATGCCGGAAGGCGAGGCGCTCACGATCGACAGGGGGCACGTCACCGTTCTCGACCGCGAGCAGGCATCCGTGATGCTCTCCAACAGTCATAAGGATTACTTCACCCGAAACTTGGTGGCGATCCTGGGAGAGCTGCGCGCCGGCCTCGAGGTCCGCGACGCCTGGGCTGTCTATCACATGGACCTGAACGCACCTTCGAGCGAGTAACCCCCGGCCGGCGGGATGCGGGGGCACTCCTACCCCGCATGGGGCCGGACACGCTTTTCGGTGTGCGTGATGGCAAACACCGGCGCGGCGGGCCGCGTGATGCGGTGCCGCCACCTTTACCGACAAGGGGGCGGCCATGTCTGCGGGTAGCATCACCATTGACCTTTTGATGAAAACCGGCTCATTCGAGACGGACACCAAACGCGCCGAGAAGCGCCTGGATGCAATGCGCCGGCAGGCGGAGCGAACGGGCAAGGCCATCGGCACCGCGATGGTAGTTGGCGCTACTGCCGCCGTGACTGCCATGACCATGATGGTCAACCGGTCGCGCCAGATGATCGACGAACAAGCCAAGCTGGCGCAACGCTTGAACACGACGAGCGGTGTCATGGAAGTTCTGCGCCGCGCCGGCGAGATGGCCGGCGTAGGCCTCTCGCAAGTGGAGAGCGCGAGCCAGCGCCTCGACGTTGCCATCGGCAAGGCTATCCAAGGATCCAAGACACAGGCAGACGCGTTCGATCGCCTCGGCATCACCGCGCAGGAACTGGCCGCGCTACCGCTTGATGAGCGCATCGCCGCCGTGAACAAGGCGCTGCGCGAGAACGTCGCCGCCGCCGAGCGCGGCGCGGTCGCTGCTGAACTGTTTGGCACGAAGAACGCGGCCGCGATGCGCATGCTCGACAATGGCACCATTGCCGAAGCTGGGCGACAAGTCGATATTTTCGGAACCAAGCTATCCGAAATCGATGCCGCAAAGGTCGAACTCGCGAACGACGCAATGGGCACCTTCGACCTGTTCGTCGAGGGAATTTCCAAACGGCTGACCGTCGAGCTCTCGCCGGCGTTGCGCCAGATCGGCGAAGATTTCCTCAATGCTGCCGATGAGGCGGGCGGCCTCGGTTCTGCTGTTGAGGACGCCGTAGATTCCACCCTGCGTTCCCTGGCGTTCGTGATCGACGCCTTCGACGGCGTCAACCGATCCGTGCGCCTGTCCTGGCAAACCTTCAAAATGATGACCTACGGCGTAAGCGGCCTGATGCTCGATCTCGCCGAGTCCATCGTAAACGGACCGCTCAGGGCCGTGAATTTCCTCATCGAGCAAATGAACCGCGTCCCCGGACTGGAGATTGGCCCGGTGCGCACGTCCGGCCTGGGCGCCGCCATCCAGAGTGATCTTGCCGCCGCCCGCGAGAACTTCGGCGCCGCGCAGGCCGAGTTCGCACGCCTCATGGAAACCCCACTGGCGGGAACGGCAATGCTCGACTGGTGGGCGCAGGCCCGTGATGCTGGGCAGGCTGCCGCCGAAGCCGCGGTGGCTGGCCGGCGTGCGCACGAGGATTCAAAGGGCGCGGCCGATACGGCCGGCGATGCGGTTGATCGAGTAACAAGTTCGATCCGCAGTCAGGTGGACGCCGTACAGCAGCAGATCGACGCGCTGACCAAGCAGGCTATGACCTTCGGCATGAGCAACACCGAGTTGCAGCTGTTCGAGCTGCGCATGGCCGGTGCCAGCGAGGCGCAGCTGGGTATGGCGCGCGGCCTGCTCGAGAGTATCGAGGCCATGGAGCGCGCCGCCGACGAACAATCACGCCTGAACGAACTGCTCAACGCCACCCCGACCGCGATGCTCGAGCGCACGCGCGAGGATATGCTGCTACTCGACCAGGCGTTCCGCCGTGGCCGCATTTCGGTTGATGAGTACGTCGAGGCCGTGCAGACGCGCCTGGGCACGCTGCCGGACACGATGGGCAAAGTCGGCGACGCCATGACCACCTACGCCGACCAAGCCGCCCGCAACATGCAGGACGCGATGGGCGACTTCTTCTATTCCGTGGGGCGTGGCTCGGACGATATCGCGCGCAAGTTCATCGACAACATCCATCGCATGGCGTCGGAGCTGGTCGCCTCTCAGCTGCTGGGGTTTCTCGGTCGCGGCTTCGCCGGTAGCGGTGGATGGCTGGGCGCGCTCGGCTCGGCGATGGTCGCCGGTGCCCGCGCCGACGGCGGGCCGGTGGCCGGTGGCAGCGCCTACCTTGTAGGCGAACGCGGCCCAGAACTGTTCGTGCCCAACACCGCCGGGCGCGTACTCCCGAACGAGGCCATCACATCGTCAGCACGATCAGAAACGAACGTGCGCGTGGTCAACGCGATCGACCCGGCGCTGGTTGGTGAATACATGGGCTCGACACCTGGCGAGAAGATCATCATGAACGTGATCCGCCGTAACCGCTCATCCGTCGCCGGCATGCTCGGATCGTGACCCATGGAAGTCTCGAGAGCTGACGACGGAACGCCGCTGACCCTGTACGCGATCGAGTCGCGCGAGGGGCAACCGGTGTTTCATGTTTTGTGGCTCGACGACGATGACCGGCTGTACACCAGTTGGTGGTTCTTCGACACTGAACCAGCCACTCAGGACGATCTGCTCGATCTGATGCGCGCGGCGCGTCCAGTGCTGCGTTACTGAGTCCGTTTCCGTGGCACATTTTTGGCACACTCAACACCAAAAAACGGCAATAAACGACAAAATTACACAGCGTTACAAAATCCGTAACACTCTGTTTTTAATGCTCTAGTCTGTTGCTGCTTGTTGCCGTGAGTGTATGCCAAAGCGATTTAGGTTCCAGTGCCGCAAGGCTTGAGGGTTCGAGTCCCTCTCGGCGCACCAGCCCGTGCAGCGCGATGCGTGCGGCGGCAGCCCTCTTGCAACCTATATCCAAAGTCGTAGATAATCGGACTCTGGCTTCGCCGTGTGCAGCTACGGGACTGGCTTGCGTGCGCTTGAAACGCATGCAATACGCCCACAGGAACGCACGCGAAGCACGCAGCGCGCCCAAGCGCGCACGCGAAGGATTGCGGAGACGCCACGGCGGCTCCGGACCGGCTCTCTCTCCTTCCCGCTACGGCCTATTCCCCACCCCCCGGTCGCTAGCCTCCATGGGAAGGATTTTCGGGCGGCCCCATGCGGGCCGCCCTTTTTTTGCCTCGTCGATTCGAAACCTTCATCCAGATCAAGTCGCGCACCCGGGCAGGCGCGTAGGCTGGCACTTTTACACGCTGCCACACGACCGACATGAAACTGCCCCTGCCGCCGCTGGCCTTCCTCGTTCGCACCCTGCCCGACCCCTTCCATGCCGAGGCGCTCTCGCGTCTGGCCAACCATCTGATGAAGGGGCAGGAGATCGCCCGTCGCCTCGACGAACTCGACGGGCGCCGCATCTGTGTCGCCGTCACCGACGCGGCGCGCGCGCCGGTGTTCCGGGTACACGCCGGCCGCATCGAACGCGCGCCCGAGGGCGATTGGGACGTGCGCATCGGCGGGCGGCTGGAGGATCTGATCGCGCTGGCCAGCCGCGCCGAGGACCCCGACACGCTGTTCTTCCAGCGCAGGCTGACGCTCGAGGGCGACACCGCCACCGGACTGCTGCTCAAGAACCTGCTCGATGCGCTGGATTTCGACGTGGACGCGCACTGCAATGCCGTGCTGGGACCGCAGGCCGGCCGCTGGGCCGCGGGCGTGGCGCGCGCCGTGTTCGCGCGCCTGCCGCGCACGCAGACAGGCTGAACGACGGCGCTAGGAGTGGGTATCGCGCCCTTCGGTCATGACATGCCACTGCATGCCCGGACGGCCGTGCCAGTACCCGTTGCACCACGCCCCATCCGGCTGCGTCTCGCGCAATCCAGCCAGCGGATCATGCACCTGGCTGCCATCGATCGCGGCCCGGAAGCTGGCCACGGCATCGGCCGTCAGCTCCGGAGAATGCGGCGAGATGCGCACCACGTCGACGCCCAGCGCACGCATCTGCGGCACTTCGGCAACCAGATTGGCCAGGCTCGCCGACTGCGTCTGGACGCCGTTGATGACCAGGAAGTCGGCACCTTCGCGCGTGCGCACCAGACGCCCTTGGGGATCGTCGCCGCAGCACAGCCCGCACTCATCCTTGGCGCGTCCGTCGGTGCGCGCCGAGAAGCAACGTGCCGAGAAGGCCAGCGGCAGGCGGCCGAAGGCGAAGACCTCGGTCTCCACGCCCTCGGGTCGTGCGGCCTGCATCTGCGCGAGCGTGTCGTGCGACAGTTCCACCGGCATCACCCAGCGGCGCGCGCCGAGTCCGGCGAGCATGCGCAGCGTGCCGGCGTTGTAGGTGTTCAGATGCGGGCCAGCGACGAAAGGCGTACCGGCATTGGCCGCCATCCCCACCGCCGCCATGTCGTTGGCCTCGATCGCGTGGCGACCGTTGCCCACCGCGCGGCGCAGGCTCGCCAGTTCGGATTCGGCCTCGACCAGCGCGAGCGTGCTGAGCACCACCTCCTTGCCCGCCTGCTGCAGTCGTTCGGCGATCTGCAGCCAGTCGTCCGTTCGCAGCGCGCGGCGCTTGGAGCAGACGGTCTCGCCCAGGTAGACGATGTCGGCATCCACCCCGGCCACTTCGTCGTAGAAGTCGAACACCGCCTCGCGCGACCAGAAATACAGCAGCGGCCCAATCGAGATCTTCATCGCATCCTCCTCATTGCCAGGCGCGGTCGAGCGCGCCCAGCGTGTGCAGACTTCCCTCGGAGACGCGGTCGAGCGCAGCCACCCATTCGGCACGCGGCGCGAAGGACTGCGGGTCGCGCAGGCACGCGTCTAGCGCCTCGCGCAGCACACGCGTGACCTGCGCAACATAGGCCGGGCTGCGCTGGCGCCCCTCGACCTTGATCGCCGCCACGCCGGCATCCACCAGTTCGGGCAGCAGGTCCAGCACCGACAGGCTGGTGGGTTCCTCGAAGGCGTAGCCGGTCTCGCCGCCGACTTCGAAGCGGCCCTTGCACAGCGTCGGATAGCCGGCCGGCTCGTCCGGCGCATAGGTGTCGATGAGCACGCCGTTCAGGCGCGAATGTCGGCCGTCGGCACCCTCCTCCCAGCGCACCGCGTGCGCGGGCGAGCACGCGCCGCAGGTGTTGGGGGACTCGCCGGTGACGTAGGAAGAGAGCGCGCAGCGGCCCTCGACCATCACGCACAGGCTGCCGAAGCCGAACACCTCGACCTCCACCGGGCTGTGTTCGACGACGCGGCGCACCTGCGACATCGACAGCACGCGGGGCAGGACGACGCGACTGACGCCGAAGCGTTCATGGAAGAAGCGGATCGCCTCGTGCGAAGTCACCGAGCCCTGCACCGACAGGTGCAGACGCAGTCGCGGGTGATGGCGCGCGGCGTGTTCGAGCAGGCCCGGATCGGCGAGGATCACCGCGTCGACGCCCAGATCGGCAGCGCGGTCCAGCGCCGAAGTCCATTGCGCCCAGGACTGCGGCTGGGGATAGGTGTTGAGCGCGAGCAGCACCTTGGCACCGCGCGCATGGGCGTAGTCGATGGCACGACGCGCGCCGTCGTCGTCGAAATTGAGCCCCGGAAAATTGCGCGCATTGGTGGCGTCGCGAAAGCCCATGTAGACGCAGTCCGCGCCATGATCGACGGCTGCACGCAGGGCCGGCAGGCTGCCGGCCGGGCAGACGAGTTCGACACGCCGTGGCGTATTCATCCGGTTGCCTCCTCGGGCGTAAAGACCGGATGTCAGTCTAGGCGGGCGGGCGCGGCCGGCCTTGATCGGCGTCAAGCGCCGGACGCTTCAGCGCTCACTCTCCACCGAGGCCGCGCTCGACCGCGTACACGGCCGCCTGCACGCGGCTTGCCAGCCCGAGCTTGCGCAACAGGTTCTGCACGTGGATCTTGACCGTGCTCTCGGCCACTTCGAGCGCGCGCGCGATTTCCTTGTTGCTCTTGCCGCGCGCGATCAGGGCCAGGATCTCGCCCTCGCGCGGGGTCAGCCGTTCCGACTCGGGCACCTCACGCGCGGGTGCCGGTGTCTCGGCGCGCACGCCGGAGAGCAGCTTGCCCATCATGCGCGGCGAGATCACCGATTCGCCCGCTGCCGCGCTGCGGATCGCCGCGATCAGCGCCTCGGCCTCGATGTTCTTGAGCAGATAGCCACAGGCGCCGGCCCGCAGCGCCGCGAACAGATCCTCGGCATCCTCCGACACGGTGAGCATCAGCACGCGCACATCGGGAGTCTCCTCGGCGAGGATGCGCGCGGCCTCGGCGCCGGACATGCCGGGCATGTTGAGATCCAGCAGCACCACGTCCGGCGCCAGTCGCGCCACCGCCTTGATGCCCTCGCTCGCGTCCCCGGCCTCGCCGATCACCTCGAAGCCGGCCTCGCGCCCGAGCAGCATGCGCATGCCGCCGCGAAACAGGCTGTGGTCGTCGACCAGCACGATGCGCACGCGCCCTTCGCTCATGCCGGCACGGCCTCCATGCGACGCTGCAACTCGATGCGGACCTCGGTCCCCTCGCCCGGTGCCGATCGCACCGAGAAGCCGGCGCCGATGCGCTCGGCGCGCTCGCGCATCACGGTCAGGCCGATGTGGGCGTGTGCGTCGTCGCACGGCGAGAGCGCATCGAACCCCATCCCGTCATCGCGCACCGTCACGGCCAGCCCGTCGACACCGCGCTGCAGAGCGACCGTGACATGCTTCGCGCGCGCATGCTTGCGCACGTTCGACAAGGCCTCCTGCACGATGTAGAGCACCTGCGTCTCCGTCTCCGCGTCGAGCGGCGCGCCGCCGCCGTCGACCTCCAGGTGCGTGATCACCTCGCCTTGTTCGCCCAGGCGCCGCAGGGCCGCGTCGAGCGCGGCTTCCAGATCCTGCTGACCGACGCGGCTGCGAAAATGCACCAGCAGTTCGCGCACGTCGTCGTAGCTCTCCTGCACGCCGCAGCGGATGCGCGCGAGACTTTCGCGCACCTCGGTGGTGTCGCCTTCGGCCAGCGCGTGCTCGCACATCTGCAACTGCAGGTTCATGTAGGCCAGCGCCTGGGCGATGGAATCGTGCAGCTCGCGCGCGAGCAGGTTGCGCTCCTCGGACACCGCCAGCTCGCGCTCGCGCGACTGCAGGCGCAGGTTGTCGATCGCCACGCCGAGCTGCTCGCCCAGGGTTTCGAGCATCAGCCGGTCGGCCTGACCGACCGTGCGGACCTGGTCGAAGAACAGGTTGAACACGCCGATGGGGCGCTTGTTGACACTGATCGTGGTCGCCGTCACCGAGCGGAATCCCGCCTTGCTGCAGACATCGTGCGTCACGCCCTTGCCCGGGGGGTCGAGCTGGGCGAAGAAGGTCACCGGCTTGCGCGAGGCCTCGCCACACAGGCAGTCGGCGCAGGAAATCATCTCCTCCGAATCGAGAAAACCCGGATCCAGACCCTCGCAGTAGGTGATGTAGAGGTTCTCGCCGCCGCTGTCCATCAGCCGCACGGCCGCGGCCGAGGCGCCCATGGTCTCGCGGATGCGCAAAAGAAAGCCGCGGCACAGGCTGTCCATGTCGTGCGGCTCGTGCAGAAAACTGATCGACGAATACAGGATGCCCAGCTCGCGGTTGCGCGCGGTGAGCGTCTCGGTCTTGTCCTGCACGCGGTCCTCGAGCGTGCCGTACAGGTGCTGCAGGTGGGCCGCCATGCGGTTGAAGCCCTCGGTCACGTCGCCCAGCTCGTCATGCCGCTGGATGGGCAGACGCACGCCGAAGTCCTCGCGCTCCATGCGCGCCAGACCGCTGGCGAGCGACTCCACCGGACGGATCACCTGGCTGACGAAGAAGCGGATCAGGAATACCGTGCCGACGATGGCCATGAAGACCAGCAGGATCTGCGAGCCACGCAGCCAGGCCGTCTCCTCGGCATAGCGGAGTTCCATGCGGCGCACGATGTCATCGATGCGCGCGGCCAGCACGTCGGCCTCCACCGGGGCACCGCCGAAGGCCGCCGCATCCGGCCCTGCGGCCTCGACCAGCGCGGCCAGCGCCGGGCGAATGTGGCCGTACCAATGCGCGGAGAGCGCGCCCAGATCCTCGACGATATCGTCGCCGCGCGGCACCGCGAGCGGGCGCGCAGGATCGCCCCCGATCAGCCCGTCGAGCACCACGTCGAAGCGGGCGAGCTCGCCGGCCAGGCGCGAGGCCGCAGTCATCGGCGCCAGCGCGCCGCCCTCGCCCTGCTCGATCAGCCAGGCGATGCGATAGGTGCCCATGCGCAGGCTGCCCGCGTCATTGATCGCCGCGGCCGCCCCCTTTAGCTGCCACGATGTGAACAGCGTCAGGCCGATCGCCGCGAAGGCGGCGACGAAGAACACCAGCAGGATGCCGGTGATCTTGAAGTGCAGGCTATTGTTGGCCAGGGGCATGTCGACGCTCCGGGGGTCGCCCGCAGCGTCGGGCGACCGTCTATTGCACCAGCGGGGTATCGGCACCGTCCAGATCGACGCCTTCCAGTTCGGCCGCGCCGGCAAGCAGCGCGAGATACTGGCGCAGGGCCGTATGGTAGGCCTGACGACGCAAGGATGCACGCACCGCGCCAGCCACCGCCTCAAACGCGCGCGACTCGCCGGGCCGGCGTTCGAGCACCTCGACCACGTGCAGGCCGAAACGGCTGTGCACGAGACGCGGCAGCACGCCCAGCTCGTCGCGGCCGAAGAGCTCGCGCGCGAACTCCGGCGCACAGTCGTCGCGCGTGAGCCAGCCCAGATCGCCGCCCTCTGCGCCGCTGGGGCAGTTCGACTGCGTGCGCGCGGCCTCGACGAAGGGATCGACGCCGTCCTCGTGACTGCGCACCTCGAGCAGCACGTGCTCGGCATGCTTGCGCAGCGCCACCACATCCACGCCGGGCGTGACCGCGAACAGGATGTGGCGCAGGCGCAATGCCTCACCCTCGTCGAACTGCGCGGCGTTGGCCGCGTGATGGCGACGGCAGGCCTCGTCATCGGGCTCGGGCACCTCGACCTCCCGATCGATGAGGCCTTCGATGGCCTCGGCCGCGGCCTCGCTGATCACGCCGTCGCAACCGGCCTCGTCGTCGGCGGCGAGCAGGCCCGCTGCGATCGCACGCTGGCGCAGCAACTCGACACAGGCGCGCTGGCGCAGCGTCGCCGCATCGGGCGCCTCGCCGGCCGCGTGCAGTTCGACACCGTTTACCCGTGCCGGCTTGTCGGTAACTTCATGCATGACGCACTCCTTCAGCGCTGGCCCGGCAGGCCGACCCGGCGGCTGCGTACGACCTGATAAGGACGGCGCAGGTAGGCGAGCGCGCCGAAGCCGCTCCACACATGCACCAGACGGGTAAAGGGAAAGACCAGGAAGATGGTCATGCCGAGGAACAGGTGCGCCTTGAAGATGAAACCGGCACCGCCGATCATCTCCACCGCGCCGCCACGGAAGGTGACGATGCGTTGCCCCCATTCGGCCAGGGCCATCATCATGCTGCCGTCCAGGTGCTGCGCGGACAACGGGATGGTGAGCAGGCCCAGCGCGAGCTGCACCCACAGCAGCCACAGCAGCACGAAGTCGCTGGTCCTGGAGTTGGCACGGATACGCGGCTCGGTCAGGCGCCGATGCAGCAGCAGGCTCAGCCCGGCGATCGCCGCGAGTCCCGCGATGCCGCCGGTGACCATCGCCAGCACCTGCTTGGAGCCGGCGCTGATGAAATGCTCGTAGATGAAGTGCGGCATGAGCATGCCGAAGAAGTGGCCGAAGAACAGGAACAGCACCCCGGCATGGAACAGATTGCTGCCCAGACGCAGCTGTCCGGCGCGCAGCATCTGCGACGAGTCGCTCTTCCACGTGTACTGGTCGCGGTCGAAGCGCAACAGGCTGCCGATGAAGAACACCGCCAGACAGATGTACGGGTAGATCCCGAACAGGAAGAAGTCGATGGTTTTCATTGTGCGGCTCCGGTGGTGTGCATGTCCGCCTTGCGGACGAACTGGACGGTTTGGGGCTGCTCGGGACGCGACTGCCCGGCAGAGGAGCAGCCGCCAAAGGGCTCGGGCTCGGTCCACGCCTCGTCGATTTCCGGCTCGGGCGGCAGCTTCACCGCCCTGACCTTCTCGCCCGCGAGTTCCACCGCCGCGTTGAGCACGGCGGCGTAGCGGCTGCCGCGCGTCTCGAGTGCGTTGAAGATGGCGTTGAGGATGTGGGCGGTCTCGGCAAGAAAGTCGCGCGCCGCGGGCGCCGGCTGCGTCGATGCGAACTCGAGCACCGCCGGCAGGTAGTCGGGCAACTCGTCGGGCGCGAGATCCAGACCCGCCTGCGAGTAGGTCTGCCCCAGATCGACCATCGCCGGTCCGCGATCGCGCGAATCGCCATGCACGTGCTCGAACAGGTGCAGCGAAGTGGCGCGGCCGCGGTCGAACAGTTCGACGTATTCGGCCTCGGCCTCGAGCGGTCGGGCGCGTTCGAGCTGGCGCAACAGCGCGTCGAGCTCGGCCACCCGCGCGGCCGACAGGGCACCCTCGTCGACCAGCGCCGCGCGCAGGTCGGGCACATGCGCGCGCAGCTCGGCGTCCGGATAGGACAGCAGCGCGGCGAGCGCACGCAGCGTGTATTTCATCTCGGTGGTCTTCATGCTCACAGCTCCGCGATGATGGGAATGGTGCGTTTCTTCTTGCCGCCGAACAGGCTCGCGTCGCTGACCCCGTCCGAGCAGCCGTTGCCGAACGAGAAGCCGCAGCCGCCGCGCAGGTCGAAGGCGTTCTCGGCGTACTCGCGGTGCGCCGTCGGAATCACGAAACGGTCCTCGTAGTTGGCAATCGCCATGACGTGGTACATGTCCTCGACCTGGGCGACGGTGAGCCCGGCCTCGGCCAGAACCTCGGCATCCTCGCGCTCGTCGACGTGCTTGGCGCGCTGGAAGGCACGCATCGCGAGCATCTTCTTGAGCGCCGCGGTCACCGGCGCGGTATCGCCGGCGGTGAGCAGGTTGGCCAGATACTTGACCGGGATGCGCAGCGAGTCGACATCCGGCAGGCTGCCCATGGAGCCGATCTCGCCGGCGTTGGCGGCGGCGGTGATCGGGGACAGCGGCGGCACGTACCACACCATCGGCAGCGTGCGGTATTCCGGATGCAGCGGCAGCGCGACCTTCCAGTCCACCGCCATCTTGTAGACCGGGCTGATCTTGGCCGCCTCCAGCCAGGAATCGGGGATGCCGTCGGCACGCGCCTGCTCGATCACCTTGGGGTCATGCGGATCGAGGAAGACGTCGAGCTGCGCCTGGTACAGGTCGCGGTCGTGCGGCGTGCTGGCCGCGCGCTCGATGGCGTCGGCGTCATACAGCAGCACGCCCAGATAGCGGATGCGCCCGACACAGGTCTCCGAGCACACGGTGGGCTGGCCGGCCTCGATACGCGGGTAGCAGAAGATGCACTTCTCGGCCTTGCCGCTCTTCCAGTTGTAGTAGATCTTCTTGTACGGGCAGCCGGACACGCACATGCGCCAGCCGCGGCACTTGTCCTGGTCGATCAGCACGATGCCGTCCTCCTCGCGCTTGTAGATCGAGCCGGACGGGCACGAGGCCACACAGGTCGGATTGAGGCAGTGCTCGCACAGACGCGGCAGATACATCATGAAGGTGTTCTCGAACTGCCCGTAGATGTCCTTCTGCACGTCGTCGAAGTTCTTGTCCTTGGAGCGCTTGGAGAACTCGCCGCCGAGGATCTCCTCCCAGTTCGGCCCCCACTCGATCTTCTCCATGCGCTTGCCGGTAATCAGGCTGCGCGGACGCGCCGTGGGTGCCGCCTTCATCTCCGGCGCGTTGTGCAGGTGCTGATAGTCGAAGGTGAAGGGTTCGTAGTAATCGTCGATCTGCGGCAGGTTGGGGTTGGCGAAGATGCGCATCAGCGTCTTCCACTTGCCCCCCTGACGCGGCTCGATGGAACCGTCGGCCTTGCGCACCCAGCCGCCGTTCCACTTGTCCTGGTTCTCCCACTCCTTGGGGTAACCGATGCCGGGCTTGGTCTCGACGTTGTTGAACCAGGCGTATTCGACACCTTCGCGGCTGGTCCACACGTTCTTGCAGGTCACCGAGCAGGTGTGGCAACCGATGCACTTGTCGAGGTTGAGCACCATGCCGATTTGAGCGCGGATTCTCATGTCAGGCCTCCTGCCGGGCTGCCGCGAGCGGCAAGCAACGATGGGTGAATTGGAAGTTCATGCTCGGTCTCCTCAGGCGCCGGCCGGTTCGGCGACTTCGTCGTCGAGCCAGTCGATGCGGTTCATCTTGCGCACGACGACGAACTCGTCGCGGTTCGTTCCGATCGTGCCGTAGTAGTTGAAGCCGTAGCTGAACTGGGCGTAGCCGCCGATCATGTGCGTGGGCTTGGTGACGATGCGCGTGACCGAGTTGTGGATGCCGCCGCGCATGCCGGTGATCTCGGAGCCCGGCGTGTTGATGATCTTTTCCTGCGCGTGATACATCATCACCATGCCCGGATTGACGCGCTGGCTGACCACCGCCCGTGCGGCGATCGCACCGTTGGCGTTGAACAGCTCCACCCAGTCGTTGTCCTCGATGCCGGCACCCTTCGCGTCGTCCTCGGACAGCCAGATCACCGGCCCGCCGCGGTTGAGCGTGAGCATCATCAGGTTGTCGCTGTAGGTGGAGTGGATGCCCCACTTCTGGTGCGGCGTGATGAAGTTGAGCGTGATCTCCTTGTTGCCGTTGGGCATGCGGCCCATCACCTCTTCGATGGTCTTCAGATCCACCGGCGGCCGGTAGCTCGACAGACCCTCGCCGAAGGCCAGCATCCACGGGTGATCCAGGTAGAACTGCTGACGGCCGGTCAGGGTGCGCCACGGGATCAGCTCATGCACGTTGGTGTAGCCGGCGTTGTAGCTGACCTTCTCGCTCTCCAGCCCGGACCAGGTGGGCGAGCTGATGATCTTGCGCGGCTGCGCCTGGATGTCGCGGAAACGGATCTTCTCGTCCTCGCGGTGCAGCGCCAGGTGCGTATGGTCGCGCCCGGTGATCTTCGACAGCGCCGCCCAGGCCTTGACCGCGACATGGCCGTTGGTCTCCGGCGCGAGCGACAGCACGACCTCGGTCGCGTCGATGTCGGAGACGATGCGCGGCATGCCGCAGCTCGTGCCCTCCTCGGCCACCACACCGTTGAGTTCGCCCAGCTGGTGCACCTCGTCCTGGGTGTTCCAGCCGATGCCCTTGCCGCCGTTGCCGAGCTTGTTCATCAGCGGGCCCAGCGCCGTGAAGCGCGCGTAGGTATTGGGGTAGTCGCGCTCGACCACGGCGATCTGCGGCGCCGTCTTGCCCGGCACCAGCTCGCACTCGCCGCGCTTCCAGTCCTTGACGTCGAAGGGCTGCGCCAGTTCGGCCGGGGTGTCGTGCATCAGCGGGGTGAGCACCACCTCCTTCTCGACGCCGAGATGGCCGACGCAGACTTCGGAGAACTTCTTCGCGAAACCCTTGTAGATCTCCCAGTCGCTCTTCGACTCCCATACCGGGTCGACCGCGGCCGACAGCGGGTGGATGAAGGGGTGCATGTCGCTGGTGTTCAGATCGTTCTTCTCGTACCAGGTCGCGGTGGGCAGCACGATGTCCGAATACAGGCAGGTCGTGCTCATGCGAAAGTCCAGCGTCACCAGCAGGTCGAGCTTTCCTTCCGGCGCCTTGTCGTGCCAGGCCACTTCCTGCGGCTTGGCGTCTTCGTCCCCGAGGTGCTTGCCCTGCACACCGTGGCTGGTGCCCAGCAGGTGCTTGAGGAAGTACTCGTGACCCTTGCCCGAGGAGCCGAGCAGGTTGGAGCGCCACACGAACAGGTTGCGCGGCCAGTTGGCCGGATGGTCCGGATCCTCGCAGCTCATCTTCAGCGAGCCGTCCTTGAGCCCGGCGACCACATGCTCCTTGGCGTCCACCCCGCGCTCGGCCGCGGTGCGCGCGACTTCCAGCGGGTTGGTCTGCAGTTGCGGCGCGCTGGGCAGCCAGCCCATGCGCTCGGCGCGCACGTTGTAGTCGATCAGGCTGCCGCCGAAGGCGGCCTTGTCGGCCAGCGGCGAGAGGATCTCGTCGACGCCGAGTTTTTCGTAGCGCCACTGGTCGGTGTGCGCGTAGAAGAAGCTCGTCGAGTTCTGCTGGCGCGGCGGGCGGATCCAGTCCAGCGCGAAGGCCAGCGCCGTCCAGCCGGTCTGCGGACGCAGCTTTTCCTGGCCTACATAGTGCGCCCAGCCGCCGCCGCTCTGGCCGATGCAGCCGCACAGCATCAGCATGTTGATGATGCCGCGGTAGTTCATGTCGCTGTGGTACCAGTGGTTCATCGCCGCGCCGATGATCACCATGGACTTGCCATGCGTCTTGTCGGCGTTGTCGGCGAACTGGCGCGCCACCGCGATGGCCTGGTCACGCGGCACGCCGGTGATCTTCTCCTGCCAGGCCGGCGTGTAGGGCACGTCGTCGTCGTAGGAGCTTGCCGCGCTCTCGCCTTCGAGCCCGCGCGCCACGCCGTAGTTGGCCGCGACCAGATCGAACACGGTGGCGACCATCGCCTCGCCCGCGGCGAGCTTGACGGTACTCACCGGGACCTTGCGCACCAGCACCTCTTCCTGCGTGTTGGCGGTGAAGTTGGGTGTCGCGATGCCGCCGAAATACGGGAAACCGACGTCGGCGACGTCATGCGCCGGCGCATCGACCTCGAGCGCGGACAGACGCAGCTTCACCTGCTTGTCGCCGCTGGCCTCCTTGTCCTCGAGGTTCCAGCGGCCCTCGTCCTCACGTCCCTGTGCCCCCCAGCGGAAGCCGATGGAGCCGTTGGGCACGACCACGCGCCCGGACTCGTCGAAGGCCAGCGTCTTCCATTCCGGATTGTTCTTCTGGTCGAGCGCGGCGTCGATGTCGCTGGCGCGCAGGTAGCGGCCCGGCACCATGACCTTGCGACCGTCGCCCAGCGTGCGCTCCTCGAGCTGCACCAGCAGCGGCAGGTCGGTGTAGCGACGTACGTAGTCGTCGAAGTACTCGCTGCGGCGGTCGAAGTAGAACTCCTTGAGGATGACGTGGCCCATGGCCATCGCCAGCGCCGCGTCCGTGCCCTGCTTGGGATGCATCCACAGGTCGCACAGCTTGGCGACCTCGGAGTAGTCGGGCGTGATCGCCACCGTCTTGGCGCCCTTGTAGCGCACCTCGGTGAAGAAGTGCGCGTCGGGGGTGCGCGTCTGCGGCACGTTCGAGCCCCAGGCGATGAGGAAGGTCGAGTTGTACCAGTCGGCCGACTCGGGCACGTCGGTCTGCTCGCCCCACACCTGCGGGCTGGACGGCGGCAGGTCGCAATACCAGTCGTAGAAGCTCATGCACACGCCGCCGATGAGGCTCAGATAGCGGCTGCCGGCGGCATAGGAGATCATCGACATGGCCGGGATCGGCGAGAAGCCGATGACGCGGTCGGGGCCGTACTTCTTGATGGTGTAGACGTTGGCCGCGGCGATGATCTCGTCGGTCTCGTCCCAGCTCGCGCGCACGAAGCCGCCCAGGCCGCGCTGACGCTGATAGTCGCGCCGCTTGCCCTCGTCCTCGACGACCATCGCCCAGGCATCGACGGCGCTGTTGGCGACGCTGCGCGCCGCGCGCCAGTGCGCGAGAAGACGCGCGCGCACCATCGGGTACTTCACGCGGTTGGCGCTGTACAGGTACCACGAGTAGGAAGCGCCGCGGGCACAGCCGCGCGGTTCGTGGTTGGGCAGGTCGGCGCGGGTGCGCGGGTAGTCGGTCTGCTGCGTCTCCCAGGCGACGATGCCGCCCTTGACGTAGATTTTCCACGAGCACGAGCCCGTGCAGTTGACCCCGTGGGTCGAGCGCACGATCTTGTCGTGCGCCCAGCGGTTGCGGTAGGCGTCTTCCCAGGTGCGGTCCTCGCCGGTGACCGTGCCGTGACCGCCGGCGAAGGACTCGGTGGGCATCGTGAAGTGCTGCAGTCGGTCGAGAAAGTGGCTCATCGTTTCACTCCTTGCGAATTCGTTCGGGTGCGGGTCACGGGTTCTTCACGTAGGCATTGCGGCGCAGGTAGAACCACCAGTTGAGAATCAGGCACAGCGCGTAGAACACGGCGAAGCCATACATCGCGACTTCCGGCGAGCCGGCCTTGATCTGCTGGCCAATGACGACCGGCGCGATGAAGGAGCCGTAGGCGGCCACCGCCGAGGTCCAGCCCAGCACCGGGCCGGCCTGCTCGCGGTCGAAGATCACGCCGACGCTGCGGAAGGTCGAACCGTTGCCGATGCCCGAGGCGGCGAACAGCGCGACGAACAGCAGCATGAAGACCAGGAAGTACGCCCCCGGCGTGGGCGAACGGTAGGCCAGGAACATCACGTAGCCGGCCGCCACCGAGGCCACGACCATCACCAGCGAGACGATCTGGGTGACGATGGAGCCGCCCACTTTGTCCGAGATCCAGCCGCCCAGCGGACGCGTGGCCGCCCCCACGAAGGGGCCGATCCACGCCCAGGTCAGCGCCGACGGGGCGTTGGGGTTGAGCGTGGTGTGGGTCAGGCCACCGGCGCCGTCGGGCAGGTGCTGGAAGCCGAAGATGACCGTGATCGACAGCGGCACGGCCATCGAGAAGCCGATGAAGGAGCCGAAGGTGACGATGTAGAGCACCGTCATCGACCAGGTGTGCTTGTTCGAGAAGATGCGGAACTGGCGGTTGAGGTTGGCCTTCATGTCACCGAAGGCCACGACCTTCATCGCCAGCAGCGTGGCGACGATGATCAGCGGCATCGCCACCCACATGTTGAGCACGCCCAGGCCGGTCGGCGCAGGCAGGTACAGCCAAAGGCCCAGCGCAGCGACCACCAGACCGACGCCGTAGAGCAGCAGCACCTTGAGGAAGGCCGCGCCCGCGTTGCCGATGGTCGGCGAGACGCTCTTGAGGTTGTTCATGCCGAACCATGCCGCGATGGCCAGCGGCACCAGCAACAGCAGCCACACCAGGCCGGCGTTCTGGATGAAGGTCTGGGTGCCGGCCGGAATCTTGCCCAGCAGCGTGCCGGAGTCGCGCACCAGCGGCATCGACTCGCCGAAACCGATGAAGCCGAACAGTCCCACCGTCATGACCGCCGGGATCAGGATCTGCGAGCCGGTCACGCCGAAGTTGCCCAGGCCGGCGTTCAGGCCCAGCGCCGTACCCTGCAGGCGCTTCGGATAGAAGCTGCTGATGTTGCTCATCGAGCACGCGAAGTTGCCGCCACCGATACCCGAGAGCAGCGCCAGCAGTTGGAACACCCACAGCGGCGTGTCGGTGCTCTGCAGCGCGACCCCCGCGCCGAAGGCCGGAATCATGAGCAGCGCCGTGGTCAGGAAGATGGTGTTGCGTCCGCCCGACAGGCGGATGAAGAAGGACGAGGGGATGCGCAGCGTCGCCCCGGACAGGCCGGCGATCGCGGTCAGCGTAAACAGCTCGTCGCGCGCGAACGGAAAGCCCAGGTTGAGCATCTGCACCGTGATGATTCCCCACATCAGCCACACGGCGAAGCCGCAGAACAGGGCGGGGATCGAGATCCACAGGTTGCGCGTGGCGACGCGACTGCCGGTCTCGGCCCAGAAGGCCTCGTCCTCGGGACGCCAGTCGTCGATGTCGGCCCCGCTCTTGCGCGCGTCCTGTTGCGGGGTGGTGGCCATGCCTTGCATTTGCCTTCTCCTTCGATGGTGCCGCGTCAGCGGGACGCGGCGGCCGGACCACCACCGTGGCCGCGGAAAATGTCGGTGCTGCGCACTTCGGTCCAGTACATCCACGCCAGCGACACGCAGGTCACGCCGTAGAGCAGCATGAAGGCGCTCGAGCGCACGCCCGTGATGTCGAGCAGCGCGCCGAAGAGGATGGGCAGCAGGAAGCCGCCCAGGCCGCCGACCAGCCCGACGATGCCGGACACCGCGCCGATCTCGTTGGGGAACTCGTCCGAGATGTACTTGAAGACCGAGGCCTTGCCGAAGGCCCACACCACGCCGACGATGAACAGCAGCGCGGTGAATACCCAGACGTTGTGATGGATCTCGAAGCTCTGCGGGCCGTCGGTGGTCATCACCGTGAATTCGGTGTGCGGGTAGGACAGCAGGAACAGGCACACCCAGGACACCCACATCACCCACCAGGTCACCTTGTGCGCGCCGTGACGGTCCGACAGCCAGCCGCCGACCGCGCGCAGCATGCCGCCCGGCAGCGAGAAGCACGCCGCGAGCAGCGCCGCGACCTCGATGCCGACGCCGAACTCGTTGATGTAGTACTTGGTCATCCACAGCGCCAGCGCGACATAGCCGCCGAAGACGATGGAGTAGTACTGGCAGTACTTCCACACGCGCGGATTCCTGAGCACGCGCAACTGTTCGGCGAGCGTCACGCTCGACGAGACACGGTGGGCGGGATCGGAGTAAGTGAAGAACCAGAACGCGATCGCGGTGACCAGCATCGCCACCGCGAAGGCCTGCGGCACGAACTGCCAGCCGAAGGCCACGACCAGCGCCGGGGCGACGAACTTGGTCAGCGCCGCGCCCGAGTTGCCGGCGCCGAACACGCCCATCGCGAAGCCCTGATTGCCGCGCTCGAACCAGCGTGCCGCGTAGGCGATACCCACCGAGAACGAACCGCCGGCCAGACCCACGAACAGGCCGAGCACGAGGAACTGCCAGTATTCGGTGGCGTAGCTGATGAGGCAGATCGGCACCACGGTGGTGAGCATCAGCGCGAAGAAAACGACGCGACCGCCGTAGCGGTCGGTCCAGATGCCCAGCGGCAGGCGCGAGAGCGAGCCGGTCAGCACCGGCGTGGCGGCGAGCAGGCCGAACTGGGTCTCGTTCAGGCCCAGCTCGTCCTTGATGGGGATGCCGATCACCGCGAACATCATCCACACGGCGAAGCACACGGTGAATGCGAAGGTGCTCGATACCAGAACCGAAATCTGCTGCCTGCGCCGCGTCACCATGATCGGGCCTCCCAAGGCTCCTCTTTCACGGTTGCAGACTACGCAGGCACGGCGCGCGGGAAAATTCTCCTGATGGCGGAAGGGGAACTAGTCCTTTCGGACTAGTCGCGGCTGGCCGCCGCGCGGTGGGCACGCAGCACGCCGCTCATGATCCACAGCAGCAGCGCAAATTCGGCCGCGACCAGCACGCCGGCGACGCGCGCCAGCCACGCCATGCCGGCGAACACGGAAAGCAGCACGAGCAGCAAGGCGGTCAGATGCACGCGCGCATGCAGCGCCACGCGGCCGTCGGGCTGCAGCTTCTTGACGTTGGGCGCGCGCCGCCCCGCCTGGCTCAGGTCCAGCCAGCACAGGAAGGGCACGATCTTGTAGAGCATGCCCTGGATGGCGCTGGTGAAGCCCCCATAGAGCAGCAGCACCCCGGCCGCCACGGCCCACATGTCACCGCCATGGGTACGCGCCACCACCACGCAGGCGATGCCGGCAGCGAAGGCGATCATCGCCAGGCGAAAGGCGCGCGTGGTCGCATCCGGCACGGCACGGCGCGACCGCCGCTGCAGCCACAGCGTGGTCGCGGCAAAGCACGCCCCCAACGCCAGCATCAGCGCCAGGGCGAGGTTCGCGAGCATGGTCGCCCCGGCTGCGAGCGCACCGCTCCACAAGGCCAGCGCGACGAACAGCGCGAGCGCCCAGCGGCGCGTCATCCACGCCGGGTAGGCCGGCGTGATCTGGAACATCGGCACCACGATCCAGCTGGTCGCGGCGAGCAACATGCCGGCCGCGCCGAGCAGCGCCCAGCCCACGTGCATCTCGAGCAGCGGCGTGAACGGCAACTGCAATGCGCCACCCAGTACCTGTGCAAGGGTCGCGCCCAGCAGCGCCGCCACGCCGATGCCGACCAGCGCCAGGCGCAGGTCGCGCTGCGTGTCCAGATCGGCGCGCGCGCCCCACAGGCCGATGGCCACCGCCGCCATGAAGAGGCTCGCCGCCGCGCCGAGCAGCAGGCCGCCACCACGAATCATCTGCGCCTCGCCGAGGCCCAGCCCCCAGGACAGCATGGCCGCACCGGCGAGCAAGGCCACATGCACCACGCCGGCCAGCCAGACGCCGCCGGGCACGGCCACGCCGGCCACCACCGGCAGGATCTGCATCAGCGCCCCGCACATCGCCACCAGCATGAAGCCCACCGCGAGCAGATGGGTCGCCGCGAAGGCCGCCGGCTGCCAGCGCGAGGCCAGCGCTTCGGGCGCGAACACCAGCAACAGGCCGACGGCCACGCCGAACAGCGGCGCAGTCAGCAGAAAACGCATGGGGACGCGCAACGGCGGCGTGGCGTCGTAACACAGTGCGCCGGCGGCCGGGTTCACGCCACGCTCCGCAGAGGAATCGAGCAGTTCATGCGCTCATTCTCGGAGCGCGAGAATAAAAAACCTTGATCAAGGTCAATCGATTTCCGGCACGCCCGCGGTATGCTTCGCGCGCTTCGCCGAAGTATCACTTTTGAAATATGTCTCAAGAGATACTGCGAGGCCGACAGAATCACCGATCAGTCAGCCCCGGCGCCGACGGTCCCGCTCCCACAAGGACGGCATCGAGGCCCGGCCCGCGCCCGAGAGAGCGCGGCAAGGCCCAACAACGAGAAGCCAAAATGAACCTGACCCGGATTCCCGCCCTGCTCCTGTCCCCGCGTGCCGCCTGGCGCGAACTGATGAAGAAGCCGCCCAGCACCACGCGCACCTTCGCCAACGTCGCCCTGCCCCTGGCCTTGCTGCCGCCCGCGATGATCCTGCTGGCGACGCACACCGTCGGCGCCGTGCATTTTCCGACCGTACAGGCCGGCATGTGGGAGCTGGTCGCCGCAATCTTCCTGGTCGCCGAGCTGCTGTCGATCTTCCTGATGACCTGGGCCGTCGACGCCACGGTGCGCGCCAAGGGCGGCCGCAGCGACATGAACGGCGCCTTCCTGGTCGCCGCGATCGCTCCGCTGCCGCTGTGGATCTCGTCGCTGGGCCTGCTCAGTTCCAGCCTGACGATCGCCGCCGGCCTGCCGGCGCTGGGCCTGGCCGCCTCGGCCGTGCTGATCCGTCAGGGCATCCGCGCGGTGCTGAGCGTGCAGGAAGTCGATTGCCGCGAGGTGTCGATGCGCGTCATCGGCCTGGGCATGGCCAACACCCTGGTGCTGGCCGGCATCGTACTGCTGCCGCTGTTCATGCTGGCCTGATTTCCGGCTCCAGCGGTATCCCCCGAAGGCCCGGCATGTCCGGGCCTTCGTGCGTCTGGCCCCTGCATCGCCGTGCCCGCTTGACCCGCATCAAGCGGGTCTGGACGCGCGCACGCTAGTCTGTCGCCGTTCCCGATTCGCACGGCATCACGCCGTGCCCGACCGGCCCAGCCGACATGACCGCGCCTGCCGCATCTTCCACCCCGCTGTTCGCCACGGCACTGCCGCCCGCCACCATCGCCGCCTTGCTGTTCGCGCTGATGCTGCCGGTCACGGCGATGGTGCCCGTGCTGCCCGCGCTCACGGTGGAGCGTCATCCGGACCTCGGCGATATCGCGCGCCACGCCTTCATGTCGGCCAACATGGTCGGCGCGCTGCTCGCCGCGCCGCTGGCCGGCTGGCTGGCCGACCGCAGCGGCCGGCGCACGGCGCTTATCGTCTCCGCACTGGCGCTCAACGCAGCGAGCCTGTTCGCGCTCGCCGGCGAGCACGCCTACGGCGTGGTGCTGACCCTGCGCTTCATCGAGGGCTGCGCCCACATCAGCGCGCTGTCTTTGCTGATGACCCTGGCCGCCGACCACGCCCGCCAGGATCGGCTGGGCGGCACCATGGGCGGCGTCGGTGCGGCCATCGGCCTGGGCGTGGCCGCCGGCGCACCGCTGGGCGGCTGGATCGGCGCGCACGACGCCGCTCTGGTACCGTTCGCCGGCGGCGCGCTGGCCGCCGCCCTCGCGCTGGCAGCGGCGTGTGTGCTGCGCGACGCCACGGCCGCCCCGCGCGAGCGTCGCTCGCCGTTTGCGGCCGTGCGCCAGCAACGCGCGCTGGCCATTCCCTATGTCTTCGCCTTCGTCGACCGCCTCACGGTGGGCTTCATCGTGTCGACGCTGACGCTGTACATGGCCGTCGTGCTGGAACTGGGCCCGGCCCGCATCGGGGCCGCGATGGCCGCCTTTCTGGTGCCGTTCTCGCTGCTGACATGGCCGGCCGGGCGTTTGTGCCGCCATGTCGACGCGTTCGCGCTGATGCTCGTCGGCAGTGTGCTGTACGGCGCCTTCCTGATCGCGCTGCCGCTGGCCGGGCGTGATGCGCTGCTGCCGCTGATGGCCGCCGGCGGCGTGGTCGGCGCGGCGATGTATGCGCCATCTCTGGTGCTCACCGCCGCACTGGCGCCGGACGGTGCCCGCGCGACCACGCTGGCCGGCTTCAACATCGCCGGCTCGGCCGGCTTCGCGCTGGGGCCGCTGCTCGCCGGCAGTCTGGTCGCCTGGCTGCGCGCGACGGGTATCGATCCCTACGTGCCGGTGTTCGTCGTATTCGGCCTGTTCGAGATCGTGCTCGCGCTCGCACTGCTGCCGCTGTGGCGGCGGCAGCGACTCCCGCCGGCGCTCGCCGGCACCCCGGAACCGTCCTGACCCGAGGAGAACCCCCATGACCACATCCGATTGCACACCCATGAGCGACGCCGAACTGGCCGAATTCCTCAATACCCTTCTCGAATGCGAGCGCGCCGGCGTCAAGGTGCTGGGCGAGTATGAAAAAGACTTCGCCGACGAGGCCGACGCGCGCGCGCTGATCGTCGAGTCGCGTCACGACGAGGGCCGCTACTGCCGGCTGATGTTCGGCTATCTGCAGGAACTGGGGGCCGACATCAGCCGCGCGACCGGCGGCTTCGCCGACAAGGCGCTGGCGGTGCCGGGCCGCGCCGAACGGCTGGCCTTCCTGAACCGCGGCCAGGGCTGGGTCGCACGCGAGATCGAGCGTGTGCTCCCACGCGTGCCCTACGCCCACATGCGCGATGGCCTGCGCGAGATGCTCGACACGCATCGCGCCAACATCGGCAAGTGCGAGGCGCTGATCGGCACGCTGGGCTGAGTCACCGGAAAAAACCCTCAAGCCGCAAGCGCCCAAGGCCGTTGCAGACGCTGGACCCCTACGGATCTCACACCATGAAGAAGAACGCCGCAAACCGCAGTCCCTCGACGATCGGGCAACGCCTTACGCTGCTCGTCGCCATTCCGCTGGCCGCGCTGATCGTGTTCGCCGGTCTCGGCATCCACGCCGGCTGGCAGAAGTACCGCTCGGCCGCGATCACGCAGGAACTGATGTCGATCTCGGTCGCCGCCAACGATCTGATCCACCGCATGCAGGTCGAGCGCGGCGCCTCGGGCGTGTTCCTGAGCAGCGGTGGCCAGCGCTTCGCCGACCCCCTGCCCGGCTATCGCGCCGAAACAGGCACTGCACTGCAGGCGCTGCAGGCCCGCATCGATGCGACCGGTTCGGCCAGCCTGCCGGACGTAGCCGTGGTGCTGGACGCCGCGCGGGAACGGCTCGACGGACTGGCTGCCACGCGCGCCGCCATCGACGCGCAGGAGATGGATGCCGGCACCAGCGGCGCGTGGTACACGGGCACCATCGACCGCCTGATCGACGGCATGGCTGCGGTCGCGCGCTACAACGAGGATCCCACCATCGCGCAGCGCGCCTCGGCCTTCGAATCGCTGGTGCGCGCCAAGGAAAGCGCCGGGCTGGAGCGCGCGCTCAACGCCCAGGTATTCGCCGCCAACTTCTCCACGCCCGAGCAGTACGAACGGCTGATCCGGCTGGTCAACCGTCAGGAAGCGTTCTTCGAGATGTTCCACACCGCCGCCGGCGAAGCGCTGGCGGGCGCTCTCGACACGCTGCGCGACTCGGAGGCGGAGCGCGAGGTGCTGCGCCTGCGCGGCATCATCGAGGAGCAGCAGATGCTGGGCGGCTTCGATGTCGCGCCCGCGGACTGGTTCGCCGCCAGCACGCGGCGCATCGAAGGCCTGCGCGTGATCGAGCAGCAGCTCGCGGGCGAGATCGACGCCGCCTCCGGTGCGCTGGTGGACGCCGGCCAGCGCGCGCTGGCGCTGACGCTGGCCGCGGCGTTGCTGGCAGTGCTGTTCACGGTGGCCGTCTCGACCTGGGTCGCGCGCAGCATCGCGCGCCCGCTCAAGGCCGCCATCGAGGTCGCCGAACACGTCTCGCGCGAGGACGATTTCACCCACAAGGTGCCGGAAGAAGGCGTGGCCGAGGTGATGCGCGCGGCGCAAGCATTCAACGCGCTGATGGACAAGTTCCGCCTGATCCTCGGCGAAACCGGACAGTCCAGCCATGCCATCGCCAGTGCGGCGCAGTCGCTGTCGGCATCCAGCGCCGAACTGAGTCGCGGTGCCGATCTGCAGTCGGATGCCGCCTCGTCGATGGCGGCCGGCGTCGAGCAGGCCTCGGTCAGCATCAGCGAGACCGCCAGCAATGCCGACTCGGCCGCCGAGCTGGTCAACAATGCGCGCGAACGCACGCAGTCGGCGCTGCGCCTGATGAAGGAGATGGTCGATCGCGTGCGCCACATCGCCTCGCGCATCAACGCCTCCAGCCGGGACGTGCTGGAACTGGAGAGCGGTTCGCAGAAGATCGGCGGCATCGTCGCGGTGATCCGCGAGATCGCCGAACAGACCAACCTGCTCGCGCTCAACGCCGCCATCGAGGCCGCGCGCGCCGGCGAACAGGGACGCGGCTTCGCGGTGGTCGCGGACGAGGTGCGCAAGCTGGCCGAGCGCACCTCCTCGGCCACCGGCGAGATCGGCGCCATCATCGAGGAGATCCAGGGGCGCGTCGGCGGCACCGTGACGGCGATGCAGGAGACCGACGCGGACGCCGATTCCAGCCTCGAACTGGTCACGCGCACGGCTGGCGCGCTGGAGGAGATCGGCGACAGCTCGGCGCACGTGGCAGACAACGTGCAGGCCATCGCCGATGCGCTGCGCGAGCAGAACGCCGCCGTGCAGCAGGTAGCCGTCAACGTCGAGCGCATTGCCGACATGTCCGGTCAGAACAGCGCCTCGGCTCAGTCCAACGCCGCCACGGCGGCACAGATGGAGGAACAGGTGGCAAGACTCGATGCGCTGATCTCGCGCTTTCGGCTGCAGGCCGCCTGAAACGGCCCAAGTCGGCCCCGCTGACATGGCAGCAAGGTGTATAGTTCGGCGCTGAAACAAAAACCCTACCCGCGGCACGGAATATGCAGGACGAGCGAATGGCGACCGGTCGGCAGCAGGTTCAAGCCACAGCCGACGCGACGGCCCCGGCAACGGGGCCGTCTGCTTATGCGCGCCGCTTCATCGTGCTCGCGGCGCTGTATCTTGTCGCCGCATGGGCTGGCCACCTGGTCGCGCTGACCACCGGCTACGCCTCACCGTTGTGGCCCGCCGCCGGCATCGCGCTGGCCGGTCTGCTGACCTGGGGGCTGCGCCTGTGGCCCGCGCTGTGGCTCGCCGGTCTGCTCACCGAGTTGTTCATCGCCCCGTCCGGCGGTCACTGGCCGGCGGCCATCGGCATCGCCTGCGGCATCGCGCTGCAGGCCCTGGTGGGGGCGTGGCTGGCGCGACGCTGGCTGGGCGCCGTCGAGGCGCGCCACGCCGATCGCGCGCTGGCCCTGCTGATCCTGCTCTGCGGGCCCCTGGCATCCACGCTCGCGCCGGGAATCGGCGTCGCCACACTGTACGCTGCAGGCGTGATGCAGGCGCCCGATCTGCTCGACAACTGGCTGCTGTGGTGGGCCGGCGACACCGCCGGCGTACTGCTCTTCACCCCGCTCGCGCTGGCCATGTGGCCCGGTAGCGGGGAGTTGCGACGGCACTGGGAGGGCGGCTGGCGCGTGGCCGTGATTCCGGCGGTGACCGCCTTCCTGTTGGTCGCCGGCCTGGTGCAGATGACACGCCTGGAGGATTCGCGCGAGCGCGCCGAAGCCCGGCAGGCCATGGATATCGTCGGCGATCGCGGCCTGCTCGAACTGGCCGGCGCGCTCGAACCGCTCAACGGCGTGGTGCGACTGTTCACGTCCAGCAGCAGCGTCACGCGCGAGGAGTTCCGCCGCTACACGGCCGGACTGGACGAACGACCGGCCCTCATCGGCATCGACTGGGCGCCGCGCGTGCGCGATGTCGAGCGCGAGGCCTTCGAGGCCTCGGTACGTGCCGGCGGGCTGGTCGACTACGTCATATTCGACTTCGACGCCGAAGGCGCCCGCCAGCCCAGCCCCCCACGCGCCGAACACTTTCCGGTGCTCTACAGCGAGCCGATGTGGCTCAACGACGAGGCCCTGGGGCTGGATCACGCCCAGTCTGCCGAGCGACGGGCGGCGATGATGCGCGCGCTCGAGGTGCCGGGCAGCGTGCATGTCGTGCGTGACGAGTTGCTGCGGACGCAACGCTCGAACCTGCTGGTCTTCCTGCCCGTGCTCTCGCCCGGCGACGAGACGCTGAACGGCTACGTCGTCGGCGTGCTCGACCTGCAGCACCTGCTCGACGACCTGACCCGTCTGGCGCAGGCGCAGGCGCTGGCGTTCCGCGTGCACGACGTCAGCCCCGGCACGCCCTCGCGCGTGCTCTACGACACGCTGCCGGCGCAGGCCACGCCGGAAGTTTCGCGCGAACTACAGATCGGCGGCCTGGCGTGGCGCATCGACATGGCCCGCATCGAGCCCGAACGGGACACGGGCGCCACGCCGGCGGTGCGGGCCTATCTCGGCTTCGCGGTATTCGCATCGCTGCTGGTGGCCTTCGCCGTGCTCGGCAGCGCCGGGCGAAACGCCGCCACCCATGCCCGCGTGCGCGAACGCACCACCGAACTGGCCGAGACGCTGGCCCGGCTGCGCGACCGCGAGGCCGAGGAGCGCGCGGTACTCGACAACATCGTCGAATGCGTCATCACCATCGGCACCGACGGCCGCGTGGTGAACATCAACCGCGCGGTCGAGCCGATGTTCGGTTACCGGCCGGACGAGGTCATCGGCCGCAATGTGTCGATGCTCATGACCGGCGCCGACTCGGCCATCCACGACGACTACATCCGCCGCTATCTGGACACCGGCGAGCGCCGCATCATCGGCCGCAACCGCGAGGTCGTCGGCCGTCACAAGGACGGCCATGACATCGCGCTGGAACTGGCGGTGAGCGAATACGTGTTCGGCGAACGACGCGTATTCACCGGCACCCTGCGCGACATCACCGAGCGCAAGGCGCTCGTCGCCGACCTGACGCGCGCGCGCGAACACGCCGATGAAGCCAACCGCGCCAAGTCGGCCTTCCTCGCCGCCATGAGCCACGAAATCCGCACGCCGATGAACGGCGTGGTGGGCCTGTCCGACGTGCTCGCCTGCAGCAGCCTCAACGAATACCAGCGCGATCTGGTGCGCACCATCCGCGAATCCTCCACCGCGCTGCTGACGCTGATCGACGACATCCTCGACTTCTCCAAGATCGAGGCCGGGCGACTGGAGATCGAGCTGCGTGCGCTCGATCTGGCCGAAGTGGTTGAAGGCGTGTGTGCCTCGCTCTCGCCCATCGCGGTACGACGCGGCGTGGACGTATCGCTGTACATCGACCCCGCGCTGCCCGCCGGTGTGATCTCGGATGAGGTGCGACTGCGCCAGCTGCTCTACAACATCGTCGGCAACGCCATCAAGTTCTCCGCCGGGCGGCCCGACGTGCGCGGCGTGGTGTCACTGCGCGTGGTGCGCGCCGGCGACGACCCGTTGCGCGTGTGCTTCAGCGTCGCCGACAACGGCATCGGCATCGCGCCCGAGCGCCTGTCCGACCTGTTCCGCCCGTTCACGCAGGCCGAGTCCTCCACTACCCGCCGCTACGGCGGCACCGGGCTGGGGCTGGCCATCTGCCGCCGACTGGTCGACATGCTCGGCGGCAACATCACGGTCGACAGCGCCGTCGGGCGCGGCGCCACCTTCCGCGTCACGCTGCCGCTCGACATCGCGGCCGACATCGCGCCGCCGCAACTGCCCGCGCTCGACGGCATCGACTGCCTGATCGGCCCGTGCTGCGGCCCCGACGCCGACGTCGTCGAGATCTATCTGAAGCATGCCGGTGCGCGCACCCACCGCCCTGCCGACACTGCCGAGGCGCTCGACGTGGCGCGTGCCGCCAGCGCCCCGCTGGTGGTCATCGACTGTGCGCGCGGCGGCGACGCACCGGCCTCCGAATACATGCTGCCGGGCATCGACGCACGCGGCGTGCGGCTGCTACGCGGACGCGGCGCCGGGCGTCTCGATCCGCAGCGTCAGATCGCGGTAGACGCCAACGTGCTGCGCCGCGCGACGCTACTGCGCGCCGTCGCAGTGGCTGCCGGCCGCGCCTCGCCCGAGGCCGCTGACGAGACCAGCACCAGCAGCGCCGCCACAGCCCCCACTACGCCACCGGACATCGAAGCCGCGCGCGCCGAGCACCGCCTGATCCTGGTGGCCGAGGACAACGAGATCAACCAGAAGGTCATCCTGCACCAGCTCGCGCTGCTCGGTTACGCAGCGGAAGTGGCCGAGGACGGCGCGCAGGCGCTGTCGATGTGGCGGCGCGGCGACTACGCCCTGCTGCTCACCGACCTGCACATGCCGCAGCTCGACGGCTATGCGCTGACGGCCGCGATCCGCCGCGAGGAACGCCCCGGCAGCCACATTCCCATCCTCGCGCTGACCGCCAACGCGCTGCGCGGCGAGGAGCGGCGCGCGCTCGACGCCGGCATGGACGCCTATCTGACCAAGCCGGTGCAACTCGACCTGCTGCGCAGCACGCTCGAACACCATCTGCCCGGCGCCGTCGCGCGCGCGCACACGCCGGCCGTGCCGCGTGCGCCCGAATCTCCACCCGCCGACCCGGCGCTGCCGCTGTTCGACGTTTCGGTGCTGGAAGAACTGGTGGGTGACGATCAGCAGATCGTGCGCGAATTCCTGCTCGAATTCCGCCGCAGCGCGAAGGATCTGGCCGAGTCCCTGCGCACCGCGCTCGATGGCGGCTGGCCCGCTGAAGCCGGCAACGCCGCGCACAAGCTCAAATCGGCCGCACGCTCGGTTGGCGCGCTGGCCCTGGGCGAGGAATGTGCCATCATCGAACGCGAGGCGCGTCAGGCCAATGCCGACGCCCTCGCCGTCCGCCTGCCCGGCTTTGACGCGCTGCTGCGCGAAACCGGGCGGTTGATCGAAGCCCATCTGGCGGGAGCCGACAAGGCATGAGCACTCTGGTCATCGATGACGAAGCCTTCGTGCGCAAGCTGCTCGCGCACCTGCTCGGCCGCGTCGGCGTGCACGACGTGCTCGCCTGCGACGGCGGACGCGGCGCGCTCGATCTGCTCGCGCAGCGCTCCGACATCGAGCTGATCTTTCTCGACCTGCAGATGCCCGGCATGGACGGCGTGGAATTCATCCGCCATCTGGTCACGCGCGAGTACCACGGCGCACTGGTGCTGGTCAGCGGCGAGGACGAACGCATCCTGCACACCGCCGGGCGGCTGGCGCGCGCGCACCGCCTCGACGTGCTGGGCGAAATCCGCAAGCCCGTGAGTCCCGATGCGCTGCGCGAAGTACTGGCGCGACGTGGCACGCAGACCATCACGCCGCAGCCCGGCCAGCGCCGCGAATACGATGCCGAAGCCCTGCGCATGGCCATCGCCGAGGGTCAGCTGATCAACCACTACCAGCCCAAGGTGTCGCTGGAGAACGCGCAGTTCGCCGGCGTCGAGACGCTGGTGCGCTGGCAGCACCCCACCGACGGCCTGATCGGGTCGGACCGCTTCGTGCCGCTGGCCGAGAACAACGGCCTGATCGATGCGCTGACCCGCAACGTGCTGGAGACCGCACTGCGCGACATGCGCACCCTGCTCGACGGCGGCAACGCCATCCAGGTAGCGGTGAACGTGTCGATGCAGAACCTGCACGCGCTGGATTTCCCGGAATACGTCGCGCGCGTCGCGCTGGCTGCCGGTGTGCCGCTGGGGGCGCTGATTCTGGAAGTGACTGAATCACGCCTGATGGACGATCCGCTCTCGGCGCTGGAAATCCTCACCCGCTTGCGCCTGAAGCGCATCGGGCTGTCGATTGACGACTTCGGCACCGGGCATTCCTCGCTCGCGCAACTGCGCGACATCCCCTTCACCGAACTCAAGCTCGACCGCAGCTTCGTGCACGGCGCCGCGCACGATGCGGCCCAGCGCGCCATTCTGGATGCCAGCCTCGATCTGGCACGCCAGCTCGGCATCACCACCGTCGCCGAAGGCGTCGAAGACCGCGAGGACTGGGAATTCCTGCGCGCGCGCGGTTGCCATCTGGCGCAGGGCTGGTTCATCGCCCGCCCGCTCGCGGCGGGCGAGCTGCCCGCCTGGATCGCGGCCTGGAACGCGCGCCGCGGCGAGGTGCTGGGCTACCGCTGACTCAGTGCATGGCGCCGTGCGCGCCGCCGCGCTGCAGCACCGAGGCATCCAATTCATCAAAGCGCAGCACGCGGCCATCATGCTCGGCCGCCAGCGCACGCGCATCGGCCTCCGATGCAAAGGACGCCAGCGTCGCACCCATCGCACCCTTGAGTTCCGTGCCGGCCACGTACCAGGCGGTGGTGGCGTCGATCAGCTGCTCGTCGTCCGGGTGTTCCCAGCTGCCGTGCGCCATGTCATGCACGAACAGCCGCGCGCCGGATACCTGGTTCTCGGGCTGCAGCCACCAGCCGATCAGCTCCGCCGTCGAGCAGAAGGCGTGCGTGCCGTCACGACCCACAGCCTGCCCCTTGGGGCCGGAAAAGTCCGTGACGATCATGCCGCATACATGGCATTCGTCGTCCGGGTGGAAGGCGCGCGCCTGCAGCTCCATCGCCGTCTCGTCGGCGCCGCCGCAGCCGGCCAGCAGGATCAGCGCGGCCGTGGCCAGCGCGGTGCGCAACATCATTCGGTTCATGCTCATTCCTTCACACGGTACGGCGGGAGAACACCCCCCATGCGGCGGCCAGCAACCCGCCCGCCCACAGGGCCAGCACGGCCCACAGCACGGCCTCGCCCACCGGCAGTTCGGCACCCAGCGACAGCACGCCCAGGCCCTCGCCGGCAGCGTCGAAGCCACCCAGGTTGATCAATCGATACAGGTCGGTCGGGTTGGCCAGCAGCAACCACGGCAGCAGCGCCGGGCTGACGCTGCCCTGCCCCAGCACCAGCACGCCGAGCAGCGCCAGATCGAACACCAGCACGAAGACGAACCACGCGCCGAGCGCGAAGCCGGCCGCACCGGATTTTTCCTTCGCGGCACTGGACAGCACATAGGCCAGCGCCAGGAACACCCAGCCGAGCAGCATGGACGAGGCGACGAAGCGGCCGAAGGCGGTGGCGAGCAGCAGCAGTTCCACGTCCTCGACCAGCAGCGCGATGGCCAGCGCGGCACTGCCGAAGCCGATCAGCATGGCCAGCGCGAGGATCAGGCCGTGGCCGAGGAACTTGCCGAGCAGGATGTGGCCGCGCCCGAGCGGATAGGTCAGCAGCAGCATCAGCGTGCCGGCCTCGTCTTCGCCGACGATGGCGTCATAGGCGAGCAGCAGCGCGATGAGCGGCACGAGGAAGGTGGCGAGACTGGCCAGACTGGCGATGGTGGCCGGGATCGAAGTGAAGCCGACCTGCCCCGAGGCGGCCGCGCCGAACCACGCGATGCCCACCGCGAGCAGCGCGAACACCAGCGTGATGGCGACCAGCCAGCGGTTGCGCAGGCCGTCGGCGAATTCCTTGCGGGCGATGGCGATGACGGGGTTCATTGCACGGCTCCTTCGGCGCGCTGCATGTAGTGGCGGTACAGGTCTTCGAGCGTAGGCGCGTGGATCTCGATGTCCTGCGGCGCTTCCTCGCCGAGCAGCTCGCGCAGCAGATCGAGCTTGTGACCGTTGATCGCGGCGACTTCGGCACCGTCCGTGCCGAGGCTGCGCGCAGTGAGCCCCTGCGCCTGCCAGTCGCGCACGCGGCGCTCGCCATCGGCCAGGCCGCGCACGCGCAGCATCGACGGCAGACCGGCTTCGACGCGCAGATCGGTGAGGCTGCCGACCGCCTGCAGCCGACCGTTGGCGAGGATGGCGGCGCGGTCGATGTGCGCTTCCACACCCGGCAGCACGTGCGAGCACAGCACGATGGCCGTGCCTTCGCGGCGCAGCCGGTCGGTCAATTCATACAGTTCGCGCGTGGCAATCGGGTCCAGCCCCACGGTGGGTTCGTCGAGCAGCAACAGACGCGGCGCGCCGAGCAAGGCCTGCGCAAGCCCCAGACGCTGGCGCATGCCCTTGGAGTAGGTGCGCACGCGGCGATCCGCTGCGTGCGCCAGCCCGACCTGCTCCAGCAGTTGGTCGGCCTGGGTCTGCGTCGCGCCCTTCAAGCGCGCGAAATGGCGGATGGTCTCGCGCCCGGTCAGTTGCGGATAGAAGCTCACGTTCTCGGGCAGATAACCCAGCCGGCGCCGCACCTCGGTGGAATCGGGTGCGCCACCGAGCACCTGCACGCGGCCCTCATTGGCAGCCAACAGACCGAGCACGATCTTCATGGTGGTGGTCTTGCCCGCGCCGTTGTGGCCGAACAGGCCCAGCACCTCGCCTTCGGCGAGACTCAGGTCCAGGCCTTCGAGCACGGTCATCGCGCCGTAGCGCCTGCATACGCCTTCGAGTTCGACGGCATTCATGGTTGATTCTCCTTGGCCTGCGCAAGCTGTGCCGCGGCAGGCGGGTGCATCAGCGGGCGGCTGTCCTGCACGCCCGGCGAGCGCGTCACCGGAAAGGCGCGCTGCACCCAGCGCAACAGTTCGATGGCCGGGCTGTTCATCAGCAGTCGCGCCTGCGGATACATCCACAGCAGGCGGTCGACGCCGTCGTTGGGTTCATAGGCCACGTCGCCGATGCCGTCGGCATCGCGGTCCCAGCCCAGGTAATCGCTCCAGTAATTGCCGCGCCCGTCCGCCGACCAGTCCTGCCGCCGCGTGGCGACATACTTGACCTGCTGACGGTTGGCGACGAAGGCGTTGCCGGCGATCACGTTGTCCTCGGAGCCCGCGGTCAGGTGGATGCCCAACGAGCTGCGCTCGAAGCGGTTGTCCTCGATGCGGTTGAACAGCGAGTTGTAGATGAACAGCGCCTTGCCCTCGGCACCCTGGATCATCACGTCGCCGGTCGAGCCCTGGCGCACGCCGGTTACGACGTTGCCGACAATCGTCGAGTGGGTGATGAAGTTCATCAGGATGCCGTAGTTCTGGTCATCCTCGGAGCGGTTGCCGGTGACGGTGAGGCGCTTGCTCTGCATCAGCGCATAGCCGGTGCGCGTGCGCCGGGTGAGGTTGTCGCGCACGATGTTGTCGTGCGAGTACATGTAGTGCACGCCGTAGCGCACGTCCTCGAGCACATTGCCGGCCAGTTCGTTGCCGTTGGAGGTGTCGATGTAGATGCCGTCGCGCGCGTGGCGCACGCGGTTGCCCTCCACCCTGGCGCCGCGCGCGGCGAACAGGTGAATGGCGTTGCCGCGATCCTGCGAGCGGATGGCCTCGACGCCTTCGATGTCGTTGTTCTCGATGGTCACGTCCGGCGTGGAATCGACCCACACGCCCGAGCCGGGTCCGCGCAGCACGTTGTCACGCAGCGCAGCATCCTGCGCCTCGGGGCGCAGGAAGAAGGCCGAATCGAGGTCGGTGAGGTTGGCACCCCAGTTGCGCACCGTGCAGCCTTCGACGGTGACATCCGCAGCGGCAATCGTGATCGCGCTGCCCTGCCCGCCCGCGTCGATCACGGCGCCGGGCTCGCAGCGCAGCGTCATCGGCTGGTCGATGACGAGCCGCGCGTGATGTTCGCCGGTCGGCAGGCGCCACACGCCCTCGCCCTGCGCGATCAGCGGCAGTTCGGGCAAGGGTGACTGCGTCGCGCCCGATGGGGCGGCGAACAGCACAGCCAGCAGGAAGATGAATTCTTTGTGTTTCATTGTGGTGGGCCGCGCGCCCGAGTCAGGGCGCGCGGCGGCCCCTTTTACGCCGGCTCGACGATCATGCGACCGACCATTTCCATGTGCAGCGCATGGCAGAACCAGCTGCAGTAGTACCAATGCACCCCCGGCTTGTCGGCCGTGAAGGTGATGGATGAGGTCTGCTGCGGGCTGATCTCCATGCTCACGCCATGATTGGTCATGACAAAGCCGTGAGAGACGTCCTCGATCTCGTCGATGTTGGTTACGATCACCGTCACCTGGTCACCCTGCTTGACCTTGAACTCCAGCAGGCCGAAGGTCGGCGCGGCCGAGTACATGTAGACGCGCACCTTGTTGCCGTCGCGGATGACCTTGCTCTCCTTCTCCAGCACCACACCGTCCTTTTTGGCCTGTGCCACGGTCTCGGCGAAGAACGGGTCGTCGCGGCGCCACACCTTGCGCGTGCGGATCTGGTCGCGGCGCGCGAGGATGCAGTCGTGCGGCTCGGCGTAGGTCGGGCCGTCGTGCACCAGCTTCATCTCCTCGCCGGAGATGTCGATCAGCTGGTCGTTCTCGGGGTGCAGCGGACCGCAGGGCAGGAAGCGGTCCTTGGAGAACTTGGACAGCGCCACCAGCCACTGGCCGTCGGCCTCGGAGGTCTCGGTCAGCGAGGCGTGGATGTGGCCCGGCTGGTAATGCACGTCGAGCTTCTGGCGGATGTAATCGACCTTCTCGCCCTGGTAGGCGCGCACCGCGTCGGCCATGTTCCACTTCACCACCTGGGAGTCGAGGAACAGCGTGGTGTAGGCGTTGCCGCGACCGTCGAAGGTGGTGTGCAGCGGACCGAGGCCCAGTTCCGGCTCGGCGTCGATGGTGTCGCGCGAGTCCTTGAGCTTGCCGGCGAACAGATCCGGGAGCTTGGCGATGGCGATCATCGACACGGTGGGCGAGAGCTTGCCGTTGGCGATGAAGTACTTGCCGTCCGGCGAGGTGTTGAGACCGTGCGGGTTCTTCGGCACCGGGATGTAGCGCGTGAAGGGCGAGTCGCCACGGCCATCGACCACCGGCACCTTGGAGTCGCCCAGCGTGATGTGCTTGCCGGCCTTGACCGCCTTTTCGATGGCGGGGATGTCGAACACCACCACCCAGTCGCGCTCGTTGCGCATCATGCCGCCCAGATCGACGGCGCGCTCGGAGTTGTAGCAGGTCGCCGCGGCGAAGCGGCCGGTGTAGTCGGCATCGACGTTGTCGAGGTTGCCGTCGACGATCACCTGGAAGGCCATGGTCATCGACTCGGCGTCGATGACGTTGAACATGGTGTAGGCGTTCTTGTCGGTGATGTCGACGATCTTGCCGTCGTTCGGGTGCGGAATGATGAACTCGGCGTTGGCGAACACGTACTTGGTGTGCGGCACCTTCTGCAGGCGCAGGCCGTGGATGGCCTGCACGTTCGGCACGGTCAGCATCCTGTCGCACTTCATGATGTCGAGACGGATGCGCGCGACGCGGGTGTTGGCCTTGTCGTTGATGAACAGGTACTTGCCGTCGTACTTGCCGTCGGTCATCGAGATGTGCGGGTGGTGGCAGTCGCCATTCAGGAACTTGGCGCTCTCACCCATGACGCGGCGGCTCTCGTCGGTCAGACCCCAGCCGGTGGCCGAATCGACGTTGAACACCGGAATGCGCATCAGCTCGCGCATCGACGGCACACCGACCACGCGCACCTCGCCCTGGTGGCCACCGCTCCAGAAGCCGTAGTAGTCATCCAGTTCGCCCGGGGCGACGTGAATCTTCGACTGCGCTTCCTTGACCTTGGCGGCCCACGCCTCGCGCGTCATCACGGCCGCGCCACCGAAGGCGGCGGAGCCGGCCAGCGTCGCACCGGTCACGGCGGTCTTGCCGAGGAAGCCGCGGCGGGCGCGGCCCTTGTCGTCGAGCTCGGCGACAGGCGGCTTGTGTTGTTGATCTTTCATCTCATGCACTCCTTGCGGTTGAAGGGGTCCGGCGCGTGGCCGGGTTACGGCGAAACGGGTTCGGTGGGTGCGGCACGCGGCGGCTGCGGAACCAGCGGGATCACGCGCGGTTCGGGTGCGGCCTTGTCGCGGCGGCGCTTCTTGTTCTTCAGCACCAGCGGCGGGCACTTGTTCTCGTTGTGGTAGGTCATCTGGCAATCGAGGCAGTAGTGGCACTCGTTGGCGTTGATGCGCCCGTCCGGATGGATGGCCTGGATCTCGCACTCGTTGGCGCACACCTGGCAGGGCTGGCCGCATTCCTTGCGGCGCTTGAGCCAGTCGAACAGACGCAGCTTGGTCGGGATGGCCAGCGCCGCGCCGAGCGGGCAGACGTAGCGGCAATACACCTTGCGCGTGAAGATGCTGATGACGATCCACGCCGCGGCGTAGGCGACGAACCACCACTGGCGGTCGAAGCGCAGCGTGATGGCGGTCTTGAAGGGCTCGACCTCGGCGTAGTGCTCGGCGGTCGACAGCGATTCGAGCGAGATGCCGAAGAGCACCAGCAGCACGATGTACTTCACCGCCCACAGCCGTTCATGCACCGCGAAGGGCAGTTCGAACTGGCGCACCTTGAGCTTGCGCGCGGCCTCATTGACCAGTTCCTGCAGCGCGCCGAAGGGGCACAGCCAGCCGCAGAAGACGCCGCGCCCCCACAGCAGGATGCTGGCGGCGGTGAAGGTCCAGAGGATGAAGATCACCGGGTCGCTGAGGAACAGCTCCCAGTGGAAGCCCTGCACCAGCGAATGCGCGAAGGTCAGCACGTTGACGATGGACAGCTGCCCCAGCGCGTACCAGCCGATGAACACCACGGTGAACACCAGGTAGCCGCGGCGCAGCCAGTGCAGGAAGGCCGGGCGGCGGGTGAATTTGTCCTGCAGGAACAGGATCACCGTGAGCAGCGCCAGCGCCACGCAGATCACGCCGATCTGGAAGCTGCGCTGATACCAGACGTTGACCCATACCGGGCGCTCGGCCTCGGCGATGGCGGCCAGTTCCTCGGCGGTGGGCTGCGGACGATCGAGGTAGTCCTCGGGCATCTGGTAGCTCAGCTCGAAGCTGGTGAACACGCTGTCCACCGGGCCGGTCTGGCGACGCACCAGCAGTTCCAGGCTCCACGGCGCACCGGGGTCGAAGGCGTGCTGATCGCGCACGATGAACATCGACATCTCGTCGAAATCCGGCGCACCGGCGGCGAAGATGTCGTGGATGCGCTCGTGGTCCATGTCGCGGAAGCTCACACTGTCGCCGTGCTGGCGCAGCTGCACGCGGTCGAAGATGCCGCCACGCACGTAGCCCGAACCCTTGAAGGAATACTCGCCCCGCCCCATCACGGCAATGGCGTGCTCATCGGGCCCCAGCTCTTCCATCAGGAAGCGGTAGCCGTTCTCGCCGAGCAGGTTGCGTCCGATGGTTGGCGCGTTCAGGTGCGCCACATACAGGTCGATGAAGGTCTCACCCGCGGTTTCCGGCGTGGCGGCATCGACGCCCTCCGCCTCGGTGCCGGCAAAGGCCGCATCCACGTCACCGCGCGTGAGATGCAGGCGACGCACCGCGCCGTTGCCGGTGAGCGTGGCCCAATCGGCGGGCTCGTACACATCCGCGCGCACGGTGGCCGGCTTCGCCGTGGCTGCTGCGTCGCGGATCAGGCCGAGTTCGACCGCGACCGCGCGCACCGAGCGCATCACCACCTCGTTGATCACCATCACCGTCACGGTCGCGCCGGACACCGCATCCACCGTCACCGCCGCCGGGTCGCGCGAACGCCCCACCACCACGCGCTGGTCGGCGCGGATGCCGGAATAGCCCGCGTTGAAGTCGTGCAGCTTCTGCTCGGGAATGCCGATCAGCAGGATCGGCTCGTGGTGCTCCAACACGTAGGCATCGCGGATCACGCCGTCGGTGTCGAGCACCACGTGCATGTCGATGGGCTTGCCCGAATACGCAGGGATGTCGACGATGGGCAGCGTGCGAAAGGCATGGCCGACGATCTCGCCGCCGGCATGGATGGCGCGCACGCCATGCTCGCCGGTCGGCGCATCGACGCGATCGGCATCGGGGAAGACGCTGGCGATGCGCTGAGTCGGCAAGTCGTCGACCGCATGCGCTGGCGGGCTGCCGACGACGAGGAAGAAGATCAGGCCGATGAGGGCGAGAACACTCGCCAGGGCGCCTGTTGCCGGCAGGCGCAATGCATCGGGAGGGCGGACGGCACGGGTCTTGGAGGACATGCCGCCATATTAGGGACGGGGTCTTTCTGCCGCGTTGATGCGAATCAATTTACGAAGACTAACGCGAAACGCAGCGCGTCACCCGCCCCGGAAACCCCGCGCAGACGCGGACACACGTCAGGGTCAACGAGGATCTGCGGCGTCCTGCGCATCCTTGCGCGTGACCAGATCGGCCTCGGTCGGCACGGAGAACACGCCACGGCGCGCGAGCAGTTCGTCGCGGTGCAGGCGCGCCAGCCGGGTGACCAGCGTATCGCCGCGTTCGGTGAGATGAATCTCGACGTTGCGCGCATCCTCGCGCCCGGTGCGACGCTCGACCAGGCCGAGCTTCTCGCAGCGCGATACCAGCGACACGACCCCGTGATGATGGGACTGCAGGCGCTCGGCCAGTTCGCCGACATTCGTCCACTGACGCCCCGGATAACCCTTGAGCTGGAGCAGCATCTGATACTGCAGACTGGTGATGCCGTATTCACGTACCAGCACTTCCGATACGCGCAGGTAACGTCGCAACTGGTAGCGGAACTCCGCCAGCGCCTGGATCTCGGCCAGCGGAATCGTGTCGTTCGTCATCGGGCAAACCTGATCATGAGTTGATACAAGGATACCCGATCCGCTCGCCCTTGCCCCTGCGGGTTTCCGCCAATGAGGCGACATCCGGGATGGGCGGGCTTGATTTCCTGCGTTTGTGGTCTAGTATCACATTATGATGTTTATCCTGCGAACCGACCGGAGACGATCATGAACCTCGCGCACCTACCCGGAATGCTGTTCTCGCCCGGAGCCGGCTGGGCCGACCTGATGCATTCTCGCCCCTCGCGGGCGCGTCTGCTGGCCACCGTGTTCGCGCCGTTCGCGCTGATTCCACCGGCGATGATCCTGATCGCGGCCGATGATCTGGGCTCACACATGTTCCCCGGCGTCAGCACCGCGACCTGGGTGCTGATCGCCACGACCTTCCTCGCCGCCGAATGCGTGACTCTGGCGCTGATGACCTGGACCATCCTGGAGACCGCGCGCACGCACCATGGCGTGCCACGCGAATACGACGCCTTCGTCGTCGCGGTGGTCGCGCCGGTGCCGATGTGGTTGTCGGCGCTTGCCCTGCCGAGCGGCAGCGTGCCGCTGATCGTCGCCTGCGCGCTCGCAGGGCTGGCCGCCTCCGCCTTTCTGATACGTCACGGCGTGCGCGCGATGCTCGGCGTGCGCGAAGTGACCGACGCCGGCTCGGTGGCGCTGATCGTCACCTGCGCCGGCGCGCTGGCCTGGGCGGCCATGATCGCCATCGTGCTGGTGCCTGCGATGATGCACTCCTGACTGCGTGATACAAGCCGGGCCCCTGCGGCCCGGCTTCGTCAGCGCTTCGGCGTCCCGGTCTCGCAGTCGCAGCCCACCTGGTTCGCGATCTCGCGCAGAACCGTTTCGTAGCGCTGTTCCACGGCGTCACCGAACATCGGGTCGACGCCGTCGCCCACCCGGCTCAGCGCGGCTTCCCAGTCGGCGTCGGTGCAGTGTTCGGCGATCGCCGGAAACAGCATCGTCTCCTCGAGCTTCATGTGCGTACGCATCAGCGCGGAATAGTTTTCCGCATCCCCGACGACCGCCGCGCGCGAGACCACCGCACCGCCGACGATGGCGTCCAGGTCTTCGACCAGCGCCTTGCCCAGTTCGCCGATCTCTCGATGCTGCTTGCCCAGTTCAGCCACCGGCGCCAGAAACTCGCGATGACGCCCCGCCAGATAATCGAACACTGCATCTTCCAGCGGATGGTGATAACGGTCGGGATAGTGCGTCATGTAATACATGACCTCGCGTAGCAGCTCGTACTCGACCGGCTCTCCGGCGCGGAATCGCTCGCTCCAGTCATCGATCAGGTCGAGCAGACGCACGAAGTTGCCGTGCTCGCGTTCCCATCTTTCGATCGGTTTGCTCATCCTCACACCTCCCGGGAGCTGTGGCACTCCCTATCTTCCGTCCGCCCGCGGGCGAATCAGCCATGGTCCGAAGCGGACCGCGAACAAAGCCAGCGCAGCTGCGAAGCACACCCCGCTGGCGATCACCAGTGCATCGTACGCCACCGGCAGCAACACCGACACGAATCTCGTCAGCGCCGCGGCGATCATCAGCGCGAAGGCGAGCGGCATGCCGCGCGGCGCGGCCAGCGGCCGACCGGTGTGACCCAGCGCGGTACGCGTCATCATGCCCACCGTCAGCACACCGATGCCGCCGACCGCGATCACATGCACGGCGGCGCTGAGCAGATGCGGCGCGAGCGCCAGCAGCAGCCCGTACAACCATACGCCAAGCGCGGTACAACCAAAACCGGCGAACAGCACCCACAGCATTGGCTCGCCGGCAACGCCACGCTGCCACCAGCGCGTCATCGCGACCAGATTGGCGGCCGCACCGGCCGTGCCGAGCGCGGCCGACAGCCACACCGGCGCGGCGGCGGCGACGCTCATGGCCATCGCGAACGGCAGGCCGATGCCAGCGACGATCAGCGCGCGCGGATTGGGCACCGGTTCGGCCTGCAGGCGACGTGCCGTGAAGAACGGGATCACGCGCAACCCCATCAGGAAGATCACCACCGCGACCAGCAGCAGGCCGGTGTGCAGCGTCGCGCGCAGGTCGATCGCGAGCGCCCCCGACACGGCAAGGTGAAACAACGCGTTCGCCGCTCCGAATGCCAGCATCAACCCGACGGGAACGAGGTTGCGCGCGTTGCCGGTGCGCACGATGGGCGCAGCGAACAGCACGGCCGCGAACGCGAAGAAGGCCACCGACAGCACGGCCCCCGGCACGACCGTGGCGGGAACGGCCAGCAACAGCACGCGCGCGCCCAGCCACAAGGCCACGAGCACGGCCAGCGGCACGCCATGCACCGGCGCTTGCCCGGTCCACGTCGCGACCGCGGTGAGCAGGAAGCCAACGATGATCGCGCCGGCATAGCCCCACACCATCTCGTGGCCATGCCACAGGAAACCGGGCAGCGCATCCGTGCCGCCGAAGCCGAAAGTCCACGCGAGCACGAAGAGCACGCCCTGCAGCGCGGCGAGCAGATAGAACGGGCGGAAGGCATAGGACAACAAGGCCTCCCAGGACGGCGATTGCGGCACCGGTGGGGCCGCCTGCAGGTCGAGACGAATCAGTGGCATGGTCGGTTCTCCTCGGGCAGTTGCATCCCGGGCGGTGCGATGCGCACCGTCACGCCGTCGGCGCCGCCGTCCTGCCAGTCGTAGCGGTAGCCGTCACGGTCGAGAATGCGCAGCAGCGGATAGGGTACGCGGTCCAGGCGCAGCACCAGCAGATGGTCGGGAGCGAGGTCTGCCAGCGCCTCCATCGCGCGCTCGAATGGCTCGGGCGGCTCCAGGCCGCGCCCGTCGACGACGACGACGTTCACGAGCGGACCTCATCGATACGACTGGCGAACCCCTCGCACAGGGCGGCGGCCTCGTCGGCCAGATGGCGGTCACACATCGGATAGAGCACGTTCTCCTCCTTAATGTTGTGCTGCTGCATCAGCACGAACAGGGTCTCGCTCTCGCCGCCGAAATCCTCGGCGTCGCGCCGGAACAAGGCATCGGCGATGCGCGCGAGCGCATCGCGCATCGCCTGGTGTTCGACGCGCATGACCTGGGTGGGGCCCGACACGTTGCCGGTGACCGCCTCGAAGCGCGGGAACAGCACATCTTCTTCGATTGCGAAATGTGCTTCGAGATCCTTGCGGAAGGCCGCGAAGGCGAAGGAGGCAGCGCTCCAGTCGCCGCGGGCGAGCGCATTGTCGGCGGCTGCGAACATCGCGTCGCATTCTCGGTGATGCCGCCCGAGCCGGGCACTGATGGTCGTCATTTCGGTTCTCCGGTGATGTGCGCCGATTGTGCGCAGCACCCCGTCGCCCGCCCTTGACGCGTATCAATCCCCGGAGCCGGTCGGCTCCCTGCGGCGCGCGGTCATCGTCGCGCTCATCGCGGCCAGTTCGCCCTGGCCGAGGATGCGTTCGGCCCACGGCAGGACCTCGGCCTCTTCGAGCGCGATGTGCTCGCTGTAGGCGGCGCGAAAGGCGGCCACCGCGTCCGTGCCCAGTTCGGCGGATTCGCCGGCAGCGATGGCCAGCAGCGGCTCGCGCATCGCTGCCCAGCGCGCGGCAAGCAAGCGGTGCTCGTCGAGAATGCGCGCTTCGAGCGCAGCCAGCCGTGCCGCTTCGGCCGCCTCCACACGTGCGCGCATCGCCGGGAACAGATCGCGCTCCTCGTCCAGATGATGATTGACCGCGGCCTGGTCGAAATAGCGCAACACCGCCGTGGCCGCCTGGCGTGCCTGCTCGTCCGCGCCATGCTCCGGCAACCAGCGCGCGAGCCGCTCGAGCGTATCGATGCGCGCGCGCACGCGGTCATGGCAGGCGAAGAGCATTTCCAGCGGCTCGTCCAGCCCCGGTGCCGGCGCCCCCAGCAGCGCATCGGAACGCTTGCCGCTCATAACGCGAGAAACCCCGCAGGATGCTTGCTGAAGGCCACCGATGCGATCCACGCGAAGACCACGATGGCACCGATGAAGGCGACCACGCGGATGCTCTTGGTACGGCCGCGCCGCAGGGCGATCATGCCCAGCGCGATATAGGCGACCAGACCGACCACCTTGGCGGTGATCCAGCCGGCGGTGAGCGGATACTGCGAGATCATCGTCGCCAGCATGATGGCGCTCGCCAGCAGCAGCGTGTCGATCACGTGCGGCAGGATGCGCACCACGCGGGCCTCGATCAGCCGGCTGTCCGTCATCATCCAGACGCCGCGCAGCACGAAACCGGCGATGCTGATGAGCGCCAGCAACATGTGCAGATGCTTGATCGCGAAATACGACATTGCTCCTCCCGATGACCTCGCTTACCCTTTGCGCCGAATAGACACTCACCCGCCGGACGACACACGCATGAACGCTACCACAGGCCACATCTCCCCGGTCATGCTGCGCCAGATCAGTTTCTTCCGTGCCCTGTCAGATGAAGATCTGGAGCGCGTCGTACGCCATACCCGCGAACTGCGCGCGACCAAGGGCCAGGTATTGTTCAATCGCGGCGACCCTGCCCAGGGCTTTCATTTCGTTGTGGAAGGACAGATCAAGCTCGCCATCAGTTCGCCCAACGGCAACGAGAAGGTGGTCGAGGTCATCCACCCGATGCAGACCTTCGGCGAAGCCGTGATGCTGCTCGGCCGGCCCTACCCGGTTTTCGCCCAGGCCGTGCTCGACACCCGACTGCTGCACATCGGCCAGGGCATCGTCTCCGACCTGATCGACCAGGATCCGATGTTCGCCAAGAAGCTTCTGGCCGGCATGGCCATACGCCTGCACGGGCTGATCCAGGATGTCGAAACCTATTCGCTGCGCTCGAGCACGCAGCGCGTCATCGGCTATCTGCTGCAAAGCTGTGGCGACGAGAACATCGAGGTGCCCATCGAGTTCGACCTGCCGACCTCCAAGCAGACCATTGCCTCGCGCCTGAATCTGACGCCCGAGACGCTCTCGCGCATCTTCGCCGAGTTGGGCCAGGCGGGTCTCATCCATGTGCACGGCAAGCACGTCAAGCTGCTCGATCCGCAGCGGCTCGCCGACTACCAGGGCTGACCCTGGCCGCTGGCCTGTTCACATCCTCAGGCGCTCGCGAATCCCGGTCATCTCCAGATAGCCGCGTCCGGCCTCGACACCGCCCTCGAACAGGCGCACCGCGCCTTCCCAGTAGATCGCGCCGGTCGAGGCGCGCGCGTCCAGTTCCTGATCGTCCATCAACGGCAAGAGCGACAGGCGCCGCTCGCCCACGCGCACGTCCCATTCGACGACATACTCCGCGTCGGTCCTGGGCGATCGCCAGCGGCGACGCGGCGTGAACTCGACCTCATCCGGCCCGAACGTTCGCACGCCACCATCCGGGCCGGCCAGCGTCGCCGCGCCCCACAGCGCATCGCCTTCGGCGTCGCGCATCTGGAAGGCCATCAGCGAACCGCCGTCGGCCAGATTGATGCCGATCCAGTCCCAGCCGCGCGCGCCCTCGGGCAGGATCTCGCTCGACCATTCATGGTCCAGCCAGGCCTGCCCGCGCACGCGCAGGGTCTCTCCGCGGATCGTCAGTTCGCCCGCCACGGCCAGTTGCGGACGGCTGTAGTAGTAGCTCGCATTGAGTGGATCGGGTGCCTTCTGGCTGTAACCGGAGCGCCCGTTGAGCACCGGCACACGATCCGGCACCAGGTCGAGGTCGAACGCGAAGTCCCCTGCGCTCACCGACGTGCGATAGCCGCCGTCTTCGCGTTCGAGCATCCAGTCGCCGACCCACGCCCGCGTATCGCCGTCCTCGGCACCGGCCAACGGCGCCAGCGCGCGCGCCGAGCGCTCGGCGTGCAGCAGTCGCCCCTCGTCCGCATCGGCCACGGCGGCATGCGCGAGCACCAGCTGGCGCGGCGCGAAATGGCTTGCACCGTCTTCATTGACGCGCGGGCGCACGCGAAAAAAGGTCACCTGAAAGCCTCGCTCGACGCCGCCCTCGTCTTCCAGCCAGCCGGTGGCGTACCACCACTCGGTGCGATAGGCCGGATGCGCGCCGAAATCGCGCGGGAACTCCATCGTCACGCCCGCGCGCACCGGCGGAAAGTCGGCCTGAGCAGCCAGCGCGGCGGCCATCAGCACGAGACATGCGAAGAGGCGCATCACCAGTCCTCCTTGACCGCCAGCACCGCATCACGGCGCATCGCGCGCGCGCCGGCCAGCCTTGCGGCGAGTGCCGCCAGCGCCACCAGCCCCAGCGCGAAGACTGCGATCATCGCCCAAGGCACGGCCGGATCCATGCTCCAGTGAAAGCTCTGGCGGTTGATCACGTAGATCAGGATGGCCGCGATCGCGAAGCCGCCCGCCACCCCCGACGTGACTCCGGCCAGCGCGGTGACCCCGCCCTCGATCGCCAGCAGACTGCCGATACGTCGGCGCTCCAGGCCGAGATGACGCAGCACGCCGAATTCGCGCGCACGCGCGAGCGACAGCGCGGCGAACGTGGTCACGATGCCGAACAGGCCGATGGCCACCGCCACGGCCTCCATCAGCCAGGTCACGAGAAACGTGCGGTCGAAGATCTCCAGGCTGGTCGCGCGGATGCTTGCCGGATCGGTCAGTTCCACCGGCGCTCCGTCGAACGCGTCGACAATCGCCGCACGCCCCTCCTCTGCCGCGACGCCGGGCGCGAACAGCACCCCCAGGTCGTTGGTCCGCTCATCGCCGGTGATGCGTCGCCATTCGTCGAGTTCGATGACGATCGCGCCGTGCTGACGCGCGTAGTCGCGCCACACGCCACCCACCGTGAATGTGTGCTCGGCTCCGGCCAGCGGCAGCGTCACGCGCTCGCCCGGCGCCACGCCGAGCAGATCGGCGGCCGCCTCAGACAGCCACGCCGCTGGCCCCTCGGCGTTCACCTGCTCGACCAGCGGCAGAGCCGCCCCGTCCTCGGCCGGACGCGCGATCAGCGTCATCGGAAGCCCGCCGTCGTCAGCACGCACCGTGTCGTAGCGCAGCGGGATCACGCTCGCCACCTGCACAAGGGAGGCAACTCGCCCGACCGCCGCCGACGGCAGAAAGCCGCTTTGTGCCGACGGAGACGCGCGCACGTAGACGTCCGCCGGCAGCACGCGGGTGAGCCAGTCGTCGAGCGACACCCGGAAGGAGCTCACCATCACCGCCATCGCCACCGCCAGCGCCACGCTCGCGACGACGCCGGCGCCGGCCACCACTGCCTGGCCGGGCGCGGCCGACAGGCGCACACGCGCAAGCCGCGCAACAATGCCCGACGACACCGACAACACGGCCGCGACACGCGCCACCACCGTCGGCAACACCAGCACCACCGAGGCGAGCATCAGTGCCACGGCCGCATAGCCGGCAATCGGCAGACCAGCCACGGGCGGCACGAAACATGCCGCCACGGCCAGCGCCGCACATAACGCCGCCGCCGCGCCGCGCGGACGTCCGCGATAGGCTTCGACCTCATCCCCGGCACGCAGCGCACGGGCCGGCGCGCGGCGCACGGCCTCGCGCGCCGGCAGCCAGGCGCCGAACGCACCGACCATGATCCCCAAGGCCAGATGAGCCGACGCCGGGAGCAGGCGGAAACTCACCTGCGGCTCGCTCGCGGAGAGCAAGCCTGCCCCCAGGTCGGCGCCGACCAGTGCGAAGGCCGCTCCGGCGAATCCATGCGCCAGGCCCACGCCGATCAGGCCTCCGACCAGACCCACCGCCGCGCCTTCGAGCACCAGGCCGCGCACCACTTCGCCACGCGTCATGCCGAGCGCGCGCAGGAACGCGAACAGCGCGCGCCGCCGCACAACCGCCAGCCACTGCGCCGAGAACACCAGAAAGCCGCCAGTCAGCAAGGCGATGGCGGCGAGCATGCTCATGTTGACGCGGTAGGCGCGCGACAATCTGGCAGCCTGATCCACACCCTCGTCCGGCGTGCGCAGTTCGACTCCGGCCGGCAGCGAGGGAGAAAGGCGCTCGCGCGCCGTGGCGACGCTCACCCCCGGCGTCAGGCGCAGATCCACGCGCGTGAGCATGCCGACGCGCCCGAATCCATCCTGCGCAGCGGCGATGTCGAGCACACCGAAAGCCTCGCCCTGCGCGGCTGCCGGCACACCACCCGAAACCGTGAAAGTGCGGCGATCGAGCCCCGACAGCACTTCCAGCGCATCGCCCGTCTCCAGCCCGAGTTCGGCGCGGGCAGCAGCCGACAGGAAGACGCGATGCGGCTCCAGGATCGCCAGCCGCCCCGTGCCCTCGTCGGAACCGGGCAGCAGGCGCGGCGTGGTACCGGCGACGCGGAACACGTCGATACCGTACAGGCGCAGGCTGCCCTCGCGCCCGACCAGGCGCGCCTCGATCTCCAGCACCGGGCTGGCCTCGGCGACCTCGGGCGCCTGCGCCAGCCGCACATACGCGGCCTCGTCGAATCCCCCACGCGGCCCCACCGCCTGCAGGTCCGACTCGCCGGCGAGCAGACGCATGCCGCGCCCGAACTCGTCCAGCGCGCTGGCATGGATGATGTTGACCGCCAGACCCAGAGCCACGCCCAACGCGATCGCGAGCACCGACAGCGCGGTGGCGAGCCGGCGCCGCGCGAGACTCGCGACGAACACGCGCAGTGCCACGCGCAGCTTCATCCCGCACCCACCAGACCGTCACGCGTGAGGCGCAGCACGCGGTCGGCACGGCTGGCCGCCTGCGCCGAGTGGGTCACGATCACGGCCACCGCGCCGGCCTCGCGCACACGTTCGCACAACAGATCGAGCACGCCGCCAGCCAACTCCGGATCGAGGTTGCCGGTCGGCTCATCGGCCAGCACCAGCCGCGGCGCATGCACCAGCGCGCGTGCGATCGCCACGCGCTGCAGCTCGCCGCCGGAGAGCGTGCGCGGCCAGTCGGCGGCACGCTCTGCCAGGCCTACGCCAGCGAGCATCGTGCGGGCGCTCGCATCCGCCGCGCGCTCCGATTGCCCCAGCAGCCACAGCGGCAATGCCACGTTCTGCGCCAGCGTCAGATGAGGCAGCACATGAAAGGCCTGAAAGACGAAACCGTATTTCTCGCGACGCAGGTGCGCGAATTCATCCTCGCCGAGCGTGGTCAGGTCGATGCCGTCGAGCCGCAGTCCGCCGCCATCGAGGGGCTCGAGTCCGGCGACGCAATTGAGCAGCGTCGATTTGCCCGAACCGGACTCACCGACGATGGCGACCACCTCACCCGGGGTCACGCGCAGGCAAACCCCTGCGAACAGGGGCCGACCGGCGACGTGGGACTTGGCGAGATCGAGGACTTCTAGCATGGCAGGGCAGACCGCGCGGGGTGCGATTGGTGCCCCGATGTTCGCACGGCGGCGCGCCACGGGGCTTCGCGTATACTCCGCGCCAGCCATGCCGGTCGATCACTACGAGAACTTTCCTGTTGCCTCCCTGCTGCTGCCGGCGCGCCTGCGCGAGCCGGTGGAGGCCATCTACGCGTTCGCGCGCGGGGCCGACGACGTGGCCGACGAGGGCGATGCCGATGCCGATACGCGACTGGCGGAACTGGCCGTGTATCACGCCGGCATCGACGCCATCGAATTTCGCATGCCTACCAACGACGACCAACTGCGGCCGATGTTCGAGCGCCTGGAGCGCAATGTGCGCGCTTTCGACCTGCCGCTGCAGCCCTTGCGCGATCTGGTCAGCGCCTTCGCGCAGGATGTGGTCAAGACGCGCTACGCCGATTTCGACGAGGTGCTCGACTACTGCCGTCGCTCGGCCAACCCGATCGGCCGACTGTTGCTGCACCTGTACGGGGTAAATGACGCGACTTCGCTGCGGCGCTCGGACGACATCTGCAGTGCGCTGCAACTGATCAACTTCTGGCAGGACGTGGCCATCGACATCGCCAAACCGCGCATCTATCTGCCGCAGGAGGATCTGGCGCGCTTCGGCGTGAGCGAGGACGATCTCGCTGCAGGCCGCGACAGCGAACAATGGCGCGCGCTGATGGGCTTTCAGGTGTCACGCGCACGCGAGATCATGCTGCGCGGCGCGCCGCTCGCGCGCAGCTTGCGCGGGCGCATCGGCTGGGAGCTGCGACTGGTCGTGGCCGGTGGCCTGCGCATCCTCGAGCGCATCGAGGCCGTGCACTACGACGTTTTCCGCCACCGCCCGACACTGGGCAAGCGCGACTGGCCGCTGCTCGCCTGGCGCGCCCTGACACGGATGCCGGCATGAACCCGCACGAGTACTGCCGTCGTCGCACCGCAGCGAGCGGTTCGAGCTTCTACTACGGCTTTCTGTGCCTGAGTGCGCCGCGACGCCGCGCGATCATGGCGTTGTACGCATTCTGTCGCGAAGTGGACGACATCGTCGATGAAAGCAACGACAAGGACACGGCCCGAGCCGCACTGGACGAATGGCGCGCGGAACTCGACCGGGTCTACGCGGGCACGCCGCAACACCCGGTGGGTCGGGCGCTGGCCGATGTCGTCGACGCATTCGACCTGCCGCAGGAACAGTTGCTGGAAATCGTCGACGGCATGGAGATGGACCTCGACCAGCACCGCTACGCCGACTTCAACGCGCTGCGTCTGTACTGCTACCGCGTCGCCAGCGTCGTCGGCCTGCTCTCGGCCGAGATCTTCGGCTATCGCGAACGCGCCACGCTGCGCTACGCGAGCGACCTGGGGCTGGCCTTCCAGCTCACCAACATCATCCGCGACGTTGGCGACGACGCGCGCCGCGGTCGCATCTATGTGCCGCTCGACGAACTGGCGCGCTTCGGCGTGTCCGAGGACGACATCCTGGCCGGCCGTCACACCCCCGCTTTCACCGCGCTGATGACCTTCCAGTGCGAGCGGGCGCGCGAGACCTATGTGCGCGCACTCGCCGAATTGCCGGCCACGGATCGTCGCGCCCAGCGCCCGGGCCTGATCATGGCGGCGATCTACCGCCGTCTGCTCGACGAAATCGAGGCCGGCGGGTATCACGTGCTTGGCACCCCGCCGCGTCTGCCCACGCGCATCAAGCTAAGCGTTGCCGTTGGGGCGTGGTGGCATGGCTGATACACCGCAGCGTGTAGCGATCATCGGCGGCGGCTACGCGGGCCTCGCCTGCGCGGTGGACCTGACGCGCGGCGGCGCGCAGGTAACACTGTTCGAACGCTCGCATACGCTCGGCGGGCGCGCACGCGTGGTGGTCAAGGACGGCCATCGCGTCGACAACGGGCAACACATCCTGATCGGCGCCTATACCGAACTGGCACGTCTGATGCGTGCCGTCGGCCAGTCGCCCAAGACGCTCGAACGCCGCCCGCTGACGCTGGTCACACCGGGCACGCTGGCGTTGCGCGCGGCGCGCCTGCCCGCGCCGCTGCATCTGGCCTTCGGCCTGCTGTTCGCGAAGGGGCTGTCATGGGCCGATCGCGACGCGATGCGGGGCCTGATGCGTCACCTGAAGAAGTACGGCGATCGCATCGGCGCGCACGCCACGGTCGCCGCCCTGCTGCACGATACCGCCCAGACCCCGCGGGTGATCGAGCTGATCTGGGCGCCGCTGTGCGTGGCCGCGCTGAACACGCCGATCGAGCGCGCCAGCGCACGCGTATTCGCCAACGTGTTGCGCGACAGCCTGATGGGCACGGCCGCCGATTCCGAGTTGCTGATCCCGCGCACCGACCTGACCGAGCTGTTTCCGGTGCAGGCCGCGCGGTATCTCGCCACGCGCCGCGGACGGCTCGACACCGGCACGACCATCGCCGGCATTACGCGCGACGAGCGTGGTCTCGCATTGACCGGGGATTCCTTGCCGAGCCGGCGCTACGATCACGTCGTGATCGCCACCGCGCCCTATCACGCCGGCACGCTGCTGCGCTCGGCTGGCTGCGACACCCTCGCGGATCAGGTCGATGCCTTCGAGCACGAACCCATCGTCACCGTGTATCTGGCCTTCGACGAGAGCGTGCGCCTGCCCGAGCCGATGATCGGGCTCACCGGCGCTCCGGCACAGTGGGCCTTCGACCGCGGCGCGCTGGGCGGCGAGGCGGGGCTGCTGGCCTGCGTGATCAGCGCGCATGGCCCGCATGAAGCCTTGTCGCGGGAAGCGCTCGAAGCACAGGTGCGCGAACAGCTCGCGGCGACGCTGGGGCGCACGCTGCCAGACCCGCTGTGGTCGATGACCATCACCGAAAAGCGCGCGACCATCGCCTGCACGCCAGGGCTGACCCGCCCCGGCATCGCCACGCCCGTACCCGGACTGTGGCTGGCCGGCGACTACGTGGACTCGCCCTATCCGGCCACGCTCGAATCCGCGGTACGCTCGGGCAGTGCGGTGGCCCGCGCGATCCTCGCCACGCCCCGCGACGGAGAAACCCGATGAACCTCAAAACGAGCGTGACCCTCGCGCAGACCGACCGCTACCGCTTCGAGATCGATTTCGGCGAAGCGATCGTCCCGCTCGGTGTCGACGAACCCCCCCCGATCGGCGATGGAGAAGGTCCGGCGCCCGAACAGCTGCTCGCCGCGAGCGTGGGCTATTGTCTCGCGGCCAGCCTGTTCTTCGCGCTCACCAAGTATCGCCAGGACGGTGGCGGCATCAGGGCCAGCGCCGAATGCACGGTGGAGCGCAACGAGGCCGGTCGGCTGCGCATCACCGCGATCGACGTCGAGTTGCGTCTCGCCGCCGATGTGGCGACCCTGCACCAGGCGCATCTGGAGCGCGCGCTTACCCAGTTCGAGAACTTCTGTACCGTCTCCGAGAGCGTCAAGAGCGGAATTCCGGTCAAGGTTTCGGTCAGCGACTGCAGCGGCATTCCGCTCAATCCGGCCTGAGGTGCGCCGGCGTCACGATGCCGCGGCGTAGTACAGACCCTCGGATGAGCCCCGAGCGGGCGCAAGCAGCTCGGCCAGCGTCACCGCATCCAGACTCGCGAGAAACGCCTGGAGCGCATTCTTCAGCGCGAGCTTGAGCTTGCAGCCGGAAGCGAGCACGCAGACGGACGGGTCGGAGAAACACCGCACCAAGTCCAGATTGCGCTCCATGCACCGCACGACTTCGCCGACCGTGATCGCCGCGGCGTCGCGCCCCAGCCGCAGCCCGCCACCCTTGCCCCGCGTTCCGATCACGAAGCCTTCGCGCACCAGATGATTGACGACTTTCATCAGGTGGCTGCGCGAGATATCGAAGTACGCCGACATTTCCGAGATCGTGACGCGACGGTCGGTGTTGTCGCCAAGATGGATGAGAACGCGCAGGGCGTAGTCCGTGTGCTGGGTCAGTTGCATCGTGAAATCCGGGTTTGGCAGCGCCGATTATGGCGAACGACAGCATGATCGGAGGCGACCGGGATTGGTTCCCCGCGGCCGGCAATCGAAACAAAAGATTCCTTTTATTTGCCTCTTTAAAACATGCAGATTATAGTCATCTTCAATATGGCCTCACAGCAAGGCTGGTGGCGGCGCAGAACGCTGTCACGCCAAACCTCCCGGGGTCGTGCCGACAGATGAAAGCCGGGCCGCACGACAGACGGCCCCCGCGCCCTGCGCATGCATGCCCGCAAACGGTCTTGCGTTCCTCCGCCACTTTCTTTTCCGAACCGGGTGACTCATGCAAAAACTGTACGAAATCATCAGGAAGCTAGGCCTTGTCGTGCTGCTGCTGATGCTGGTCTCGATCGCATACGCCGGCTTCATGTCGATCACCTACTGGCACGGCATCGGCGTCTGATGCCGGTCGCGCACACATGAATAGGCCCAGCCATGAATAAACGACAAGCCCGCATCTTCGCCCTGGCGTCGACCGCCATCTCGGCGTTGATCTTTCTGATCCTGACGGTCGACAGCCACCGCCAGTTTCCGACCCTGACCAATGCCGAGACCATCACGCCGCAGGTCACGAGCGGCAAGGACGTGTGGCACAAGTACAACTGCATCAACTGTCACACCCTGTTCGGCGAAGGTGCCTACTACGCGCCGGACCTGACCAAGATCACGCAGCATCGCGGCGAGGCCTACCTCAAGGCCTTCATTCGCGACCCTGCGAACTTCTACGACGAACAGAAGCATCGCCGGCTGATGCCCAAGCAGGACTTGAGCGATCAGGAAATCGATGACCTCATCGCCTTCCTCGACTGGGTGAGCAAGGTCGACAACCAGGACTGGCCACCGCGCCCGATCCTGGTCACTGGCGGTGGCACGATCACGCCGACCGGTGAGCGCTCGGCACCGGCCAGCGTTACCGCCGACGCCTCCGACAACCCGATCGCGCTCGGCAGGCTGCTGTTCGGAACCGCCACCCCGTCCTGTAGCGCATGCCATTCGACCTCGCCGGGCGTCGAACTGGCCGGACCGAGCATGGCGGGTCTGGCCGCACGGACGGAGGAAACGCTCGCATCGCCGGACTACGACGGCGAGGCGACCGACGTCGAGGGCTACATCCGCGAGTCCATCCTCGCTCCCAGCGCACATCTGGTGCCAGGCGAGCGCTTTTCGGCGGACGGCGTCTCGTTCATGCCCAACACCTACCGCGACAGTCTCACTGACGAGCAGACGGATCAGCTCGTGGCCTACCTGATGTCGTTGAAATGACCGCGCCCGGTACGCAGGCATTCAACGCGAAGTCGATGGAGAACGGTAATGCGATATAAATCCCAGTCGGTGGCCTATTGGTATTTCGCGGTGGCGATGGCGCTGTTCGGGCTGCAGATGGTCTTCGGCCTGCTTTCGGCGGCGAAGTATCTCGGGCCGGATCCCTTGCTCTACATCCTGCCGTTCGACGTCACCAAGGTCATCCACACCAACCTGCTCATCGTGTGGGTACTCACCGGCTTCATGGGTGCGACCTACTGGATCGTGCCGGAGGAGTCGCGCGCCGAGCTGCACAGCGTGAAACTCGCCTTCATCCAGCTGATCCTGTGGGTGGTCATGGGCGTCACCGCGATCGTCGGTTATCTGTTCCGCTACGGCACCGGCAACAAGCTGCTCGAACAGCCTCTGCCACACAAGATCGTCATCGTCATCTGCATGCTGATCTTCCTCTACAACATCGGCATGACCATCAAGAAGTCCGGCCGCTTCACCACCACCGAGGGCGTGCTGGTGCTCGGACTGGTCAGTTCCGCCGTGCTGTTCCTCCCCGCGCTGCTGCACTATGAGAACTACACCGTGTCGATCTACTACCGCTGGTGGACCATCCACCTGTGGGTCGAAGGCGTGTGGATGATGATCATGGGTTCGTTCCTCGCCTACCTGCTGATCCGCCTGTCCGGCGCAGACCGCGAGGTCATGGAGAAGTGGCTGTACGTCATCGTCGGTCTGGTGTTCATCGCCGGCATTCTGGGCACCGCGCACCACTACTACTGGGTCGGCGTGCCGACCTACTGGCTGCCCATCGGCGGGCTGTTCAGCGCGCTCGAACCGGCCGCGCTCGTCGGCATGGCCATCTATGCCTATGGCGCGATCCGCCGCTCGGGGCTTGCGCATCCGAATGCACTGGCACTGCACTGGGCGGTGGGAAGCGCCGTGTTCACGCTGTTCGGCGCTGGCCTGCTGGGCTTGGCCCACACCTGGCCGGACATCAACAAATGGACTCACGGCACGCTGATCACCGCCATGCACGGGCACGCGGCCTTCTACGGCGCCTACGTGATGATCGTGCTGGCGATGATCACCTATGCCCTGCCCTACATGACGAAGGGCCGACCGGAAGCGGGCAGCAGCATCGGCTACTGGGCCTTCTGGATGCAGCTTGCGGGCATGTTCGGCATGACGCTCTCGTTCGCAACGGCAGGCATCGGGCAGGTCTATCTGGAGCGCGTGATGGGCATGGGCTATCTCGATGCGCAGCTCAAGATCCAGGTGCATTTCCTGATGCTCATCGCCACCGCATCGGTGTTCGTCACCGGCGTGGGTCTGTTCATCTACGACTTCTTCCGCTATCCGCCGCGCCTCGAGGCGACTTCCGAGACGGAATCGCCCGCGCTGGACGAGCACGCTGCCGGTAGCGGCGCGAAATAAGGAGTCCCGCGAGAATGGGTGGACCCGATCAGTATGCGCAGCGCCACCTCGACGCCGAGGCGCCCTACTACCTCGCGTCCGGCAACGAGGTGACGATCTTCGAGCAGGCCCACCAGCGCAAGCTGGCGGTGATGCTCAAGGGCCCCACCGGCTGCGGCAAGACGCGCTTCGTAGAGCACATGGCGTGGAAGCTGGGGCGCCCGCTGGTGACCGTGCCTTGTCACGAGGACCTCACCGCCAGCGATCTGATCGGCCGCTTCCTGATCCGCAACGACGACACCGTCTGGCAGGACGGCCCGCTCACGCGCGCCGTGCGCGAAGGCGCCATCTGCTATCTGGACGAAGTCGTGGAGGCGCGACAGGACACCATCGTGGTGCTGCACTCGCTGACCGATTACCGTCGCTTCCTGCCCGTCGACAAGACCGGCGAGACACTCACGGCCGCGCCCGGCTTTCAGCTCGTGATCTCCTACAATCCAGGCTACCAGCGCATGATGAAGGATCTCAAGCCGAGCACCCGGCAGCGCTTCGTCGCGATGGATCTGGACTTCCCGTCCGAGGAACACGAAGCCCAGATCGTCCATCGCGAAAGCGGTGCCGACCCTGCGACCGCCCACGCGCTGGTGGCGCTCGCCGGGCGGCTGCGCGGCCTGCGCGATCACGGACTGGCCGAAGTGCCCAGCACGCGCTTGCTCGTCGCCACGGCAAGCCTGATCGCCGGCGGCATCCCGGCGCGCGAAGCGTGCTACGCCGCAGTCGTGTCGCCGCTGTCCGACGACGCCACCCTGGTGGACGCGATGCGCGACATCGTCGATGCGACCTTCGTGTAGGGCTCATGGCGGAAGCCGAAGACGTCATCACCGATGTCGCCCGTCACGCCACGATCTTCGCGCGTGACCTGTGGCGTCGTCACCGCCCGCCTCCGCCCGGGCCCGCACTCGTCACCCTTGCCGACGTCGCCCCGCGCCTCGATCTGATCGTCACCGCCTTGTTTGCGACCCGTTTCCCGTTGCGGGTCGCCCAGCCTCCGCCTCGTCAGACCCTGTTGTCCCGGATGTTTCGCCGCGAATTGCAGCCCGTCCAGCGTGCTGCCGTGCCGAGTACCGACGGCAACAGCATCTGGCTTCCGCGCGACGCCGGCACGCCTGACATCGCACAGGCATCGGCCTGGTATCGCGTCATCGTCCTGCAGCAGGCCATGCGCGCCACACGCGGCAGTGCCGCACTGATCGACTCCCGCCTTCCTCCCGTGCAGCGCGATGTGTTCCTGATCCTGGAGGCACTGGCCGCGGATGAAGCCCTGCTGGAGATGTTGCCGGGCATCGCCGACGCACTGAATCATGCGCGCCGCCACGCGTTCGCCACGCGCCCGCCAATCGACGCCTTCCATGAGACGCGCAGGCCGCTGGAGCGCTTTCTGCGCCATGCGCTCTCTGCGCAATGCGGCGCTCTCCGCCGCGATCTGCCGATGCCTCAGTCGCCTGCGGCGGCGCTGGAGATCGCGGCCGAGGTCGCGAAACGCCTCTCGCCCGACGCCGCAAACCCCAATGCGCTGGGTGCCTCGCCATTGCTCAAGGACCACTGGACCGGCGATTTCCGGCAGGCGTCCGCGGCCCCCATCTCCGCCCTCGAAACCGCGGCGGAAGAGGACGATACGGAGCCGCACAGCGCTCCCAGAAGCAGCCGCCTCGACCGGCGACCTGAGATTCGCGAGCCGGAAGACGACGAGGACGACGACCAGACACCCGGTCCGTGGATGGTGCAGCCTGACCACCCGCACGAACACGCCGAAGACCCGATGGGTCTGCAGCGCCCGCTCGACCGAGATGAAGACACCAGCGCTGCGGAGTTCGGCGAACTGCTGTCCGAACTGCCCAACGCGCGCCTGGTGTCGACGCCGGGACGGGCCAGGGAGATCCTGCTCTCCGACGACCCACCCGAGGCCCGCGCGCGCGCTGCCCCCAAGGCACACATCGAGCATAAGTCGGGCATCTCCTACCCGGAATGGGATTACCGCGCGGCAGCCTATCGCTCGCCGGGTGCGACCGTATGGCCGCTGCCTGCGCAGTCGGGGCCTCAGCAGTGGGTGGACGGCACGCTGGCCGACTATCGGTCCATGCTCGGTGACATCCGCCGGCGCTTCGAGATGCTGCGCGCCGAACCGGTGGTGCTGCGCCGGCGCCTGGACGGCGACGAGATCGACCTCGAGGCCTATCTCGAGAATCATGCGGACTATCGCGCCGGACTGCCTCGCAGCGACGCGCTCTACCAGACCCGCCGCCCGGCCCGGCGCAGCATGGCGATCATGCTGCTGATCGACGTCAGCGGCTCGACCGACGGCTGGATCGCCGGCAACCGTCGCATCATCGACGTCGAACGCGAAGCCCTGCTGCTCGTGTCCATCGCGCTCGACGGCCTGGCCGAGCCCTTCGCGATCCAGGCCTTCTCCGGCGAAGGCCCCGGCACCGTCACCGTGCGCGAACTCAAGAGCTTCGACGAGCCCTACGGCAACGACGTTGCGCTACGCATCGGCGCGCTCGAACCCGAGCACTACACCCGCGCCGGTGCCGCGCTTCGCCACGCCACGGCCGCGCTGATGCGACAGCCCGCGGAACATCGGCTGCTGTTGCTGCTCTCCGACGGCAAACCCAACGACAACGACGAGTACGAGGGCCGCTACGGCGTCGAAGACATGCGCCAAGCCGTCACCGAAGCCACGCTGCAGGGCATCTACCCGTTCTGCCTGACCATCGACCGTCAGGCCGCGAACTATCTGCCGCGCGTCTTTGGCGCGCATCGCTACGGGCTGCTGCCCGAACCGCGGCTGCTGCCAACGGTGTTGCTGGAATGGATGAAACGGCTGCTGCAGCACTGAGGCGAGCGCCGGCGTTTTTGCGTCGCGAGAGTCCTTGCCCGTTCGCCCTGCCGACACACACCGGAGATCACAGCGCCTATCATCGGAACACGCCCCATCGAACAAGGAGGAACAATGACTGAAAAGGCACAGAACCCCGAAGACCTCGCCCGCCTGTTCATCGAACGCGCCAACGCCGGCGATGTGGAAGGACTGGTCGCGCTGTACGAAGCAGACGCCGTGCTCGCCGTCGGCGAGCCGGTGGCCAGCGGGCACGAGGAGATTCGCGCCTTCTATACCCGCATCCTCGCCAAGAAACGCGAATTCCCGCCGGTCGACCAGATGAAGCCCATCGTCCATGGCGATCTGGCAATGACCACTTCGCGCCAGCCCAACGGCAACATCTCTACCGAGATCGCTCGCCGCCAGGACGACGGCAGCTGGCTGTGGAAGCTCGACCAGCTCAAGATCGAGCCGCTCAAGCCGGACGCTTGATGCGGCTCCGCCAGTAGCCGGGTCTGCGCGAATGGTGGGCGAAGGCGACAACGATGCGAGCATCGACCCGATCGAACACGACTACGTCGTAGGGAAAGTGTTGCAGCACCATGCGCCTGACGCCGCGGGTTCCAGCCTTGCCCGGCACGGGCGAAAGCGGTACGGCATCAAGTTCGATGCGCCTCAGTGCGTCGTCGAGGGCGGCGGCGAAGCGAAGCCCGAGCCCCGGACATTCTTGTTCGTACCACGTGACGGCCTCCTCGGCTTCACTTGCCGCGGCCTCAATGATGCGCAGAACGCGCATCATGCGCCCCCGGATGAATTCCGCAACCTGCGCGCAAACTCGTCGCGGTCGATCGATTCGGCCCGGCCGGCCTCGATCTCGTCGAGACGCGCGCAGATTTCGTCATCCCAGGCGTCGGAGACACCATGCTCGGCTGGAGCATCGAGACTGCATACGAGCTCGAGCGCGAGTGCGGCGCGCTCAGCCTCGGAGAGTGCAAGCGCTTCGGATCGCACGCGTTGAAGGGATTCGTTGATCATGGCGCCTCCATGACTGTTCCGCATTTCCGGCAAGTGTACGCCCGATTCGACCAGACGATGATCAAGTGCCCGCGACCATTTCGGGTACATCCTCGCTCAACCGCCCCGCCGCCATGCGCAGTACGCGGCCGCAGCGCGCGGCCAGTGCCTCGTCGTGGGTCACCAGCACCAGCGTGGTACCGACCTCGCGGTTGAGTTCGAAGATCAGGTCGATGACGGCCGCGCCGGTTGCCGCGTCGAGGTTGCCGGTGGGCTCGTCGGCAAGCAGCAGGCGCGGATTCGGCGCGAAGGCGCGGGCCAGCGCGACACGCTGCTGCTCGCCCCCGGACAGATGCTTGGGGTAATGACGACGACGCGCGGACAGCCCGACGCGATCGAGCCAGCGTTCGGCCACGGCCTGCGGGTCATTGGCGCCGCTCAGCTCGAGCGGCAGCATGACGTTTTCGAGGGCATTGAGCGCCGGCAGCAACTGAAAGGACTGGAACACGAAACCGATCGCCCCGGCGCGCAATTCTGCGCGCGCGTCCTCGTCCAGGTCGAAGATCTCGGCATCGTCGATCCTGACCGAGCCGGCGCTGGGAACATCCAGGCCCGCGAGCAATCCGAGCAGCGTGGATTTTCCGGAACCGGACGCGCCGACGATGGCCACCGATTCGCCGCGACCGACGGAAAACGCAATATCGTCCAGAATGCGCAGTACGCCATCGCCGTCGGCGACCGGCACGTGCTTGGCGAGCCCCCGCACTTCCACCAACGGAGAACCCATTTCGATGCTGCTTCGATCCATCGCGACCATCCTGTTCCTTGTGCTGGCCGGCGCCACGCAGGCGGCGACCATCCTCGTTTGGGGCGACTCGCTGTCGGCCGGTTACCAGCTCAAGCGTGAAGAAGCCTGGCCGGTGCTGTTGCAGACGCGGCTGGCGGAGAAAGGGTTCCCGCACGAAGTCGTCAACGCCAGCGTCAGCGGCGAGACCACCTCGGGCGGGCGCACCCGGCTGCCCGACGCCCTGGCGCAGCACAAGCCCGATCTGATGATTCTGGAACTGGGCGCCAACGACGGTCTGCGCGGCCTGCCCGCCCGAATCGCCGCCGACAACCTCGACGCGATGATAACAGCGGCCCGTAACAGCGGCGCCGACGTGCTGCTGGTGGGCATGCGCATGCCGCCCAACTACGGCCCGGCCTATACGCGCCAGTTCGCCGCGGTCTTCCGCGATCTGGCCGAAAAGCACGACATCGGCCTCGTGCCCTTCCTGCTCGACGGCTTTGCCGACGACCCGAAGTATTTCCTTTCCGACGGCATCCACCCGACCGCCGAGGCGCAGCACCGCATCCTGGATACCGTGTGGGAGAAGCTCAAGCCGATGCTCGGGGATTGAAACGCCGGAGAGGCGCCGTCAATCGCCCCAGCTTTCGATCTGCAGGCCGGGCACGCGCTCGAATTCGCGCAGGTTTCGGGTAACGAGAATGTGGTCGAGTGAGCGTGCGTGCGCAGCGATCCATAAGTCATTGGCGCCGATCACCCGCCCCTCCCGCTCCAGATCGTTGCGAATTTCGGCGTAATGTCGATCCGCTGCCTCGTCGAGCGCCAGCACTTCGACATGCTCCAGCAGTTGTTCGACGCGGCCCGTCAAGGTCGGCGAGCCCCGTCGCGCCGCGCCGTAACGCAATTCCCCGGCCACCACGATGCTGGTACAGATGGCCCCATCGTCGAGCGCCGCGATGCGTTGCGTCACCGGCCCCTGCGGATCGCGGATCAGTTCGGACAGGATGTTGGTGTCGAGAAGATAGCGGGATGCAGCCATCAGAACACGTCCTCGACGGGCGGCGGGTGGTCGGCCACCTCCGGCAGGGCTTCATCCATCGGCGCCCAGCCGGCCAGCAATCCCAGGAGCCCCACGCGCGGGGGCGCCGGCTCGATGATCAGCCGATCGCCTTCCTTGCGCATGATCGCTTCAGTGCCCTCCATCTCGAACTCGCGCGGAATGCGCACGGCCTGATTGCGACCATTGCGAAACAGCGAAACATGGCGTTGTTGCGTCATTCGATTCTCCGAATATCTTGGCATATGCCACAACATATGCCTGACAACGACGGTCGTCAAGGCCCAACCACCTGCCCCCGTTCCCTCCTGTGCGACAATCCGCCGTCCACGCCCCGTCAGTAAGTTCATGAAGAAAACCACTGCCACCGTCGCCGATCTGGGCAGCTTCGACGACGTCATCGACGCGCGCAGTCCGTCGGAGTTCGTCGAGGACCGCATTCCGGGCGCGCTCTCGTGCCCGGTACTCGACGACGATCAGCGCGCCATCGTCGGCACCATCTACAAGCAGCAATCGTCATTCGAAGCCAAGCGCATCGGCGCGGCGATGGTGGCGGAAAACATCGCCCGGCACCTCAGGGAGCAATTCCAGGACAAGCCGCGCGACTGGCGTCCGCTGGTCTATTGCTGGCGTGGCGGGCAGCGCAGCGGCGCCTTCGTGACCTGGCTGCGCATGGTGGGATGGGACGCCTGCCAGCTCGAAGGCGGCTACAAGAACTGGCGTCGGCATGTCATCGCCGAACTCGAGCGTATCCCGCTGACACTGTCCCTGCGCATCGTCTCGGGGCCCACCGGCAGCGCCAAGACGCGCGTGCTCGAGGCTCTCGCGCAACTCGGCGAACAGGTGCTGGATCTCGAGGATCTGGCTGCGCACAAGGGCTCGGTGCTCGGCGCCCTGCCCGACCGCAAACAGCCAACGCAGAAACTGTTCGAGACCCAGCTCTACCGCACGCTGGCCGGCTTCGACGCGGCTCGTCCGGTGTATGTCGAGGCCGAGAGCCGCAAGATCGGCCGCATCCACCTGCCCGAGGCGATGATTCGCGCGATGCGCGCCGCGCCCTGCGTCGCCATCGAGGCCACGCGCGAAGCGCGGCTGGACTTCCTCGTGCGCGACTACGCCTACCTGGGCGACGATGTCGCGCTGCTGCAGTCACGCATCGACTGCCTGCACGGACTGCAGAGCAACGAGACCATCGAGCGCTGGAAGGCGCTGGCCGCCGAACACGCGCTGCCCGAACTCTTCGCCGAACTCGTGGACCTGCACTACGACCCGCTCTACCGCCGCTCGCAGAATCACAACTACGTGCATTTCGCCGACGCGCGCCGCATAGAGACCGACGACCTCGGCCCGCAGGGCATCGCGGCCGTGGCGCGGCAGATCGTCGCGGATTCCTGAAGCGCAGCAGCTACGGCAACCGCGGCAGTTCCGGCTCGCCCTCGCCGCGGCGTAGCGCGCAGATGCGCTGCACCATCGCCGGCCTCGGCTCCATGATCTCGCCCTGTTCGAACGCGAGCACCGCAAAGCTGCCCGCAACGCGCTGCAGCAACTCGTCCGTGGCGAGCAGGAAGTCCGGGTTGGACGGCTTGCCGAAGCGCTCGTTGCCGCGCATGAAGGTCTCGTAGATCAGCAGACCGCCTGGCGCAACGCATTCGAGCAGTTCCGCGAAACGCAGGCGATACAGGTAGTTAACGACCACGACCGCATCGAAGCGCCGCCCCGCATACGGCCACGCGCCAGCCTCGAGATCGGCCTGCACCGCACGTGCGCCGACCACACCGACCAGTTGCGCCAGCGCAGACGCATCGCGGTCGACCGCCTCCACCGCACAGCCTCGCGCCGCGAACAACCGCGTCTGCCGTCCGCCGCCGCAGGCGACGTCAAGTACGCTCGCACCGGCCGGCACCAGTGGCGCGAAGCGTGCGACCCAGGCGGACGGCTGGACCTGCTCGACATGATTCATCGATCGACGCCTCCGATGCACAGCGACTTCATCTCCAGGTATTCCTCGATGCCGGCGCGCGCGCCCTCGCGGCCGAATCCGGACTGCTTGATTCCGCCGAACGGGAACACCGCGCTCGAAAACACCCCGGTGTTGGCCGACACGATGCCGAACTCCAGCGCCTCGGCCACGCGGAACACGCGACCCACGTCACGCGTGAAAAAATAGGCGGCCAGTCCGTACTCGGTATCGTTGGCCATGCGCAGTACCTCCTCCTCGGACTCGAAGCGGAACAGCGGCGCCACCGGGCCGAAGGTCTCCTCGCGGGCCACGCGCATCGCCGGTGTCACGCCGGTCAGCACGGTGGGCTCGAAGAAGGTGCCGCCGCGTGCATGGCGCGCGCCGCCGAGGATGGCCCTGGCGCCATGGGCGAGCGCATCCGACACGTGCGATTCGACTTTCTCGACAGCCGCGTCATCGATCAGCGGGCCGATGTGCACGCCGTCCTCGAAACCGGCGCCGATCCTGAGCTTGCCCACCGCCTCGGCAAGTCGATGCGCAAATTCGTCATAGACGCCCGCCTGCACGTAGAGGCGGTTGGCGCACACGCAGGTCTGGCCGGTATTGCGAAACTTGGACGAGATCGCGCCCTTGACCGCCTGGTCGAGATCGGCGTCGTCGAAGACGATGAAGGGCGCGTTGCCGCCCAGTTCCATCGACAGCTTCTTGAGCGTCGGCGCGCACTGTTCCATCAGCAGGCGACCGACCTCGGTCGAGCCGGTAAACGAGAGCTTGCGCACCACGGGGCTGGCCGTGAGTACGCCGCCGATGGTGGGCGCGTCGCCCGTGACGACGTTGAACACGCCCTTGGGGAAGCCCGCACGCTCGGCCAGCACGGCCAGCGCCAGCGCCGACAGCGGTGTCTGCTCGGCCGGCTTGACCACCACCGTGCAGCCGGCGGCCAGTGCCGGTGCGACCTTGCGCGTGATCATCGCGGCCGGGAAATTCCAGGGCGTGATCGCCGCGCACACACCGACCGCCTGGCGCAGCACCAGCAGCCGGCGGTCGGCCGCCGGCGTGGGAATGATCTCGCCCTCGATGCGGCGCGCCTCCTCGGCGAACCACTCGACGAAGGACGCGGCATAGACGATCTCGCCACGCGCCTCGAACAGTGGCTTGCCCTGCTCGGCGGTCATGATCGCGGCCAGATCGTCGGCCGCTTCGAGGATCAGGCGGTTCCACTCGCGCAGGATCGCGGCACGCTCGCCGGCCAGCTTGGCGCGCCACGCGGGCAGCGCTGCCGCGGCCGCGTCGATGGCGCGTTCGGTCTCGGCGCGGCCGAGATCGGGCACGCGGCCGATGCGCTCGCGCGTGGCCGGATCGAGTACGTCGAAGCTCGCGCCCGAGTCGGCTGCGATCCACTCGCCGTCGACGAAAGCCTGTTCGCGGAAGAAGTCGGACTGGGTCACGTCTTTCATGGTGCTCCTCGAATCTTTGCCGAAACGTTACGGGTGCTTCATTCTAGCGTTCGCATCACCGTCCCATCGTCTATGATCGGATTTGCCGCAGCGCACAAATCGCTGGCAGGATGATCCCCGAATGAACGAGACCCACTACCTCGCCCCGTTGTTCCAGCCCCGTTCGGTGGTCGTCGTCGGCCCCTGCGGCGATCCCGGCTCGATCGCCCGCATCGCCGCGCGCAACCTCGTGGCGGCCGGCTTTCGCGGCCCGTTCGCGGTGGTCGCACCGGATGCCGCGGGCGTCGAGGGCATCGACTGCGTGCGCTCGCTCGCCGATCTCTCCGTTTCGGCGGAACTCGCGCTGTTAGGCGCACCGGTCGAGGACGTTCCCGACCTGCTCGCCGGGTGCGCCGCCGCCGGCGTGCGCGTCGCCATCCTGCCGGCGGGCTTCACGACACCGCCGTCCGAACGCAGCCAGGCGGCGCGCGTACTGCGCGAAGCGGCGCGGCGCCACGGCATCCGCCTGCTCGGGCCCAACGCGCTGGGCGTAATCCGCCCGGACATCGGCTTGAACGCGAGCATCGCACACACCACGCCAATGAAGGGCTCGGTGGGTCTGCTGTCGCAATCGGGCGCGCTCGCCACCTCGGTGATCGACTGGGCACGGCCGCACGGCGTGGGCTTCTCGACGGTGGTCACGGTGGGCGCGAGCCTGGACATCGACTTCGGCGATGCGCTCGACTATCTGGTGTCCGACCCGCGTACCGAAAGCATCTTCCTGTACATCGAGCGCATCCGCGATGCGCGCCGCTTCATGACTGCGCTGCGCGCTGCGGCGCGCATGAAACCGGTGCTGCTGCTCAAGGCCGGCCGGCACCCGGACGTCGCCCAGGCGATCCATGCACGCGTGGGCACGCCGCCGGGCAGCGACGCCGCCTTCGACGCGGCCGTGCGCCGCTGCGGCGTGGTTCGCCTGTACAACATCGGCCAGCTCTTCGCCGCGGCCGGCGCCCTGTTCTCGGATTTCCGACCGCGCGGCAACCGCCTGGCCATCGTCACCAATGGCGGTGGCCTGGGCTTCATGGCAGCCGACCGCGCGGCCGACCTGGGCATTCCGCTGACCGAGTTCAGCGAGATCACCGCCAACCGGCTATCCAAGCTGCTTGGCGATCGCTGGAACGGCGGAAATCCGGTCGACCTGGGACGCATCGCCGACGCCGACACCTACCGGGAAGCGCTGCAAGCCGTACTCGAAGGGCCTCACGTCGACGGCGTGCTGGTGCTGCTCTCGCCGCAGGCAACGACCCGGCCGAGCGAGGTAGCGCGCGCCATCGTCGATCTCGCGCGCGCAGCCGACAAGCCGCTGGTGACCTGCTGGATCGGCGAGGAACATGTCGGCGAGGCGCGACACCTGTTCGACGAGGCGCGCATTCCCACCTTCCGCACGCCGGAGCCTGCGGTCGAGCTGTTCAGTCACATCTCGGCCTACTTCCGCAACCAGAAGCTGCTGATGCAGGTACCCGGGCCACTGCCGCATCTGGACAAACCGAACGTCGCTGCGGCGAGCGCCGCGATCGACGCCGCGCTCGCCGAAGGGCGCGACGCGCTCACCGAGACCGAATCCAAGACCTGTCTGGCCGCCTTCGGCATTCCCGTGGCGACCAGCCGTGTCGCCGCAGACGAGGATGCGGCCGAGCGCATCGCCGCCGAGATCGGCCTGCCGGTGGCGATGAAGGTCGATTCGGCCGACCTCGTATCCAAGAGCGACGCCGGTGGCGTACGCCTGGGCGTGGCCAGCCTCGAGGCGGTGCGCAACGCATATCGCGGCATTCTCGAAGCCGTGACCGGCAGCCGCCCCGACGCAACGGTGCGCGGTGTGGCGATCGAGCCCATGGTGGTACGCGGCAACGGCCGCGAACTGGCCCTGAGTGCGCGCACCGACGCGGTCTTCGGCCCGTTGCTGAGTCTGGGCGCGGGCCGGCGCCGCGGTGGCGGCGCGCGCGCCCACGCCTTGCCGCCGCTCAACGACTTTCTGGCGCGCGACCTGATGCACTCGGCCGCGGTCGCACCGCTGCTCGCCGCCACCGAAACACGCCCGGCCGCCGACCGCGACGCACTCGAGGACGTGTTGCTGCGTGTCTCCGCGATACTTTGCGAACTGCCCGAAATCCGCGCGCTCGACATCGACCCGCTGCTGGTCGACGAGAATGGTGCGATCGCGCTCGACGCACGCATCACGGTCGCAGCGGCGCCGCCCAGTGCCGGCCGCTACGAACATATGGCGATCCACCCCTACCCGTCGCACCTGGTCGCCGAATGGGCACTGGCCGACGGCACGCGCGTGACACTGCGCCCGATCCGCCCCGAGGACGCCACGCTCACCACCGAGTTCGTGCGCAGCCTGTCGGCCGAGACGCGCTACCAGCGCTTCATGAACACCATGCGCGAACTCTCGCCGGCGATGGTCATCCGTCTGACGCAGATCGACTACGACCGCGAAATGGCCTTCGTCGCCACCGTCATCGACAACGGCCGCGAACGCCAGATCGGCGTATGCCGCTACGCCGCCAACCCCGACGGCAAAACCTGCGAATTCGCCGTCGTCGTCGCCGACGCCTGGCAACACCGCGGCATCGCCCGCAAGCTCATGACCCGCCTCATCGACACCGCCGCGCAACGCGGCTACGCACGCATGGAAGGCGTCTTCCTCGCCAGCAACGAACGCATGCTGCACTTCGTCGAGAAACTCGGTTTCGAACTGCACACCGACCCCGACGACCCGTCGATCAAGCTGGGCACGCTGGCACTGACGGCATGATTCATCACATTAGCCGGACGCGTTCGTGCGCTTTGTTTCACATGCCGAAGGCAACCAAGGGCGGATTCGTCAAGCGATGAACCGAGCGGAGGTTTCGTGTGCCGGCTCCGAGGCAGTATCATGCCCGCCCCGTCTGCTGCCTTTTGCCCTGCCCCATGCCCTTTCAGATTCAGCAAACCGAATTCCGTGGCCAGCCGGTCGTCACGCTGCTGTCCGGTGACGGCGCGCGCGCGGTGGTGTCGCCGTTCGGCGGGCAGGTGTTGTCGTGGGCGCCGGCCAACGGGCTGGAGCAGTTGTTCCTGTCCGATGCCGCGGTGTTCGACGGCAAGACGCCGATCCGCGGCGGCATTCCGGTGTGTTTCCCGCAGTTCTCGAAGCTCGGCAAGCTGCCGCAGCACGGCTTTGCGCAGGACGCGGTGTGGGAAGTTGCGGACAGTCGCGGCGGCGACGACTTCGCGCTGGTGACGCTGCGCCTGACCGACGACGAGCGCAGCTTCGCGCTGTGGCCGTCGAGCTTCGAGCTGGAACTGACGGTGGCGATCGGTGGCGAACGGCTGGATGTGGAGTTGGAAGTGGCCAATACCGGCCACGCGCCGTTCGCATTCACGGCGGCGCTGCACACCTATGTGCTGGTCAGCGAGGTCGAGAACGTGCGCCTGGAAGGGCTCAACGGTCACGACTACCGCGACGCGGCCGACAACGATACGATCAAGCGCGACACCGGCGACGTGGTCGTGGTCGACGACGAACTCAACCGCGTCTATCACGACGTCGAGCGCGCGTTGTTGCTGCGCGACGGCAGCCGCTCACTGGGCATCCACGGCGAAGGCTTTCCCGATGTCGTCGTGTGGAACCCGTGGGAGACGCGCTGCCGCGACTTTCCCGATCTCGCGCCGGACGCCTTTCGCCGCATGTTGTGCGTCGAGGCTGCGGCCGCGCACGGCAAGATCCTGCTGGATGCCGACGACACCTGGTGCGGCCGGCAGACACTCGTGAAACTGTGAAAAGATCCGCCATGCAGTTCGGCGTCGGCCCTCGCTGCGCTCGCACCGACCTACGAACAACGCCTAGTCCCTAACCCTTCCAGAGATGCTCCCTTCCATCGAACACCGTATCGCCACCGAACTCGGCGTGGAACCGCGTCAGGTCATCGCCACGGTCAAGCTCATCGACGAGGGCGCGACCGTGCCTTTCATCGCACGCTACCGCAAGGAAGCCACCGGCGGCCTGGACGACGTGCAGCTGCGCCGTCTGGAAGAACGCCTGAGCTATCTGCGTGAGCTCGAGGAGCGGCGCGCTGCGGTGCTGGCGTCGATCGAGGAACAAGGCAAGCTCGACGCCACCCTGCGCGCGCAGATCGAGGCGGCCGAGACCAAGCAGCGCCTCGAAGACCTCTACCTGCCCTACAAGCCCAAGCGCCGCACCAAGGCGCAGATCGCGCGTGAGGCCGGCATCGAACCGCTGGCCGAGCTGCTGTTGTCCGATCCGACGCGTGATCCGGCGACCGAGGCCGAGGCCTTCCTGAACCCCGAGGCCGGCTTCGAGGATGCGAAGAGCGTGCTCGACGGCGCGCGTCAGATCCTGATGGAGCGCTTCGCCGAGGACGCGGAGCTGCTCGCCGAGCTGCGCGAGCGCTTGCTCGCCGACGGCGCGATCGTCGCCCGCGTGATCGAGGGCAAGGAGGACGAAGGCGCGAAGTTTCGCGACTGGTTCGACCATCGCGAGCCGCTGGCGAAGATTCCGTCGCACCGCGCGCTGGCCCTGCTGCGTGCCCGCAACGAGGGCGTGCTGCGTGTCGCGCTCGAACTGGCGCACGACGAAGGCACGACTCACCCGTGCGAGGCGCGCATTGCCACGCGCTTTGGCATCCGCAGCCAGGGGCGTGCAGCCGACGCGTGGCTGGTCGAGACGGTGCGCTGGGCGTGGAGCGTAAAGCTCTCCCTGCATCTCGAACTGGAACTGATCGGCGCCCTGCGCGAGCGCGCCGAAGAGGAAGCGATCCGCGTGTTCGCGCGCAACCTCAAGGACCTGCTGCTCGCCGCACCGGCCGGCAACCGCCCGACCATGGGCCTGGATCCGGGCATCCGCACCGGCGTCAAGGTGGCCGTGGTCGACGCCACCGGCAAGCTGGTAGCGACCGATACCGTGTATCCGTTCGAGCCGCGACGGCATCGCGAACCGGCCATCGCCGCGCTGCTGGAGCTGATCCGCGCCCATCAGGTGGAACTGATCGCGATCGGCAACGGCACGGCCTCGCGAGAGACCGACCAGCTCGTCGCCGAACTGATGCAGCGCCATCCCGAACTCAAGCTCACGCGGGTCATGGTGTCGGAGGCCGGTGCATCGGTGTATTCAGCCTCGGAACTGGCCTCGCGCGAGTTTCCCGACGTGGACGTGTCGCTGCGCGGAGCGGTGTCGATCGCCCGCCGTCTGCAGGACCCGCTGGCCGAACTGGTCAAGATCGATCCCAAATCCATCGGCGTGGGCCAGTACCAGCACGACGTGAACCAGAGCCGGCTGGCGAAGATGCTCGACGCCGTGGTCGAGGACTGCGTCAACGCCGTCGGCGTGGACCTGAACACGGCCTCGGCCCCGCTGCTCGCACGCATCGCCGGACTGAGCGCGGCGCTGGCCGAGAACGTGGTCGCGCACCGCGACGCCAACGGCTCCTTCCGCTCGCGCAAGGCCTTGCTCGAAGTGCCCCGCCTGGGGCCCAAGACCTTCGAACAGGCTGCCGGCTTTCTGCGCATCCGCGACGGGGACGACCCGCTCGACGCCTCGGCCGTGCACCCGGAAGCCTATCCGGTGGTCGAGCGCATCCTCGCGCGCGTGCAGGCCGGCGTGCGTGAAGTCATGGGCGACACGCGCCGGCTGCGCGAACTGCAAGCGGCCGAGTTCACCGACGAGCGCTTCGGCGAGCCGACCGTGCGCGACATCCTCGCCGAACTCGAGAAACCCGGACGCGATCCGCGCCCGGAGTTTCGCACCGCGACCTTCCGCGACGGCATCGAGAAGGTCTCCGACCTGGAACCGGGCATGCTGCTCGAGGGCGTGGTCACCAATGTCACCAACTTCGGCGCCTTCGTCGATGTCGGCGTGCATCAGGATGGCCTGGTGCATGTGTCGATGCTCGCGGACCGCTTCGTGCGCGACCCGCACGCCGTGGTCAAGGCCGGCGACGTCGTCAAGGTCAAGGTGCTGGAGGTGGACCTGGCGCGCAAGCGTATCGCGTTGACGATGAAGCTTGGCGAACCGCCGGCGGAGAAGTCGCCGAAGCCGGCCCGCGAGTCGACACGCGACCCGGCCCAGAAGAAGCCACAGGCGCAGGCGCGCCGCCAGAACAGCCCGCGGGCGGGTGCCGAGCGCAACAAGCCCGATGGGGCAATGGCCGACGCGCTGGCCCGGGCCCTGCGCGGCAACAAGTAGAATTCGTCCAAACCGGCGGTAAGGAAGAACCACGATGACGGTGCGCATCTATGGCATCCGCAACTGCGACACGATGAAGAAGGCCTTCGGCTGGCTGGAAGCGGCCGGCGTCGCCTATGACTTTCACGACTACAAGAAGGCCGGTATCGACGACGCCACGCTCGCGCGCTGGTGCGCGTCGGCCGGGCGCAAGGCGCTGCTCAACCGGCGCGGCACGACCTGGCGCAAGCTCGCGCCCGAGCAGCAGACGGTCGACTCCGACGCCGAGGCGATCGCGCTGATGCGCGCGCATCCGAGCGTGATCCGCCGCCCGGTGATCGAGACCGATGCGGGCGAGCTGCTGGTCGGCTTCGACCCCGACAGCCTCGCCGCCAGACTCGGAGTCGCCTGATGAGTGAATCGACTTCCTGGGTGCGCCGCTTCCTGTTCGAGGCGCTCGACATCCGCGGCGCGCTGGTGCGCCTCGACGACGTGTGGCAGGCCCTGCAGGCCGGGCGCGACTACCCGCCCGAGGTCGCGCGCGTGCTCGGTCAGATGTGCGCGGTGTCGACCATCATCGCCGGCAACCTCAAGCAGCCCGGCCGGCTGACCTTCCAGATTCACGGTGACGGGCCGCTGCGCCTGCTCGTCGTCGACTGCCCCGAGTCGCTCAACCTGCGCGCCATGGCCAAGGTCGACGGTCCGGCCGAGGGGGAGACGCTGACGCAGCTGGTCGGGGCCGGTCGCATGCAGCTCTCGCTGGAGCTGCCCTCCATGCGCGAGCCCTATCGCAGCCTGGTGCCGCTCGAAGGCGACAGTGTCGCCGAGGTGTTCGAGCACTATCTGACGCAGTCCGAGCAGCAGCCGGCAGCGCTGTGGCTGGCCTGCGACGGCGAGGCCGCCTGCGGCCTGTTCCTGCAGAAGCTGCCCGGCGCCGACGCACGCGACGCCGATGGCTGGGATCGCGTGCAGCATCTGGCGTCCACCGTACGCCCCGACGAATTGCTCGGACTCGACGCCGAGCACTTGCTCGTGCGCCTGTTCAATGAGGAGGACGTGCGCCTGTTCGCCCCGCGCGAAGTCAGCCATGACTGGCCGCGCGACCCGCAGAAGGTCGAGGACATGCTGCGCAGCCTGGGCCGCGACGAACTCGACGACATTCTCGACGAACATGGCGAAGTCGTCGTGCACGACGACCTGGGTAACCACACCTATCGCTTTGAGCCCGACGACATCGACGCGCTGTTCGACGACGAGGGCGACGACGACGATGCGCCGCCGACCCTGCACTGAGCGCGACGAATCGACGGATTCTGCCGTCGTCCTTGCCCGAATTCGCCACCGTCATTAGACTCGCAAGCTTTTGAGGCACTGAGCATTCATGTCGACGAACCCGCCCCCGCGCCGCCCGATCGAGTTCCGCAACGCGTCGATCGGCGCGACCGTAGCGATGCTGCGCGAGACACGCCCGGACCTGCTCGCCGACGAACTGCACAAGATGCTCGGTGGCCGCCCCGACTTCTTTTCCGGGGAAGCGGCCATCCTGGATTTCGCCGAGCTCGGTGACGACGCGCCCGAACGTCTCGACTGGGCCGGTCTGCTGAGCCTGTTCCGCCGTTTCCAGCTGCAACCCATCGGCGCGCGCGGCTTGCCGGCGGACCTGATCGCCGGCGCACGCCAGGCCGGCGTATCGCTGCTCGACGCGGCCGAGACCAACACCGAGGCGCCGCCGCCGGCCTCGCGCCGCGAACCCGAGCCGCGCCCGGAACCGGCGCCGCAGCCGGCCGCCGCAGTACCGCAGACAGGCAAGCCCGCGCCGACGATGTTCGTCGACCGTCCGGTGCGCTCCGGACAGCAGGTGTATGCACGCGGCGGCGACCTGGTGCTGCTGGCCGGCATGAGCAACGGCGCCGAGGTCATCGCCGACGGCAGCATCCACTGCTACGGTCCGCTGCGCGGCCGCGCGCTGGCCGGCGCCCAGGGCAACGATCGAGCGCGCATACTGGCGACCAACTTCGGCCCTGAGATCGTCTCAATCGCCGGCGTGTACCGCACTTTCGAACAGGGCATCCCCGCCGCGATCGCGGGTCGTCCGGCGTGCGTGCGCATGGCCGAATCGGGCCGTGGCACGGCGCTTACCATCGAACCGCTGCAACTCGACTGAATGCAGCCCAACCGTCTGGAAGGAATCCCATCGTGACTCGAGTCGTCGTCGTAACCTCAGGCAAGGGTGGCGTAGGCAAGACCACCACCAGCGCGGCCTTCGCGTCCGGACTCGCACTGCGCGGCTTCAAGACCGCGGTGATCGACTTCGACGTCGGTCTGCGCAATCTCGACCTGATCATGGGCTGCGAGCGACGCGTGGTCTACGATCTGGTCAATGTGCTCAACGGCGAGGCCAAGCTCAACCAGGCACTGATCAAGGACAAGAACTGCGAGAACCTGTTCATCCTGCCGGCCTCGCAGACGCGCGACAAGGACGCGCTCACCGAGGAAGGCGTCGAGACGGTGATCAAGGAGCTCGAACACATGGGCTTCGACTATATCGTCTGCGATTCACCCGCCGGCATCGAGCGCGGTGCCGTGCTGGCGCTGACCTTCGCGGACGAAGCCATCGTCACGACCAACCCGGAAGTCTCGTCGGTGCGCGACTCGGACCGCATCCTTGGCATCCTGCAGTCGAAGTCGCGCCGTGCGGCCGAGGGTCGTGAGGCCGTAAAGGAGCACCTGCTGGTCACGCGCTATTCGCCCAAGCGCGTCGAGGACGGCGAGATGCTCTCCTACAAGGACGTGCAGGAGCTGCTGCGCGTCCCGCTGATCGGCGTGATTCCCGAATCGGAATCGGTGCTGCATGGCTCCAACCAGGGCACGCCGGCGATCCACCTCAAGGGTACCGACGTGGCCGAGGCCTATGTCGATGTGGTCGCGCGTTTCCTCGGCGAGGAACGTCCGCTGCGTTATGTTGATTACACGAAACCGGGCCTGATGAAGCGCCTGTTCGGAGGCAAGTGACATGTCCCTCCTAGCGCGATTCTTCGGAAAAAAGGAACGTACGGCTTCGGTCGCGAAGGAGCGTTTGCAGCTCATCATCGCGCGCGAGCACGGCTCGGATTCGCGAGGCCCGGATTTCCTGCCGGCGCTGCAGCGTGAGCTCATCGAGGTGATCTCGAAGTACGTCTCGGTCAACCCGGACGACATCAAGGTGCAGCTCGAGAAGCAGGACAACCTCGAGATTCTCGAGGTCAACATCGTCCTGTCGGACCAGAAGAGCGCCTGAGCCCGATCCGCGTACAGCCCTCGATGTACGAACCACGCAACGAGCGCTGAACTGCGGCAGGGCGACGCGACCGGTCGCCGTGTGCCGGTCTGCGTTCGATCGTCCGATTTGCGGGCACGCCCAGGGCCATGCGAAAATCCTTGGCCTTGCGGCGCCACGCTGCCCTCCCTCTTCAAGCACAGCCGACATGACCGACCAGACCAGCGCGAGCGCGCCGCAACAGGACGAGAACCACCTCATCGCCGAGCGCCGCGAAAAGCTCGCCGCGTGGCGCGCCACGGGCCAGGCCTTTCCCAACGACTTCTCGCGCGAGAACCTCGCCGCGCGTCTCGACGAGGCCTATGGCGACCGTGACGGTGAGGCGCTGGAGGCCACGCCGATCGAGGTCAAGGTGGCCGGGCGCATCATGCTCAAGCGCGTCATGGGCAAGGCCAGCTTCATCACCATCCAGGACGTGTCGGGGCGCATCCAGTGCTACGTGCAGCGCGATGCCATCGGCGAGGATGCCTACGCGGACTTCCGTCACTGGGACATCGGCGACATCGTCGGCGTGGTGGGCACCCTGTTCAAGACGCGCACCGGCGAACTGACCGTCAAGGGCTCGGACATTCGTCTGCTCACCAAGAGCATCCGTCCGCTGCCGGACAAGTTCCACGGCCTGACCGACATCGAGCAGAAGTACCGCCAGCGCTACGTCGACCTGATCATGAACGAGGCCACGCGATACACCTTCGTCGCGCGCAGCCGCATGGTGCAGTCGATCCGCAACTACATGACGGGCCACGGCTTCCTCGAGGTCGAGACGCCGATGATGCACCCCATCCCCGGCGGCGCCGCGGCCAAGCCCTTCACCACGCATCACAACGCGCTCGACATGGAACTGTTCCTGCGCATCGCGCCGGAGCTCTATCTGAAGCGTCTGGTGGTGGGCGGCTTCGAGCGCGTGTTCGAGGTCAACCGCAACTTCCGCAACGAAGGCCTGTCGCCCCGCCACAACCCCGAGTTCACGATGATGGAGTTCTACGAGGCGTACGCGAACTACCGTACGCTGATGGACTTCACCGAAGGCCTGATCCGCCACTCGGCGCGCGAGGCGCTGGGCAGCGAAACCTTCGTCTATCAGGGCCGCGAGCTCGACCTGTCGCGCACCTTCGCGCGCCTGACCATCGTCGAGGCGATGCGCAAGTACAACCCGGGCTTCTCCGAGGCACAGCTCAATGACGCCGACTGGATCCGCGCCAAGCTGGCCGAATTCAAGGTCGAGCCGCACGCCGGCGCCGGCCTGGGCGCGCTGCAGCTGGCCCTGTTCGAGGAGACCACCGAGGCCGATCTGTGGGAGCCGACCTTCATCATCGACTACCCGGCCGAGGTCTCGCCGCTGGCACGCCGCCACGACGACAACCCGGAGATCACCGAGCGCTTCGAGCTGTTCATCGTCGGGCGCGAGATCGCCAACGGCTTCTCCGAGCTCAACGACGCCGAGGACCAGGCCGCACGCTTTCTCGAACAGGTCCAGGCCAAGGAGGCCGGCGACGAAGAGGCCATGTACTACGACGCCGACTTCATCCGCGCGCTCGAATACGGCCTGCCGCCGACCGCCGGCTGCGGCATCGGCATCGACCGCCTCGTGATGCTGCTGACCGACGCGCCGTCGATCCGCGACGTGATCCTGTTCCCGCACCTGCGGCGCGAAGCCGACTGAGCGCAGCGGCCGCCCACGGGCGGCCGCCTGCTTTCGACATGCCCCGCCTCAGCCCCGCCCGCCTGAGTTTCCGTGATGACGGCACGCCGTGGTCGGAAGCGTATCAGGACATCTACCACTCCAGCGCGGGCGGCCTGGAACAGGCGCAACGGGTCTTTCTCGAAGGCAACGCCCTGCCAGCGCGCTGGCAGGGCCGTGAGACCTTCACCATCGTCGAAACCGGTTTCGGTCTGGGGCTGAACTTTCTGGTCACCTGGGCCGCCTGGCGCGACGACGCGAGCCGCTGCGAACGCCTGCACTACGTCTCGGCCGAACTGCACCCTTTCACGGCCACCGACCTCGCCGCCGCGCACGACGCATCCCCGCAATTCGCGCCGCTGATCGCCGAACTCACCTCGCACTGGCCGTCGCTGGTGCCGGGATTTCATCGCCTGCATCTGGACGGCGGGCGCGTGATCCTGACGCTGCTCTTCGGCGATGCATGCACGCTGCTTGCGCAACTCGACGCGCGGGCCGATGCCTTCTATCTCGACGGCTTCGCGCCGAGAGTCAATCCCGCGATGTGGAGCGAGGCGCTGATCGGCGATCTGGCCCGGCTCGCCGCGCCGGACGCAACGCTGGCTACCTGGTCGGTGCATGGCGCGACCCGCCGGGCCCTGCAGCAGGCCGGCTTCGACTGCGACAGGCGCCGCGGCTTCGCAGCGAAAAGTCAGATGCTGGTCGGCCGTTTCACGCGCGGGAGAACGCCTCCGCAAACTCATCGCCACGCACTGGTGATCGGTGCCGGCCTGGCGGGCAGCGCGATTGCCCACCGCCTGCTCGACCGCGGATGGCGCGTTGCGCTGATCGATGCCGCCGACGGCCCCGCACAAGGCGCCTCGGGGAACCACGCCGGCGTGCTGCGCGCCCTGCCCAGCCGCGACGACAACCGCATGAGCCGCATCACGCGCGCCGGCGCCCTGTACGGAATGCATCACATGAGGCGATTGTCGATGGCGGGCCTGCCGGTACGCTGGGCGGCCTGCGGCGTGCTGCATCTGGCGCGCGACGACAAGCAGGCGGCGAGACAGCGCGAAGTGGTCGCCGCGCTCGACGACCCGGCCGAGGTGTTGCGCTTCGTCGAACGCGACGAGGCCTCGCGCATCGCGGGCTGGCCGCTGGCCATCGGCGGCTGGTGGTTTCCGGCCGGGGGCTGGGTCAATCCGCCCAGCCTGTGCGCAGCCAATCTCGCGGCATGGCCGAAGCGGCTGCGCACGCACTACGGCCGCGAAGTGGCTGCGCTGGAGGACACCGGCAGCGAATGGGTCGCGCGCGACGCCGATGGCTGGGAGGTCGCCCGCGCGCCGGTGGCCATCCTCGCCAATGGCACGGCCATCTCGCGCCTGTCGCAAGGTGCGGCGATCCCCGTCGTCGCTGCGCGCGGCCAGGTCAGCCATGTGCGCGCCAGGAACGGCAAGACGGCCGAGGTGGTGGTGTGTCGCGGCGGCTACGTCAGCCCGGCCATCGACGGCCTGATGGCTGCGGGCGCGACCTTCTCGGTCGATGACGACGATGCCACGCTGCGCGAGGCCGACCATGCCGAGAACCTGGCCAAGCTCGCCACCATGCTGCCGGGATTCGACGCGGAGATCGTGGGAGGCCGCGTGGGTTTCCGCCCCGCCTCCCCCGACCGTCTGCCCATCGTCGGCGCGGTACCGGACGCGGCGCGGCCTCATCACGGAACGCTCGCCACGGTGGCGCGTCACCGCGACCTCTACGCCGTCTCCGGCTTCGGTGCCCGCGGGCTGGTGTGGTCGGCGCTGGTCGCCGAGATGCTGGCGAGCCAGCTGAACGACGAGCCGTCGCCCATGGAACGCGAACTGCGCGACGCGATGGACCCGGCGCGCTATGTGCTGCGACCGCCCGGTAGACCTGGCACCCGGGCCGAGGACTGACCGACTACAGGTAGCGGCGCATGCGCGCGAGCGTGCGCTCACGCCCCAGCACTGCCAGCACTGCGTCGATGGCCGGCGTCTGGGGCACGCCCAGCGTGGCCACGCGCAGCGGGATCGCCACCTGCGGCATCTTCAGGCCGTGATCGGCCATCGTCGCCTTGATCGCACCGGAAACGGTTTCTGCGTTCCACTCGGCACTCGCCTCGAAGCGCCCGGCGAGACTGTTGAGGGCGGCGCGGGCGGGCTCGGTCAGATGCTTCTCGATCACATCCGGCGCAGGATGCGCCTCGATGCAGAACAGCTCCACCGCATCGGTCAGTTCGTTGAGCGTGGACGAGCGCTCGCGGTAGAGCGCGACCACCGCCTCGAGCTCGGGACCGGCCTCCGGGTCGATACCGCGCCGCGCCAGCCGCGAGGCGACCTCGCTGGCCAGATACGCCACGTCGGCCTGCTTGATGTAGTGGGCGTTGAGCCAGTTGAGCTTCTCGGTGTTGAACTGCGCGGCCGACGGCGTGATGTGGTCCAGGTCGAACCATTCGACGAACTGCGCTCGCGAGAAGATCTCTTCGTCGCCGTGACTCCAGCCCAGGCGCGCGAGGTAGTTGACGACGGCGTCCGGCAGATAGCCTTCCTCGTCGTACTGCATGACGCTGACCGCACCGTGGCGCTTGGACAGCTTGGTGCCGTCGTCACCGAGGATCATCGACAGGTGCGCGTACTGCGGCACCTCGGCGCCCAGCGCACGCAGGATGTTGATCTGGCGCGGCGTGTTGTTGACGTGGTCGTCGCCGCGGATGACGTGCGTGATGCGCATGTCCAGATCGTCGACGACGACGCAGAAGTTGTAGGTCGGCGTGCCGTCGCCGCGCGCGATGACCAGATCGTCCAGCTCGGCGTTGGAGAATTCGATGCGCCCCTTGACCAGGTCGTCCCACGCGACGACGCCGTCGCGCGGGTTGCGAAAGCGCACGACCGGCTTCACGACCGCCGGCGGGTTGGGCAGGGTCTTGCCCGGTTCCGGGCGCCAACGACCGTCGTAGCGCGGCTTCTCGCCACGCTCACGCTGCGCCTCGCGCATCGCGTCGAGTTCGTCGGGCGTGGCGTAGCAGTGGTACGCCGTGCCAGCCTCGAGCATCTGCGCGATGACTTCCCGGTAACGGTCGAAGCGCTGCGTCTGGTAGAAGGGCCCCTCGTCCGCATCCAACCCCAGCCAGTGCATGCCGTCGAGGATGGCCTGCACCGCCTCCGGCGTGGAGCGCTCCAGATCGGTGTCCTCGACGCGCAGGATGAACTGCCCGCCGTGACGTCGCGCATAGGCCCAGCAGAACAACGCGGTGCGCGCACCGCCGATATGCAGGAAACCGGTGGGGCTGGGGGCGAAACGGGTGCGGACGGACATCGCAGAGGCTCCAGGCTACGGGGCTGGCGGAAAACAAAAAACCCCGTCCAATCGGGCGGGGTTTCGTGTTGGTGGGCGGTACTGGGATCGAACCAGTGACCCCTGCCGTGTGAAGGCAGTGCTCTACCGCTGAGCTAACCGCCCCGGAAGAAGAAGCGCGGATTCTATGTGCAGCGGAGCGAGGCGTCAACACACGGCGGCACGCAAGCGTGCGCTACGCTCGGCGAATGCACGAAATGCACGCGGCGAAGTGCGCTACTGTTTACGGCGCGGCCGTCGCTGCACGCAGGCTGCGCGACGAAGCTCGCATCCGGTGCCGCCCACAAGGAAATCCCGCCGATGAAAACCTATCCGGGCCTCGCCCTGCTGCTGTGCATTTCCCTGGCGCATGCCACGCCGCTCGAGCCGATCGAACGACTCGACCTGCAGCGCTACCTGGGGACCTGGCATGAGATCGCCAAGTATCCCAACCGATTCCAGGAGCAGTGCGTATCGGACACGACGGCCACCTATGCGCGCATGGACGACGGACGCATCGAGGTCATCAACCGTTGCCGTACCGCATCCGGCGAGTTCGACGAGGCCCGCGGTGTCGCCCGTCTGGTCGGCGAGGCGGGCTCGCCCAGGCTCGAGGTACGTTTCGCGCCGGCCTGGCTGTCGTGGCTGCCGATGGCATGGGGGGATTACTGGGTGATCGATCTCGACGAGGCCTATACCCTGGTCGCGATCAGCGAGCCGTCGAAGGAATACCTGTGGATTCTGGCGCGCGATGCCGACGTTGCGGGCGAACGCGTCGAAGCACTCGTCACAAGACTGGAACAACGGGGCTTCGATGCGGCACGCATCGTGCGCTCGCCGCACGACTCACGCTGAGGCCGGATCAGACCCAGGTATCGATGACGCCGCCGCTGCTCCCGCTCGGCGAAGACACCTGCAACGCCTGTAGCATCAGTTCGGCCTGCTGCTCCTGCATCTCCATGGCTTTCTTGAGCATCATCAGCGATGCCTGCTCCTGCGTGCGGGCCTGCGAATTGGCGGTCGCCAGTGCGGCGATCGAAGATACGTCCATCGGAAAGACCAGAAAGCGGTGGGTGTGCCGGTGTCAACGGCAGCGGAGCACGAAACTTGAGGTCCGCGTGCTCCGCCGCATCCTGAACCGTCTTACTGCCCGGAGAGCATCTTCTGACGCTTTTCGACAAGCGCTTCGAGGGACGCCTCGACGATCGCCAGGCCTTCGCGCAGCACGTCCTCGTCGATCAGCAGCGAGGGCAGGAACTTGAGCACCTGGTCGTCGGCACCGGCCGTCTCGATCACCAGGCCGCGCGTGAAGGCCTCTGCCGACGTCTCACCGGCCACACCCGGCTGGGGCAGCTCCAGACCCCAGATCATGCCCAGGCCGCGAACGCTCGCATTCAGCTCGGGGAAGCGGTCAGCGATGCGCTGGAGCTCACCGCGGATGATCTCGCCCTTGTGCGCGACCGCGCCGGACAGGTCGTCGTTCTCCCAGTAGCCCAGCGCTTCGGTGGCGGCCACGAAAGCGAGGTTGTTGCCGCGGAAGGTACCCGTGTGCTCGCCCGGCTTCCACTGGTCCAGATCGGGGCGCATCAGCAGCAGCGCCATCGGCAGGCCGCCACCGATGGACTTGGACAGGGTCACCATGTCGGGCTGGATGCCGGCGCGCTCGAAGCTGAAGAAGGTGCCGGTGCGGCCATTGCCGACCTGGATGTCGTCGATGATGAGCAGGATGTCGAACTCCCGACACAGGCCGGCGAGCTTCTGCAGCCACTCGATGCTGGCCACGTTGACGCCACCCTCGCCCTGCACCGTCTCGACGATGACCGCCGCCGGCAGGTCGATGCCGCTACTGCCGTCTTCCAGAAAGCGGCGCATGTAGTCGACGCTGTCCACGCCTTCGCCGAGAAAGCCGTCGAAGGGCATGAAGGCGCTGTTGCTGCGCGAGCCGTAGGATTCGTCCTTGTAGTAGTAGTTGCCGGTGACCGCCAGCGAACCCAGCGTCAGGCCGTGATAGCCGTTGGTGAAGGCGATGATGTTGGAGCGGCGCTTGAGCATGCGCGCGAGCTTGAGCGCAGTCTCGACCGCATTGGTGCCGGTGGGGCCGGTGAACTGCACCTTGTAGTTCAGGTTGCGCGGCTCGAGGATGGTGTCGCGGAACTTGGTCAGGAAGGCACGCTTGGCCACCGTGGCCTTGTCCAGGCCATGCACGATGCCACCGCGTTCCAGATAGGCGATCATCGCCTCGGAAAAGCGCGGGTTGTTGTGACCGTAGTTGAGTACGCCGGCGCCGGCGAAGAAGTCGATGTAGCGATTGCCGTGCTCGTCGAACATCTCCGAACCGCGGGCGACGTCGAACACCACCGGAAAGGAACGGATATAGCCGCGTACCTCGGATTCCATTTCATCGAAAATTCGCATCGCAATCACCTCGGGTCGATATTTAGCGCCGACGATCGACTTCAGCGAAGTCCATCGCTTCCGCGCTCGCCACATGTGAAGTCACGTGCCGAACCCCGGACCGGCGAGGATAAATTCAGTATCCCTGAGCAGCCCGGTCGGGTCAAACCGCATTCGCCGCCGCTTTGTCGTCGGCTGCCGCGATGAGCGCGGCAGCGAAAAGCCCGGAACGATGTCCGGGCTTTTCGGGGAAAACCAATGGTGGGTGCTGACGGGGTCGAACCGCCGACATTCGCCTTGTAAGGGCGACGCTCTACCAACTGAGCTAAGCACCCGCACCGGCGATGGCGGCAACCATCGGCCGGGTCGAAGGGGCGCTACTTTACCGCATCCTTCAGACCCTTGCCAGCACGGAATTTGGGAATGCGCGCCGCCTTGATGCGAATGCTCTTCCCGGTGCGGGGGTTGCGACCGTTGCGCTCGGCGCGCGCTCCCACGTAGAAGGTACCGAAACCCACCAGGGTCACGGTGTCGTTCTTCTTCAAGGCCTTGCGCACGGCGTCGACCGCGGCGTCGAGCGCGCGCCCGGCGGCCGCCTTGGATAGGTCGGCCTGTGCGGCGATTGCATCTACCAGTTCGGATTTATTCACGTAGAACCCCCCTCTTGGCGTTGAGCATTCAACCCGTTTGTCGTCGATGATGCCCGCGGGGCGCGGTCGTGCCGCGTCTGGTCTCGTTGCGCGGACGGTCTCCTCGGTGCTGCACGGTTTTTATAGCGTGCGCCATTCGGCGCTGTCAACAAACGATGGCGCGTGCAGGGCACGCGCCATCGGGCAACAGCAACGGAACTCGGGAAAACGCTCAGTGCGCGCGGATGCTATTTCCCGCCGCGTCGACCTCGCCGCCGGGGGGAACCTCGGGCACGCCCTCGTCCAGCGGTTCAGGCTGGCGCTCGAGTGCGTGCTCGAGCACCTTGTCGAACCAGCGCACCGGAATGATCTCGAGCGCATTCTTGATGTTCTCGGGAATCTCCGCCAGATCCTTGACGTTTTCCTCCGGAATCAACGCAGTGGTGATACCGCCACGCACGGCGGCGAGCAGCTTCTCCTTGAGGCCGCCGATCTGCAGCACCTCACCGCGCAACGTGATCTCGCCGGTCATGGCGACATCGGAGCGCACCGGAATGCCGGTGAGCGAGGACACCAGCGCGGTGGTGATCGCAATGCCGGCCGACGGGCCGTCCTTGGGGATCGCGCCTTCCGGGAAGTGGATGTGCAGATCGCCCTTCTCGAAGACCTCGTCCTTGATGCCCAGCTTGCGGGAACGGCTGCGCACGACCGAGCGCGCTGCCTCGACCGACTCCTTCATGACGTCACCGATCGAACCGGTGCGCTGGATGTTGCCCTTGCCCGGCATCACCACCGACTCGATGGTGAGCAGCTCGCCACCGACCTCGGTCCACGCCAGACCGGTGACCTGACCGACCTGGTTCTCCTTTTCGGCCACGCCGAACGAGTACTGACGCACCCCCAGGTACTTGTCGAGATTGTCCGCCGTGACCTGGATCTTCTCACCCTTCTTTGCCAGCACCAGCGCCTTGACCACCTTGCGGCAGATCTTGGAAATCTCGCGCTCGAGGCTGCGCACACCGGCTTCGCGTGTGTAGTAGCGGCAAATGTCGCGCACCGCGGCTTCGGTGATCTCGATCTCGCCCGATTTCAGACCGTTGTTCTTGATCTGCTTGGGAATCAGGTAGCGCATCGCGATGTTGGTCTTCTCGTCCTCGGTATACCCAGACAGACGAATGACTTCCATACGGTCGAGCAGCGCCGGCGGGATGTTGAGCGTGTTCGCCGTGGCGACGAACATCACGTCGGACAGATCGTAATCGACCTCGATGTAGTGATCCTGGAAGGTGTGGTTCTGCTCCGGATCGAGCACTTCGAGCAGCGCCGAACTGGGGTCGCCACGGAAATCCTGGCCGAGCTTGTCGACCTCGTCGAGCAGGAACAGCGGGTTTTTCACTCCGACCTTGGTCATGTTCTGGATGATCTTGCCGGGCATGGAGCCGATGTAGGTACGGCGGTGGCCACGGATCTCCGCCTCGTCGCGCACGCCGCCCAGCGCCATGCGGACGAACTTGCGATTGGTCGCACGCGCGATCGACTGCCCCAGCGAGGTCTTGCCCACCCCCGGAGGGCCAACCAGACACAGGATCGGCGCCTTGACCTTGTCTACGCGCTGCTGCACGGCCAGGTACTCGACGATGCGCTCCTTGACCTTCTCCAGCCCGTAGTGGTCCTGGTCGAGAATCTTCTCGGCCTTGGCCAGGTCCTTGCTGACACGCGAACGCCTCTTCCACGGCAGGCCGACGAGCGTCTCGATGTAGTTGCGCACAACGGTCGCTTCGGCCGACATCGGCGACATCAGCTTGAGCTTCTTGAACTCGCCTTCGGCCTTGGCCAGCGCGTCCTTGGACAGGCCCGAGGAGTGGATCTTCTTGTCCATGTCCTCAAGGTCCGCGCCCTCTTCACCTTCACCCAGTTCCTTCTGGATGGCCTTGACCTGTTCGTTCAGGTAATACTCGCGCTGGCTTTTTTCCATCTGGCGCTTGACGCGGCCACGGATGCGCTTCTCGACCTGCAGGATGTCGAGCTCGGTCTCGATCTGCGAGAGCAGCTTCTCGAGCCGGGTGCGTGTATCGAAGACCTCGAGCACCTCCTGCTTGTGCTCGAGCTTGAGCGGAAGATGGGCGGCGATGGTGTCGGCCAGGCGGCCGGCGTCCTCGATGCCCGACAGCGAGGCGAGGATCTCGCCCGGAATCTTCTTGTTGAGCTTCACGTACTGGTCGAACTGCCCGATGATCGCGCGGCGCATGGCCTCGACCTCGGTGGTGCCGCCGTCCGTGACCACCACCGGCGCCACGCGTGCGACGAACAACTCTTCCGCGTCCTCGACCGCGAGCACGTGGGCGCGGTGCACGCCCTCGACGAGCACCTTGATGGTGCCGTCGGGCAGCTTGAGCATCTGCAGCACATTGGCCACGCAACCGACGTCGTACAGATCGTCGGCGGAGGGCTCGTCCTTGGCCGCCGAACGCTGGGCGACGAGCAGGATGCTCTTGTCGCCTTCCATCGCCGTCTCCAGCGCCTTGATCGACTTGGGGCGCCCGACGAACAGCGGAATGACCATGTGCGGGAACACCACGACGTCGCGCAACGGCAGCAGCGGCAGAGTGTTCTGTTCGACGGGTTGTTCGGAGTGGCTTGCCATGAGTGAAACCTCTGTGGGGGAGCAGTTAGGTATCTGGGGACGTAACGCCGGAAATCAAGCGGTCGCCCGCACGCACTCGACCGCCGACACACTGCGGACGTGCCGGCACGCTTCGAGCTTACGCGCGGGCCACGAACCCCCGCAAGCTCGGCCTGCGGGGAGTCAGTTGGATCCGGAGACCTTCTGCTGGTCTGCGTAAATCAGCAGCGGCTGGGCAGCGTCGTTGATCGTGCCCTCGTCGATGACGACTTTCTCCACACCTTCGAGGGTGGGCAGGTCGTACATGATGTCGAGCAAGGCGCCCTCAAGGATGGAGCGCAGGCCGCGCGCGCCGGTGCGTCGGGCGATCGCCTTGCGCGCGATCGCGTGCAAGGCGGCCGGACGGATTTCGAGTTCGACGCCTTCCATCGAGAAGAGTTTCTGGTACTGCTTGAGCAGCGCGTTCTTGGGCTCGACCAGAATCTGGATGAGTGCGTCCTCGTCGAGTTCCTCGAGCGTGGCGACCACCGGCAGGCGACCGACGAACTCCGGGATGAGCCCGAACTTGACCAGATCCTCCGGCTCGACCTGCCCGAGGAACTCGGACACGGCACGCCCGTCGCGGCTCTTGACCTCGGCGCCGAAGCCGATGCCGACCTGCTCGGTGCGCTCACGCACGACCTTGGCCAGCCCGTCGAAGGCGCCGCCGCAGATGAACAGCACGTTGGTGGTGTCGACCTGGATGAAGTCCTGATTGGGGTGCTTGCGCCCGCCCTGCGGCGGGATCGAGGCCTGCGTGCCCTCGACGAGCTTGAGCAGCGCCTGCTGCACGCCTTCGCCGGAGACGTCGCGCGTGATCGACGGGTTGTCCGACTTGCGCGAAATCTTGTCGATCTCGTCGATATAGACGATGCCCTGCTGCGCCTTGTCGACGTCGTAGTCGCACTTCTGGAGCAGTTTCTGGATGATGTTCTCGACGTCCTCGCCGACGTAGCCGGCCTCGGTGAGCGTGGTCGCATCCGCCATCACGAAGGGCACGTTGAGCAGGCGTGCGAGCGTCTGCGCGAGCAGCGTCTTGCCCGAGCCGGTCGGCCCGATGAGCAGGATGTTGCTCTTGGACAGCTCGACCTCGTCCTTGTCGGTGGCCAGGTGACGCAGCCGCTTGTAGTGGTTGTACACCGCCACCGACAGGTTGCGCTTGGCCTTGCCTTGCCCGATCACGTACTGGTCGAGAATGCGGCAGATCTCCTGCGGCGTGGGCAGGCTCCCCTTGCCGGCCTCGGCGCTGACACTCTCCATCATCTCGTCACGGATGATGTCGTTGCACAGCTCGATGCACTCGTCGCAGATGAAGACGGACGGGCCCGCAATCAGCTTGCGCACCTCGTGCTGACTCTTTCCGCAGAAGGAGCAGTACAGCAGCTTGTCGCCACCCGTCTTCTTTTCGCTCATGATCGGTTTCTCCGCTTTCAGGCGTCGTCGCGCGACGCGAGCACCTTGTCGACGATGCCGTATTCGACCGCTGCCTCGGCACTCATGAAATTGTCGCGGTCGGTGTCCTTTTCGATGCGCTCGAGCGGCTGACCGGTGTGCTTGGACAGCATGCCGTTGAGGCGCTCGCGGATGTACAGAATCTCGCGGGCATGGATCTCGATGTCGGAGGCCTGGCCCTGGAAGCCACCCAGCGGCTGGTGGATCATCACGCGCGAGTTGGGCAGGCAGAAGCGCTTGCCCTTGGCACCGGCGGCGAGCAGGAATGAGCCCATGCTCGCGGCCTGGCCGATGCAAAGCGTCGACACGTCCGGCTTGATGAACTGCATGGTGTCGTAGATCGCCATGCCGGCCGACACCGAGCCGCCCGGCGAGTTGATGTAGAAATACACGTCCTTGTCCGGATTCTCGGACTCCAGGAACAGCAGCTGGGCGACGATGAGGTTGGCCGTCGCGTCATTGACCGGACCAACCAGGAACACCACGCGCTCCTTGAGAAGGCGCGAATAGATGTCGTAGGCGCGCTCTCCGCGCCCGCTCTGCTCGACGACCATCGGCACCAGGCCGAGTGCCTGGGGATCCCAGTTGCCGTTCATTTCGCTGGCTTTGCTCATCGTTTCCCGTCTTTACGACCCATCAGGCCGCAGAATTTCCCATCAGTTCATCGAAATCGACCGGTTTGTCCTCGGTCTTGGCCTCGCCCAGCGCCCATTCGACGACGTTGTCCTCGATCACGATCGCCTCGACCTGCGACAGGCGATCCGGCTGAGAGTAATACCAGCGTACCAGTTCCTGCGGATCCTCGTAGCTTTGCGCCATGTCCTCGACGACGCTGCGGATCTGCTCGGGCTTGGCGAACAACTCCTTGTCCTTGACGATCTCGGCCATGATCAGCCCGAGCTTGACGCGACGCTCGGCCTGCTCGGTAAACCATGACGGCTCGACCGGCACATCCTTGAGATTCATGCCGCGCATTTCCATGTCGCGACGGGCGTTCTCTGCAAGCTGTTCGGACTCCTTGTCGACCAGCGCGGTGGGCACGTCGAACTCGGTGACGGCGAGCAGCGCGTTCATGACCTGCTCCTTGACGCGACCCTGCACGCGACGCTTGACTTCGCGCTCGAGGTTGGCCTTGACTTCCTCGCGCAGCGTCGCCACGTCGCCGCTGGCCACGCCCAGCGTCTTGGCGAACTCCTCGTCGACTTCCGGCAGCACGGGCTTTTCGACGCCCTTGACGGTGACATCGAAGGAGACCGTCTTGCCCGCCAGATTCTCGGCGTGATAGTCGTCCGGGAAGGTCATCTCGAAGGTTTTCTCTTCGTCCTTGCCCATGCCCTTCACGGCCTTCTCGAAATCGGCCAGCATCGAACCGGCACCGATCACGAACGGGAAGTCCTCGGCCGTGCCGCCCTCGAAGGGCTCACCATCCATCTTGCCGACGAAGTCGATGGTGACGCGGTCGCCATCCTTGGACTTGCGCTTGCAGGCCTCGAACTGCGTGCGTTGCTTGCGCAGCACCTCGATGGTCTTGTCGACCTCGGCGTCACCAACGCTGAGCACCGGACGCTCGATCTGCTGATCGGCAAGCGAGCCCGGCTTGACCTCGGGATAGACCTCGAACACCGCCGTGAACGACAGCATCCCGTCGGCCGACTTGTCGCCCGGCTCGATGCGCGGCTGGCCGGCGATGCGCAGTTCCTGCTCGCGCAGCTTCTCGCCGAAGGCCTTCTCGACCGCGGCGCCGATGGCTTCCGAGCGCGCCTGTGCGCCATAGGTCTGGGCGACGATCTTGAGCGGCACCTTGCCCGGCCGGAAGCCGGCCATCTTGACGGTGCGGGCCATGCGCTTGAGGCGGGCATCGACCTCTTTCTCGATATCGGCGACCGGCACGGTCATGTCGATACGGCGCTCCAGCGCGTTCGGCGTTTCCTGATTGTTTTCCATCAATTGCTTCCCGACAAGGTCAAAAAAAACGTGAAACGGCCGGCGCACTCCGGCGATCCGTCCGGGATCGTTTCGGGGCGCCGACCGGCTGCTAGGTTCTCGCTAACCGCCGATTCTAGCACATGCGAGGGGGCTTCCTTCCAGCGCACGACGGTGGCCATAATGGCTTCGACACGGGGTTCGGAACGTCGTGTGCGAATGTGGAACTTGCCGCACGGCACCGCCTCACAGCCTTCATGCGCGACGGTTTTCCGATGGCGTCACGAACGCCGCAGGAGAGCGGCCGGAACCCGTTTCCGTGCGCGACCGAATCCGGCGACCCGCCGGCATGCATTGCTTCAGGAGGCGCCAGATGAGCATCTTCAACACCTACCAGTCCCGCTTCGAGGCCACCCGCGACGAGGAGATGTCGATCCAGGAATACCTGGAGATCTGCAAGAGCGACCGCTCCGCCTACGCCACCGCCGCCGAGCGCATGCTGATGGCCATCGGCGAGCCCGAACTCGTCGACACCCGGCTCGATCCGCGTCTGTCGCGCATCTTCTCCAACAAGGTGTTGCGCATCTACCCGGCTTTCCGCGACTTCTACGGCATGGAAGAGGTGATCGAGAGCATCGTGGCCTACTTCCGCCACGCCGCGCAGGGGCTGGAGGAGAAGAAGCAGATCCTCTACCTGCTCGGTCCGGTCGGCGGCGGCAAGTCCTCGCTCGCCGAGAAGCTCAAGCATCTCATCGAGCACGTGCCCTTCTACGCGCTCCAGGGCTCGCCAGTGAACGAGTCACCGCTGGGCCTGTTCGACCCCGACGAGGACGGACCCATCCTCGAGGAGGACTTCGGCATTCCGCGCCGCTATCTCGAGACCATCATGAGTCCGTGGGCGGTCAAGCGCCTGCACGAATACGGCGGCGACATCACCAGATTCCGCGTGGTGCGCGTGCGCCCCTCGGTGCTCAAGCAAAAGGCGGTGGCCAAGACGGAGCCGGGCGACGAGAACAACCAGGACATCTCGTCGCTGGTCGGCAAGGTCGACATCCGCCAGCTCGAGCACCACTCACAGGATGACCCGGACGCCTACAGCTATTCGGGCGGGCTGTGCCTGGCCAACCGCGGACTGCTCGAATTCGTCGAGATGTTCAAGGCACCGATCAAGGTCTTGCATCCGCTGCTCACGGCCACCCAGGAAGGCAACTACAAGGGTACGGAGGGTTTTGGCGCGATCCCCTTCGACGGCATCGTGCTCGCGCACTCGAATGAGTCAGAGTGGATCTCGTTCAAGAACAACAAGAACAACGAGGCCTTCCTCGACCGCATCTATACCGTCAAGGTGCCCTACTGCCTGCGCGTGTCCGACGAAGTGCGCATCTACGAGAAGCTGCTCGCCAACAGCTCGCTCGCGCAGGCGCCGTGCGCACCCGACACGCTGACGATGATGGCGCAGTTCGCCGTGCTCTCGCGCCTCAAGGAGCCGGAGAACTCCAGCATCTACTCGAAGATGCGCGTCTACGACGGCGAGAATCTCAAGGACACCGACCCCAAGGCCAAGAGCATCCAGGAATACCGTGACTATGCCGGCGTCGACGAGGGCATGACGGGGCTTTCGACGCGCTTCGCGTTCAAGGCGCTGTCCAAGGTGTTCAACTTCGACCACCGCGAGGTCGCCGCCAACCCGGTGCATCTGCTCTACGTGCTCGAACAGCAGATCGAGCGCGAGCAGTTTCCGCCCGAGACCGAAGCGCGCTATCTGAACTACCTGAAGGAATACCTCTCGGCGCAGTACGCCGAGTTCATCGGCAAGGAGATCCAGACCGCCTACCTGGAGAGCTACTCCGAGTACGGCCAGAACATCTTCGACCGCTATGTGACCTTCGCCGACTTCTGGATCCAGGATCAGGAGTTCCGCGATCCCAACACCGGCGAGATCCTCGATCGCGGCGCGCTCAACGACGAGCTCGAGAAGATCGAGAAGCCCGCGGGCATCAGCAACCCCAAGGACTTTCGCAACGAGGTGGTCAACTTCGTTTTGCGCGCACGCGCCAAGCACGGAGGCAAGAACCCGGCCTGGACCAGCTACGAGAAGCTGCGCGGCGTGATCGAGAAGAAGATGTTCTCGAACACCGAGGACCTGCTGCCGGTGATCAGCTTCAACACCAAGGCCAGCGCCGACGACCAGAAGAAGCACCAGGACTTCGTCGATCGCATGGTGGACAAGGGCTACACCGAGAAGCAGGTGCGCCTGCTGTGCGAGTGGTATCTGCGCGTGCGCAAGTCGTCCTGAAGCGTGGCGGGTCGCCCGCGACCCGCCACGCGCACCGAGAGGCACCCATGGTCCGCATCATCGACCGTCGTTTCGACAGCAAGAACAAGAGCGCGGTCAACCGCCAGCGTTTCCTGCGCCGCTTCCGCCGCCAGATCCGCGAGGCGGTCAACGACGCCATCGGGGAGCGCTCGATCCGCGATCTGGACAACGGCGAGGCGGTCTCCATCCCGGCGCGCGACCTGTCCGAACCGCAGTTCCGACATGGCGCCGGCGGCGTGTGGGAAAAGGTCTTTCCCGGCAACGACCAGTTCCACACAGGGGATCGCATCGCGCGGCCGCAGTCCGAGGACGGCGGAGGCGGCGGCAGCCAGGCCAGCAACGAGGGCGAAGGCGAGGACGACTTCGTCTTCCAGCTCTCGCGCGAGGAATTCCTCGACATCTTCTTCGACGACCTCGAGCTGCCCAACCTGGTGCGCACCGAGTTGGCGCGCATCACCGATTTCCGTTCGCGGCGCGCCGGCTTCACTACCGACGGCGCGCCCACAAACATCAATGTCGTTCGTTCGCTGCGCGGCGCGTTGGGGCGGCGCCTGGCGATGGGTTCGCCGCTGGCCGCGCGCATTCGTCGCCTGGAGGCCGAACTCGACGAGATCGTCACGCAGTACGGCGAGCACGACGAGCGGACGCGCGAACTGCGCGAGGAAATCGCCGCCCTGCGCGCCCGCGTCGCGGCGATTCCCTTCATCGACAGCTTCGACCTGCGCTACAACAACCGCGTGCCCGAACCGGTGCCCACCTCGCGCGCGGTGATGTTCTGCCTGATGGACGTCTCCGGCTCGATGGACGAGGAGAAGAAGGCCACGGCCAAGCGCTTCTTCATGCTGCTGTATCTGTTCCTGACGCGCAGCTACGAGGAGATCGACGTGGTCTTCATCCGCCACCACACGATCGCGCGCGAGGTCGACGAGGACGACTTCTTCCATTCGCGCGAGTCCGGCGGCACGGTGGTCTCGAGCGCGCTCAACCTGATGCGCGACATCGTCGCCGAGCGCTATGCCGGTGGCGGCTGGAACGTGTACGGCGCGCAGGCCTCGGACGGCGACAACTGGGACAACGACTCGCCCATCTGCCGCGAGGTGCTGGGCAACTCGGTGCTGCCCCACTGCCAGTATTTCGCCTACGTCGAGATCACGCCGGCCCAGCCGCAGAACCTGTGGCGCGAGTATGCCAAGCTGCTCGAAGCCCACCCGAACTTCGCCATGCAGCGCATCGAGGAGCCTGCGCAGATCTACCCGGTGTTCCGCGAACTGTTCAAGAAGAGCCTGGTATGAAAGTCGCCGACAAGACGCATGACCCGTTGCCCGACACTTCCGAATGGAGCTTCGAGGCCATCGACCGCTACCACGAGGAGATCGCACGCGTGGCGTGCGAATTCGGGCTGGATACCTACCCGGTGCAGGTCGAGATCATCACCGCCGAGCAGATGATGGACGCCTACGCCTCGGTCGGCATGCCGGTCAACTATCACCACTGGTCCTTCGGCAAGCACTTTCTGGCGACCGAGCGCGGCTACCGGCGCGGGCAGATGGGGCTGGCCTACGAGATCGTGATCAATTCCAACCCCTGCATCGCCTACCTGATGGAGGAGAACACCCTGACCATGCAGGCGCTGGTGATCGCCCACGCCGCCTATGGCCACAACAGCTTCTTCAAGGGCAACTACCTGTTCCGCACCTGGACCAATGCCGACGCGATCATCGACTACCTGGTGTTCGCGCGCCACTACCTGGCCGAATGCGAACAACGCCACGGCATCGCGGCGGTCGAAGCGCTGCTCGACTCCTGCCATGCGCTGATGAACCTGGGCGTGGACCGCTACCGCCGTCCGCAGAAGCTCACGCTCGCCAAGGAGAAGATGCGCCAGTCCGAGCGCGCGGAGTACCTGCAGGCCCAGGTCAACGAACTGTGGCGCACCCTGCCGCAGTTCGAGGTGCGTCGCGAGGAACGCGACACGCAGCGCTTCCCGCCCGAGCCCGAAGAGAACCTGCTGTACTTCATCGAGAAGCACGCGCCGCTACTCGAACCCTGGCAGCGCGAGGTGGTGCGCATCGTGCGCAAGATCTCGCAGTACTTCTTCCCGCAGCGCCAGACCCAGGTCATGAACGAGGGCTGGGCGACGTTCTGGCATTACACGCTGCTCAACCGCCTCTACGACGAAGGCCTGCTCGGCGACGCCTTCATGCTTGAATTCCTGCAGTCGCACACCAACGTCGTCTACCAGCCCGCCTATCGAGAACGCTGGTTCTCCGGGATCAACCCCTATGCGCTGGGCTTCGCGATGTGGACCGACATCCGCCGCATCTGCGAGCAGCCCACGGCCGAAGACCGCGAGTGGTTCCCGGACATCGCCGGCAGCGACTGGCGCGAGACCTTCGATTTCGCGATGCGCAACTTCAAGGACGAGAGCTTCGTCGCGCAGTATCTTTCGCCCAAGGTGATGCGCGACTTCCACCTGTTCGCGGTACTCGACGACGAGCACGACGACCGGCTGCAGGTTTCCGCCATCCACGACGAGGCGGGCTATCGCCATGTGCGCGCCCTGCTGTCCGAGCAGTACAACCTGGGCAGTCGCGAGCCCAACATCCAGGTGCACTCGGTGGACCTGCGCGGCGACCGCTCGCTGACCCTGCGCTACACGCCATATCGCGATCGCCCGCTGGAGCGCTCGGCCGACGAGGTCATGAAGCACGTGGCGCGTCTGTGGGGTTTCACCGTGCGCCTCGAAATCGAGCGCGAGCACGGCAGCGTCGAACTGCTGCAGGAGCTTCGCCACGACCGTCGGCGCGAGGCCGATTTCTCCTGATCCGCGCACGGCGCACTCGCCCGCATCGCTTACAATCGGCGCCTTAGCGCAGCGGAGTTCCCATGTTCTCGCCCCCCGAACCGATCTACACGGTCTCCGGCATTCGCGCGATCGAAGAGCGCGCCAAGCCGCAGGCTGACCCAACGCTGATGGAGCGTGCCGGTCGTGTCGCCGCCGAGGAGGCCGTGCGTCTGACCATGGACCGGCCCGGCACCGTGCTGATCGCCTGCGGGCCGGGCAACAACGGCGGCGACGGCTTCGTCATGGCGCGGCGCCTGCTGCAGGCGCGCCGCCCGGTCGTCGTGGCCTTCGCCGGCAAGACCGAGCGCCTGCCAGCCGACGCACGTGCCGCCCTCGAGGCCTGGCACGAGGCCGGTGGCGAGACCCTGTCCGAACTGCCCGACCCGCCGGCCGAAGGCTGGGCGCTGGTGGTCGACGCGCTCTTCGGCATCGGCCTGCAGCGCCCGCTCGAGGCACCCTACACGAACTGGATCGACACGCTCAACGCCCTGCCCGGCCCGCGTCTGGCCATCGACATCCCGAGTGGGCTCGATGCCAACACCGGCCGTTCCCTGGGCCGCGCCTTTCGCGCCACGCATACGCTCAGTTTCATCGCGCTCAAGCCCGGGCTGCTCACGCTCGACGGACCCGACCACGCCGGCGCGGTCACGGTGCGCACGCTCGATGTCGACCCCGAGGCCCTGCTCCCGGCCGAAGGCCAGCGGCTGCGACCGTCGATGTTCCGCGAGCATCTCGTACCGCGCCCGTTCAACACCCACAAGGGCAGCTTCGGCGACGCCGGCATCATCGGCGGCGCCAACGGCATGAACGGCGCCGCCCTGCTCGCCGGACGCGCGGCCCTCAAACTGGGCGCCGGACGCATCTTCGTCGGCATGATGGATCGCGATGCGCCGGCCGTGGACCTGATGCAGCCCGAACTGATGCTGCGCGCGCCGGCCGTGGTGCTCGACGCCGCCGGAGTACTCGCGCTCGGCCCCGGACTGGGCCTGGCCGACGAGGCACGCCGCATGATGGAGCGCGCCCTGCCGCTCGACATTCCGCTGATCCTCGACGCCGACGCGCTCAACCTGATCGCCGAGGACCACCGCCTCGAGCAGATCTGCGCGGGCCGTCGCGCAGCGACCATCCTCACACCCCATCCGGCCGAGGCCGGGCGCCTGCTCGGCAGCGACGCGGCCAGCGTACAGGCCGACCGCCTCGGCGCGGCCGCCGGGCTGGCACGCCGCTTCAACGCGCTGATCGCGCTCAAGGGCTGCGGCACGGTCGTCGCAGCGCCCGACGAGCGCTGGTGGATCAACTGCACCGGCCATCCCGGCATGGCCACGGCCGGCATGGGCGACGTGCTCACCGGACTGGTGACCGCGCTGATCGCCCAACACTGGCCGCTGGAATCCGCGCTGATCGCCGCGGTGCATCTGCATGGGGCGGCCGCCGACCGCCTCGCGCGCGAGGGCGTGGGCCCCATCGGCCTGACCTCGGGCGAAGTCATCGACGCCGCGCGTGCGGTCTTCAACGCCTGGATCGTGCAGGCTGCGACGCCGCTGCCGGAGTCCGCATGAAGCCGCCCCGTAACGGACTGATAGAATCGGCCCATGCCCCATCCGGACCGTCCATGATTTCCAATCAGCCTCTGTGCATCGAGATCCAGCGCAACGTCGCCACCGCGCTGGCCGAGGACGTCGGCGGCGGCGACCTCACCGCCTGCCTGATCGCCGCCGACACCGACGCGCGCGGGCGCGTGATCACGCGTGAGCCAGCCGTGCTGTGCGGTGCGGCCTGGTTCGACGCGACCTTCGCCGCCCTCGACCCGACCGCGACCGTGCTGTGGCATGTGCGCGACGGCGACGCGCTCGAGCCCGGTCAGACCCTGTGCGACATCGTCGCCGGCGCGCGCGTGCTGCTCACCGCCGAGCGCACGGCACTGAACTTCGTGCAATTGCTCTCGGCCACGGCGACCACCACGCGACGCTACGTCGAGGCCGTCGCCGGCACGCGCGCGAAAATCGTCGACACCCGCAAGACCCTGCCCGGCCTGCGCCTGGCGCAGAAGTATGCCGTGGCCACCGGCGGCGGCTACAACCACCGCATCGGCCTGTACGACGGCATCCTCATCAAGGAAAACCACATCCTCGCCGCCGGCGGCATCCGGGCGGCGCTCGAACGCGCGCGCCGGATCGCCCCTTCGGACGTCTTCATCGAAGTCGAAGTGGAGAACCTGAGTCAGCTCGAGGAAGCCTTGCAGGCCGGCGCGCCGATGATCCTGCTCGACAACATGGACGCGGAGACCATGCGCAATGCCGTGGCGCTGACCGGCGAGCGCGCCGAACTCGAAGCCTCGGGCGGGGTCAGCCTGGAGCGAGTTCGCGAGATCGCGGAGACCGGCGTACACCGCATCTCGGTCGGCGCACTGACCAAGGATGTGCGCGCCATCGACCTGTCGCTGCGCCACGTGGAAGAATAGATCGGGACGGCCATCGCGAATCCCGACCATCAACGCAATGCAAAACGGCCACCCCTGGGTGGCCGTTTTGCATTGACGCGCGTTCACATCAGCCGATGTGCCGGACGATGAATTCCTTCACCGCATCGACGTCGGGGGCCATCACCTCGACGTGCTGCGGCAGATCCTCGATGCCGTCGAAGTCCGCGGGGCGGTCCGGCTCTCGGCCGAGCGCCTCGCGGATGGTCTCGGCGAACTTCACCGGCTGCGCGGTCTCCAGCACCACCACCGGCATGTCGCCCGGCATGTTTTCGCACGCCACCTTGACGCCATCGGCCGTGTGGGTGTCGATCATCACGCCGTAGTCAGCCCACACCTTGCGGATGGTGGCGAGCCGGTCGGCGTGCGAGCTGCTGCCGGAGACGAAACCGAATTCGGGCACGCGTGCGAAGTAAGGCGTGTCGTTCAGGTCGAAGGCGCCTCCGGCGTCGACCTTGCGCCACAGGTCAGCCACCACCCGCGGGTCGCGTCCGACCAGATCGAACACGAAGCGTTCGAAGTTCGAGGCCTTGGAGATGTCCATCGAGGGGCTCGACGTGACCTGCGTCTCGGCCGAGCGGCGCGGACGATACACGCCCGTGCGGAAGAATTCGTCGAGCACGTCGTTTTCGTTGGTCGCGAGAATCAGCCGGCCGATGGGCAGGCCCATCTGACGCGCGATGTGGCCGGCGCAGATGTTGCCGAAGTTGCCCGAGGGCACGCAGAAGGCGATCTCTTCGTCGTTGCTCTTCGTCGCGGCGAAATAGCCCTTGAAGTAGTACACGATCTGCGCCGCCACGCGCGCCCAGTTGATCGAATTGACCGCGCCGATGCGATGTTTCGCCTTGAACGCGGCGTCGTTCGATACCGCCTTCACGATGTCCTGGGCGTCGTCGAACATGCCCTCGACGGCGATGTTGAAGATGTTGGCTTCATCCAGCGAATACATCTGCGCGCGCTGGAAGGCGCTCATGCGTCCGTGCGGCGAGAGCATGAACACGCGCACGCGGTGCTTGCCGCGCATCGCGTACTCGGCCGCCGAGCCGGTGTCGCCCGAGGTCGCGCCGAGGATGTTGATCTGTTCTCCGCGCTTGTCGAGCACGTACTCGAACAGATTGCCGAGCAACTGCATCGCCATGTCCTTGAAGGCCAGCGTCGGTCCGTTGGACAGTTCCAGCAGGGCCAGGCGGCCGGGCTCGAGCCAGGTCAGCGGCGTGATCTCGCGCGCATCCTCGCCGCCGCGCACATGGCGATAGACCTGCGGCGTATAGGTCTTGGCGCAGATCGCGCGCAGATCGTCGGCCGGGATGTCGGTGATGAACTTCGACAGCACCGCGAAGGCCAGTTCGGCATAGGACAGTACGCGCCATGCATCGAGCTCGGCACGCGTGACCTGCGGATAGCTCTCGGGCAGGTACAGGCCGCCGTCCGGGGCAAGGCCGCCGAGCAGGATGTCGCAGAATTCGTGATCAGCGGGCTGGCCGCGCGTGGACAGGTATTTCACTCGGGAATCCTCGGGTTCGGACAAACGACGACAGCCGGTGATTATCCCGCCCGCGCCCGGCGCTGTCCAATCGCTCAGTCCGATGACGCGCCCTGCCCCGGACGCATGCCGCACTGCTGCAGCAGCATCTGCCAGGCCTCGACGTGGCGCGCCACGGCCGCGTCGAAACCGGCCCACACGCTGTCGGCGGCGGTGTCGCCCAACGCCTGCTCGGCGTAGGCCACCACCGCAGGCGATCGCGACGTCTCGCCAATGTCGGCCAGCCCCGCCAGCGGCTCGACGAGTTCTCTGCGCACGCGCGCCAGATCGGCCAGATAGGGCTGCACATGGCCGATGAACACCGTCATGAACATGCCGCGCATGTTCTCGGCCGCGCGCGGACGGTGTTGCGGACCCGCACATACCGGCCGCTCGCCCAGGCGCGCCTCGACGATGCGCGAGGCATCCTCGAGGCGCGTCGTGGCGAGCAAGGCCGCGCGCACCGCCTGACCGACGAGCGCGCGCGAGTGCCAGCGCTGGTACATCGCATCGAGTGCGGCGACGTCCAGGTCCGTGCGCCCCTCGTGAATGGCGTCGACGACCGAGCCCAGCGCGGCCAGGTCAGACGCCATCGTGCCAGCCATGTCCCGATCGTGGCCGACCGCCAGCGACCCGCGCGAACGCGTCAGCAGGTGCTCGATCTCCTCGCTGCCCCAGATCGCGTTCCACGCCACGTCGGGCAAGGCTGCGCGCTTGATCGCGACCACCTCGGCCAGTCGTGCACGCAGGCGCTCGCTGCCGATCTCGTCCGCGCACTCCTCGGCCGCGCGCACGAACCGCAGTTCGTAGTCGAGCAGCGACCCCGGATGCATGACCTTGCCCATGATGGAGTTACGCTCTCCGATCACATGCTGCAGCTCGCAACCGTACAGGCTGAGGAAGTCGAGCATGCCCACATCCAGCGAAGGCAGCGCGCGCACGCGCTCGCGCCGACGCGGCAGTGCGGGAGCCGTGGGCACCGGCGAGGCGACCGCATCTTCGTCGAGGACGCGTGCGGTGCGTTCGACGTATTCGTCGAACAGGCTCTCGGGCGAGGCGAACGGATCGCAGCCGGCCAGCAATACACCGAACAAGACCAGCGCAGCAGGGAAGATTGCACGACGAGACATGGCGACCGGCCAATTGCCGACAGGGAGGCTTCAACCGCATTGACCGCGGCACGCTGCCCGGCGTTCGTGGCGGGTGCACGCATTATCTGCCGGATCGGCTGCCCGACAAGTGGCCCGCCGACGCAGCGCAGAAAGGCTGCGCAGCCCTTGGCGTGCCTTCGAACGCTGCAGCCGGCCCGGCTTCGGACTACGCCCTCTGCATCGCTCCCGATTCGCGCAACATCGTGTCGCTATCGCGCCAGAAACGCCGGATCAGCGGTTTGGCACTGATCCCGTGAAGCACGATGGACAAGGTCACCACCACCAGAGTCAGGTGGATGAGCTGCAGCGACATTTCCTGCGGCAAGCCCTGGTTGATGGCATACATCAGGTAGTACATCGAACCGATGCCGCGCACGCCGAACCATCCCACCATCAGACGCATGCGCATCGGCGTGCGCGTCAGCCCCAGGCCCGCGAGCACGCTCAGCGGTCGCACCACGAAGAAGACGAACAGCGCCAGTCCCACCGCCGCCCAGCTCCACGAGTCCATGAACAACATGCCTCCCAGCAGCAGCACCAGCGCGACTTCCGACAGGCGCTCGAGGTGTTCCTTGTAGACCAGCGCCCCGATCCCCACTTGCGGCGGCTCGACTGCGCCGGCCTCGTCACCGTCCTGGCTCGCAAGAGGCACCAGGCCGGCCAGCCGCAACTCGGTCTGGCGCAGCGCGACCGCGGCGAAGAACACCGCCAGAAAGCCCCCGGCACCGACGAGCGTGCTCAAACCGAAGATCACGCCGATCATGCCCAGCCCGAGAAAATCGTCCGACCCGCTCCAGTCGGGGCGCGCCTGACGCAGACGCGATGCCGCCCAGCCAACCCCGATGCCACCGATCACGCCGATGAGGATGCCGCCGATACTCGCCCACAAGACGTCGAGGAGCACCCAGCGCACCCCGGCGTCGCCCAGTTCGTGCAGCCCCAGCAGGCCGAGACCGAGCATGGCGAACGGGAAGGCCGTGCCATCGTTCATCCCCGCCTCGCAGGTGAGGTTGAAGCGCAGGCGGTCGTGATCGCCGGGCTGGCGCACCTGGATGTCGCTCGCCAGCACCGGGTCGGTGGGCGCCAGAATCGCCCCGAGCAGCACCGCCAGACCCAGCGGCATCGCCAACAGGTAGTAGCCGAAGGCGGCGATCAGCGCCACCGTCAGCGCCATCGACAGGAAGGCGAGCAGAAAAGGGGTGCGCCAGCGGCGCCAGCTCACCGGCGCGGGCATCTTGATGCCGGCCGAGAACAGCGCGACGAGCACCGCCACCTCGGTCAGCACTTCCAGCAACTGGGACTGCTTGAAGGGATTGAAGTGAAACACGCCGAACAGGCTGGGGCCGAGGATCAGACCCACGGTCAGATACACGATCGCCGGCGTAAACGGCACTGTGCGCATGAAAGGCGCGAGCAAACCCATCACCAGCAGCATGCCACCCAGCAGAAGAAACCAGCCTGCGATACCGATACTCATGAAGCCATCCCGAAAGAGGTGAAACGGCCGCGGCGACCTCCCGAAGACGCGGGGCGATCACATGCGGGCGACGCCGCGCATCCTCCCATGCCGTGCACGCGAGTCCGGTATCAACGTGTGAAAACTCGTTGCGGTAGCGACATCGCATGAGTTTCAGCACGCATGTCGTGGTCTGATGCGTCGCCGCGACGCCTCCCGGCGCATGCAGCGCGCGCAGGCGTAAACGCGCGAGGCCGCGACGATGGTCGCGGCCTCGCGTCTGGAACGAACGGCGTGATCTACTGCAGGCTTTCCATGCGCAGCTTGGTAATGTCGCCGCGCACCACGTCGAGCGCCTCGATCTGGCGCAGCGCGGCGTTGGCGTTGCGCTCCAGGGTGCGGTGGGTGAGCATGATGATGTCGGTACGCGATTCGCCTTCCTCGGCCTGGCGCTGGATCATCGCCTCGATCGAGATGTTGCTGTCGGCGAGGATGCGCGTGATCTCGGCGAGCACGCCAGGCTTGTCGTCGACGCGCAGGCGCAGGTAGTAGGAGGTGACCACGTCCTCGATCGGCAGCACCTTGACGTCGAGCACCTGATCCGACTGGAAGGCCAGGTGGGGCACACGGTGCTCCGGATCAGCGGTGTGCAGTCGCGTGACATCGACCAGGTCGGCGATCACCGCGCTGGCGGTCGGCTCGGCGCCGGCGCCCGGGCCGTAATACATGGTCGGGCCGACCGCGTCACCGTGCACGAGGATGGCGTTCATCGGCCCCTCGACGTTGGCGAGCAGGCGATCCTTGGGAATCAGCGTCGGATGCACGCGCAGTTCCACCCCTTCCGGGCGGCGACGTGCGATGCCCAGCAGCTTGATGCGGTAGCCGAGCTGGCCCGCGTAGGCGATGTCGATGCTCTGCAGGTTGGAAATGCCTTCGACGTGGGCGGCGCCGAACTGCATCGGAATGCCGAAGGCGATGGCGCTCATGATGGTCGCCTTGTGCGCGGCATCCACCCCCTCGATGTCGAAGGTCGGATCGGCCTCGGCGTAGCCGAGCATCTGCGCCTCGAGCAACACGTCGGCGAAGGCCAGACCCTTGTCGCGCATCTCCGACAGGATGAAGTTGGTCGTGCCGTTGATGATGCCGGCGAACCATTCGATGCGGTTGGCCGAGAGGCCCTCGCGCAGCGCCTTGATGATCGGAATGCCGCCGGCCACGGCCGCCTCGAAGGCCACCATCACGCCCTTGCGTCGCGCCGCCTCGAAGATCTCGTTGCCGTGCATCGCGAGCAAGGCCTTGTTGGCCGTGACCACGTGCTTGCCGTTGGCGATCGCACCGAGCATGAGCTCGCGCGCCACGCCGTAGCCGCCAATGAGTTCGACGACGATGTCCACGTCCGGGTCGGCGATCACCGCGAAGGCGTCGTCGGTGATGCGCACGCTGTCGCCCGCCACGCTGCGGGCGTGCTCGACGTTCTTGTCGGCGATGACGCTGATGCGGATCGGCCGGCCGGCGCGCCGCGTGATCTCTTCCTCGTTGCGGCGCAGCACCTCGAAAGTGCCACCGCCGACGGTGCCGATACCGAGAAGGCCTACGTTGATTGGTTTCATGTTCGCATTCGGAAAAGGTTGGCTGTCGACGCGGCTGCTCAGGCAGCGTGGCGTCGGCGATACTGGTCGAGAAAGCGTGCGATGCGCCCGATGGCGTCGTGCAAATCATCCTCGTGCGGCAGGAACACCAGCCGGAAGTGGTCCGGCGTGGGCCAGTTGAAGCCCGTGCCCTGCACCAACAGCACGCGTTCTTCCTCGAGCAGTTCGAAGATGAACTGCTGGTCGTCCTCGATCGGATACATCTTGGGGTCGAGCCGTGGGAACAGGTACAGCGCCGCGGCCGGCTTGACGCAGGATACGCCGGGGATCGCCGTGAGCAGATCATAGGCGAGATCGCGCTGACGCGTCAGCCGCCCGTCCGGCGCGATCAGCTCCTCGATGCTCTGATAGCCGCCCAGCGCGGTCTGGATGGCCCACTGACCGGGCACGTTCGAGCACAGGCGCATCGAGGCGAGAATCGTCAGGCCCTCGATGTAGTCCTGGGCGTGACGCTTCTCGCCCGAGACCACCATCCAGCCCGCACGATAGCCGCAGGCGCGGTAGTTCTTCGACAGTCCGTTGAAGGTCACGAACAGCACGTCGTCGGCCAGAGAGGCGATCGAGGTGTGGGTCGCGCCGTCGTACAGCGTCTTGTCGTAGATCTCGTCGGCGAACACCACGAGCTGATGCTCGCGCGCGATGTCCACGAGTTCGCGCAGCACCGCGTCCGGGTACAGCGCGCCGGTCGGGTTGTTGGGGTTGATGACGACGATGGCGCGCGTGTTCGGCGTGATCTTGGCGCGGATGTCGTCCATGTCCGGGTACCAGTGCGCCTGCTCGTCGCACAGGTAGTGCTGCGGCTTGCCGCCAGCCAGACTCACGGCCGCGGTCCACAGCGGATAGTCGGGCGCCGGAACGAGGACCTCGTCACCGTTGTTGAGCAGCGCCTGCATCGACATCACGATCAGTTCGGACGCGCCGTTGCCGATGTAGATGTCCTCGATGCCAACCCCGGCGATGCGCTTTTGCTGCGTGTAGTGCATCACCGCCTTGCGCGCCGAGAAGAGCCCCTTGGACTCCGAATAGCCGGAGGCTTCGCGCAGATTGTGGATGACGTCGACGACGATCTCCTCGGGTGCCTCGAAACCGAAAGGCGCGAGGTTGCCGATGTTGAGCTTGATGATGCGGTGGCCCTCGTCTTCCATCTGCTTGGCGCGGGCGAGCACCGGCCCGCGGATGTCGTAGCAGACATCGGCGAGCTTGGACGACTTGCGGATGCGCGGAATCGCCGGTGCGTCGTCCGCATCGGCCACTGCAGGCGAAACCGGCGCGAGCGTGAGTTTGCTGGTCACAGTCATCTGGCCCGTCCTCGGGAGAGTTGTCGCCACCCGGCCACATCGACGAGCGGTCGAGCGAGCCGGGAAAAAGGTTTCCATGGTACCGAACGCGCTGCATTGCGGCAATTTCGCGGCGCAAACGCGCGCTCGAGAACCGCGACTACCAGAACACCCACAACAGCACGACGCCGAGCACCAAACGATAGATCACGTAGGGCAGCATCCCGGTGCGCGCCAGCAGTGCAATGAACACCCGGATGCAGGCGTAGGCCGACACGCCCGCGACGAGCGCGCCGAGTGCCAGCCCCATCCAGTCTACGGGCGCCTCGGAGGCGAGCAGATCGCGCCCCACGAGCACGTTCGAGGCGAGCAGGGTCGGGATCGACAACAGGAAGGAAAAGCGCGCGGCAGCCTCGCGCGTGAGGCCCAGCATCAGGCCGGCGGTGATCGTGATGCCCGAGCGCGAAGTACCGGGAATCAGCGCCAGCGCCTGCGCAAAGCCCACGATCAGGGCCTCGCGCCAGCCGATCGAGAACTCGTCGCGGCAGCGTGCGCCGCGTGCGTCGGCCCACCACAACACCAGACCGAAGACGATGGCGGTGAGCGCGATGACGATGGGCCCGCGCAGTTCGGTCTCGATGAAGGATTTTCCGATCAAGCCGAAGAACACCACCGGCAAGGTGCCCAGCACCACCGCCCAGGCTAGCCGGGAATCCGCATCCCGGCGCCCGCGCAGCGAGCCCAGGCCGGCGACCGCCATGCGCACCAGTTCGTGACGGAAATACACCACGACCGCAGCGAGCGTTCCCAGATGCACGGCCACGTCGAAGGCCAGGCCCTGGTCGGGCCAGCCGGTGAGCACCGGCACCAGGATCAGGTGAGCGGAACTGGAGATCGGCAGGAATTCGGTGACGCCCTGCACGAGCGCCAGCACCAGGGTCTGCAGGATGTCCACGGGACGAGGGCCTGACGGGCAGCGAAGGCGGGCATGATAGCCGATTGCATCGCACGCCCGCGCGGCGGCGGTGATTGTCAATCGCAGCGAATGTCCGCTACGCTGGCACAACGATCCAGACACGAGGCCATGCGATGACCGATACCAGCCCGATTGCGGCCCCCGACTTTTCCCTGCCCGCCACCGGAGGCCACACCGTGACCCTGTCCGAACTCAAGGGCAGCAAGGTCGTGCTGTACTTCTACCCCAAGGACAACACCCCCGGCTGCACCAACGAGAGCGCCGACTTCCGCGATCTGCATGCAGACTTCGTCAAGGCCGGCTGCACCGTCTTCGGCATCTCGCGCGACGGCATGAAGTCGCACGAACGCTTCAAGGAGAAGCTGGGCCTGCCCTTCGAACTGATCAGCGACGCGGACGAAATCGCCTGCGGCGCCTTCGACGTGATCCGCCTCAAGAACATGTACGGCAAGCAGGTGCGTGGCATCGAGCGCTCCACCTTCCTGATCGACGCCGAGGGCAACATCGCGCAGGCGTGGCGCGGCGTGAAGGTGCCCGGCCATGCGCAGGCGGTGCTCGCCCTGGCCCAGACCCTCTGACCCTCCCTTAGATACTGGGCTTCGCCCGAGAGAACCCGAGAATGACCCGACGCGCCAACCGCAAGTCCGCCAACGGCGGGAGCAAGCTCTTCGTCCTCGACACCAACGTGCTGATGCACGACCCGACCAGCCTGTTCCGCTTCGAGGAGCACGACATCTACGTGCCCATGATGACCCTCGAGGAACTCGATTCGAACAAGAAGGGCATGTCGGAGGTCGCGCGCAACGCGCGCCAGGCCAGCCGCACGATGGACGAGATCGTCTCGTCGAGCGAGGACGGCATCCGCGACGGCATCGATCTCGACGGTCCTTCGCATGGCCAGGCCAGCGGCAAGCTGTTCCTGCAGGCCGACGCGATCAACTTCCAGTTGCCCGAAGCGCTGCCCACGGTCAAGGGCGACAACCAGATCCTCGCCGTAGTGATGCACCTGGCCGAAACGCACCCGGACCGGCCGGTGATCCTGGTGTCGAAAGACATCAACATGCGCATCAAGGCGCGCGCGCTGGGCATCGAGGCACAGGACTACTTCAACGACAAGGTGCTCGAAGACAGCGACCTGCTGTATTCCGGAGCGCGCGAACTGCCCGCCGACTTCTGGGACACGCACGCCAAGGGCATGGAATCGTGGAAGGAGGAAGGCCATACGCGCTACCGCCTGAGCGGCCCGCTCGCGGCCGACCTGCTGCTCAACGAATTCCTCTGGCAGGACGGCGACAGCCCGCTGCAGGTCTGGGTGCGCGAAAAGCAGGCCAAGAGCGTGCTCATCGAGACGCTGACCGACTACAGCCACAGCAAGAACAGCGTGTGGGGCATCACCGCGCGCAACCGCGAACAGAATTTCGCCCTCAACCTGCTGCTCGACCCGGAGATCGACTTCGTCACGCTGCTCGGCCAGGCCGGCACCGGCAAGACCCTGCTCACGCTCGCCGCCGCGCTCACCCAGGTGCTCGACACCAAGCGCTTCTCCGAGATCATCATGACCCGCGTGACGGTGCCGGTCGGCGAGGACATCGGCTTCCTGCCCGGCACCGAGGAAGAGAAGATGGCGCCGTGGATGGGCGCGCTGGAAGACAACCTCGACGTGCTCAACGGCACCACCGGCGAGGGCGGCGAGTGGGGCCGTGCGGCCACGCGCGACCTGATCCGCAGCCGCATCAAGATCAAGAGCCTGAACTTCATGCGCGGGCGCACCTTCATCAACAAGTTCCTGATCATCGACGAGGCGCAGAACCTCACGCCCAAGCAGATGAAGACGCTGATCACGCGCGCCGGCCCCGGCACCAAGGTGGTGTGTCTGGGCAACATCGCGCAGATCGACACGCCGTATCTCACCGAAGGCAGTTCCGGCCTGACCTTCGTCGTCGACCGCTTCAAGGGCTGGGCACACTCGGGCCACATCACCTTGCAGCGCGGCGAGCGCTCGCGCCTGGCCGATCACGCGGCCGAGGTCTTGTAGCCGCACACACCCGGGAGGACGCAGTGGAAGAGACCGCCCCGCAACTGCTGGTCAGCGCCAATCTCGACTTCCTGCGTCGCTTCGCGCCGTTCGACGCCATGCAGGCGGACGCGCTGACCTTCCTGTCCGAACGCATCGAACTGGCGCACTACCCGGCCGGCGCCGAGATTCTGACCCCCGGCATGGGCGTGCCGCGTTTTTTCCACATCATCGAGCGCGGCAGCGTGCAGGCACGCCAGGAAGGCACCGCGCCCGGCGAGGCCGAGATCGCGCTGGGTCCCGGCGAGTGTTTCCCGATCGGCGCGATCGCGGCCGACCGCGCGAGCACCAATACCTACACCGCGATCGAGGACAGCTACGTCTATGCGCTGCCCGCACGCGACTTTCTCGCGCTGATGCGCATGAGCCCGGAATTCCACCTGTTCTGCACGCGTCACATCGCCAGTCTGCTCGGCCAGTCGCGCGCGCAGCTGCAGGCGAGTTTCGGCCAGCGCGCCTCCGAGCAGCGCACCATGACCACACCCCTGGCGCAACTGCTCGCCCATGAGTTGGTCAGTGTCGCGCCCGATACCCCCACACGCGACGTACTGCAGCGCATGAACGACGAACGCGTGGGCTGCATGGTCGTCGTCGGGCCGCAACGCGAACCGCTCGGCATTCTCACGCAAAGCGACGTGATCCCGCGCATCGTGCTCGCCGGGGCCGACCTCGCGGCACCGGTGGACACGGTGATGACGCCCGATCCGAAGACCGCTTCCAGCAGCGCCAGCGCCTACGACGCGGCGTTGACCATGGCCACCCACGGCATCCAGCACCTGGTCGTGACCGACAGCCGCGGACACGCGCAGGGCGTGGTGTCCGAGCGTGACCTGTTCTCGCTGCAACGCACCAGCCTGCGCCAGATCCGCGCCAGCATCGACGGCGCACGCGAGATCGACACCCTGGAGCGCGCCGCGCGCGACATCCGCCAGCTCGCGCTCAACCTCGTCGCCCAGGGCGTCGCCGCCGAACAGCTCACGCAGTTCATCTCGGCGCTCAACGACGCACTCACGCGCCGCATCATCGAACTCGGGCTGGAGCGCCACGGTCTCGAAGATCTCGACTATGCCTGGCTCGCCTTCGGTTCCGAAGGCCGCCACGAGCAGACGCTGTCGACCGACCAGGACAACGGCCTGATCTTCGCCACACCGCAGCGTGAAGCCCCGGATGCGCTGCGCAAACGCCTGCTGGCCTTCGCCCGCGACGTCAACGAACAGCTCGCGCGCTGCGGCTTTCCGCTGTGCACCGGCAACATCATGGCCAGCAACCCGGAGCTGTGCCTGACGCTGGACGAATGGAAGCAGCGCTTCGCCAAATGGATTCGCGAACCGCAGCCGCAGGCCCTGCTCAACGCGTCGATCTTCTTCGATTTCCGCGTGCTCGCCGGCCAGGCGGCGTGGGGCGAGGAGCTGCGCGACTGGCTCGACGCCACGGCGAGAAAGAACCTGACCTTTCTGCGTTTGATGGCCGAGAACGCGCTCAAGGCCACGCCACCACTGGGGCGCTTTCGCGATTTCACGCTCGCGTCCGACGGCACCATCGACCTGAAAAAATCGGGGGCGCGCATCTTCGTCGACGCCGCGCGCATCCTCGCGCTGCGCTGCGGCGTACGCGCCAGCAGCACCGCCGAGCGCCTGCGTCAGGCCGGCGCGCAGATCGGCATGCGCGCCGAGGAGATTGCCGCGATGCTCGATGGCTTCCACTTCATCCAGTTGCTGCGCCTGCGCTCGCAGCACCTCGAAACCGAACACGATGCACCCGGCGACAATTGCGTGCGCCCCGACCAGCTCAACGAACTCGATCGTCGCATCCTCAAGGAAGCGTTCCGTCAGGCGCGCAAGCTGCAGTTGCGGCTCAAGCTCGACTACCAGCTATGAACTGGCTCTCCCGACTGCTGCAGCTGCGGCGCCGACCTTCCCCGGCCGATGCCGCGCAGCGCGCGATCGACCTCGACCTGCCCCACGCCGAAACGCGCTATGTGGTGCTCAACACCCGAGCGAGCGAACTCAATGCCGACGACGCCCGCCTGCAGTCGATCGCCGCAATCGCGGTCGAAGACGGGCGCATCGGCGCGACCGCAAGCTTCATGTGCGCGATCGACGACGAACCTGCAAATGGATTGGCCAAACTGGTCGAGTTCACCGCGGGCGGACCCGTCGTGATCTTCAACGCCGAACTCAACCGCAGACTCATCGAGCGCGCTCTCGACGAGCATCTCGACCTGCGCCCCGATTGGCTCTGGCTGGATCTTTACTGGCTGTTGCCTGCGCTCTTCGGCGAGGTCTACGTCAGACCGACCCGGCTGGCACGCTGGATGGACGCCCTCGACATCGGCACCTTCCAGCGTTTTCACGCACTCGGCGATGCCTGGGTACTGGCCAAACTGCTGCTCTCCGTACACTCGCGGGCTCGCGCCGAGGGCCGCCTCACGGCCCACGCGCTCGCCGATCTCGAAGCTTCGCTGCGCGAAGTCGCGATGCGCTGAAGTCCCGCGAACCTTCGCGTCTCAGTGTGCGCGCCGCCCGCAGCCGTCATCGCCACACCCACCACAGCGTGCCTGCGCAATGCTGCGCCCCAGGGCCTGTTCCAGCGCACACACCGAGCGCCGGCAGCACACCAGGCGCACACCTTCCCGACTGGCCATCTCGCGAAAGCGCTTCATCACGTTGTGGCCCAGGAAGTCGGTAAACAGGATCACGATCTCGACCCCCGAAGGCAGAGGGGAACTGCGACGCTGATGCGAGCTGTCGCGACCGCTGACGTGCTGGGCGATACGGATGCCGAAGCGGTCGAGCACGGTGGGAATATTGCCAAGACGATCGGCGCCGACGAGAAGCGCGTTCATATTCATGCCTCATGGTTGCGAATGATTCGCACTAACATTATCGCGATACGCGTAAAGTTGCAATTGCGAATTCCTCTCGTTACTATTCGCAGACCTTCAATCACTCACAAAAGGCCGAACGACATGAAAAAACGCACCCTCCTCGTTCCTCTGCTTGCCGCGCTAGGCATCTCGGCCGCCCCTGCGATGGGCGCCGATCAGGAACTGAACATCTATTCCGCGCGCCACTACCAGACCGACGAACAGCTCTATGACGAGTTCACGCGCCAGACCGGGATCAAGGTCAATCGCATCGAAGCCAAGGAAGCCGAGCTGATCGAGCGCATCAAGAACGAAGGCGAGAACAGCCCCGCCGACATCTTCATCACCGTCGACGCCTCCCGCCTGGGCAACGCCGACAGCATGGGCCTGTTCGATCCGTTCCAGTCCGACGTGATCGACGAGCGCGTGCCTGCGCACTTTCGCACCGACACCTGGGTGGCCTTCTCCACCCGTGCCCGCGTGATCATCTACAACCCCGATCTGGTCAAGGCCGAGGACGTGCAGACCTACGAGTCGCTCGCCGACCCGAAACTCAAGGGCAAGGTGTGCACGCGTACCGGCGCCCACCCGTACAACCTGTCGCTGGGCGCAGCGCTGATCCATCACCACGGCGCCGAGAAGACCGAGGAATGGGCTGAGGGCATCGTCGCCAACTTCGCGCGCTCCCCGCGCGGTGGCGACACCGATCAGATCCGCGCCGTCGCGGCGGGCGAATGCGGCGTGGCGATCGCCAACAGCTACTACTTCGCGCGTCTGATGAACTCCGACCGAGAGCAGGACAAGCAGGTGGTCGAGTCGGTCAAGTTCGTGTGGCCCAACCAGGACAGCTGGGGCACGCACGTCAACGTCTCCGGCGCCGGCGTGCTCAAGCACGCGCCGAACAAGGAGGCCGCCAAGAAGTTCCTCGAGTACCTGACTTCGGATGCCGCCCAGCGCTACTTCGCCAACGGCAACAACGAGTGGCCGACCGTGCCCAGCGTGAAGATCGAGAACCACGCGCTCGACACGCTCGGCAGCTTCAAGGCCGACGACATGCCGGTCGCCGAGCTCGCGAAGAACGTGCCCGAAGCGCAGAAGATCTTCGACCGCGCCGGCTATCGCTGATCCGGTCGCCAGCAAGCAAAACGCCAGCCCGAAGGCTGGCGTTTTTCATTTGCGCGCACTTCAGTCGTCGCTGGCCGCGGCGTTGTCGACCACACGCCGCGATGCTTCGGCGAGCATCGCGGCACGTGAGTCCGGCGTTTCCAGGCTGATCCGACCCAGCGCTCCGGCACGAAAATCATTGAGCAGGATCTGCGCGGCCTTCTCCAAGTCCATGCCGCCGCCCTTCACCAGGCAGCCACGGCGCCGGCCGACCTCCTCCACCACACCCCAGGCATCAGTCTTTGCCGGGTCGAGCTTGTAGCGATTGGCCAGCGCCTGCGGATAGCGCGAGAGCAGCACGCCGGCGAGAAACTCCGCGACTTCCTCGTCGATCACCGCATTTCGGCCGATGGCGTGGCAGGCGGCGAGCATGAATCCGTCGGAGTCGTGGTCGATCTTGGGCCACATCATGCCCGGCGTGTCGGTGAGCGTCATGTGGCTGCCGAAATCGAGCGTCTGCTGCGACTTGGTGACCGCCGGCTCGTCACCGACCTTGGCCACCTTGCGCTTGAGCAGTGCGTTCATCAGCGTCGACTTGCCGACGTTGGGAATGCCCATGATCATGATGCGCAACAGCCGCGTGCCGTCGCTGCGATGCGGCGCGAGGCGCTGGCACATCGCCGGCACGCGCGCCACGTCGCCCGGATTCTTGCACGAGAGCGCCACCGCGGTGACGCCTTCCTGCGCGTTGAAGTAGGCCAGCCAGGCCTTGGTCGCCGCGGGATCGGCCAGATCGGCCTTGTTGAGGATCTTCAGACAGGGGCGCTGACGAAAGCGGCGCAGCTCGCCAATCATCGGGTTGCAGCTCGCCTCGGGAATGCGCGCATCGACGACCTCGATGACCAGGTCGGTGCGCGCCATCGTTTCTGAGGCATTTCGGCGCGCCGAGGTCATGTGACCGGGGAACCACTGGATCGGCATCGGAAGCTGCTCTTGCGGGAAAGCCGCGATTATCGCCGATCGCGCGGCACGACGCGAACCGCCCGCGTAAAATGCGCGCATGAACACACCCAACCCCGACGCGGTCATCACCGCGATGCGCCACTGGCTGGAACAGGCCGTGATCGGCCTGAACCTGTGCCCCTTCGCCAAGTCCGTGGTTGCCGCCGAGCGCGTCCGCTTCGTCGTCAGCGACGCGCGCCATGTCGACGCCTTCCTGCAACAACTCGACGAGGAGCTGGATTTCCTCGCCACCGCCGATCCGCAGGCAGTGGACACGACGCTGCTGATTCACCCCACGATGTTCGACGACTTCGAGACCTTCAACGACATCGTCGGCATCGCCGAGGAAGCGGTCGAGGAACACGATCTGGAAGGCGTGCTACAGGTCGCGAGCTTTCACCCGCAGTTTCGCTTCGCCGATACAGAAGCCGACGACATCAGCAACTACACCAACCGCGCGCCCTACCCCACGCTGCATCTGCTGCGCGAGGCCAGCATCGAAGGTGCGCTGGCGCATTTCCCGGATGACCCCGACGTCATCTTCGAGCGCAACATCGAGACCATGGAAAAGCTTGGAAAGACCGGGTGGGATGCGCTAGGCATCGGCCCCGCGAAAGAAGAATGAACCGCAAACAGAAACCGTCCGCAAGGACTGAACTTCCGCCCGAAGTCCGGCCCGGCCAGTCCGTCGAACTGCTGCAGCAGCTGCACATCCTGACCCGCGACGCCAAGCTCAACCAGGACTCGCGGCGCAAGCTCAAGCAGGTCTATCACCTCTACCGCTTCATCGAGCCGCTGATGAACGAGGTGTTCGAGGCGCGCGGCGACCTGTCGCTGGTCGACCACGGCGCGGGCAAGTCGTATCTGGGCTTCATTCTCTATGACCTGTTCCTGAAGTCGCGCGAAGCCGGCCATGTCTACGGCATCGAGAGCCGCCCCGAACTGGTCGCCAGTTCGCGCGAACTCGCCGCGAGGCTGGGCTTCGGCCGCATGTCGTTTCTCGATCTCACCGTCGAGCAATCCATCGCCTCGACCGAACTTCCCGCGCAGGTCGACATCGTCACGGCGCTGCACGCCTGCAACACCGCCACGGATGATGCCATCCGCTTCGCGCTGGCGAAGAAGGCGCGCTTCATCGTGCTGGTGCCGTGCTGTCAGGCCGAGGTCGCGAGCGTAATGCGTCAGCACAAGAACGAGAGCTTCGGGCGCACGCCGCTGTCCGAGATCTGGCGCCATCCCATCCACACGCGCGAGTTCGGCAGCCAGATCACCAACGTGCTGCGCTGTCTGCTGCTCGAAGCGCACGGCTATTCGCTGTCTGTCACCGAGCTGGTGGGCTGGGAGCACTCGATGAAGAACGAACTGATCGTCGCGCGCGCCACCAGCCGCCCGCGCGGCAACGCGCGCGAGCGCGCCGAGGCCATCCTCGACGAGCTGAATCTCGCCGACCTGCACGAGCGCTTCATCTACTGAGAACGCAATGACCGAACGCCCCTTCGCTCCCGCCTGCGAGCGCAACAAGGAACCCATCCTCTCGGTGTTGCGCGAGCACTTCGCCGACCGTAAACAGGTGCTCGAAATCGGCAGCGGCACCGGCCAGCACGCGGTGCATTTCGCCGCCAATCTGCCGCATCTGGTCTGGCAAACCTCGGATCGCGCCGAGAACCTTCCGGGCGTGGTTTCCTGGCTGTCCCATGCGCGCCTGCCCAATACCCCGCCGCCACTGGAACTGGACGTCACCGGAGACTGGCCTTCGCAGCGTTTCGACGCCGTGTTCTCGGCCAACACCTTGCACATCATGAGCTGGCCCGAGGTCGAAACCTTCTTCGCCAATCTCGCAGGGGTGCTTGCAGCGGATGCCGTGCTCGCGATCTACGGTCCGTTCCGTTACGAAGGGCGCCACACCAGCGACAGCAACGCCGCCTTCGAAGCCTCGCTGCAGGCTGCCGTGCCACACCGCGCAATCCGTGATTTCGAGGCCGTCGATGCGTTGGCGCAAGACCTGGGCCTGAAGCTGGTCGAAGACCGCGCCATGCCCGCCAACAACCGCTGCCTGATGTGGCGGCGCATCAGTTCCACTGAGTGACGGTCGCGTCCGCGATGCGAGTGACCAGCAACTGGTCGATGCGGTAGTTGTCGATGTCGACCACCTCGAAGCGAAATCCGGCGAACTCGACCTTGTCGGTGCGCTTGGGGACCTTGCGCAGGCGGTACATCATGAAGCCGGCGATGGTCTCGTAGTTCTCGGCGTCCTCGAAGGTATCGATGCCCAGCGCGGCCATCACGTCCTCGACCGGCGTGACGCCATCGATCAGCCAGGAAGCGTCGTCGCGCCGCACGATGAGTTCCTCGACGACATTGCTGCCCAGCTCGCCCATCACCGTGTTCATGACGTCCTGCAGCGTGAGCAGGCCGACGATCAGCGCGTATTCGTTGACGATCAGCGCGAAATCCTCGCGCGCCGCGCGGAAACGCTCCAGCGCCTCGAACAGCGTCAGCGTGTCGGGCAGCACCAGCGCCTCGTGCATCTGCGGGTCGGCGATCAGGGAGAGCTTCTTGCCGGCGAGCACCCGCGCGAACAACTCCTTGGATTCGACGTAACCCACCACGGTGTCGATGCCGCCCTCGCACACCGGAAACTTGCCGTGCGGCGACTGCACGAGCTTTTCGCGGATGTGCTCCTCGCTCTCGTCGAGAGTGAAGAACACCACGCTGTCGCGTGCCGTCATGGCGGACGTGACCGTACGCTCGTCGAGCTCGAACACGTTGGCGATGAGCTGGTGCTCCTGGCGCAACAGCGCACCGGCCTGCGCGCCGGCATCGGCCATCGCGACGATCTCCTCCGAGGTGATGTCCTCGGGCCGCACGCTGGGCAGCCCCAGCACGCGGAAGATCCAGTTCGCAAAACCGTCGAAGAGCCACACTGCCGGCATGAACACCTTGACCATGGTGCGCATCGGCCCGACCACGATCACGGCGACACGCTCGGGCGCGTTCATCGCCAGGCGCTTGGGAATCAGGTCGGCGAGCAGCACGAAGGCCGAGGTGACCAGCACGAAGGCAAGCACCGAACTGGCGGCCGCGAGGTATTGGCCCGCATAGACCACACCGATGAGCTCTGCGAAAGCCGGCGCGAGTACCGATTCGCCGAGGATGCCGCCGAGAATCGCCACGGCGTTGAGCCCGATCTGCACGACGGTGAAGAAGTGCCCGGGGTTCTCCTGCAGGCGCAGCACGTCCTCGGCGGCGGTACTGCCCTGCTGGGCGAGCATCCGCAGACGGATCTTGCGCGAGGCGGCGAGTGCGATCTCGGATATGGACAGCCAGGCGCTCACGACGATGAGCAGCCCGATCAGCAACAACTGGCTGGCGATCTCCACGCGGCGTGACTCCAAGACACCGACATCCTGCGCCGGCAACCCGGCTATTCTAGCCGCGCGGGGCCATCAGCGTCTGCGGCACGACGTGCACGGTGCGCGCGCCGTCGGTTACCCACAGTTCGCCGTCCTGCAGGGTGCATTGCAATCGCATGCCGCGATCGGTCATTGCGGCCAGCGCCGGCGGCACGCCCGGATCGAGGTTCAGCACCGTGAGTTTGTCCTGTCGACCGAGCTTGTTCGCGATGCCGCTCCACCAGATGTCGGCCGCGCGTCCGTAGCTGAGCACCACGACCGCGTCGGCACGACCGCAGGCCTTGCGAATCCACTTCTCGTCAGGCTGGCCGACGTCGATCCAGCGCAACACGTCGCCGGTCAGGTCGCGCAGCCACAGGTCGGGCTCATCGTCGACGCACAGACCCTTGCCGAACTCCAGCCGCTCCTCGGCGAACAGCGCGAAGGCGACCAGTCGCACCATCATGCGCTCCTCGGTCTCCGAGGGATGGCGTGCGATGGTCAGCGCGTGCGTGGCGTAGTAACCGCGATCCATGTCGGAGATCGTCAGTTCGGCCTTGTGGATGCTTGCCTTGAGTGCCATCGTGTGCCCTAGTGAATGCTGCGGCCGGACTGCATCCAGGTACGCACGGCCTCGGCCGAATGCGCAAAGACGAGATCACGCGTGGATTCGGGCAGTTCGCGCGCCAGCGCCGCGAACAGCGCCTCGTTGGTCTCGCGCGCGAGTCCTTCGGTGGCCAGGCTGTCGGCCAGGCAGCGGATCTGCATGTTCGACAAAGCATCAGCCACCAGACGCCAGCCCAGCTGCGGCATCGCCTGCACCACGCCCACCAGGATGCCTCCCAGCGCCTGCGCGATGCGCTCGGCCTCCTCGCGTTCGTCGCAGGCGATCATGGCGTGCCACAGCGCCAGGTGCACGCTGCGACGCGTCTCGATCTTGAAGTCGATGACATTGCCCTCGCCCGCGTCGATCGCCGCGAACTGGCGCGCGAAACGGGCCTCGGCCTGCGCGTCGAGTGCGGTGCGCAGACCACCCACCAGCGCCGTCAGCGCCGGGATCGCCTGCAGACCGAAGGCGCGGCTGTAGGCCACGCCCCACTGATCCAGCCCGCTCAACAGCATCGCCATGCGCAGCGCTCGCGCTTCGTCGTCATCAGCGGCCCGCGCCCAGTTCGACAGGGCCTCGTCCAGTTGCGCCACGCCGACACGTGCGGCCTCGTCGTCGCCCTCGACGCTGAGGCGGAACACCTGCGCGAACGCGTCCTGCGCCATGCGCGCACCGCGCACCTGCACCTCGCGCGGTGCGAGTGCGGCAAGTTCGTCGGGCGGGATGGCGTGCTCGGCAGTCGTACCCATGCGCTTTCCTGCGAAAAGGCGCGATTGTGCCGGTCGCGGCCGGCCGGGGCAAACGCTCGATTGCGCAAGACCACGCAGAACGCGCGGTTTGAGTACGCTCCCCCGCCTGCCACAATGAAAGACCGCAGCCACCGAGTGCCATCTTGACCGACCAAGCCGCCCCCTTCTCCGAGCTCACGCCCGATCACATGCTCACCGCACTCGAGTCCGTCGGCCTCGCGCCGGACGGGCGCCTGCTCGCACTCAACAGCTTCGAGAACCGCGTCTACCAGATCGGCATCGAGGACGGACCGATGCGCGTGGTGAAGTTCTACCGTCCGCAGCGCTGGAGTAACGAGGCCATCCTGGAAGAGCACGCCTTCAGCACGGAACTGGCCGAACGCGAGCTGCCGGTGATCCCGCCCCTGCTCATCGGCGGACATACGCTGCACCACTTCGAAGATCTGCGCTTTGCGCTGTTCGAGCGCGTCGGCGGCCGCGCACCGGAACTGGGCGATCCCGACACGCGTGAATGGATGGGACGCTTCATGGGGCGCATCCACGCCGTCGGCGCGATCGCGCCGTTCCGGCATCGCCCGGCCATCGACATCGACACCTTCGGCGTCGAGCCGCGCGAGTGGCTGCTGGCCAGCGACTTCATCCCGCCCGATCTGCGCGAAGCCTGGGAATCGACCAGCGCCATGGCGCTCGACGGCGTGCGCCGCTGCTTCGAGCGTGCCGGCGACTACACGCGCGTGCGCCTGCACGGCGACTGCCACGTCGGCAACGTGCTGTGGAACGAATACGCCGAACCGCCGGGGCCGCAGTTCGTCGATTTCGACGATGCGCGCATGGGGCCGGCGGTGCAGGACTTGTGGATGCTGCTGTCGGGCTCGCGCGAGGAAATGAGCGTGCAACTGGCCGACGTACTGGCCGGCTACGAGGATTTCCACGACTTCGCACCGCGCGAACTGCACCTGGTCGAAGCACTGCGCACCCTGCGCCTGCTGCACTACTCGGGATGGATTGCGCGACGCTGGAGCGACCCGGCCTTTCCTTCGGCCTTTTCCTGGTTCGGCACGCAGCGCTACTGGCAGGACCGTGTGCTCGAATTGCGCGAGCAGATCGCGCTGATGGACGAGCCGCCGCTGTGGGGACTGCCATAATGCACACATCCGCGACAGCAAGAGCCACACGATGAGCCACGACTGCGATCACGATCATCCACCCCACGACGCGGCCGAGCCCGGCATCGCCCGCCACGGGCGTTTCGACCCGGAAGCCTTCGAGGCCGCCGTCGTCGCCCTGCTCGAAGCCTGCGGCGTATCCGCCGATGGCGCGCACACGGGGCGCACCGCAACGCGTGTGCGCGAGCTGTGGCAGAAGCGTCTGCTCGGAGGCTACGAACGCGACCCGGCCGAGGCGCTGGGCGATGGCTTCGAGGATGTGCGACGCGACATGGTGGTGATCCGCGGCATCTCCGTGCATGGCGTGTGTCCGCATCACCTCGTGCCGTTTCGCGGCGTCGCGCATGTCGCCTACCTGCCGGGCGGACGGCTGCACGGCTTCGGGCGCATCGCACGCATGGTCGACGCCCTGGGCCATCGCTTCACCTACCAGGAATGGCTCACGCGCGACATTGCCGATGCGCTGATGCATCACGGCCGGGCGCGCGGCGCGGCCTGCATCATCGAAGCCGAACAGTTGTGCCTGCTGCTCGGCGAGGACCGGCGCGGCGACGAGCGTGTGGTCACGCAGGCCTTCGCCGGGGAATTCGACACCTCGGCACAGGCGCGCAACGAGTTCCTGCACGCCCTGCGCAACGCGCGCTGAGCCGGGTCAGTTGATGATCACGCGCGTGGTTCGCCGGTGGCTGCTGACGTCGAGCATCACGACCTCGCGCCCGAGCAGCATCACCGATCCGCGATAGCGATCGTTGCCGTCGGCCGAATATTCAAAGTCGTAGACCCTGCGCAAGGCCATGCGCCCTTCGTCATCGCGCGTCGGCCGCAGGCTGCGGAAGGCCACCGTGTCGTCGAGCAATTGCACGCCTTCACGACGGCACGCGAGCTTGGCCGCGGCGCGACCCACCTCGCGCGCCTTGACCGTGTCGAACCAGAACCAGGCGAGCGCACACAGCGCAGCGAAAAAGACGATCTCGAAGAAGGGCATCGGAGGCATCCAGGGTGGAACACCACCCCGGACGAGGCGGCGGGGGTCAGTCGAGCAGCATACCGCGTATCGTGAAGTACAGCAGGCCCGCCATCAGGCCCGACGCCGGCACGGTGATCACCCACGCGGCGACGATGCGCAGGATCTGCGAGCGCTTGACCAGTTCCTGGCGATAGACCTTCTTGAGGCCCTTGCGCTCGGTCTTGGAGAAGTTCGCCGGATCGACGCGCTGCTTCTGCCGGCGCTTGAGCTCGCGCAGCATCTCACCCTTTTCCTGCACTGAGGCCGCGTCGAAGCGCCGCAGGAAAGTCTCGATCGCCTCCTGATCCCCTTCCGGGTGATGCTGCTTGATCTCGTCGACCATGCGCGCGTAGTTGCTCTTCAGATACTCGCGCAGGAAACCGACACCGAACACGCCGCCGACGGCGATGTGCGTGGTCGATACCGGAATGCCCAACTGGCTGGCGATGATCACCGTGATGGTCGCGGCCATCGCGATGCAATAGGCGCGCATCTGGTCCAGTTCGGTGATCTCGGAGCCCACCGTGCGGATCACCTTCGGCCCGAACAGCCACAGCCCCACCGACAGGCCGATGCCACCGACCACCATCACCCACAGCGGAATCGGCGCGGCCGTGGCGATCTCGCTCGCGCCGGTCGACACCACCTCGACGATGGCCGCGAGCGGGCCGACCGCGTTGGCCACGTCGTTCGAGCCGTGCGCGAACGACAGCAACGCCGCCGCACAGATCAGCGGCACCGTGAACAACTGGTTGACACCGTCCTTGGAGTTCTCGATCTCGCCCATGCGCGCGGTCAGGCGCGCACGCACCAGGAAGAACACCGCGACCGCGACTGCCAGGCCGACGCCGAAGGCCGGGATCAAGCCGACCTTGACCACCTTGGACAGGCCCTTGAGCATCAGGTAGGAACCGAAGGCGAAGGCCATCAGGCCGATCAGCCACGGCACCATGGTGCGCGCGGCCGACACCAGATCGGCCTTGTACGTGATGGAGCGTTTGACCAGGTACAGGAAGCCGGCGGCGATCAGACCGCCCATCATCGGCGAGATCACCCAGCTGGCGACGATCTGCGACACCGTGCCCCAGTTCGCGATGCCCAGGCCGCTGGAAGCGATGCCGGCGCCGAGCACCGCGCCGACGATCGAGTGCGTGGTCGACACCGGCGCACCCAGCACGGTGGCGATGTTGAGCCAGATCGCGGCGGCCAGCAGCGCCGCCATCATGACCCAGAGAAAGGTGTCGGCGTTGGCGATCTGGCTGGGGTCGATGATGCCGTTGCGGATGGTGCCGACCACGCCGCCGCCGGCGATGATCGCGCCGGACGCCTCGAAAATCGCGGCGATCAACAGCGCCCCGCCCAGGGTCAGCGCCCGCGAGCCGACGGCCGGGCCGACGTTGTTGGCGACATCGTTGGCGCCGATGTTCATCGCCATGTAGCCGCCGATCATCGCCGCGATGACGACGAACAGGCTGCCATGCGCCTCGCCGCGCACGATCACGTAGAACATCACGCCAACGATGAACAGCAGGGCGATGCCGATACGGAAGAGTTCGACGCGCCCCTTCTTGGTGGCTTTTTCCAGCTCGTTGATGTGACTCAGTTCCACGCGTTTCCTGCCGCTCGGGATGAGGCGCGTATTGTTGCAGAAATGCTTCCGTAACCAAAACGCAACGCACCGCGCGAAGCTTCGTTACAGACGGTCGTACTTCTTCGACGTGCCACGTGCCCGTTCCACCGGATAGCGCTCGGCGTTGATCGCGAGCTTGGCCCCGGCAACCTCCGCCAGATCGATTCCCAGCGTATCGGCCATGCGCACGAGATACAGCAGCACGTCGGCCATCTCGAGGGCGACTTCCCGGCGTGTCGCGGGATCGAGTGCGGCCGACTGTTCGGCGCTGAGCCACTGGAAGTGCTCGACCAGCTCGCCAACCTCGCCGGTCAGCGCCATCGCCAGATTCTTGGGGTTGTGGAACTGTGCCCAGTCGCGCTCCTCGGCGAAGGCACGCAGGGCGTCGCGCAGGCGGATCAGACTGTCGTCGCTCACGGGATGCGATGCTCCAGATCGAATCCGGCCGCAGTATCCTGCCCCAGCGCATCGACCAGCCACGGCATGGTCGACTCGAGCAGCTCTGGGAGCGTCCACGGCGGATTGATGATGAACAGGCCGCTGCCGAACATGCCGGCCAGACCCGCCGGTCCGGGTTCGCGCACGACCAGGCGCACGTCCAGCCAGCTCTCGGCGGGCAGATCGCGCAGGCGCTCGGGCAGCGCGCGTGCCTCGGGGCGCGCGAGCAGCGGATACCACAGGATGTAGGTGCCGGCGGAGAAGCGCTTGAGCACGTTCTCGAGCACCTGCACGACCTGCCGGTAGTCCTGCTTGACCTCGTAGGAGGGGTCGATCAGCACCACCGCACGCCGCGTCGGCGGCGGCAACAGACCACGCAGGCAGGCCAGGCCGTCCGCACGGCGCACGACGACCCGCTCGGCGTCGCGCGCGAAGGTCTGTGCAAGCAGTTCGCAATCGGCCGGATGCAATTCGAACAGGCGCATGCGGTCCTGCTCGCGCAGCGCGGTCATCGCCAGCGCCGGCGAGCCCGGGTAGAAGTTCAGGCTGCCGTGCGGGTTGAACTGGCGCACCGCGTCGAGATAGGGGCCGAAGGCCGCGGGGACGTCCTCGCGCGCCCACAGGCGGGCGATGCCTTCGCGATACTCGGCGGTCTGCTCCGCCCGCTCCCCGGCCAGCGAATAGCAGCCGGCCCCGGCGTGGGTATCCACATACCACCAGGGCTTGTCCTTGCGACTGTAGTAGCGCAGCACCTCGAGCAGAACGAAGTGCTTGAGGACGTCGGCATGATTGCCGGCATGAAAGGCGTGACGATAGCTGAGCATCGGCGGGGCGCGACGAGAATGGCGTCCAATCGTATCACCGCCGCGCCGCTCACAAGCGCCCGGCGCCTTGTTATCATTGCGCTGTGCACAAAATCAGCGGCTCCGGGTGGAGACGCAACAGCGAAACGGAGTACGCAATGCCCATCTACGCGCTCGGCGACAAGGCACCCGAATTCGGTGAAGGCTGCTGGATCGCGGATACCGCGACGGTGATCGGACAGGTCCGCGCGGGCCGCAACGTGAGCTTCTGGTACAACGTCGTGGTGCGCAGCGACAACGATGTGATCACCATCGGCGACGACACCAACATCCAGGACGGCACCATTCTGCACTGCGACTTCGGCGTGCCGCTGACCATCGGCCGGCGCGTCTCGCTCGGCCACAAGGTCATGCTGCACGGCTGTACGGTGGGCGACTCGACGCTGATCGGCATCAACGCCGTGATCCTCAACAACGCGGTGATCGGCAAGGGCTGCATCATCGGCGCCAATACGCTGATCCCGGAAGGCAAGCAGATTCCCGACCGCTCGCTGGTGGTCGGATCGCCCGGGCGCATCATCCGCGAAGTGAGCGACGAGGAACTCGAACGCATCGAGCACAATGCCGATCACTACATCGAGAACATCGCCCTGTACGCGAACAACCTGCGTCATATTGCACCGCAGGGTGGGTGATCGGCGCTTAACATCGCATTACATCGGCGTCACTTGGGCCGCATCGGCTCGCGTTACACTCCGGGCGCATACTGCCCCGGAGAGTTCCCCATGAAATCGCTCGCCGTATCTCGCATCGTCGCGCCCGCGCTGCTGGCCGCCCTGATGGCCTGGCCGCTGGCGTCGGCCGCGACCGATCCGACCACCATCGACCTGTCCGCCGAGGCCCACACCAGTGCGACCAACGACCTGGGGCGCGCCCAGCTCTTCGTCGAGCAGGTCGACACCGACACTGCGGCTCTGGCCGAACGCGTCAAGCGCATCATCGCCGACGCGCTGGAACTGGCGCGCTCCGCCCCCGAAGTCCAGACCTCGACCGCCGGCACGACCACCTATCCGGTGCATTCGCGCGACGGCGAACGCATCGAACGCTGGCGCATGCGTGCCTCGATCGAACTCGAGAGCCGCGACCTCACCGCCTTGTCCAAGCTGATCGGCCGTTTGCAGCAGACGCTCGCTGTGGCCAGCGTCACCATCGAGCCGGCGGCCGACACGCGCGCCAAGGCCGCCGACATCGCCGCGGTGGAAGCGATCCGCGCCTTCGAGGAGCGAGCCTCGGTACTCTCCAACACGCTGGGCATGCGATATCGCATCCGTCATCTGTCGGTCCAGTATCCGGGAACCGGGCCAGTCTATCCGCTGTTGCGCGCCGACCGGATGATGACCAGCGCCGAGGCGATGCCCGCCCCGATCGAGCCCGGCCGCAGCGAGATCCGCGTTTCGGTCGCCGGCACCATCGAACTGGTCGAATGACGACCCCGACCCGGCGAGGACGCCCCACCATGCCACTCGCGCTCAAGCGAATTCCCTCCCTGAGCGTGGTCGTCGCCGTCACCGCGCTGCTGGCGACCACCGCCTGGACTGCTGCATCGGCCCAGTCCAACCTGAACTTCGTGTGCGAAGACGGCGACCGCTTCGTCGTCGAGTTCCTCGAGGATCACGTGCGCCTGCGCGACGGCAGCGGCATCTTCGCGCTGGCCGCCGTAGTGCCGGGCAAGATCTATTCGGACGGGCGCATCGTGCTGCACGCGGGCAGAACGCGCGCCACGCTCGAGCGCATCGACAGCGGCGTCAGCCGCGAGTGCACGATCGAGTCGTGATCGCGCTGATCCAGCGCGTGGTGCGCGCATCGGTGGTGGTCGACGGCGACACCGTGGGCGCGATCGATGCGGGCATGCTGGCCCTGATCGGCGTACGCCGCGACGACACCACCGACAATGCCGAACGTCTGCTCGAGCGCCTGCTCGGCTATCGCATCTTCGCCGACGCGCACGGGCGCATGAATCTCGCCCTGCGCGACACCGGCGGCGGGCTGCTGCTGGTGCCGCAATTCACGCTCGCGGCCGACACGCGCAAGGGCACGCGCGCGAGCTTCTCCTCGGCCGCAGCGCCGGAGGCGGCGCGGCATCTGTTCGATCATCTGGTGCAGTGCGCGGGCGCAGCCCACACCCCGGTCGAGACCGGGCGCTTCGGCGCAGACATGTCGGTATCCCTGGTCAACGAAGGTCCGGTGAGCTTTATTCTCGAGGCCTGAGAAGGCTTGCCCAGGCGCTGTCAGCGGCCGTCGGGCACCTGCACGAAAATCTCCCCGGGGCGCGTCAGACCCAGATCGAAGCGCGCGCGCTCCTCGATGGCTTCGTTGCCGGACTTGAGATCCTCGACCTCGGCCGCAAGCGCCGCGTTGCGCTGTTCCAGCCCGCGATTGACGCTGCGTTGCTCGGCCAGGCGCGCGTCGACTTCCCAGGCGCGCAACCAGCCACCCTTGCCCAGCCACAGGGGGTACTGGAGGAACAGCAAGAGCGCAGCGAGCAGGAGCAGCGGCCAGCGCATCGTCGGGTCCTCCGCCTGTGCAAAGGCCGGCATCACGCGATGCCGGCCAGGTCCAACCGGCCACCGCGACACGCGGTGGCCCCGTCAATCAGCGTCTGCGCAGATTGTAGAAAGCGCTACGCCCCGGGTAGCTCACCGTATCGCCCAGGTCTTCCTCGATGCGCAGCAACTGGTTGTACTTGGCGATGCGGTCCGATCGGCTCAGCGAGCCGGTCTTGATCTGCATCGCCGACAGGCCCACGGCGATGTCGGCGATGGTCGAATCCTCGGTCTCGCCCGAGCGATGCGAGATCACTGCGGTATAGCCGGCGCGCTTGGCCATCTCGACCGCGGCGAAGGTCTCGGTGAGCGTGCCGATCTGGTTGATCTTGATGAGAATGGAGTTGGCGATGCCCTGCTCGATGCCCTTTGACAGGATCGCCGTGTTGGTCACGAACAGGTCGTCGCCGACCAGTTGCACGTGGCCGCCCAGACGATCGGTGAGAATCTTCCAGCCCGCCCAGTCGTCTTCGGCCATGCCGTCCTCGATCGAGACGATGGGAAAGCGATCGCACAAGTCGGCCAGGTAGTCGGTGAAGCCCTCCGCATCCAGCGTCTTGCCCTCGCCCGCCAGCACGTACTGGCCGTCCTTGTAGAACTCCGAGGCGGCGCAGTCGAGCGCCAGCAGCACGTCCTCGCCGGGCGTGTAGCCGGCGGCCGAGATGGCCTCCTGGATCAGTTCGAGCGCTTCCTCGGTGCCCGAGACGTTGGGTGCGAAACCGCCCTCGTCACCAACCGTCGTGGGATAACCGCGCTGGTCGGTGATCTTCTTCAGGTGGTGGAAGATCTCGGCGCCGCATCGCAGGGCCTCGCGAAAGCTCGTCATGCTCACCGGCATGATCATGCATTCCTGGATGTCGAGGCTGTTGTTGGCGTGCTCGCCGCCGTTGATGACGTTCATCATCGGCACCGGCATGACCATCGGGCCGGAACCGCCGAAATAGCGGTACAGCGGCAGGCCGGCTTCCTCGGCTGCGGCCTTGGCCACGGCCATCGACACCGCGAGCATCGCGTTGGCGCCCAGGCGCGACTTGTTCTCGGTGCCGTCGAGCTCGATCAGCGTGCGATCGATGAAGGTCTGCTCCTCGGCGTCCAGACCGATCAGCGCCTCGGCGATCTCGGTATTGACGTTCTCGACGGCGCGCGTCACGCCCTTGCCCAGATAGCGTTCGGCGTCGCCGTCGCGCAGTTCGATGGCCTCGCGCGAGCCGGTGGATGCGCCCGAGGGCACGGCCGCGCGCCCCATTACGCCGGATTCGAGCAGCACGTCGGCTTCGACCGTGGGGTTGCCGCGCGAATCGAGAATCTCGCGGGCGATGACGTCGATGATTGCACTCATACAGGTTTCCTCAGACAGTTTCGATTCGTTCGTCGGGCGGGCGTCATGGCGCTATTCAAGCAGCCGGGCGTGACGCCCGCGTGTCGTCTTCAGGCGAGCGAGCTTTCGATGAAGCCGTGGCGCTTGATCAGCGCGTCGAGTTCGACGAGCTGCGTGAGCAGCGCCTTCATGCGGCCCAGCGGCCAGGCATTGGGACCGTCGGAGAGCGCCTTTTCCGGGTCCGGGTGCGATTCCATGAACACGCCTGCCACGCCGGCCGCGACCGCCGCGCGCGCGAGCACCGGCACGAACTCGCGCTGTCCGCCCGAGGACGTGCCCTGCCCGCCAGGCAACTGCACCGAGTGGGTCGCGTCGAATACCACCGGGCAGCCGGTCTCGCGCATGATCGCAAGGCCGCGCATGTCGGTGACGAGGTTGTTGTAACCGAAGGATACGCCGCGCTCGCACACCATGATGTTGTCTGCGCCACCGCTGGCCTCGCGCGCCTTGTCGACGACGTTCTTCATGTCGCCCGGCGCGAGGAACTGGCCCTTCTTGATGTTCACGGGCCGCCCGGAAGAGGCCACGGCGCGGATGAAGTCGGTCTGCCGGCACAGGAACGCCGGCGTCTGCAGCACGTCCACGGCAGCCGCGGTCTCGGGCACTTCCTCGACGGTGTGCACATCGGTGAGCACCGGCACGCCGAGCGTGTCGCGCACCTCGGCGAGGATCTCCAGCCCCTTGGTCATTCCCAGCCCGCGGAACGAAGTGCCCGAGCTGCGGTTGGCCTTGTCGTAGGACGACTTGAAGATGAAGGGAATGCCCAACTCGTCGGTGATTTCCTTGAGAGCCGCGGCCGTGTCCAGCGCCATCTGGCGCGACTCGATCACGCACGGCCCGCAGATCAGGAACAGCGGCCGGTCGATGCCGACCTCGAATCCGCACAGCTTCATCACTTGCCTGCCTTGCCCTGTTTTGCGGCGATTGCGGCCTTCAGATAGGCCGTGAACAACGGATGCCCGGTACGCGGGTTGGACGTGAACTCGGGATGGAACTGGCAGCCCACGAACCACGGGTGATCCGGCAGCTCGACCATCTCACACAATTCGGTTCCGCCGGCGCGCCCGGCCACGCGCAGCCCCTTGGCTTCGAGTTGCGGCAACAGGTGGTTGTTGACCTCGTAGCGGTGACGGTGGCGCTCGATGATCTCCGATGTGCCGTAGATCTCGCGCGCCAGCGTATCGGCCTCGAGATGGCACAGCTGACCACCAAGGCGCATGGTACCGCCCAGATCGGAATCCTCGCTGCGCTTCTCGCGCTTTCCGCTGCGATCTTCCCACTCGGTGATCAGGCCGATCACGGGGTAAGGGGTATCCGTCTCGAACTCGGTCGAGTGCGCGCCGGCCAGCCCCGCCACGTTGCGCGCGAACTCGACCACCGCCAGCTGCATGCCCAGACAGATGCCCAGATACGGCACCTTGTTCTCGCGCGCGTAACGGATGGCTGCGATCTTGCCTTCGGTACCGCGCTTGCCGAAGCCGCCGGGAACCAGGATGGCATGCATGCCCGAGAGCATCGCGCAGCCATCGCGCTCGATGTCTTCGGAATCGATGTAGCGGATGTTGACCTTGGCCTCGGTGTGCATGCCGGCGTGGTTGAGCGCTTCGATCAGCGACTTGTACGACTCGGTGAGATCGACGTACTTGCCGACGAAGGCAATGTCCACCGCATGCTTGGGATGCTCGAGCGCATGCACCAGACGTTCCCACACCGCCAGGTCGGCCGCGCGCGCCAGGATGTCGAGCTTGTGGCACACGATCTGGTCGAGCATCTGGTCGTGGAGCATGCCCGGAATCTTGTAGATGGAATCGGCGTCGAGACACTCGATCACCGCTTCGGGCATGACGTTGCAGAACAGCGCGATCTTGCGCCGCTCGTCGGCCGGCACCGGGCGATCCGCGCGGCACAGCAGGATGTCGGGCTGGATGCCGATCTCGCGCAGCTCCTTGACCGAGTGCTGTGTCGGCTTGGTCTTGAGCTCACCGGCCGTCGGGATGTAGGGCAGCAGCGTCAGATGAATGAAGCAGGTGCGGTTGCGCCCCTCCTCGATGCCCATCTGGCGGATCGCCTCGAGGAACGGCAGCGATTCGATGTCGCCCACCGTGCCGCCGATCTCGACGATGGCGACATCGGCACCCTCGGCGCCGCGCTGGATGAACAGCTTGATCTCGTCGGTGATGTGCGGGATGACCTGCACGGTCTTGCCCAGGTACTCGCCGCGCCGTTCCTTCTTGATCACCGACTCGTAGATCTGCCCGGTCGTGAAGTTGTTGCGACGGCTCATCTTGGCGCTGGTGAAGCGCTCGTAGTGGCCCAGATCGAGGTCGGTCTCGGCACCGTCCTCGGTGACGAAGACCTCGCCGTGCTGGAACGGGCTCATCGTGCCCGGATCGACGTTGATGTACGGATCGAGCTTGAGGTGCGTGACGCGGATGCCGCGCGACTCGAGAATTGCGCCCAGGGAGGCTGCGGCGATGCCCTTGCCCAGCGAGGACACGACACCACCGGTAACGAAGACGTATTTGGTCATGGGAATGCGGCTGCGGGAAAGCAGAATGATAACCGAAGAGGGGGCAGGCGAGAACCTGTGCCGCCTCCGGCGCACGCCGCGCTTTGCCGGCGCAGGCAAGGCTGGTAGCCTCCTCGCCAGACGACAGGAGCATCTCCGACGTGCACGTTCCGCTGCTCGCCCGCCTCGCCCCGTGGCTGCTGTTTCCGCTGTTCGTGCTGGCGGCGCTGGCGCTGTATTACCTCACTCCTCCGTTCCCGCAGCCGACCGACTTCCATGCCTATGCCGATGCGCGCGCGGTTTTCGGCATTCCGAACTTCGCCGACGTGATCAGCAATCTCGCCATCCTGGTGCCGGCGGTGGCCGGACTGGGGCTGGTGATGGCCACGCCGGGCGGATTCGGCAACGTCATCGAACGCGGTTTCGCACTGCTGTTCTTCATGGCGCTGGTCGCCACCGGCCTGGGCTCGACCTGGTATCACCTGGCACCCGATGACGCCCGCCTGATCGGCGACCGCCTGCCCATCGCACTGGCCTTCACGACGCTCATCGCCTGGTTGCTGGCCGAACGCACCTGGCTGCGGCCGGGCGCCGCGGCGATGCTGCTGCCGTGGATTGCGCTCGGCCCGGCGAGCGTGCTGTGGTGGTACTTCGAGGGCGGCGACCTGCGCTTCTATCTGCTGCTCTACGTCTTCGCCTTCGTCGTGCCGCCGCAGCTGATGACCCTGCCCTCGCCCTACAGCCGGCGGCGCGCCTGGTGGCTGGCTTATGTGTGCTTCGTCTTCGGCATGATCTGCGACCGGCTCGATCATCAGATCTTCGGCTGGCTGGCCGGCACGGTCAGCGGCCACACGCTCAAGCATGTCCTCATGGGTCTGGCGATCGCACAGATCGTGAGCATGATCGAACGGCGCCGGCTGCGGTTTCGCTGACACGCCGCCCGGAAGGTCGCTCGAGCCATTTCTTGCGCTCGCTGCGACCTACCGCAGAAACTCCCGGTTGACCTCGCCGAACAGCGGATCGTCGCCGTTTTCCAGCCACTCGAAGGCCACCATTTCGCGCGTAACGATGTCGATGCCGTGCCCGCGCATGCGTTCGATCGCCACATCGCGATCCATCGGTCGGCGCGAACCGACGGCATCGGCGACCAGGAACACCCTTTTGCCCGCATGTGTCAGGTCCAGTGCCGTCTGCTGCACGCACACGTGGGTCTCGGTGCCGCACACCACGATGTCCTCGCACTCATGCACCGCCGAGCCCACGAGACAGCCGTCGGCCACCGCCGAGAACATGCGCTTGGCGCACACCTGAACACCTGCGGCGGCCTGCAGGATGGCCTCGACGCTGGCGCCGATCTTGTCCGGGCAGTGCTCGGTCACGACCACCGGCACGCCCAGCCGCTCGGCCAGGCGCATCAGCCATACGCAATGCGCGACCACGTTGCGACCGTCTTCGATCGCCGGCGCGAGACGCTGCTGCACGTCGATCACCAGCAGCGCCGAGTGCGCGCGACGCATGCGAAAACCGGCTGCGTTCATGTTCATGTCCTCAGTTCGGGCCGGTCGCGAAAGTGCGCCAGCGCCTCGGGATTGGCCAGCGCCTCGAAATTGTCGACCGGCTCGCCATGGACCACTCGCCGCACGGCCAGCTCGACCAGTTTTCCACTGCGGGTGCGCGGAATCTCCGCCACCTGAACGATGCGCGCCGGCACGTGGCGCGGCGTGGTGTTGGCACGCACGGCCTCGCGGATGCGCGCGATCAGCGCGTCATCGAGTACCACCCCGTCGCGCAGGCGCACGAACAGCACCACGCGCACGTCGACCGGCCTGTCGGGCGGCCAGTCCTGGCCGATCGCCACCGATTCGAGAACCTCGTCGAGCTGCTCGACCTGGCGGTAGATCTCGGCCGTACCGATGCGCACCCCACCGGGGTTGAGCGTCGCGTCCGAGCGGCCGTGGATGACGAAGCCCACGTGCGCGGTGCGCTCGCAGAAATCGCCATGACACCACAGACCCGGAAAGCGCTCGAAATAGGCCTTATGGTAGCGGCTGCCGTCGGCATCGTTCCAGAAGCCGGTCGGCATCGACGGGAAGGACGCGCGACACACGAGCTCGCCCTTGCCTTGCGCGAGTGGCTTGCCGGCCTCGTCGACGACATCGACCGCCATGCCCAGCCCGGCGCACTGGATCTCGCCGCGCCACACCGGCAGGTCCGGATTGCCGAGCACGAAGCACGACACGATGTCGGTGCCGCCAGAGATCGACGCCAGGCACAGATCGGCCTTGATTTCGCGATAGACGTAATCGAAGCCCTCGGGCACCAGCGGGCTTCCGGTCGACAGCAGCATGCGCAGCGCGTCGAGCCGATGCGTGCGGCGCGGTGAAAGACCGGCCTTGGCGATGGCGTCGATGAACTTCGCCGATGTACCCAGATGCGTCATGCCTTCGGCGTCGGCGTAGTCGAACAGCGCAGCGCCATCGTCGAGCGTCGGCGCACCATCGTAGAGCAGCAGCGTAACGCCACTGGCCAGCGCACTGACCAGCCAGTTCCACATCATCCAGCCGCAGGTCGTGAAGTAGAACAGGCGATCGCCGGCGCGCAGATCGCAGTGCAGGCGATGCTCCTTGAGGTGTTGCAACAAGGTGCCGCCGGCCCCATGCACGATGCACTTGGGCACGCCGGTGGTGCCCGAGGAATACAGAATGTAGAGGGGATGGTCGAAGGGAAGCTGCTCGAAGGCGATCTCGCGCACGTCCCGGTGAGGCGCGACGAACGTATCCCAGGACTGCGCGCCGCGCACCCCGTCGAGCGCCTCGGCCGGGCCGGCATAGGGCACGACGACGACACGCTCGACCGACGGCAGCGCGCGCACGACCTCGGCCAGGCGCGCCAGCGTTGCGATGTGCTTGCGGTTGTAGAAATAGCCGTCGGCGGCGACCAGCAGCTTCGGCTGCGTCTGGCCGAAACGGTCGAGCACACCGCGCACACCAAAGTCAGGCGAGGCGGAGGTAAACACCGCACCGACGCTCGCGCTGGCGAGCATCAACACGACGGTTTCGGGCATGTTCGGCATCCATGCGGCGACACGATCGCCGCGCCCGACACCATGCGCGCGCAACGCCGCCGCGCACTGCGCCACCGCAGCGTGCAACTGGCCGAAGCTCATGCGCCGCTCCACGCGATCCTCGCCGCGGAAGACGATCGCATCGACGCTGTCGCGTCGCCGCAACAGGTTTTCGGCGAAGTTAAGGCGCGCTTCCGGAAACCATTTCGCGCCCGGCATCGCGTCGCGTGACTCGAGCACGGATTCACCGCGCTGGCCGATCACCTCGCAGAAATCCCACACCGCGCCCCAGAACTCGGCGCGATGCTCGACCGACCAGCGGTGCAGGCCCGCGTAGTCCGCGACGCAGGCGCCGTGGCGCAGCGCCACCTGCCGGGCGAAACACGTCATCGCGCTGCGCGCGACGTGCTCCGGCTTCGGCGCCCACATCGGCCGATCATGTTGCGCCATGCCCTTCCCTCACTCGCTCGCCCCGATGACTCGAAACTACCCCGCGCGGCCGGCCCTGTACACCCGGGCGGGCGCCCGCTACACTGCCATGGCACCCGAATACGGAGAGCCCGATGGAACGCGAAAGCATGGAATTCGACATTCTCGTCATCGGCGCCGGTCCGGCCGGGCTGGCCGCGGCGATCCGGCTCGCGCAACGCGCGCGCGAGGCCGACCGTGAACTATCGGTATGCGTACTCGAAAAAGCGCCCGAACCCGGGGCCCACACCCTCTCCGGTGCGGTCATGGACCCGCGCGGACTCGACGCGCTACTCCCCGGCTGGCGCGAGCGAGCGCCGCAGGTCACCCCTGCGACGGAAGACGAGTTCCTGTTCCTCGGCGCCAACACGGCGCGACGCGTACCGCATGCACTGCTGCCGGCGTGCTTCCAGAACCAGGGCAATCTGATCGTGCGTCTGGGCCATCTGGTCAAGTGGCTGGCCGAGGAAGCCGAGGCGCTGGGGGTGGAGATCTACCCCGGCTTCGCCGCCGCCGACCTCGTCTTCGCCGAGGACGGGGCGGTACGCGGCGTACTCACCGGCGACCTGGGACGCACGCGCGATGGCGAGCCGGGCCTGGGCTTCGAGCCCGGCATGGAATTGACTGCGCGCTACACGCTGTTCGCCGAGGGCTGCCGCGGTCACCTGGGCAAGCGGCTGGAAGCGCACTTCGGTCTGCGCGAAGGCGCAGACCCGCAAACCTACGGCATCGGCATCAAGGAATTGTGGGAAGTGCTTCCGGACCACCACCGCCCGGGGCGGGTCACACATACGGCCGGCTGGCCGCTGGCGAACGACACCTACGGCGGCGGATTCATCTATCACCTCGACGACGGCCTGGTGGCCACCGGCTTCGTCGTCGGATTGGACTACACCAATCCGTGGCTCTCACCGTTCAACGAGTTCCAGCGCTTCAAGACGCATCCGGCGCTGCGCCCGATCTTCGCGGGCGGCCGGCGCATCGCCTATGGCGCGCGCGCCATCGCGGCAGGCGGACTGCAGTCGCTGCCGAAAACCGTCTTCCCCGGTGGCGCGCTGATCGGCGACGACGCGGGCTACCTCAACGCGGCGCGCATCAAGGGCATCCATGCAGCCATCGAATCCGGCATGCTCGGCGCCGATGCAGCCTTCGAGGCGGTGTGCGCCGATCGTCACGGCGACGAGCTGGACGCTTATCCGGCCGCCTTCCGCGACAGTGCCCTGCATGCCGAACTTGCGCGCACACGCAATTTCAAGCCGCTGATGAAGCTGGGTCTGGTCGCCGGCTCGCTGGCCTTCGGCATCGACCAGCTGGTGTTGCGCGGACGCGCGCCGTGGACGCTGCACAATCGCGCGGATCACACCAGTCTGCGCGATGCCGCCGTCTGCCCTCGCGTCGACTACCCGGCGCCGGACGGCCAGGTCAGCTTCGACCTGCCCTCGTCGGTATTCCTGTCCAACACCAACCACACCGAGGACCAGCCCTGCCACCTGCGTCTGCAAGACGCGACCGTGCCGATCGCGCTCAACCTCACACGCTACGCGGCGCCCGAGCAGCGCTACTGTCCAGCCGGCGTCTACGAGATCGTGGAAGACGCCGCCGGCCCACGCCTGCAGATCAACGCCGCCAACTGCGTGCATTGCAAGAGCTGCGACATCAAGGATCCGGCGCAGAACATCGAATGGGTACCGCCCCAAGGCGGCGAAGGGCCGATCTACTCGGGCATGTAGGCCGGCCCCATGCGGCTTCAGCGCATGTGATGCCCGTGACCACCGCTCGGGCGATGGCTGAGCGAACGCACCGGCGCGGCGACCTCGAGCGACTCGCGCGTGCCGTCGGCGTACTCGATCGTCAGCGTCAGTGCCACTTCGCCGCCTTCGGACAAGGGCGCGACCAGATCCATCAGCATCACGTGATGACCACCTGGCGCGAGCGTCACGACCTCGCCGGCCGGAAGGTCGACCGCCTCGATGCGGCGCATGCGCATGATCTGGCTTTCCATCTTCATCTCGTGGATCTCGACAACACCGGCTGCCGGCGACGAGGCCCCGACCAGACGCGCATCCTTCGACGCGGTCAGCATCATGAACGCGCCCGAGGCTTTTTGCTGGGCGACGGTAGCACGCACCCAGGGCTCTTCGATCTGGACGCCGGCCAACACGGGAGCCGACAGGATGGCGAGCGACAGGGATGCGACAAATAGCTTCTTCACGGAATTTCCTCCTCGAAACAGGGAATGCAGGCCGCCGCGCATGACGGCGGACGCAAAAGCATGGGGCAACGGGAGCACGCGCCGCAATCCGGGCACGTGGGCAAGCTCAGCCGATCGCCGGAGGCGCGCGCGCCTGCGCAGGCGAACGCGCATCGAGGGGGAAATGCGCCGATGTGTGCGGTGCGGGAGTGCGAAGCACGCCTTCGACGAGGCGCACCAGCGGCCCGTTCGTCGGCTCGGCGTAATCGTCACTCGCCGGAATCAGGCAAAGCGCGCAATGCGCGCTGAGCAAGCCCGCCCTGCCCGGGGCCGAATCGTCCGCGGCGCCGCGCAATTGGACACCATCGGGCGTACACACCTCGACCCAGTCCGGGTACGCAGCCGCAGCCGCGACACCATGGCCAAGCCCGGGCAGCAAGGCGGCCGCGAGCACCGCGCACAGCGCGAAACGGGAGATGAGGCGCAGGAAGCGGGAAGACAGGCGCATGCGGTCGAGAGCCTTAGCGGATGGTGCGATCTTACCCGATCACCCCGCCCCGCGACATCGGCCGATACGAAAAGCCCGCCACCGGACCGGCTCCGGTGGCGAGCTCTGGAACCAAGACAGGGGGGCGAATCAGATGGCGGCCTGTCCGGTGAACAGCGAGATCACCAGCAACACGAGGAAGATGAAGAACAGCACCTTCGCGATGCCGGCCGCCGTGCCGGCGATGCCCGTGAATCCGAGCACCCCGGCGACGAGAGCGACCGCCAGAAAGATCAGGGTCCAGCTAAGCATGCGGAACCTCCGTCGATCAGTTGGTCATGCGATCGACGGCGTTGTCGATCTCTTCACCGGCTTCCTCGGCCGGTCCGTCCTGCTCGATCGCGTCCTTGACATCCTCGACCGCCTGGTCGACCTTCGCGCCGGCCTTCTCGGCGGGGCCCGGTTCGTCGCAGCCGACAAGCATGGCGAACGGAAAGAGCATTGCAATCGTCATCAGACGAAAATCGACTCGCATGAACGTTCTCCTTGGGTTGAGACAGCGTCATCCTAGCAGGACCGTGCGGCGCGCCACACGTGGCTTACATCCCGAAGGAACAAGTCCGATCACGCTTACATTTCGTCAAGACCCGATTCATCCCAGCCAGACGCGCGCGTTGCGGAACATGCGCGCCCACGGCGAATCCTCGCCCAGCGATTCGGGCGCCCAGCTCATCTGCACCGTGCGGAAGCTGCGCTCCGGGTGCGGCATCATGATCGTGAAGCGTCCGTCGGGCGTGGTGAAGCCGGTCAGACCGTCCGACGAGCCGTTGGGGTTGGCCGGGTACTTCTCCGCCACGGCGCCGCGGTTGTCGACGTAGCGCACGGCGGCAATCGCCCCCGCGCGATCGGCGTCGGAAGAGAACACCGCCCTGCCCTCGCCGTGGCTCACGACGATGGGCATGCGGCTGCCCGCCATGCCGGCAAACAGGATCGAAGGGCTCTCGACGATCTCGGCCATCACGAAGCGCGCCTCGAACTGCTCGCTGCGGTTGCGCTGGAAGGTCGGCCAATGCGCCGCACCGGGAATGATTTCGGCCAGATGCGCCATCATCTGGCAGCCGTTGCACACGCCCAGCGCGAAGGTGTCGTCGCGCCCGAAGAAGGCCTCGAAGCCGGCACGCAGCTGCGGATTGAACAGGATGGACTTGGCCCAGCCCTGACCGGCGCCGAGGACGTCGCCGTAGGAGAAGCCGCCGCAGGCGGCCAGGCCGTGGAAATCGGCCAGATCGCGGCGACCCGCCTGCAGGTCGGACATGTGTACGTCGAAGGCGTCGAAGCCGGCACGCTCGAAGGCGGCGGCCATCTCGACCTGCGAATTGACGCCCTGCTCGCGCAGAATGGCGATCTTCGGGCGCGCGCCGGTATTGATCATCGGCGCAGCCACGTCGTCGGCCGGATCGAAGGAGAGCGCCACGGACAGGCCGGGGTCCCCGGCGTCGGCCAGCGCCTCGAATTCCTCGCGCGCGCACTCGGCGTCGTCGCGCAGCGCGGCGATGCGGTGGCTGGTCTCGGACCAGGCCTGCAGCAGTTCGGCGCGCGGCGCCTCGAACACCAGTTTGGCGTTGCGGCGGATGCGCAGCGCGTCCGTGTCATTCGGCTCGCCGATGAAGTGGCAGGCCAGACCCGCTTCGCGCAGCACGCCGGCCACGCGGGAGCGGTCGTCGCGGCGGATCTGCACCACCGCACCCAGTTCCTCGGCGAACAGTCCTGCGAGGATGCGGTCGGTGAAGCGGCCCTTGAGGGTGTCGGGCTGCTTGTCGAGGCCGTCCACGTCGTTGGCCTGCGCGTCATAGCACACGGTGTCGAGCACGATGGACAGACCGCACCTGGAGGCGAACGCCATCTCGCACAGCGTGGCGAACAGGCCGCCGTCGCTGCGGTCGTGATAGGCCAGCAGCAGGCCGTCCGCGCGCAGCGACTGTATGGCCGCGAAGAAGGCCGCGAGACATTCTGCCGACACGTCCGGCGCGCTCTCGCCGACCGAGCCATATACCTGCGCCAGCGCCGAGCCGCCGAGGCGGTTGGCGCCATCGCCGAGATCGATCAGCAGCAGTTCGGTTTCCACGCCCTGCTCCAGCCGCAGTTGCGGCGTGAGCGTGCGGCGCACGTCGGCCACCGGCGCAAACGAGGTCACGATCAGCGACAGCGGCGCGACCACCTGTTTGTCTTCGCCGTTCTCGTTCCAGGCGGTGCGCATGGACAGCGAATCCTTGCCCACCGGAATCGACAGCCCCGCGTCCTGGCAGAAGCGCGAGACGGTGGCGACGGTGTCGAACAGCCGCGCGTCCTCGCCCTTGTGGCCGGCCGCGGCCATCCAGTTGGCGGAGAGCTTGACCTGACCCAGCTCGGCGATGTCGGCCGCAGCGATGTTGGTGATCGCCTCGCCCACCGCCATGCGGCCGGAGGCCGGCGCATCCAGGCAGGCCAGCGGGGTGCGCTCACCCATCGCGAAGGCCTCGCCCTTGTAGCCGTGAAAATCCAGTGACGTGACGGCCACATCGGCCACCGGAATCTGCCACGGGCCGACCATCTGATCGCGCGCCGTGAGGCCGCCCACCGAGCGGTCACCGATGGTGATGAGGAAGTTCTTGCTCGCCACCGTCGGCAGACGCAGCACGCGGAAGGCGGCTTCCGCGAGATCGATGTCGGTCAGGTCGAAGGGCGGCAGATGCACGGCGCGGCGCGAGACTTCGCGCGTCATCTTCGGCGGCTTGCCGAGCAGCACCTGCATTTCCATGTCGACCGGCTTGTTGCCGAAGTGGCGGTCAGTGACGGTCAGGTGGCCGTCATCGGTGGCCGTGCCGAGCACGGCGAAGGGGCAGCGCTCGCGCTCGCAGATGGCGCGGAAGTCGGCCAGACGCTCGGGCGACACGGCCAGCACGTAGCGCTCCTGCGACTCGTTGCTCCAGATCTCGCGCGGGCTCATGCCCGGCTCCTCGATGTGCACTTCGCGCAGCTCGAAATGCGCGCCCAGCTTGGCCGAATCGGCCAGCTCCGGCATGGCGTTGGAGAGCCCTCCGGCGCCGACGTCGTGGATCGACAGGATGGGGTTGGCCTCGCCCTGCTGCCAGCACGCGTCGATCACTTCCTGACAACGGCGCTGGATCTCGGGGTTGCCGCGCTGCACCGAGGCGAAATCCAGATCGGCGGTGTTGGTGCCGGTCGCCATGCTGGAGGCCGCGCCGCCGCCCAGACCGATCAGCATGCCGGGACCGCCGAGCTGGATCAGCAGCGTGCCGGGCGCGAACTCGATCTTGAAGGACTGCTGGTCCTGGATGTTGCCCAGGCCGCCGGCAATCATGATGGGCTTGTGATAGCCGCGCACCTCGCCCTCGACGGCCTGCTCGAAGGTACGGAAATAGCCGGCCAGATTGGGGCGGCCGAATTCGTTGTTGAACGCGGCGCCGCCGAGCGGCCCCTCGATCATGATGTCCAGCGCCGAGGCGATGCGCTCGGGGCGGCCAGTGGCGCTCTCCCACGGCTGGGCGAAGTCGGGGATGTTGAGGTTGGACACCGAGAAGCCGGTCAGGCCGGCCTTGGGGCGTGAACCGCGGCCGGTCGCGCCCTCGTCACGGATCTCGCCGCCGGCACCGGTGGCCGCGCCCGGGAAGGGCGAGATCGCGGTCGGGTGGTTGTGCGTCTCGACCTTGGTGAGGATGTGGGTCAGTTCGCGGTGATAGGTCCAGCGGCCGTCGGCGTCCGGATACAGACGGTCGCCCTCGGCACCCTCGATGATCGAGGCGTTGTCCGAGTAGGCCACCACCGTGCCTTGCGGATGCGCCTTGTGCGTGTCGCGGATCATGCCGAACAGGGTCTTGTCCTGCGGCTGGCCGTCGATCACCCAGTCGGCGTTGAAGATCTTGTGACGGCAGTGCTCGGAGTTGGCCTGCGCGAACATCATCAGCTCGACGTCGGTCGGGTCGCGGCCGATGCGGGTGAAATTGTCGACGAGGTAATCGATCTCGTCATCCGACAGCGCCAGCCCGAGTTCGGTATTGGCGGCTACCAGCGCGGCGCGCCCGCCCTCGATCACGCCGACGGTGGTCAACGGCTGCGGTTCATAGTGGTGAAACAGCGCGTCGGCCTCATCGAAGGTCGTCAGCACCGACTCGGTCATGCGGTCGTGCAGCAGCGGCGCGAGCGCCTCGCGGTCGCGCTCGGCGAGCGACTTCACGCCGGCGAACAGCCAGGCCGTGCCGCGCTCGATGCGCACGATCTTGTCGAAGCCGCACTGGTGCGCGATGTCGGTGGCCTTGGACGACCACGGCGAGATCGTACCCAGACGCGGCACGACCAGCAGCATGGGTTCGGCGCAGTCGTCGGCCACGGCATCGGCCCCGAGCAGTTCGATCAGACGCGATTGTTCATCGCCCGACAGCGACGCCGTCAGCTCGATGAAATACCAGTGCAGAGCAACCACCGAGCGGGCTGCCGGCAGGGCTTGCGCAAAGGTGGGCTGAAGTCGGTCGAGACGGGCGGGAGACAGCGCGGCGCGACCGCGCAGCTTGAGGATTTCGGCCATGAAAACGGGTACCGGAAAAGGTCATCGGCGCGCCACCTTCGGCGCGCCATCAGGAACTCGGGATTATACCCGAGGCCGACCTCCCGCCCCGTGGGGGCCGAGAAGCGCGATCAGCGCGTCGCGGCCGCGCTGCGCTCCTTGACGCCCTTCTCCGACGGCTCGTTCTCGCCGTCGCGCAACGCGGCGGGGCGCGAGGCACGCGGCTCGCTGATCGGACGCGGCTCGATGCCCGGAGAACCCGCCGGCGCGGGCTCGACGCGCGCCGACGCGGTCCGCAACACCGGCGCGGCGGCCGCCGCTGTGCCGGCTTCCGATGCCGCGCTCGCACCACGCCGGGCGTCCGCCGACTCGACCTCGTGCACACGCATCAGCTTGCCGTCGACGGTGGCACCGCAGTCCATCTGCAACTGGCGATAGCGCAGGTTGCCGGTCACGTTGGCATTCGACTGCAGTTCGAGGAAATGTTCGACGTCAATGTCGCCGCAGATCGTACCGTTGATGACCGCATCATAGGCCTGGACCTTGCCGGTGATGCTGCCCTTCTCGCTGAGCACCACCAGCCCCTTGCCTCCGGGCTTGCCGATGACATTGCCTTCGATGCTGCCATCGACGCGCAGGCCACCGGAAAAATGCACGTCGCCGACGATGTGCAGGTTGTCGGCGATCAGGCTGGAAAGTTTCGCGACCTCGATGGCGCCCTTCTTCTTGCTGCCGAACATGGATCCACCCCCTTGTGACGGGTCAGTTGCCGCGCGGACGCACCGCGGCGGACTTGACGAATTCGAGTTCCTCGCGCAACTGCTTGTGCTGCTCGGTGAGCACGATCAGCTGGCGTTCGAGCTCCGCACGCGTCACCGACGACAGTTCCAGATCGAGCAGCGCGCGTTCCAGCTCGGCCTGAGTGCCTTCCAGTTCCTCGCGCAGGGCCTGGTTGGTGTCGACGAGCATCGCGGTGCGCACGTCGGACAGCCGCTGCATGGTCAGCTGGAAAATGATGGCTCCGACGGAGGCCGAGACCAGCAGCAGCAGCATCCAGCGACGCCGCGAGCGGCGCACCGTGTGCTCGGTCGTCAGCGTGATGCGCCCGGCCGACAGGGCGTGACTGAGCGAACGCTTGCGGGTGGCCATCGTCGTCGCCGGTCAGAACTGCGCGAGATAGACTTTCGGGTCGATGAAGCGACCGTCGCGCAGGATCTCGAAGTGCAGGTGCGGACCGGTCGAACGCCCGGTCGAGCCGACCCTGGCGATCTGCTCGCCGGGCATCACGACCTGACCGACCTTGACGAGGACTTTCGAGGCGTGGGCGTAGCGCGTGACCAGCCCGCCTCCGTGATCGACCTCGACCGTATTGCCATACGCCCGGCGATAGCCGGCGAAGATGACGCGACCGCCCGCGCTGGCGTGGATCGGCGTGCCCGGCGGCGCCGGATAGTCGATGCCGCTGTGGAAGGCGCGCTTGCGCGTGAACGGGTCGATGCGGTTGCCGAAGGACGAGACCACCGCACGACCGCGCACCGGCTCGCGGCCGGGTCGGGCCATGTGCTGCAGATTCAGCGCGACCACGGTGCGGTCGAGCTCGGCGATCAGGTCGGTGATGCGTTCGATGCTCGATTCGATCTGCTCGAGCCCGTCACCCAGTTCGACCGAGCGCGATCCGTTCGGGAGCAGCGGAACCGGCAGCGGCTCGACGCCGTCGGGCCTGAACAAAGGGCCACCGGCGGGCGAGCCCGGCGGCGTCTTGGCGACACGCCCTGCCTTGGGTTCATCGACATCGGCGCGATCGCCGGCCTGCTTGATCAGCCCGATGCGAAAGGCCAGATCCATGGCCTCGGCTTCGAGTTGCATCATGCGGCCGGAGAGTTCGCCGAAACGATCGATCAGCAGCCGGTTGTCGGTGGTGGACTCGTTCGCCGCACCGGCCCTCGTCACAGGCCGGGGTTCGGCATTCGCAGACGCAAAAAGGGCCGGCCCTTCACGACCGACCCCATATCCGACTGCAATGCCCGCCGCCAGCACGAGCAGCGTGACCAGCGATGCGATGCCGACGACCGCACGCATGCTCAGCGTGCGCGGCTTCGAACGGGTCAGCGCGCTGGCGGAAAGAATGACGAACGCCATCCATGTCCTCCACGTGATGGACGCATGCCGAAATATCGGCAGGGCATTATCCGGAGTGCCGCAAGTGGCGGATTTGTAACAAACCGCATTTGCCGCAACAAAAAAACCGACGCCAGTCTAACACCAAAAAACCACGTCACCGCAAGCGGCTTCGGCGTCTCACGATGAGCGCGGTCACGCGGGGAAGGACGGCCCCCTCCCGCGTCCCTGCGGCAAGCCGCTCAGGCGCGGCGATGGGCGGCCAGGGCCAGCCAGGTGTCCACCACGGTATCCGGATTCAGCGACAGGCTCTGGATGCCCTCGTCCATCAGCCATTCTGCGAAATCGGCGTGATCCGACGGCCCCTGCCCGCAGATGCCGACATACTTGCCTGCCTTGTTGCAGGCGCGGATGGCCATGGACAGCAGCATCTTCACCGCGGGGTCGCGCTCGTCGAAGGCGTTCGCCACCAGTCCCGAATCGCGGTCCAGACCGAGGGTGAGTTGAGTGAGGTCGTTGGAGCCGATGGAAAAGCCGTCGAAGCGCTCGAGGAAGGCGTCGGCCTGCAGCGCATTGGAGGGGATCTCGCACATCATCACCAGCCGCAGGCCATCGCGCCCGCGCTCGAGACCGTTGCCCGCGAGCAGCTCGATCACCGCATCGGCCTCGCCCAGCGTACGCACGAAGGGGATCATGATCTCGACATTGGTGAGCCCCATGTCGTTGCGCACCTTCTTGAGCGCAGCGCATTCCATCTCGAAGCAGTCGCGGAAGTCCGGCGCGATGTAGCGCGAGGCCCCGCGAAAACCGAGCATGGCGTTCTCTTCCTCGGGCTCGTAGATCTCGCCGCCGAGCAGCTTGCGATACTCGTTCGACTTGAAGTCCGAGGTGCGCACGATCACCGCCTTGGGCCAGAACGCCGCGGCGATGGTGGCGACACCCTCGGCGAGCTTGTCGATGTAGAACTGGCGCGGGCTGGCGTAGCCGCGCGAACGACGCTGAATCTCTTCGCGCAGGCTCGCCGGCACGCGCTCGATGTCGAGAATGGCCTTGGGGTGGATGCCGATCATGTTGTTGATCACGAACTCCAACCGTGCCAGGCCGACGCCGTGGTTGGGAAGCTGCGCGAACTCGAAGGCCAGCTCGGGGTTGCCCACGTTCATCGTGATCTTCAACGGGATGTCGGGCAGGTTGCCGGTATCGGTTGAGACCACTTCGAACTCGAGCTTGCCGCGGTACACATGGCCGGTGTCACCTTCGGCACACGAGACCGTGACCTCGCTGCCCTCTTCGAGCACCTCGGTGGCGTTGCCGCAGCCGACGATGGCCGGAATGCCCAGTTCACGCGCGATGATCGCGGCATGGCAGGTGCGTCCGCCGCGGTTGGTGACGATGGCCGAGGCGCGCTTCATGACCGGCTCCCAGTTGGGGTCGGTCATGTCGGTCACGAGCACGTCGCCGGGTTGCACGCGACTCATCTCGGTGGCGCTGGCGACCACCCGCACCGGGCCGTGACCGATCTTCTGGCCGATCGCGCGTCCGTGCGTGAGCGCCTTGCCGTACTGCTTGAGGCGGTATTTCTCCATGCGGTGCGCCACGTCCTGCGACTTCACCGTTTCGGGGCGCGCCTGCAGGATGTAGAGCTTGCCGTCCTCGCCGTCCTTGCCCCATTCGATGTCCATCGGGCGGCCATAGTGCTGCTCGATGATCACCGCGTAACGCGCCAGCTCGAGCACCTCCTCGTCGGTCAGGGAGAAGCGGTTGCGCTCCTCGTCGGAGACGTCGACGGTGCGCACCGACTTGCCCGCCTGGCGCGCGTCGGTGAACTCCATCCGGATCAGCTTGGAGCCGAGGCTGCGGCGCACGATGGCCGGCTTGCCTTCGGCGAGCTTGGGCTTGTGCACGTAGAACTCGTCCGGGTTGACCGCGCCCTGCACCACCGTCTCGCCCAGACCCCAGGATGCGGTGATGAACACCACGTCGGCGAAGCCCGACTCGGTGTCGATCGTGAACATCACGCCGGAAGCACCGGTATCCGAGCGCACCATGCGCTGCACGCCGGCCGACAGCGCGACCACGTCGTGGTCGAAACTCTTGTGAACGCGGTAGGCGATGGCGCGGTCGTTGTACAGTGAGGCGAACACTTCCTTGATCGCGTGAAGGATCTCCTCGTAGCCGTGTATATTCAGGAAGGTTTCCTGCTGGCCCGCGAACGAGGCGTCGGGCAGATCTTCGGCGGTCGCCGAGGAACGCACGGCGAAGCTGCCCTCGCCGTCGGCCGTGAGCGCCTCGTAGGCGCTGCGGATCTCCTGCTCCAGGCGCTCGGGGAACGGGGTGTCGACGATCCAGCCGCGGATCTTCGCGCCGACTTCCGCGAGCGCGACCACGTCATCGACGTCGAGCGCGGCGAGCGCCGCGCGAATGCGTTCGGCAAGCCCCTGATGGGCGAGAAACTCGCGGTAGGCGTCGGCCGTGGTCGCGAAGCCCCCGGGCACGCGCACGCTGTCGGGCAACTGGCTGATCATCTCCCCCAGGGAGGCGTTCTTGCCACCGACCTGCTCGACGTCGGTCATGCGCAGTTCGGAGAAGGGGATGACGTAGCGGGCCATGACGGGATCCTCGCGAGACGGTTGGAATCGGAACTTGCGGCGATTCTATTGCGCTTTGCTGCGGTGCACTACTGTAGAGTCCCGTATTGACTCAGGTCAATTTTTTCTGAAGCGAACGATGTCGAATCCCGCCCGGCGCACCGCCTTCTTCATCTCCGGCAGTACCGGCATCACCGCCGAGACGCTCGGCCACAGCCTGCTCACGCAGTTTCCGGACGCCAAGGTCCACGGGGTGCGCCTGCCGTTCGTGACCGACCGCGAGCGCGCCCAGGACTGCGCGCGCCAGATTCGCGCAGCCGCCGAGCGCGATCGCGTGCGCCCGATCGTGTTCAGCACGCTGGTCGACCCGCAGATCATCGACGCACTGCGTGTGGCCGACGCACTCTACATCGACCTCTTCGACCAGTTCATCGGCCCGCTCGAGAGCGAGCTGCAGATGCAGGCGTCGCACATCGCCGGCCTGTCCCACGGGATGGCCAGCAGCGGCAACTACCAGGCACGCATCGAGGCAATCAACTATGCCATGGCCCACGACGACGGCGTCTCGTCGGACAACGGGCTCGACGCCGCCGACGTCATCCTGGTGGGCGTATCGCGTTCCGGCAAGACGCCGACCAGCCTCTATCTGGCAATGCAGTTCGGCATCAAGGCCGCGAACTATCCGCTGATTCCGGAAGACTTCGAGCGCAACCGTCTGCCCGGCGCGATCGCCCCCCACCGCGGCAAGCTGTTCGGCCTCACCATCGCGCCCGAGCGCCTCGCGCTGATCCGCGAGGAGCGGCGCCCGGGCAGCCAGTACGCCTCGCTGCCCAACTGCAGACACGAGACCACCGCGGCGCAGAAGATGATGCGCCGCGAAGGCATTCCCTGGATCGACTCGACGACCAAATCGATCGAGGAAATCTCCGCTACCATCATGCAGGCCATCGACCTCGAAGGTCACGCCTGGTGACCCGTTCATCCGCCCCCGGCATGGCGCCGCGCGGCAGGTTCATGTGAAGGACACAATGAAGAGAAACCGACAGAAGCGTCGCGGCGGCATCGGCCGCGACACCGAACACCTGATCTGGCTCGCGACCGGCCTGGCCGAATCGGGCAGCCTCGCCGAAGACCGCTGGTGGGATCGCCAGCTGGTCGACACCGTCGACGGCCTGCTCGCCGAACATGACGAGGAAGCGCTCAACACCGCGCTCGACCACCTGTATGCCAAGAACGCCCGCGGCTACGAGGAACTGGCCGACTTCATCGAATCGCGCGCCGAGACCGGCGGACGCATCGACGACGCGCACGACGTGCTGCTCATCGGCGCGCCGATTCTCGCGTGGTCGCGTTTCCGCATTCCGGCCAACGCCATCCCGCCGGCGGTGCTCGCCAATCTGCGCGTACACCTGTCGGCCCACATTCTCGCCTCGGACGCCAAGCTCGCGCTCGCCGACTACCTGTTCAGCCCGGACCAGCTGCCGCGTGGCTATTGCGCCACGGCCGAGTTCGCCGCCGCGCTGGGTCGCGCCGCGCTGGCCGGCAGCGACCTCAAGATCGAGACCGAAGGCATGCCCGACACCGCGCACTTCCTGTCGGACACGCGCTATCTGCTGGCCGCCATCGCGGTACCGCGCGACAAGCCCTTCTTCGCCTGGCAGCAACCCGGCGACAGCCGCGACGACGCACTCGACCGCTGGCGCAGCCAGGGCGGCGCCTGTCTGGCCCCGCTGCTGCCCGGCTGTGCAACCGAAGTGGTGTTGCCCGAGGCCTATTTCGCTGCCAGCCGCGAGGCCGACCGCGAAAGCCGACCCTACGCGATCCGTGCCTCGGTAGCCTTCCTCGGCGCCGAGCTGGAGACGCCAGCGACCAACCTGCGCGCGGTCATCGCGCCCTTCCACGATCGCGAACTCGAGGAATACCGCATCGGCTTCTCGCGACGCGACGACGACACGGCGGTGGTGCACGGCGTGGTGTGGCCGCTGCTCGGCGCCGAAGACGAGAACGCCGACATCCCGGCACAGATCGAGGCCGTGCTGCGCGACTGCGGCGTCGCCGACATCGTCTATCTCGACCACCGCTTCCCGCTGGAGTACTGCGACGACTGCGGCGCACCGATGTATCCGTCGGCCGACGGCGAGACCGTACACGCCGAGATGCCCGACGAGCACGGCGAACAGACCCCGCGCCACCTGCATTGAACGGAGCCGACGACATGAACCGCAAGGTCGAAAAGCCGGACACCGAATGGGCCGAGCAACTCACGCCGGAGCAGTTTCGCGTCACGCGCTGGAAGGGCACGGAACCCGCCTTCTCCGGCGAGTACTGGGATCACTGGAAGGCCGGCGAATACCGCTGCGTGTGCTGCGACGCCCCGCTGTTCCACTCCGAGCACAAGTTCGACGCCGGCTGCGGCTGGCCGAGCTTCTGGATACCGGCGGCGCCGGACAACGTCGAGGAAGAACGCGACACCTCGCACGGCATGTTGCGTACCGAAGTGCTGTGCGAACAGTGCGGCGCGCATCTGGGTCATGTCTTCGAGGACGGACCGCCACCGACCGGCCTGCGCTATTGCATCAACTCGGCCTCGATCCGATTTCGCGCGAACGACGCGAAGGACTGAACGATCGCCGGCTGGCTTCAGCGCCCGTGCCAGTATCGCGGATGGCGTTCGCGCCATGCCGACACCTCGACCCCGCGCGAATCCACCTCGACGAGGATCGCCCCCTGGGCGTCCGTGCGCCAGTTGCGCGCGCCGGCCCGCGCCCAGCGCGACCACACGTCCGGGTGCGGATGGCGATAGCGATTCAGGTTGCCTACCGCGTGGATCGCATGGCGCGCCCCGCTGGCCGTGACGAAGGCCGGCGCGCTCGAACCGCGGCTGCCGTGATGCGCAACGACCACGACGTCGCTCGCCAGCGCGAGTGCATCGCGTTTGGTCAGATCCCGCTCGGAGGGCGCGCCGATATCACCCGGCAGCAGCAGCGTGCCGCCGGGCGCGACCACGCGCAGCACGCATGAACCCTCGTTGCGCCGCGCCGGCCGCTCGCCTGACTGTGGATGCAGAAACTCGAAACGCACACCGTCCCACTCCCAGCCCTCGCCCGCGACGCACGGCGTCCCCGCCCGATTCAGCCCCGCGCGCCGATGCGCACCGGAGCCCAGCCACAGGTGCTCGACCGGCATTTCGCCGATCAGCGACGCTGCTCCGCCGACGTGATCGGCGTCACCGTGCGAGAGCACCAGCGCATCCAGCCGCCCCACGGCGGCCGAGCGCAACGCGGGCAAGATCACGCGCGCGCCGGCGTCGGACACCGGCCCGTACGGCGGCCCGGTGTCGAAGAGCAAGTCATGGCGCGCGGTCTGCACGTGCACGGCCAGCCCTTGCCCGACGTCGAAAACCATCGCGCGAAAGCCGTCCGCGAGCGGACGCGCGGGCGACCACACGAACAGCGGTAGCAGCGCGAGCGCCGCCGCCACCTTGCCGGGCGTGCCGCGCGGCATCAGCAGCCACAAGGTCGCCGCGACGGCACACACGAGCACGGGCAAGGGCGCGGCCGGCGCATGCCAAAGCGCGAACGGCAATGCCGCGAGCCATTCGAGGGCGGCCATCATCCAGCCGGTCACGGTGTGGGCCAGCGCGGGCAACCAGGGCACGGGCACGACGATGGACAGCAGCACCAGCGGCGCGATCACGAAGCTCACCAGCGGAATCGCGAAGGCATTGGCCAGCGGCCCGACCGCCGACACGGCGCCGAACAGCGCAAGCAGCACCGGGGCGAGCGCCAGCGTGATGGCCAGCTGGATGCGCACCGCCGAATGCAGTGCGCCGCGCTGCTCGAGACGACCGGAGGCGACGAGCACGATCACGGCGACCGCGCCGAAGGACAGCCAGAAGCCGCCCGCGAGCACCGCCCACGGGTCGAAGATCAGGACCGCAGCCAGGGCCAAGGCCAGCACGCGCCCGGGTGCGCTCTCGCGCCCGGCCGCAAGCGCCAGCGCGGCCACCGCGAGCATGATCAGCGCCCGCTGCGTGGGCAGCCCCAGCCCGGCGAGCAGCGCGTAAGCCGTGGCCGCCACCAGCCCGCAAAGCGCCGCGACGCGACGTGCCGGCACGCGCACCACCAGCCGCGGCCGACGCCGCCACAACCCGCCGGCCAGTCCGCCGACGGCCAGCGCGACCAGGGACACGTGCAGGCCCGAGATCGCCACCAGATGCCCCACCGCGGTACGGCGAAACACCTCCCAGTGTTCGCTTTCAATGCCGCGCTGATCGCCTACCGCCAACGCAATCACCATACCGGCATGCGGAGCGTCGCCCAGATCCGCACGCAGGCGCTCGCGCACCGCTTCGCGCACGCGATGCACGCCGCTCATGAATCCCGGCGCGAACTCGTCGAGCCGGGCGTTGCGCGCGTCCTCACGCACATAGCCGCTCGCACGGATACCGCGCTGCAGCAGCCAGCCCTCGTAATCGAAGCCGCCCGGATTGAGCAGACCGTGCGGCCGCTTGAGTCGCACCACCAGTCGCCAGCGCTGCCCCGCGCGGATGTCGGGCACGCGCTCGCCGCGCGACGGATACCACGACAGTCGCACGCGCGACGGCACGCCGGCATCGCTCGTCTCGACCGAGAACACGAAACGGCGCACACCCCGCTCGAGTTCTTCGGGCAGGCCATCGACGACGCCCGTCACCACCGCGTCGCGCGCCTCGGAAGTCATCGGCAGCGCCTCGGCCAGACGCCACTCGGCCCGCCACCCGGCCCAACCGGAGCCGACGGCGAACGCGGTGATGGCAAGTGCGGCCGTGCGTGCAGGGCGCGGCGCTCGCACGCAGCACAGCGCGACCCCGATCGCGACTAGAATCGTCGTCACGATCAGTGCCGCGCGTGACGGCAGCGTCGGCAGATTCTGCAGGACGAGCACACCGAACGCGAAAGCGAGGATCGACACACGCATGATGCAGGCATCATGCCGACAGCATCAAACAGGAACAAGTCGGGCCGAGCGATCGCCCGCACAAAGCCACCGTCGCAACGATGCGCAAGACCTTCAGACGCTTCCTGCCAAGCCACGAGACGGTGCACACCAACCGCTGGTTGCGACCGTTCGCGAACTCGCTGCTGCATCCGCGTCTGTGGCACCTGAATCGTCACTCGGCGGCAGGGGCAGTCGCGGTGGGGCTGTTCTGCGGCCTGATTCCCGGTCCGTTTCAGATGCTCAGCGCCGCAATCGTCTGCATCCTGGCCCGCGTCAACCTGCCGCTGGCGCTGGTCACAACGCTCTATTCGAACCCGCTGACCATCGTGCCGCTGTATTTTGTCGCCTACGTGATCGGGGTGGTCGTGACCGGCGGACAGGCGTCGGACTTCGTCGATCCGCCACCGATGGATGACATGGCCTTGAGCGTCTGGGCCATGGAACTGCTGCAGTGGAGCGTGGGGCTTGGGAAGCCGCTGGTGATCGGGCTCGTCCTGCTCGCGGGTGCGCTGGCAATCGCCGGCTATTTCGCAGTGCGCGGCCTGTATCGCTGGCACCTCATCCGCGCCTGGCGGGCACGCTCGATGCGGCGCGAACGCGAATCCGGCGGCTAGCAGGGTGATGCAGAACGTAGCGAGGATGGTCAGATGCAAGGCGCGCGGCGCACAGCGACCGAGACAACCCTGAAGGTAGGCGAGGGAGCGAGCACCACGCAACGCCGCAGATGGCCACCGCAGTAGTTTTGCATCACCCTGCTAGGCCACCAGCCGCCCGTCCTCTAGCCTCACCGTGCGCTGCGCCCGCCGTGCGAGCGCCTCGTCGTGGGTGACGATCACGAAGCTGGTGCGGTGACGTTCGTTGAGCCCGAGCATCAGGTCGAACACGGCCTCGGCCGTGCGCCGGTCGAGGTTGCCGGTGGGCTCGTCGGCGAGCACGCAGGCCGGCTCGGTGACCAGCGCGCGTGCAATCGCCGCGCGCTGGCGCTCGCCTCCGGAGAGCTCGCCCGGAGAGTGATTCAGGCGCGCGCCCAGACCCACCTCGCGCAGCATGGCGGCGGCGCGCTCGTCGGCCTGGGCGCGATCCATGCGGCGGATGTAGAGCGGCATGGCGACGTTCTCGAGCGCCGAGAACTCGGCCAGCAGGTGGTGGAACTGATAGACGAAGCCCAGCACTTCGTTGCGCTGGCGCCCGCGCTCGGCATCGCTCATCGTCGAGAAGTCGCGTCCGTTGAGGGCGACCCGTCCGTGGCTGGGCATGTCCAGACCACCGAGCAGGTGCAGCAGCGTACTCTTGCCCGAACCCGAGGCGCCGACGATGGCCAGGCGTTCGCCGCGGCCGATCTCCAGATGAACGTCGCTCAGCACCGCGAGCGCGTCGTCGCCTTCGCGATAGACCTTGCCCAGGCCCTCGCAGCGCAGCACCGGCACATTCGATTCACTCATAGCGCAGCGCCTCCGCCGGATTGACGCGCGAGGCGCGCCAGCTCGGATACAGCGTCGCCACCAGCGTGAGCACGAAGGACAGCGACACGATCGTCAGCACGTCCGCCGGCAGCACCTTCGAGGGCAGTTCCTTGATGTAGTAGATCTCCTTGTTCCACAGCGTCGCGCCGGTCACGGTCTCCAGCCACGGGATCACGATGTCCAGATTGGTCGCGAGCAGCAGGCCGCCAAGCGTACCGCCGACCAGGCCGACCACGCCGATGATCGCGCCCTGCAGCACGAAGATCGACATGATCGAGCGTGGACTCGCGCCCAGCGTGCGCAGAATGGCGATGTCCGCGTTCTTCTCCTGCACCGCCATGACCAGCGTCGACACGATGTTGAACGCGGCGACCGCGACGATCAGGAACAGGATGATGGTCATCATCGTCTTCTCCAGCTGCACGGCGCGGAAGAAGTTGGCGTGGCTGCGCGTCCAGTCGGTGACATAGGCCGGCGCGCTGATCATCGATGCCAGCTCGCGCACCACGCGCGGCGCGGCGAACAGGTCGTCGAGCTTCAGGCGGACACCGCTCACACCCTCGCCCAGGCGGTACAGCGCCTGCGCGTCGCGCATGTGGATCAGCGCCAGACCGGAGTCGTATTCGTACATGCCGGCGTCGAAGATGCCGACGATCTCGAACTGGCGCACGCGCGGCATCACCGCGGCGGGCGTGACCAGGCCCTGCGGCGCGATCAGCGTGATCTTGTCGCCCAGTTCGGCACGCAGTGCGAAAGCCAGGTCACGGCCCAGGACGACGCCGAAGCGCCCGGCCTCGAGCGCTTGCAGGCTGCCGGCACGCATGTACTGCGAAAAATCCGCGACTCCGTCCTCTTCGGCCGGCAGCACACCACGCACCATGGTGCCACGCACCTCCTGGTCGAAGGCGAGCATGCCCTGCTCCTGCACGTAGGGCGCGGAAGCGAGCACGTCGGGGTGGCGCATGGCCTCGTCGGCGACCTGCGGCCAGTCCTCGATCTCGCCCTCGTAGCCGACGACCTGCACGTGCGAGGCCACGCCGAGGATGCGCGTGCGCAACTCCTCCTGAAAACCGTTCATCACCGACAAGACGACGATCAGCGCCGCCACGCCCAGCCCGGTGCCGATCATCGACACCAGCGAGATGAAGGAGATGAAACGGTTGCGACCTTGCGCGCGCTTGCGCGAGCGGGTGTATCGCAGGCCGACGAGGACTTCGTAACGCATCCGGCTCGTTCGCGTGAAAAGGCGTCATTGTGCCGCAAGCCCGCGCACGGCGTGTGACAAGCCGTTGCCGCGCCCGGCCCGATGGGCGCTGCGTGCTAGACTGCGGCGCATTCCGCAGTCCCCTTCCCGGCCCTTTTCCGCATGTCCGTCATCCAGCCCCGACAGACGCATTTTCCGATCGTGCAGGCCCTCGTCGATGCCGGCGTGCACCCGCTGCTCGCGCGCATCTACGCCGCACGCGGCGTCAGGCGTCGTGACGAACTCGACTACACCCTCTCCGGCCTGATCCCGCCGGACGCGCTCACCGGCGCGCACGAAGCCGCGCTTTTGCTCGCCGACGCCATCGAAGCCGGCGCGCGCATGGTCGTCGTCGCCGACTACGACTGCGACGGCGCGACCGCCTGCGCGGTGGCCCTGCGCGGCCTGCGCGCAATGGGCGCGGATGTGCACTACCTGGTGCCCAACCGTTTCGAATACGGCTACGGCCTGACGCCGGCCATCGTCGAACTGGCCGCGCGCATGGAGCCCGAGCTGATCATCACCGTCGACAACGGCATCGCCAGCGTCGAAGGCGTGGCCGCCGCGCGCAGCCTTGGCATCGCCACGCTGATCACCGACCACCACCTGCCGGGCGAGGCCCTGCCCGAGGCCGACGTGATCGTGAACCCCAACCAGCCCGGTTGTGATTTCCCCAGCAAGTCGCTGGCCGGCGTCGGCGTGATGTTCTATGTGCTGCTCGCACTGCGCGCCGAGATGCGCGAGCGCGGCGTCTTCACGCAGCGGCCAGAACCCAATCTGGGCAATCTGCTCGATCTGGTGGCGCTGGGCACGGTGGCCGATGTCGTCAAGCTCGACCGCAACAACCGCATTCTGGTTTCGCAGGGGCTGGCGCGCATGCGCGGCGGACGCATGCAGCCGGGCGTGCGTGCCCTGTTCGCCGCGGCCGGACGCGACGCCTCGCGCGCGTCGAGCTTCGACCTGGGCTTCGCGCTGGGTCCGCGCCTGAACGCCGCCGGGCGGCTCTCCGACATGAGTCTGGGCATCGAATGCCTGGTCACTGACGACACCGCCCGCGCGCTCAACATCGCGCAGGATCTCGACCGTCTCAACCGCGAGCGACGCGACATCGAGCAAGGCATGCAGGAAGACGCGCTGGCGCGTCTGATGGACTTCGACCCCGGCGAGACGCTGTCGGTCAGCCTGTACGAGCCGGACTGGCATCAGGGCGTGATCGGCATCGTCGCCGGACGCATCAAGGAAAAGCTCAACCGCCCCACCTTCGCCTTCGCACGCGGACAGAACGGCGAACTGAAGGGCTCCGGGCGCTCCATCCCCGATCTGCACCTGCGCGACGCGCTCGACCTGGTGAGCAAGCGCCGACCCGAGCTGCTGCTGCGCTTCGGTGGCCACGCGGCGGCTGCAGGCGTGACCATCCGCGACACGGACCACGCCGAATTCACCGCGGTGTTCGAGGACGTGGTGCAGGAACTGCTGGGCGACACCGACATCACGCGCCGCATCGCCACCGACGGCGGACTGGAGTCGGCCTGGATGAGCCTGGACGCGGCGCGCCTGCTCGAGCAGGACGTATGGGGTCACGGCTTTCCGGCGCCGGTGTTCAGCGACGTGTTCCGCGTCGACAAGCAGCGCCTGCTCAAGGAAAAGCACCTGAAACTGCAGGTATCGAAGAACGGCCAGCGCTTCGACGCCATCCAGTTCAACTTCGCCGACGCGGCGCCGGGCCAGATCCACGCCGCCTACCGCCTGTCGGCCAACGAGTACAACGGCGTGACCAGCCTGCAACTGATGTTCGAGCACTTCGAGCCGGCCTGAATCGGGCGCGTGTTTGATCTGGATCAGTACCGGCAAAAACCATAACCATATGATGGGCTTTCCCGCAACCCAGTTGGAAAGTCCCCATGAAGAAGGTTCTGGTTCTCGCCGCGGCACTGGCCGCCGCCACGCCCGCACTGGCCCACGAGGCCGGCAGCATCATCGTCCGCGCCGGTGCGGCCCATGTCGCCCCGGATGACAGCAGCTCCAGCATCGAGGTCGGCGGCGGCGCCGTGCCCGGCACCAAGGCCACGGTCGGCAGCGACACCCAACTCGGCCTGACCTTCGCCTACAAGCTCACCGACCAAATCGGCGTGGAACTGCTCGCGGCGACCCCGTTCAGCCATCGCGTGGGCATCGGCGGCGTCGACGCGGCGCTCGGCGCGTCCGGCTTCGACGGCAAGTTCGCCCAGGTCAAGCACCTGCCGCCGACGCTCACCCTGCAGTACTACCCGATGCCTTCGGAATCGCGCTGGCAGCCCTATGTGGGCGCCGGCATCAACTACACGACCTTCTTCGACGAAAAGCTCAGCGGCGCACAGAAGGCCAACGGCTTCTCCGGCCTGAGCCTGAGCGATTCCTGGGGTCTGGCGCTGCAGGTCGGCTCCGACTACATGATCAACGACCGGCTGCTGTTCAACGTCTCGGTGTGGCACATCGACATCGACACCACCGCGCGCGCCAAGCTCGGCGGCGCCCCGGTCAAGGTCGACGTCGACATCGATCCGTGGGTGTTCATGGTGGGGCTCGGCTACAGGTTCTGAGACGCACGACCCGCCTTTCACGAACGGCCGGCCCTGCCCGGCCGTTTTTCATCGGGTCGCTTCGCACCGGCCGCTGCCGGTATACTTCGCGATCTGCAAATCTAGCGAAGAAGACACGATGGAAGCCGAACGCATCAACGCCCTCGCCGAGAAACTCACCGACCTCGCGGATCGCGGGGCGGAACTGCGGAGGTATCTTTGACTACGACGAGAAGGCAACCCGGCTGCGTGAGCTGAACCTCGCGCTCGAGGATCCGGCGGTCTGGAACGACCCTGATCGCGCGCAGGAACTGGGCAAGGAAAAGCGCCAGCTCGAGGACGTCGTGCTCGTGCTCGACGAGATCGCAAGCATGTCGCGCGACCTCAGGGAATTGTTCGAACTGGCCGAAGCCGAGGACGACGAGGACACCATAGGCGCCGTCGAGACCGATCTGGCGACGATGGAGGCCAAGGTACTCAACCTCGAGTTTCGCCGCATGTTCTCCAACCCGATGGACCCGAGCCCGTGCTTCGTCGAGATCCAGGCCGGCGCGGGCGGCACCGAGGCGCAGGACTGGGCCGGCATTCTCGAGCGCATGTATCTGCGCTACTGCGAACGCAAGGGCTTCACCACCGAATTGCTGGAGGAATCCGAAGGCGAGGTTGCCGGCATCAAGAGCGCGACCTTCAAGGTCGACGGCGACCATGCCTACGGCTTTCTGCGCACCGAGACCGGCATCCACCGCCTGGTGCGCAAGAGCCCCTTCGATTCGAACGCGCGTCGTCACACCAGCTTCTGCTCGGTGTTCGTGTATCCGGAGGTCGATGACTCGATCGAAATCGAGATCAATCCGGCCGATCTGCGCGTCGACACCTACCGCGCATCCGGCGCCGGCGGCCAGCACATCAACAAGACCGACTCGGCGATCCGCATCACGCACGAGCCCACCGGCATCGTCGTGCAGTGCCAGAACGACCGCTCGCAGCACAAGAACCGTGCCGCGGCGATGGCCATGCTCAAGGCGCGACTGTACGAGAGCGAACTGCGCAAGCGCCAGACCGAGCAGCAGGCGCTGGAAGACTCCAAGAGCGACATCGGCTGGGGGCACCAGATCCGCTCCTACGTGCTCGACCAGTCGCGCATCAAGGATCTGCGCACCAACTTCGAGGTGGGCAACACCCAGGCCGTGCTCGACGGCGACCTGGACGACTTCATCGCCGCCAGCCTCAAACAGGGCGTGTAGTCCCGCCCCGGTCACATCGAGCAAAGGGCGTTCCCTCGGGAGCGCCCTTTTCTTTTTGTCCGATATCCGCACAAAAACGACGGATTTTCCCACTTGATTCAGATCATGGGAGCGTCGCGACCGCCCTCGGACAATGCACTCCGCAAGCACGCAATCGATCATTCATCACGCATAGTTTCAATGCATAGCGGAGGCACGCATGAGTGGCATGCTCACCAAGGCGATGGCACGGAACGTCTTCTACGGCGGTTCCGTGTTCTTCTTTTTGCTGTTTCTGGGGCTGACTTTCGACACCGTCCAGGGTCTGCCCGAAACCGACAACCGTCACAACCTCACCGAAGCGGCCGCGCGCGGCAAGCACATCTGGGAGACGCGCAACTGCCTGGGCTGCCACACGCTGCTCGGCGAAGGCGCCTACTACGCGCCCGAGTTGGGCAACGTCTATGAGCGTCGCGGACCGGATTTCATCAAGGCCTGGATGCAGGCCATGCCGACCAACTCCCCCGGTCGTCGCCAGATGCCGCAGTTCCACCTGACCGAGGAAGAACTCGACGATCTGGTCGAATTCCTCAAGTACACCAACGGCATCAACACCCAGGACTGGCCGCCCAACATCGAGGGCTGATCGCGCCGACTGCCTGATTTCCGGAGGATTATTCAATGCAACTGAAATACACGTCCCAGGCCGTCGCGATGCCCTATTTCATCGCCGCCATCGCGCTGTTCGTGGGCCAGATCGTGTTCGGCCTGATCATCGGCACGCAATATGTCATCGGGGATTTCCTGTTCCCCGAGATCCCCTTCAATATCGCCCGCATGGTGCACACCAATCTGCTCATCGTATGGCTGCTGTTCGGCTTCATGGGTGCGGCCTACTACCTCGTGCCCGAGGAAGCCGAGACCGAGCTGCACAGCCCGAAACTGGCGCTGGCGCTGTTCTGGGTGTTTTTGACCGCAGGCGTGCTGACCATCCTCGGCTACCTGTTCGTCGACTACAACACGCTCGCTGAGGCCACTGGCAACAATCTGCTCGCCACCATGGGGCGCGAGTTCCTCGAGCAGCCGCTGCTGACCAAGATCGGCATCGTCGTCGTCGCGCTCGCCTTCCTCTACAACATCAGCATGACCATGCTCAAGGGCCGCAAGACGGTCATCAACATCGTGCTGCTGATCGGTCTGTGGGGGCTGGCGATCTTCTTTCTGTTCGCCTTCTACAACCCGTCCAACCTGGTGCTCGACAAGTACTTCTGGTGGTGGGTGGTGCACCTGTGGGTGGAAGGCGTGTGGGAACTGATCATGGCCGCGCTGCTCGCCTTCGTGCTGATCAAGACCACCGGCGTCGACCGCGAAGTGATCGAGAAATGGCTGTACGTGATCATCACGCTGGCATTGGTCACCGGCATCATCGGCACCGGCCACCATTACTTCTGGATCGGTACGCCGGGCTACTGGCAGTGGTGGGGCTCGCTGTTCTCGGCGCTCGAGCCGCTGCCCTTCTTCGCCATGACGGTGTTCGCCTTCAACATGGTCAACCGTCGTCGCCGCGAGCATCCCAACAAGGCGGCCGTGCTGTGGGCGCTGGGTACCGGCGTGATGGCCTTCCTGGGTGCCGGCGTATGGGGCTTCCTGCACACCCTGGCCCCGGTGAACTACTTCACCCACGGCTCGCAGATCACCGCGGCACACGGTCACATGGCCTTCTACGGTGCCTACGTGATGGTGGTCATCGCCATCATCAGCTATGCCATGCCGATCCTGCGCGGACGCGAGGCCAACAGCAATCGCGCACAGGTGGTGGAGATGTGGAGCTTCTGGCTGATGACCGTATCGATGGTCTTCATCACGCTGTTCCTGACCGCCGCCGGCATCCTGCAGGTATGGCTGCAGCGCGTCGCCGATGCCCCGCAGCCCTTCATGATGGTGCAGGACCAGGTCGCACTGTTCTACTGGATGCGACTGTGGGCCGGCGTGATCTTCGGCATCGGTCTGGTGACCTATGTGGTGAGCTTCTTCGTCAAGGGCGCACCGGCGCGCGTCGAGGTCACCACCCCGCAGACCGCGTGACACACGCGATCCCGTGAGATGAGACGGGCGGCCTCGGCCGCCCGCCTCGTTTCGCACCGCTCAATTAATCCCGATCAAACGGGAAAAACGCGCCCACACCTAGACTGCAGCCATGACAAGGCCACTGACCCTGCCCCGTTCCGACGACCAGCCCGCCTGCGAGCTCCGGCTGGCCGGCGATCTTGCGATCTGGTTCTTCATCCTCGCCGAACTGCTGGTCTTCGGCCTGTTCTTCGCCGCCTACGCCTTTGCGCGCTCGGCCGACGTCGAGGCCTTCACGCTGCAGCAGGCCGCGCTCGACCGCGATGCCGGCGCCATCAACACCGTGCTGCTGCTCACATCGAGCTATTTCGTCGTGCGTGCGGTGCAGGCCGCCGCGACCGACCACAGCGCCATTGCCGCGCGCTGGCTGCTCGCCGCCATCGGCTGCGGCACCGGCTTCGTCGCGGTCAAGTCCGCCGAATACGCGTCGGCCTACGCCGCCGGCATCAGCCTGTCGTCCTCGACCTTCCACATGTTCTACCTGTCGCTGACCTTCTTCCACTTCATGCATGTGCTGCTGGGGCTGGTGATTCTGGTGGCGCTGTGGAACAACGCCCGCGCCGGCCGCTACAACCGCCGCGAACTGCACGGCATGGAAACCGGCGCGGCCTACTGGCACATGGTCGATCTGGTGTGGCTGGTGCTGTTTCCGCTGGTCTATGTGATGAGGTAAGCCGATGACCGCACACGCCACCCCGCAACGCGCGACCCTGATCTGGCTGTTCCTGCTCGCCGCCACCGCAGTGGCCTGGTGGCTCGGCGAAACCGGCGCGGCCGGCCCGGCCATCTTCGCCATGCTGTTCGGTTTCGCTCTGGTCAAGGGGGCGCTGATCCTGCTCGACTACATGGCCCTGCGCCATGCCCCGCTGCTGTGGCGCGCGCTCACCCTGGGATGGCTGATCGCCGTCATCGCACTCATCGCGCTTGCTTACTGGAGAGGTCTGACCCCATGAACGCCCCCGTCCCCGCACTCGCAACCCCGTTCTACGCGCCGGTCGCCGACGAGATCGAGATCTTCGAGCACGCCTGGAAGAATCGCCTGCCGCTGCTCATCAAGGGTCCCACCGGCGTGGGCAAGACACGCTTCGTCGCGCACATGGCCGCAAGGCTGAACCTGCCGCTGTACACCGTGTCCTGCCACGACGACCTGACCGCCGCCGACCTGGTCGGCCGCCACCTCATCGGCGACGGCGAGACGGTGTGGTGCGACGGCCCGCTGACCCGCGCCGTGCGCGAGGGCGGCATCTGCTACCTCGACGAAGTGGTCGAGGCGCGCAAGGACACCACCGTGGTGCTGCACCCACTGGCGGATGATCGCCGCATCCTCCCGCTGGAGCGCACCGGCGAGCTGATCGAGGCGCCGCCGTCCTTCATGCTGGTGGTGTCCTACAACCCCGGCTACCAGAACCTGCTCAAGGGCATGAAGCCCTCGACGCGCCAGCGTTTCGTCAGCTTGCGCTTCGACTTCCCCACCGCCGAGCACGAGCAGTCGGTCATCATCGGCGAGACCGGCTGCACGCCCGAACTGGCGCAGAAGCTCACGTCCATTGCACGCGCACTGCGCACCCTGACCGAGCACGACCTCGAGGAAGCGGCGAGTACGCGATTGCTGATCTACGCCGCGCAGATGGTGCGCAGCGGACTCGCGCCGCGCACGGCCTGCCGAGTCGCCATCGTCGAGAGCCTCACCGACGACCCCGAGGTGGCCGACGCACTGAACGAAATCGTCGCGGCGAACCTGGGGGCATGACGA